>NZ_JHAK01000008.1:0-153570 GCF_000765485.1 Thalassobacter sp. 16PALIMAR09
TTGGTGGTGATCTTTTCATTGGAGTAGGGCTTCCAGCGAGCCCAGGAGGTTTGGCTTGGGGTAATGCACCGCTTTCAGGCTACCGAAACTTTCTGCGCTGCCGTGCTAGCAGTGCCCCTTTGTCGATGTCGAATTTGCGGCCGTGCCATCCTTTGCAGCCAACGTCCAACGCGTGTCCCTAGGGCGCTTGCATTCCATCAGAAGGTCATACCCAATTTTCACAACAATATTTGGTATTCCAAAATTTTGAATATTATGATATCCGCCACGCAAGGCGCAGAAAGCGCCGAACGCATGGGAGGAAATTATGAAGAAACTTTTGGCTTTGGCATCTGCCGCAGCGCTCCTCGGTGGTGAGGTTCTCGCTGAAGAATACCCAACTAAAACAATTGAAGTGATCACCCACGCCGGAAATGGCGGCGGTACAGATGTGACCACACGGATGATGATGATCCGCGCGCGGCGCGAGCTTGGCACGGACATGGTCGTCGTCAATAAGCGTGGGGGCGGTGGTGCCACTGCGATGGATTACTACCTGACGCAAGAAGCCGATGGTCACAGCATCTTAACATTTACCATCGGCCACTCGGCGACTGTGGCACTTGGCAAAACCGATATGACTCTGGATGACGTCCGCCCAATCGCGCGCGGCACCGATGATCCGCAAATCCTCATGACCCGTTGCGGCGTGTACGACAATGCAGAGGCCTTTGTGGCCGCTCAAAAAGACGACCCGCTGACCTACGGCACAACCCACCTTGGCGGTATCGATGACGTGTCGGCATTTATGTTTGCACGTCGCGGTGAGCTTGCGACCCCCAAAATCATCCCGTTTGACGGCGGCGGCGAACTGGCCACGCAGCTTGTTGCTGGCGCCGTTGATGTGGCGGTCCTTAACCTCGCAGAAGCCGGGTCGCAGATTGCAGCGGGCGATATCTGCCCCATCGTGGTTCTGGCGCCAGAGCGGATGAGCGGGTTGCCCGATGTCTCAACCGCCCAAGAGCTGGGAATTGATGCGAACTTCTCAACCGTGCGCGGGTTTGTTGTTCATGCCGACACACCAGATGCGGTGGCTGAAAAAATCGAAGCTTCACTAATGAATGCAATGGGTCACACCGTTTACCAGGGTTTCCTGACATCGGTTGGGCTTGATGCGAATTCGGTCGCGGGCTCTGATGTTTGGGGCAACCAGTTGACGTCGATGCAGGCTGATATGGACGCCGCTCTGCGTGAGTTGGGCTTCATCGAGTAAGCACGCGCACTAAACTGCCGACCCGCAAACTCATGTATTGCGGGTCGGGCTGAGCTTTCCGCATTTTTCTAGGATGTCATCCATGACGCGCTACGCGGTGCCCTGTGGCACGATCGTCTTTTGCCTACTCGCTTACTGGCTAAGCACCCAGTTTGACCGTGTTCCGCCGATATTGTTGCGCGGTATGCAGCCGGAAGATTTCCCGCAGATGGTGCTAATCCTGATCATCGCGCTGTCTGTTTTGGTGATGATCTTTGACAAGCCGATTGAGCACGGCGTCGTGGGCGCAAACGTCTGGCGCAGCATTGGCATGTTTGTGGTCTTTTCACTGGTCGCCCAAATCGACCTGTTCTTGGGCTTGGGGGTCTTTGCTGGGGGGCTTGCTTGGCTTTGGGGCGAACGGCGGCTTTGGAGCATCGGATTGGTCGCTTTCATCAGCCCCGCACTCGTATTTCTTCTCTTTGATTTGGTGTTCCGGATCCGCTTCCCGCGCGGCTTTCTGACGAACCTCTGGTACGGATAACCCATATGGAACCGCTTATTGCCGGACTTCTCGCACTGATGGACCCGCAGCTGCTTGTGTTGCTGTTTGCAGCCACGCTGGCGGGGGTCATCATTGGGTCGCTACCGGGGTTGAATGCCACAACCGGTGCCGCCCTATTGCTGCCGTTCACCATTACGATGGAGCCGATCCCCGCGATTGCCATCCTGACGACGATCTATTGCGCGGCCACATTCGCAGGCGCGATCACAGCGATCCTGATCAACACTCCCGGCACGTCCGCAAGTGCCACGACCTGCTTGGATGGCTTTCCAATGGCCCAGCGCGGTGAAGCGGGCAGGGCGCTGGGCATGGCGACCGTTTCATCGACAATTGGTGGGATTATCTCGGTCTTTTGCCTGATGCTTGCCGCGCCATTGCTTGCGCGGATGGCCTATAACTTTGCGCCACCAGAATACTTTGCGCTGACGGTTTTTGGGATTTCGATGCTGGCTACCATTGGGGATGGCACGCCGCTCAAAAACATCATCGCGGGGTGCATCGGTATTTTGCTGGCAACGGTGGGCAAGGACCTTTTGACCACGGTTGAGCGCTTTACGTTTGGGTTCAATGAGCTGTCCGAAGGGATCGGCTTTGTGCCGGTCATGATCGGAATTTTCGGAATATCCGAGCTGTTGGTACAGGCAGAACGTCTAAGCGTTGAGCGGCGTCAAATCCTGCTCAAGGCGATCAAGCTGCCCTCTCGCGCGGATTACCGCAAAGTCTGGAAGACGATTTTGCGCAGTTCGGGCATCGGTACGTTTATTGGCATCTTGCCCGCCGAGGGCGCGACCGTTGCCTCAATGATTGGCTACAATGAAGCGCGCCGTTGGTCCAAAACGCCTGAGGAATTTGGCAAGGGCGCGATAGAGGGCATCGCTGGGTCCGAGGCGGCGAACAACTCAGCCACGGGCGGAGCGATGGTGCCCACCTTGGCCTTGGGCATTCCGGGCAGCCCGACGGCCGCCGTTATTCTTGCGGGGCTGATGGTCCACGGGCTTCAGCCCGGGCCAACCATGTTCACCGAGCAGGCCGAATTTGCCTATGCGATCTTTTGGTCAATGCTGCTGGTCAACATCACGTTCATCTTTGTGGGGCTGTTTGGGGCCAAGCTGTTTGCACGCGTGACCTTTGTTCCGGTGCAAATTCTATGGCCTATCGTTTTCACGTTTTCGATCGTTGGGGCCTATGCGCTCGATCAGTCTATGCTGGATGTCTACATCGCGATCGGGTCTGGCGTGATCGGCTATTTCATGCGCCGCTTTGGCTATTCGGTTGTGCCATTAGCCATCGGGTTGATCCTTGGGGGGATGCTGGAGAAACGGCTCGGCCAATCTCTGATCATGCTCGATGACCAGTGGTGGCTGATGTTCACGCGCCCCCTGACGCTTCTGTTTTTTGTCTTAACCGTACTCGCGTTGTTCGGGCCCTATTTCTGGCGCCTGTTTCGCCAACGCGATCCGCTCCAATCTACGGGAGAATAACCCATGACCAAAATTAAATCGATCCGCACCCGTGTCTGGAATTGGACGGGGCCTACGGTCCCGCCACAAGGGAACTTCTGCACCAACGCCTCTGATGCGCTGGGCATGAAGGGGGACGCGATGGAATCGTTCCGCTTTCACCAATGGCTGACCTGTGAGGTAGAGGCCGACGACGGCACCATTGGCATCGGCAATGCAGCACTTGCGCCCTCGGTCACGAAGAAGGCGATTGATGATTGGTATGCGCCGCTGGTCGTGGGTGAGGACCCGTTCGATTATGCCTACATCTGGGAAAAGATGTACCGGCGCACCCAAGCATGGGGCCGCAAAGGCGTGGGCATGACCGCAATGTCGGCCATTGATATCGCGATCTGGGATCTGATGGGTAAACTCGTCGATAAACCAGTGTTCAAACTGCTCGGGGGGCGCACCAAAGAGGAAATCCCAGTCTATTACTCCAAGCTGTATTCCGGCCCTATTGATGTGATGCAGGCCGAGGCCGAAGAGGCGATGAAAGCCGGATATCAAGCGTTCAAGATGCGCTTTGGCTGGGGTCCACGGGACGGCATGGCGGGGATGCGCGAAAACCTCAAGCGGATCGAATGCGTGCGCGAAGTGATCGGCTACGACAAGGATTTGATGGCTGATGCCTACATGGGCTGGAACCTCGACTACACCAAACGCATGCTGCCAAAGCTGGCCCCATTTGAGTTGCGTTGGCTGGAAGAGCCGGTGATCGGTGACGATACCACCGGCTACGCAGAGCTGAACGCCATGAACATCGTGCCTATTTCTGGCGGTGAGCATGAGTTTTCGGTCATGGGGTGCAAGAACCTGTTGCAGACCAACGCCGTGAGCGTTTTGCAGTACGACACGAACCGCGTTGGCGGGATCACGGCGGCCCAAAAAATCAACGCCATTGCCGAGGCGTATCAGGTGCCCGTCATCCCGCATGCCGGCCAGATGCACAATTATCACGTCACGATGGCCAACACGAACTGCCCAATGTCGGAATATTTCCCGGTTTTCGATGTCGAAGTCGGCAACGAGCTGTTCTATTACATCTTTGAGGGTGATGCAGAGGCGCAAGATGGTTTCTTGCAACTGGACGAGGAAAAGCCGGGTCTTGGGATCACGATCACTGATAAATACCTGGAACACTTCGAGATCACCGAATGAGCACCTACACCGGCATATGGCCCGTCGCACCGACCCCGTTTCATGACGATGGCACCCCCGATCTGGAGGGCATGAAACGTGTCCTTGATTGCCTGATCGATCAAGGCGCGGACGGAATTTGCATTCTTGCCAATTTCTCGGAGCAGTTCCTGATTTCGGACGCGGAGCGTGAGGTGTTGGCGCGGCTGAGCGTTGAGCATATCGCAGGCCGGGTGCCGGTGATCATCACGATCAGCCACTAC
Organism: Thalassobacter sp. 16PALIMAR09; assembly: GCF_000765485.1. Classification (NCBI taxonomy): domain Bacteria; kingdom Pseudomonadati; phylum Pseudomonadota; class Alphaproteobacteria; order Rhodobacterales; family Roseobacteraceae; genus Thalassobacter; species Thalassobacter sp. 16PALIMAR09. The sequence goes on from NZ_JHAK01000008.1 coordinate 4,699, forward strand.
GCCACCCAAATTGCCGTTGAGCGTGCGCGTTTCGCCAAGGACTTGGGCGCAGACATTGTTATGATGATGCCGCCCTATCATGGCGCATTGCTTAAGGGCACGCCCGAGCAAAGTTTTGAGCAGTTTGCCGCTGTGGGTGAGGTCGGTATTCCGATCATGGTTCAGGACGCGCCTTTGTCAGGCGTGGATTTGCCGGTTCCTCTACTGGTGCGCATGGCGCGTGAGATTGAGGCCGTGAAGCTGTTCAAGATCGAATGCCCCCGCGCGGCCAATAAAATCCGTGCCCTGATCGCAGAGGGCGGTGACGCGATTGAGGCACCGTTCGATGGCGAAGAGGCGATTACTCTTTTGGCCGATCTGGACGCCGGCGCGACGGGGTCAATGACCAGCGGCATGATCGTGGATCAGATCAAACCGGTAATCACCAAATATCATTCGGGTGACATCTCTGGTGCGACAGAGGCTTATGGCCGGGTCGCAATGGCGATTAATCATGAAAATCGGCAATGCGGTTGGCAGTCGTGCAAGGCCGCGATGGTAGAGGGCGGCGTGATCAAGTCTGAGTTCTGTCGCCACCCGATCCCGCCCTTGCACCCCGATATTCGCTCGCGGATGATTGATCTGCTGCGGCCGCTTGATCCGCTCGTTCTGCGGTGGGGGAAATAGCATGGAAGATCCTGCCTGGAGAAATGAACTGCGTGATTTCGCCGATCTCAAGCCGCGCAAGTCGCTGGCTTCGGAGGCGGCGGACAATCTGCGTGAATTCATCATGCTGGGAAAATTGGCGCCCGGTATGCCCGTGCGGGAACGTGATCTGGCCGAGGCATTCGGGATCAGCCGGACCCCGCTGAAAGAGGCTTTGCGTATTCTTGAGGGGGAGGGGCTTATTGCGTACGGCCCGACCCGCCGCCCCAGCGTTGCGGACCCTTCGCTTGATGAAATCAATGACTGGTTGCGGGTCCAAGGCGCGCTTGAGGCGCTAGCCGGAGAGTTGGCTTGTACACACGCGAGCGACGCTGAGTTGGCTGAAATTGAGCGGATCAACGCCTCGATCAAAGAGGCCCGAAATTCCGAAGGCAAGCTAGAGGCATTTCGGCGCGACATGGCGTTTCACGCAGCAATTGTAGCGGCCGCGAACAATGCCGCCTTGGCGGAAACACATGCCACTTATAACGCTCGGCTATGGCGCGTGCGGTTTTTGTCGTCGCAGCGCGATGCGGGCCGCGACGCCACCCGGCAGGAGCATTTGGATATCGTTCGGGCGCTAAAAGCCCGTGATCCGGTTGCCGCACGTCGCGCCCTGAAATTGCACCTACAGACGGCAGAGAAAAACATCGCCGCCTCGGTTGCAGAAGTTCAATCTGAAAAAGAGGCCGAATGATGCGCCCCAAACTCGCTATTGTCCCGGGTGATCCGTCTGGAATTGGTCCTGAATTGATTGCTAAACTGCTGTCCGAGGATGGCGTGTGCCAAGCCGCAGATATCATTTTGGTTGGCGATGCCCATCTTTGGCAACGCGGGGCCGAACAAGCGGGCATTGAGGTAACGCTCAACACGATTGAAGAGGGTGCGATCGGAGGTTTTGAAGGGCTTGCCCACCTTGACCTTGCGACTGTTGATCCCGATCAGGTCCAAGTGGCCGCAGTAACCGTAGCGGGCGGCACGACGTCCCTGAGGTGCTTGGATAAGGCGCTTGATCTTGCGCAAGCGGGCCTTGTGGATGGCGTGTTGTTTGCACCCTTCAACAAGGCTGCAATGACCTCTGCTGGGCTGAACGCCGAGGACGAGCATCGCTATATGGCGCGGTACCTTGGGTTCACGGGATATCATTCGGAAATCAACGTCTTGGACGATTTGATGACCACCCGCGTGACCAGCCACATTGGGCTAAAAGATGTGGCGGCCAACATCGACGCTCCGGGCATCCAGCGTGCGATTGAGCTGGCGCATGCCACGCTCGCGCGCTCGGGCAAAGCACGGCCACACGTCGCGGTTGCCGCGTTGAACCCGCATGCGGGAGACAACGGTAAGTTCGGCAGTGAAGAGATCGATATCATCGAGCCGGTCGTCAAAGCCTGTCAGGACCGGCAAATGCATGTGACCGGTCCTTGGCCTTCGGACACCGTTTTCCTCAAAGCCAAGCGAGGTGAGGTCGACGCCGTGGTCACAATGTACCACGATCAGGGTCAGATTGCGATCAAGCTGATGGGGTTCGAAAGGGGCGTGACCGTCGCCGGTGGCTTGCCCATCCCCGTCGCCACGCCCGCACACGGCACCGCGTTTGATATCGCAGGCCAAGGGATCGCGAACGTGAGCGCCACGCGCCAAGCCTTTGATCTATTGGTACGTATGGCAACAACAGCAAAGACCGAAGCCGCGTTATGACGTTGCCCGCCATAGGCTTTATCGGCGTTGGACTGATGGGCGCCGGCATGGCGTCTTGCCTATTGACGGCGGGCCATCCGCTTGTGGTTTTGCCCCATAAAAACCGAGCGCCGGTCGAGGGCCTCTTGGCGGAGGGCGCGATTGAAGCGGCAAGTGCGCTGGAACTGCTGCAGGGCTGCGAAGTCTTGATCACCTGTGTACCGAACGCAGAGGTCATCGCTGATCTGGCTAATGAATTGGTGCCCCATTTCAGTGCGGGACAAATGTGGATCGACACCAGCACGTCCCGGCCAGAAACCAGCGCGCAGTTGGCGCATGATCTGGCGGCGCGGGGTGCCTTTTTTGCGGATGCGCCGCTAACGGGTGGGCCACAGCAAGCGCGCGAAGGTAGCCTCGCCTCGCTTGTCGGCTGCGATGCCGCGCATTTTCCCGAGGTTGAAGCGATCGTTGGCGCTTATTCAAAAACGGTGCGCCGTTTTGGCGATGCTGGTACCGGGCATGCTGCAAAGCTGCTGAATAATTTGGTCACGCAGGGCACCACGATGCTTTTGGCGGATGCATTCCAATGCGCCGAGAAAATGAACGTTGATGCCCGCGCGTTATATGACATCATGATGAGCGGGGCGGCCCGCTCCGGCACGCTGCAAAAGGCCGTTGGTCCTGCGCTAGACGGCAATTACGACGGCGCGCAGTTTACGATAACCAACGCGGCAAAGGACTTGCGGTATGCCCGTGATTTGATCGAACACGCGGCGCCCTCTCGGACGGCGTTGGCGGCCCTGCTCGCTGATCGATTTGCGACGCTGGTCTCGGATGGGCGCGGCGACCATTTCGTTAGCACCATGCTTGCGCCCGAGGACCCCTAATCCCGGCGCCCTAGATCGCGCCCGACATTTGAAACCCCATAAAAACGGATACCCAAGATGAGCTTTAAGCCCCACGGAAAACATCTGATTGCTGGCGAATGGGTCGCGAGTGACCGGACCTTTGCATCTGATCCGGCCCATGGCTCTGCCCATGACTATTCGGTCGGAACACCCGATTTGGTGGCACAAGCCTGCGAAGCGGCCGAAGAGGCATTTTGGTCTTTTGGCTACTCCTCCCGCGAGGACCGCGCCGCGTTTCTAAACGCAATTGCTGATGAGATTGAGGCCCGCGGTGAGGCGATCACGGAAATTGGCACCCAAGAAACCGGCCTGCCGGAGGCGCGCCTTCAGGGCGAACGCGGTCGCACCACTGGCCAGCTTCGGTTGTTTGCGTCACATATCCTCAAGGGCGATTATCTGGACCAAGCGCATGATCCAGCACTGCCCGACCGGGCGCCACTGCCGCGCCCTGATCTTAAGCTGGTGCAGCGCCCGATCGGGCCCGTCGCCGTGTTCGGCGCCTCGAACTTCCCATTGGCGTTCTCTACGGCTGGCGGGGACACGGCTGCGGCTTTGGCTGCGGGGTGTCCGGTCGTGGTCAAAGGCCACTCGGCCCACCCCGGCACGGGCGAGATTGTGGCTGAGGCGATCCACGCGGCGATCCAAAAGACGGGCATGCATCCGGGCGTGTTCAGCATGATTCAAGGCGGCAAGCGCGACGTCGGCACCGCACTGGTCCAACACCCGCTGATCCGCGCCGTTGGGTTCACCGGCTCGCTTGGTGGGGGGCGTGCTTTGTTTGATCTGTGCGCAGCACGGCCAGAGCCGATCCCGTTCTTTGGTGAATTGGGCTCGGTCAATCCGATGTTCATGATGCCCGAAGCAATCAAAGCGCGCGGGGCGGACATGGGCGCAGCTTGGGCTGGTTCGCTGTGTATGGGGGCAGGGCAGTTCTGCACGAACCCCGGCATTGCGGTTGTCCTTCCGGGTGCGGATGCGTTCATTGATGCCGCACAGGGCGCGTTAAGCGAGATGGGTGGCCAGACAATGCTGACTGACGGGATCGCCGATGCCTACCGCAGCGGGGCTGCTCGCATAGCTCAAGGCGCTGGTGTGAGCGAACTTCTCGGCACGGCCTGTGAAGGCCGCGAAGCGAAGCCCTATTTGTATCAAGTGTCAGCTAAGGATTGGTTGGCCGAACACGCGTTGCAGGAAGAAGTCTTCGGACCCTTGGGCATTGTGGTCGTTGCGCAAAATACGGATGAAATGGCGTCTGTTGCCAAGGCATTGCAGGGGCAACTGACTTGTACGATCCATATGGATGACGCTGATACGCAGATGGCTCAAAGCCTGATGCCGATCATAGAACGTAAGGCTGGCCGCGTCTTGGTAAACGGCTTCCCCACTGGCGTTGAGGTGTCAGACACGATGGTACATGGCGGACCTTACCCGGCTTCCACCAACTTTGGCGCGACCTCGGTCGGGACGATGTCTATTCGTCGGTTCGTACGGCCGGTGTGCTACCAAAACATGCCTGACGCCTTGTTGCCTGACGGGTTCTAAGGGCTTCCTGTTCAGCCAAATCTAATGGCAGGGCGCAGCGGTTCCATAGTTGAAATGGTCCACCGCTGCGCCCTTTTTGCTGGGTGGTTTATGGCGGTTTGACTGTCACTGGATTCGGCGCCGCTATCGATTAGACTGGCCCATCTCTGGTTGCGACGGGGTGTTCGTTGGATCACCGCAGGGTTGTGGATAATTTCCGAATTTGAATGTGATCTGCGGTAATTCTTTTGTTAAATATTTGTTAATGCTTATTAAAATATGTAAACTTATATAGACAGTTTACAATGTAAATAAAAAAGTACACAGTTTTCCTATCGGCTGTGGCCTAAATAATGGGCTGGGCCGTGAATCCACGAGAGTGGCCATCGCATCTTGCCAAGCCGTCTTCGTGTGGGTTCCGAAACCTAACCATGGAGGAGTTTGGACATGTCCGATGATCCAGAGAAGGTCTGGCCAACCGGTCTGACCCTAAAAGAGGCCGAGGAAGTGCATAGCTACCTCATTGATGGCACCCGCGTATTCGGGGCTATCGCGCTTCTGGCACACATTCTTGTGGCGTCTGCAACGCCTTGGCTCGGCTAAGGAAGGATAGACAATGAACAATGCAAAAATGTGGCTTGTTGTGTCCCCGTCCGTCGGGGTCCCCCTGTTTCTTGGCGCAGTCGCCGTTGGGTCGTTCGCGGTCCACGTTGCTGTTCTAAGCAACACGTCATGGGTGTCGGACTTCTTGTCCGGTCAGCCTCTTGGCTCCGGGGATGAAATGGCGTCTGCCATGACAGTACCAAACGCGGATACCGCGAAAGTGGCCTATACAAAAGATCTGGACGGCGGCGCACGTGAAGTGACCATCGTTCTTGCTGATGGCACATCAGCAAAGGCCATCCTGCAACCCGGCACAATTCGGGCTTCCGCAGATGCACCCCCTGTGATCGGCACGTTTTAGTCGATCATCCGCGCCCCGGGCGATTTCGCCTGAGGGCGCTCTCTTTTTGTCTGAGCGCTTGGCTGGCCGCGTATGTCAGCTGATCATCGACCCGTGGTGGTAAATGGACCCATGAAGTATCGCGCCTTTGCCCTTAACAAGCTGGCCTCTATCGCGCCGCGCTATCTGCCGTTTGTGAATGTCGCGACCAAGGATGTGCCGCTGTCGCGATTGCTGCGGTTGTCGTTGTTTCAGGTGACGGTTGGGATGGCATTGGTGCTGTTGATGGGCACGCTCAATCGGGTGATGATTGTTGAGTTAGATGTCTCGGCGGCGCTTGTGGCAGGTATGCTCGCGCTGCCATTGCTGTTTGCACCATTTCGAACATTGGTCGGCTTTAAATCGGATGAACATCGGTCTGCCCTCGGCTGGCGCCGCGTGCCTTACATCTGGAAGGGTACGATGTACCAGTTCGGCGGCTTTGCGATTATGCCTTTCGCGCTTTTGGTCCTTTCGGGCTATGGCGAGGCGGTGGATGCCCCCCGCTGGCTGGGCTTGTCGTCTGCGGCGCTTGCGTTTCTGCTGGTGGGGGCTGGTCTGCATATCGTGCAGACGGTGGGGTTGGCGCTTGCGACGGATTTGGTCAAGCAAGAGGACCACCCAAAGGTCGTGGGCCTGATGTATGTCATGCTGTTGCTCGGGATGGTCGTGAGCGCGCTTATCTATGGCGCATTACTGGCTGATTATACGCCGGGCCGGCTGATCCAAGTGATCCAGGGCTCTGCGGTGGTGACTGTCGCGCTCAATATGATTGCGATGTGGAAACAGGAATCTCGTGACCGGTCGCGCGCCTTGCGCATGGGGCAGACGCCCAAGGTGTCATTCCTAGATGCATGGGGGCGGTTGATTGCCTTACCCGGGACGATGCGGCTGTTGGTTGTGATCGGCTTAGGCACATTTGGCTTTGGCATGGCGGATGTCCTGCTGGAACCATATGGCGGCCAAGCGCTTGGGTTCTCAGTGGCTGAGACGACGCGCCTGACGGCATTGTTCGCGGGTGGCACGTTGATGGGGTTTGGTATCGCATCGCGTGCGCTCGCGATTGGCGGGGACCCTGTGCGTTTGGCCACATTCGGTGCGATGATCGGCTTGCCGGGGTTCGCCGCGATTATCCTTTCTTCGGTCCATGGTGGGGCGTTTGTCTTTTGCGTGGGCACGTTGGCCACTGGGCTCGGTGCCGGCCTGTTTGGGCACGGCACGCTTACGGCCACGATCCGAAATGCTCCGCCAGACCAGATCGGTCTGTCGCTTGGGGCATGGGGTGCGGTGCAGGCAACCTGTGCCGGCATTGGCGTCGCACTGGCCGGAATTGTCCGTGACATCCTTGTGACGGCCCCAAGCCTTGCGGGACTTCAGCCCAGCACGCCCTATAATGTAGTCTTCACGATCGAGATGGCATTCCTTGTTATGGCTATTCTCATTGCTATTCCGCTCGTGATCCGACGTGGCGTTTCCCGGACGTCGCGCCCTGTAGCGACCGCACAACCAAAGCCAGTGGAGGCACAATGACAAAGATCATCACGCGGTATTTTGAACACGCGGACCAGGCGATGGCGGCGCGCGATGCGCTCGTGTTTGAGCAAAAGGTTGCGCCACAGATCATTCGGACATTCACGGATGCGGAGGGCCTTGCGGATAAACTGACTGCGCTGCAAGTCACGCCAGCAGCGGCGCAAGTCTATCAAGAGCGCCTTGCTAAGGGCGGCGCTGTGATGCTGGTAGAGGCCGGATGCCGCCCCTTGGGCGTTGCGCGGATGACGCGCGAAGCCGCCGTGGCCAACGGGGCCGTGGCTCTTGATGGCGTCGTTGATGAGGTTGAGGTTAAGGATCCAACCTACGGGCGCCGTGGGTTGAGCGTTCTGCAAAGCCATCCCCGGTTCATGTCGGGGGTTGAGCGTAGTTCGCGTGCACGCGGCAATCATCACATGGCTGATTGGCCCATTCCGCTTTTGTCCAAGCGCAAGCCCTATGACGGGACCCTGTTTTATCGCCACGCGCACATGGCAAACTGGCCATTTGGCCTGCTGAGCCAACGCAAACCTTACACCAAGTCGATCTTTGGACGACATCAGCGTATGGCGAGTTTTCCGATCAAGTTGATCTCTCAGCGCAAGCCATTCACGGGCTCGATTATTCCGCGGCATGGGCGGATGGCGAATGTCATTCTGCCGTTGACCAACCGGCGTAAGCCGTTCAACCGATCCATCTTTCCACGGCATCAGCGAATGGCCACGGTGCCGTTCCCCCTGTTGATCAACAGCAAAACCGGCAGCAACGCATTGATGCCCGGCGCCCCCCGCATGGCGAACTTTCCCATCGGATTGTTGAGCACGCGCAAACCGTTCACAGGGTCCATCTTTTCGCGCCACGCGCGGATGGCGAATTTCCCGATTGGTTTGTTGAGCCGCCGTAAACCCTTTACCGGCTCGATTTTTCCCAAACACGCGCGGATGGCGAACTTTATCCTACCACTCGTGATCAAACGTCAGGATCCAGTTGACCGCCCCCAACGAGACGGCTTTTCGTTTTCTCGGATGCTGGGCATGCCGACTTTGATGCAGCGTTAGTCACAACTTACGCACTGGGGTCGGCTGAGCAGGCCGCCCCAATGGCTCGGAGCTTATGGGACTACAACGATATTGCCCGTGTGGGCTTTTTCGATGAACGCGGATTGTGCAGCGTGCAGCTCGCGCAGCGGATAGGTGGCGGCCAAGGCGGGTTTGATCTCACCGGCTTCAATGTAGCGGACAAGTGCGGCTGTGACCTCGGGTGCGATGACGGTAGAGCCCGTGAACGTCAGATCCCGTAAGTAGAACGTGCGCAGATCAAACGCGACGATCGGGCCCGCAATCGCGCCGGAGCATGTGAGCCGCCCACCACGTTCGATAACATCGAGAAGGGTGCCCCAATTAGGGCCACCCACGACATCCGCAAGTACGGTGATTTTCTCGCCCCCGAGGGCCGCCCTCAGGTTTTCTGGCGCGCGTGGGAGCACAATGTCAGCGCCCAAGGCGCGCACGGCGGCATGTTTGTTTTCGGACGCGAGTGCGACCACACGGGCGCCGCGTCGCTTGGCCAGCTGGATTAGCCCAGTGCCCACGCCACCCGAAGCGCCCGGTACCAAAACAGTGTCTGCCGCCGTCACGCCAGCGCGGGTCAGCATTCCCTCAGCCGTGGAGTAGGAGCATGAAAACGTGGCCAATTCGGCGTCAGACAGGGGGCTGTTTACCGCAATCGCGTTGACCGCAGGCATGGTGGTGTATTGCGCAAAGCCGCCATCCCGCTCCGAGCCGAAGTAACCGGTTTTGTTGATGTCGCTGGGATCTTGCGGGTCCCGCAGCCAGCAGTCGGTGATGATCCGTTCACGAATGCGGGTGGCGTCCACGCCTATGCCGACGGCGACGATCTCGCCACAGACATCAGCCCCCTGAATACGTGGAAAGGATATCGGCGCGGCCCCCCATGTCGGGTCTTCGTCGTCGACTTTGGCATAGCCATCGCCGCTTGTGGCCTCCGTTACGGCTTTGGAATACCAACCCACACGGGTGTTCACGTCGGTGTTGTTCAGCCCGCAGGCCTTGACCCGGACCAAAACTTCGTCCGCGGCGGGCGTGGGGCAGGGCCAATCTGGGTGCCAAACCATCTGATCCATGTTGCCGTGTCCCATAGTGACCATTGCGTTCATTGTGGTTGGTAGTGTCATCTCGGGTGCTCCGGTGTTGTACTTCGCGAGGGTGGCGGCTCTGCTCGCCCACCCTTCGATCAGGTCAGTCGCAGGCTGTCTAGGGGCAAGGCCACAGGGCCGTTTCCTCAGCTTCAAATGGCATGCCGCTGCCAAGGCCATTCAAAAGCAATTCGAATTGCAGATGTTCTCCAGAGCAGAGCCACCCTTTTGCCGAGCTTTGGACACAGTTCGCCGCGATTTCAGCCGCAGGAAAAGCGCGCTCCCGATGATGAGCGCACGCTTGCAACAGCCCGTGGGGGTGCGGAAATCAATGAGACCCAACAATGCCCCAAACGACCCCCATGCTTCGGCAGAATTCCTGCCGGTGGGCACCCGGTTGTTGGGCGGGCAGTACGTCATTGAACGGTATTTGGGCAGCGGTGGTTTCGGGATAACCTATGTGGCGCGGGACAGTTTGGACCGGCAAGTTGTCATCAAGGAATGCTTCCCTGAGGCGCTGTGCCAGCGGAAAAATCGCACCGTAGTCGAGCGGTCGCGGACCTCAAAGGGGCAGTTCCATTCGATTGTTGAGATGTTTGTCCGAGAGGCGCGGAGCCTCGCGAAACTAGACCACCGCAACATTGTGGGCGTGCATCAGGTCTTTAAGGACAATGAGACAGCCTACATGGCGTTGGATCTGATCGAAGGGCAGGATCTGCTTGATATCATTGACGCAAAGGGGGAACGCCTCGCCTATGCAGAGATCAAATCGGTGCTCTGGCGGATATTAGATGCCATCGCGGTCGTTCATGCAGAGGATATGCTGCATCGGGATATTTCCCCCGACAACATCTTGATTGATACGTCAGGCAGCCCCGTCTTGATCGATTTTGGGGCCGCGCGGGAAGAGGCCAGCAAAAAGAGCCGCGCATTGTCGGCGGTGCAGGTGGTCAAGGACGGGTATTCCCCACAAGAGTTCTATGTTGCGGGCAGTCAGCAGGGGCCGTGCAGCGATTTGTACGCGCTTGCGGCAACCTTTGTGCATGTCATTTCAGGTAGCGCTCCACCCAACAGCCAGATGCGTTTGGCTGCTATCGCCGACAAAAAGCCTGATCCCTACGTGCCCTTGGTAGGGCGTATCGCGGGGTATCCAGATGCGTTTCTGCGGGCCTTGGATCAGGCAATGGCAGTGTTGCCGAAGGATCGGATTCAATCCGCGCAGGACTGGATGGCGCGCATCGGTGGTGAAGGCGGGTCACCCGTGCCTACGCCCGCAGCAACCCAAGAGCGAGACATCGAACGGACAGTTACGCAGTTGATCGCGATTGCCCAGAAGGATGATGGTGGCAGTGCAGCGGCAGAGCCGAAGCAACCCAAACCTGTGGAAGTTGATCCCGCGCCCAAGCGGGCCGAGGTGTCTTATCAGCAGCGGTTTGCGGAATTGGCTCACCCGCTTGAACCCGACCCAGAACCCGCAGGCTATACCGGCGAAGATGAAGCCCCAGATTGGATTGAAAAAGCGCGCCTCAAACAGGTCGCGCGTGTTGCCGCCAGCGAAGCGGCAATCGACGCAATGTACACGGCCAAGTCAAAGCCTAAGGCCGTATCGCAGCCATTGGCTGTGCCGGGCGCTTCGAAGTTGCCGATGATCTTAACGGTGATGGGCGCGCTGGTCTTTGCTGTGGTTCTTGGTCTGAACGGCAAACAGATCATGGCGCTGGTTTCGCCTGCAACGGCTCCTGCTCAGACAAGCACGCCGCCGATCCTGACCCTGGACAGTGACGATGTGCTGTAACCCCGTGCGCGACGTCATCGCGTTGAAAGCAAAAAGAAATGAGGTTCCGAGATGACTTTGTTTAAACGCGTCTTCAATACGCCGCCCAAAAGCGAGCCTATAGCGCCCGTCGACATGGGAGAGCCTGAATTGGATCAAGTGTTGGACACACGGGCATTGTCTGAGGTCGTGGCCCGAGTAGAGGAAGGTGCCCAGTTATCTGATCCGCCGAGCCCGCACTCCATGGCCTGCACGACACCCACAGAGACCTCGCCACGTGAGATCGACCCTATCCCGCGGGATGAGGACTATACACTGGCTCGCGCCGAGGACTTGGTTGCCCCCGCGCGTGCGCCTGCGGCGCTAGACCCCTCCGATGCCTTCGCTGAGCAAGAAGCGCTTGCGGCCCAAGAAATCGCCGCGTTTCAGGCGCGTATCGCCGAAAAACAAAAGGCAATAGAGGAGGCGCGGCAGTCTCAGGCCCTGCATCGGACGCCGGTGTCGGAGGTTCAGTTTACGACGCCACCTCAAGGACCAACGCTTGTGCCAGAGGTTGATCCGCCGCAACGAAATGATCGCTCAGCTCGGCGGGTTCGGACGCGGATGCTGGGGTTTGATCAAGAGGCCGCGATCGTCGATCCGATCGACAAAGCCGCAGCCCAAGCCAGCCCAAAGGGCGCACGCTTTCCGGTCGCATGGATTGTTGTGGCGGATGGGCCGGGCCGGGGGCACAGCTTTACGCTGCATTCGGGTGTGTCGACCATCGGTCGTGGTGACGATCAAACCGTGGTGCTGGACCTCGGTGATACCAGTATCTCACGCGAGAAACATGCCGCCATCGCCTACGATGAGGAAGCCAACGGATTTTTCCTTGGGCACGGGGGAAAGTCGAACATTGTTCGCCTGAATGGTCGCCCGGTCCTAAGCACCGAAGATCTGCGCCACGGTGACATGATCCGCATCGGTGAAACAACGCTGCGGTTTGTGGCTCTGTGCGGTGACGAATTCGTCTGGGAAGGCGCGGGTCATGCACAAACAATGTGAGCCAGTATTTGCCTTTGATGTTACCTCTGCGATGTCGCGCGGTGCTCGGGACTATCAAGAAGACGCCATGTTGGCAAATATCGCCAACGGGGCGGACCTAGGGTTTGTGATTTTGGCGGATGGTATGGGGGGGCACGCCGCAGGCGACGTCGCCAGCCAGATTGTCCTGACAGAAGTGTTTCGCGCGCTGACATTTATGCGCAGTGAAATGGTGGCAGACAGGACGTGCATCCCAGAAACGCTTAGGGACGCTGCGCGTGCGGCCAACAGTCGTTTACGCTCTCATGTTGAGATGCATTCGGAATGTAGCGGGATGGGCTCTACCTTGGTGGTCGCCGTGCTGGTCGGTGATGAATTGCATTGGATATCCATAGGGGACTCCCCGCTTTTTCTGTTTCGTGAGAATGAGCTGACGCAGCTCAACGAAGATCACTCCATGAGCCGTGCGATTGACACCATGGTTGCCGCGGGCGCGATGAGTGCGGCTGAAGGTAAGGATCATCCAGATCGCAATGTGCTGACCTCCGTGCTGTATGGGAAACCGATCCCGCATATGGATTGTCCGGAGGTGCCCCTGAAGCTGAAGGGGGGCGACACGCTGATTGTCGCCAGCGATGGGCTGCAATTTCTGCCCAACGTGGAGATTGAGGCGGTCCTCCGGGATCAGCCCCTCAGCGGAAGCGCCGAGATATCCGACAGTCTGATGGAGGGGTTAGAGCGCCTACAGGACCCGGATTTGGACAACGTTTCCCTTTCCGTGGTTCAGGTGAAAACCGCGCGTACCGGTTCAGGCGTCAGGCCAGTTGTACCGTTAAGAGTTATCGAAACTGGTAGCATTCCTGACTTTGTCCAGCCGATGTTTTCCATTGGACCACGCACAAAAGGGGCAGCGGGGTGAGCAGGGACGGTGACCATGGCACGGCCTTGGCGGCAATGCATGCGTTGCTCCAGTCTGGTGGACTTTCTACGAACGCGCGGGAGGTGGCGGAGGGTCTCTTGAAGGCGATGACATCCAAAACACGTCTGTTGATCGCGGGCCCTGAAAGTGCGGGGCGAGATGCGCTGGCGAATGCTATGTGCGCACGCGCCATTTCTGAGGTTGAGTTGTTCGTTGCGGACACGCCCGCCGCGTTTGACCCTAACAACGCAGATATCTGCATCTGGTGCACGGCTATCTTTTCCTCGTCAGAGTTGCAGGTTTGGCAAAAAGTTCCGGATCGTTTGAAAATGCTCAGTTTTTTGGTGCCAGTTGCTGATACCATGACGTTTTCTGAGCGGCTCAATGACGCGCAAATATCTTACTTCCAAAGCATCGCGGACAGTGAGTTCTATGGGTTATTCCCGATTGTATTGGGCGCACCGCCGGGTGCGCAAAACGCCGAGCTATCGTCCACTTTGCTGCGCGAAATTGTAGATATGGTGTCCGCACAACGGGCAGCAGCTTATGTGGATGCTCAGAGCTTTCTCGCCAGCCACAGAGATGAGGCGGCTGAACGAGGCGCAGCCCCAAATCTTGCGGCCGATACGAACCAAAATGCTAACGACCAAGCCACTCAAGGCGCGGCTCAACAGGCACTTTCGGTTTTGGCTGGCTATGCCACGGATTTGGCCCCTGAAATGGCGGGGGAAGCCCCAGAAGCGCTCACGCAAATTTTGACGACTTGTTCGGCGGCTGCCGAGGCACTGGCAGAGGCCATGCAAACACATCTAGGGGGGGCAGGCGTATCAAGCGAATTCGCGCTTTTGTCCGAGGATGCGCGCACTGCTGCAGACAACATCTTATTGTTGTCGGTTGAGGGTGGACTCTCGCAGACGATCTGTGCGGTCACCACCTTACTCCAATTGCGGCGTGAGTTAGAAATGCTCGATGCTGCATAATTGGGCGGCGCTACACGGAGTATTAACCCCCGTACTCTACTGGCTGGTTCTGATATGAACATGGCTCCTCCCATACCGTCCGCGGGCCCTGATGATGGCCTGAGTGCATCGGATCGGCTTTTGAAATCCGCCGTCGCGGGGCTGGACGCGTTTGCGCTGGCGGTGGAGCCGATAAAAGCCGCCGTGCTTACCGCCAAAAACCTTGGGGATGACAGCACCGCCAAGATCGCGGCGCAGCTTGAGGCGAAGATTGAAGCCTTCGAGCCGAGCGTTACGATGATTGGCCAGATTAAGTCGGGCAAAACGTCACTTGTGAACTGCATGATTGGCCGCGCGGACTTGCTGCCAACGGATGTGAACCCGTGGACCTCGGTTGTGACATCACTGCACATGTCACCCAAACCGATTACCGCTAAAACGCGCGCGCAGTTTTGCTTTTTCGAAGAAAATGAGTGGGATCGACTGATCGCAGGCGGTGGCCGCATCGGTGAATTGGCGGACCGCGCCGGCGCGGATGAGGAACTGGCCAAGATCAAAGCGCAGGTTGAACAGATGCGCCAAAAATCAAAGCTGCGCCTTGGTGAGAGGTTTGAACTTTTGCTGGGGCAGCAGCATGACTACGGCTATTTCGATCACGAATTGGTCGAGAGGTACGTCTGCCTTGGTGATGATTTCGATAACAGCGCATCTGAGCAGCAAGGTCGATTTGCGGATATAACGCGATCTGCCGACCTGTTTTTCCACCAGCCTGCGCTGCCAGTTCGGCTATGCATTCGCGACACGCCGGGCGTAAACGACACCTTTATGATGCGTGAGCAGATTACTATTCGCGCGATCCGGGATAGCCGCATCTGCGTCGTGGTATTGTCCGCGCATCAGGCACTGTCTTCAACGGACTTGGCGCTGGTTCGGTTGATATCCAATGTGAAGTCAAACGAAGTCATTATTTTCGTGAACCGCGTCGATGAGTTGTCTGAGCCCAGCACTCAAGTTGGCCAAATCCGCGACAGCATTATCGCAACACTGGCAAAAATAGATGGGCCAAAAGACGCGGAGATTATCTTTGGCAGCGCGATCTGGGCACAAGGTGCGATGATGGGGTCTTTTTCTCGCGTACCCGAGGCAAGCAAGGCTGCGCTAATGCAACTCGTGAATGCGAGCGAGGACGCGACCCTACAACATCAAACAACACGCTGTGTGTTGTGGGAATTGTCGGGCATGCCCGCGCTTTATGCAGCTATTGCTAACCGAATTATGCATGGTGAGGGGCAGGGCCTAGTGAGGCACATTGGGGCGCGTGCCCGGAACCTACTGGCCGGGGTGCAACAGGCAGATAACCTTAAGGCCAAAGCGCAAATCGGCGAAGTTCCGGTCCAAATCAGCGCGTCAGAGATCAGCACAGCAGTTGCCGTAATCAAAGAGAGTTCAAACACGACATTGATGGCTGAACTTGATGAGGCGCAATCGGCTTTTTCAACCCGTTTGGATCGTGTGCACGATAGCTTTTTGGCGCGTGCTACGGATGCTTTGTTGTCTCATCTAGAGCAGTTCGGTGACGACGAAGTGTGGGAATATGATCCGGCCGGTCTGCGCCTTTTGCTTCGATCCTCGTACCAAGCTTATGGAAAAACGGTACAATCAGCTTTTGATCGTTGTGTACGTCAGGCAGCGGAGGAGATCGGCTCACTCTATCAAAATGCGTTGAACCTTCCGGCTGAGTTGTTTGATATCAAAGTCCCGCCGCCCTTGCCTGTGCCGCCACCGGTAACTTTGGGTCAGACAATCGCGCTGGATTTGAAGGGCACCTGGTGGCGCAACTGGTGGTATAAGCGGCGAGGATATCAGTCATTTGCTACAGATTTTCGAAAGCTGATCCACGCCGAAACCATTGGAGTAATCCAAGATCTGAAATCGCAGCATGGGGATGCGCTGCGTGAACAGGCGGTTCAGGAGGCGGAGCGATTTGTCTACGAGCAAGCAGAAATCCTACTGAATACTCTTTCCGCACCTCTACTGGCCGAGGATGGAGTGGACGCGTTGTTTGATCGCCAGACCTTGATTGCCCGCGATGCCGAGGTACAGCAAGCGATCCGAAGCCTAGAGGCGATTGAGGCATGAGCCAAACAGCCGCGTGTGACAAGAAACCCTGCATCGCTCTCATGGGCGAATTCAGTGCGGGCAAAAGTACGCTGGCCAATTTGTTGATTGGCAGCCAGCCTTTGCCGGTTCAGGTCGTCGCGAGCCATGTACCACCTGTGATGATTTCTTTTGGTTCAGAGGATCCCGTTCGCGTGGATATTGATGGCGAAGAGCATCCGATTGATTTGTCACACATTTCTGCCGCTCCGCTCAAAGACACGGCCTATATTCAGATTTATTCTGAGGCGGATGTGCTCGAAAGCTGTGATCTGTTGGATATGCCGGGGATTTCTGACCCCAATATGTCGCCACAAGTCTGGCAAAGGATGATTGCACGGGCTGATGGTGTGCTTTGGTGTAGCCACGCAACGCAGGCATGGCGCCAGAGTGAGGCTGCAGTTTGGAGCAGTTTACCGGATACGTTGCATTCAAACAGCCTTCTTCTGCTCACCCGGATTGATAAAATCACGAATGAGAAAGACCGCGAGAAGATTATCCGGCGGGTTCGCATGGAGGTCGGTGATCAGTTTCGTGCGTGCCTTCCAATTTCACTGTTGCAAGCCGCGAATGAGCAGAATGACTATGCCGCTTGGTTGCGGACTGGGGCCGGCGATTTTGCGCGGTATTTCAAGCAAATTTTGGATGATCTGAGGCCTAATTCTGATTTACGTTCCTCCGAACGATCCGGTGCTGAGACCGCAACGTGTGTTGCTGCAGAGACTAGATCTGAGGAAATCGCGCAGCGCATTGTGCCGCGCCGTATCGGCAGAGTGCGCGCAGTGACGCCGCGACCCAAATCCGATTGAAGAGCGGTTGCGTTTACCTTTTTGCAATCCCTCATGGCGTATCGTGCCTGCTTTACATTTTAGGGCGAGAGGCTTGTTGTCGGCATGGACGTCGCAAAACGAATGCAGTCACTTCGGGATCAGTTTCCTGAATGCACGTTGATGGCATTCGCCGACCTAGAGGCGGGAATGGTCCTCTCTGTGAGCGCGGATACGTCTCGCATGCAGGAAGAGATTAGCAGTCTGTGTTCTACCGCAAAGGCCGTTCTTGACCACCAAGCAAACGGCCCCATAGAGGCTCTTATTTCCAACGGTTCTGATGCCGGGGTTTTCGAAGCGGTACTGATTGAGCCTGAAGAAGTGGGTGTTTTTCTTAAATCGACGATCAAGCAAAGTGATGTGTTTTGCTGCGTATGTACGGGTCGCATTTCCCTTCAGCGTTTTTTGCCTGCAGTGCGCGCTGCGCTTGATGCATTGGAGATGCCGAAATGAAGAGCGGCTTAGAATGCTCTGATATTTCGGTGCTGGTGTCTCGGCTACAGGCCTTATCGCGTCCTCAATCCGCAATCGTTTCCAGTGGACCCATTTTGGGTACGGATGATCCGAGAGAGAACTTGATCGCTAAAATAGCAGAGACCCAACTGCCGAGGCGACTTATCTTCACAAATGACCGATCAGAGGCAATTTCATTTTTTGTAAACAGAGGGCGCTTGTTGGGCGTCGAGTACACCGCTTGTTCAGGCGAAAATCGTTTCTACAAGCCTGCTCAAACTGAGGCTCCCCATCAAGCTGTTCGTGCAGAGCCTGTCGCCGAGGCATTGGAGCGTTTTTTGGACAGCACCGCTCGCATAACGGTTCGTTCGCAGCGCTTTGACCTTAGCACATTTCAAAACAATGAAGAGCGTGCCCCCCCTGCGTTGCACGAAACATCGGGTGATATAGGCGAAAGTGATGCCATCCAACCATCGCCTCTTGCCGCTTTCTCCGATCAATTTCGCACGCATGTAGAGGCATTGGTGGTCTGGAAGGGTGGAGATTTTCACGTGCTCTGGGGTGATCCTAGTTTGTTGAATTCGCTCAAGTCTTTGGCAGTTGAAGAGGGGGCTAGCCACGATGAGCAAGCTTGCATCGGATTAGAAGATGCGCCTAAGCCGGCGTGCGCAATCTACAGTGGGCATCCTGCTGGCGGCCGATCCGTTTTCTGTGCAACTCAGTCGGGCGCAATTCTTTTGGCTTTGTGCAAATACGAAAAAACGACCGAGTTGATTGCACTTTGGAAAAGTTATTTGGCGGAATAGCGGGGGTTCTTTTGCTTTAACCAAATGAATTGTACGCCCCTTGCCCGAGAAATCCTCTAGCCACCAAGAATGCCAAACGCAATCAACGGCTTCTACCCACGCATACGTTTGTGTTCTGGGCCAAAAGCACCCGGCGCTATGACTTCGGCCTCAATCAGATCTCCGCAAAGATCGAGCGACATCGTGGCACCTACATTGGCAAATTCAGTTTCAACAAACGCGTAGGCCAAGTTTTTCTCGATCCGATACCCCCACGCCCCAGACGTGATCGTACCGACAACGCGACCGGCCTCCATCAGGGATGCGCCAGCGTGTGCGGGCGCGTGATCTGTTTTGACATGCAGCGTTACGAGTTGCTTGCGAGGCGCCTTCGCAAGGCACTCCTTCAAAGCTCCGCGGCCAACAAACGGGCCCTTGTCGATACGTACAAACCGGGTGAGGCCCGTTTCATAGGGATCGAACTCGGTGATGAGGTCGGCTTTCCAGTGCAAAAATCCTTTTTCCATCCGCATAGACTCAACTGCGCGTGCGCCGAATAAACGTAGGTCAAAGTTCTCTCCAGCCGCACGCAGTGCTAGGTAGGCCGCGTACAATGATGCGTTGGGCACGTGGATTTCATAGGCCAATTCGCCGGAAAAACTGACCCGCATAACAGTGGCTGGTACAAAGCCGATTTCACACTCGCGCACCCGCAGGAACGGGAATGCGTCGTTTGACCAATCGCCGCGCGCACAAGCCTGTAGCACGGCGCGGGCATCCGGGCCGGCCAAAACAAGGATCGTCATGTCGTTGGTAAGACTGCGAATTTGAACGTCTTCATCGGAACGCATGTGCGCGCACAGCCAATCCATATCATGGTATTCGCTTGCCGCAGCAGACCCATACCACATGCGTTCAGGCCCACGGTCACTGGCTGGCAGGTTGGCCACAGTGGCCTCTGATTTTACCATACCCTGCTCATTGAGCAGATAGACCAAGCCTACGCGTCCGTCCTGTTTGGGCACGAAGCTGCAACTCATCCGGTCCATGAATGCGTGGCGGTCGACACCGGTAATCTCAAATCGGGTGAAGCCGTTGACCTCACATAGGCCCACCTTGGTGTGGACATGTGCCACTTCGGCGCCGACGGCTTTAAACGTGTTGTCAAACGCAAAGGAATGCCTCGCCACAAAGTCCGGCGTCGGCTTGATGTAGTCCATGCGCTCCCACCCGTTCACAACTGTGAATTCCGCGCCCTCGGCCGCTAATACAGGGGTAAGGGGGGTGGTTTTTGCAGGCCGTCCCGCGGGCCGGTGTTCGTGGGGAAAGTGAAAGCGAAACTCATTTTGATAATCTTCGACAGCCTTGAGCGCGGTTAACTCGACTGTTGCGTGGCCCGTGAACCGGCGCGGATCGATACACCAAGTGTCATAACACGCTTCGCCATGTACGATCTGTTGCGCCAAAAGCCAGCCGTGCCCGCCGCCTTCTCCGAGCCCAGCACGCAGGCCGATGATGCAAAATGCATTCCGCTTGCCGGGGATCGGGCCCACCAAAGGTGCGCCGTCGATGGTGTAGGTGATGGGGCCGTTAACCACCCGCTTTATGCCCACGTCAGCCAAGACAGGCATCCGCTCAAACGCGCCTTCTAGGACGTCCATCACGCGGTCTAGGTCATCTGGGCAGAGGTCGTTGGAAAAGTCGGGGCTGATCCCATCCATCCCCCACGTTTTGCAATCCTGTTCATAGAAACCAACCAGCAATCCGCCTTTTTCCTGGCGCGAATAGTAGTCGGAGATCGGGCACCGCAAGAGCGGCATCCTGTGACCGGCCTCGGCGATGGCGGGGATGTCTTCGGTGACAAAATACTGGTGCTCCATCGACGCCACGGGGTGCCGAACGCCCATCATCGCACCGATTTCGTTTACGCGGTAGCCGCCTGCGTTCACAACGATGTCCGCGGCAATGTCGCCCTTGGTTGTGTGCACGACCCAAGTATCGTCAGACAGTTGCTTAAGGCCGGTCACCGCAGTGTTGCGGTACACCTCAGCACCCGCTTTGCGCGCATGAAACGCGAGGGCCTGGCACAGTTGGGCGGGGTCGATGTCACCGTCTTCCCCATCCCACAAGCCCCCCAGCAGGTTCTCGGTTGAGATCAGCGGATGCCTACGCGCGCATTCCTCGGCATCCAAGATCTCATACTCAACGCCCATGCCGCGCGCCATCGAGGCAAAGTGGCGATAGCCCTGCATGTGGCCTTCGGTATTGGCCAACCGAATGCCGCCGTCGCCATGATGATAACCCACGGGGTATTCCGGATCGTCGCGCAGCTTTTTGTATAACGCGATGGAGTGCGACTTGAGCCCGACCATCGTCTGGTTCATCCCGAAGTTCGTCACCTGCGCGGCAGAGTGCCAAGTCGTTCCGCTTGTCAGCTCGTCTCGCTCAATCAGGACAACGTCGCTCCAACCCTCTTGGGTTAGGTGATACAAGGTTGAGCAGCCAGCGATACCACCACCGATGACGGCGACTTTTGTGCGCGATTTCATGGGGGTCGGCCTCCGACACTCTACGATCTATGCTTCAAGGCATCACGAACGAAGCCCGTTGAAAAGTTGAATCTTGCGGTTTCATTAGGTCCAGATCGTAGTGCGGCCAGTGCGTCGTCACGATCGCGTTGCAATTGAACTTTGAAAGGGTAGGCTTCGGTGGCGAACCGCGCCAAGCCACAGGGAGAAAGCCATGAGTCGCGTCAAACTGACGGTCAACGGACAAACCGTGAGCCGGGAGGTGCCAGACAATACCTTGCTGTCACAGTTCCTGCGCGAAGATTTGCGTCTGACGGGAACGCATGTTGGCTGCGATACCAGTCAATGTGGGGCCTGTTTGGTCCACGTGGATGGGCGGGCGATTAAGGCCTGCACGACGCTTGCGGTGTCGCTGGACGGAGCAGACGTCACGACGATTGAGGGCGTTGCGAACGGGGATGATTTGCATCCAATGCAGACGGCGTTCAACACGCATCACGGGCTGCAATGCGGGTTTTGTACGCCGGGCATGGTGATGGCGGGCATCGACATCGTGACGCGCTATCAGGCCATGGGCCAGCCTCTGACCGAGGCCGCTATTCGCGAAGAGCTAGAGGGCAATTTGTGCCGCTGCACCGGCTACCACAACATCGTCAAAGCCATTGCAGACGCCGCACAGACCATGTCGGGCGCGGCCAAGGCGGCCCAGTAGATGGGTTTGGCTGAGAAAGGATACGTCGATGTATGAGTTGAAATATCACAAAGCGACCTCTGTCGCGGACGCGGTCGCGGTTTTGGGTGATGCGGAAGATGGCAAAGTAATTGCGGGTGGTCAGACGCTTGTGCCCACAATGAAACAACACCTTGCCGCGCCAAGTGACCTGATCGATATCCGTGCCTTGGCTGAGTTGCAGGGCGTTTGCATCAAAGGCGACGCGCTGGTTGTTGGGGCCGCGACGCGCCACGCAGATGTGGCACTACACACGGATGTCCAGACGCATATTCCTGCGCTTGCGACGCTTGCGGGCGGCATTGGCGACCCTGCCGTGCGCGCCATGGGCACGATTGGTGGCTCATTAGCCAACAATGATCCGTCCGCTTGCTATCCGGCGGCGGCACTTGCGTTGAACGCGACGATCATCACAGATCGTCGCGAGGTCGATGCCGATGCGTTCTTTGCCGGTATGTTCGCGACCGATCTGGATGAGGACGAGATTATCACCTCCGTGCGGTTCCCGATCCCTGAAAAGGCGGCCTATGCAAAGTTCCCCAACCCTGCGTCGCGCTACGCGATGGTCGGTGTTTTCGTCGCCGTTTTGGACGGCGATGCGCGTGTGGCTGTCACGGGCGCGGGCGAAGACGGGGTCTTTCGCCACCAAGTGTTAGAGGCCGCACTCGCAGCTCGCTTCACACCAGCTGCTGTTGATGGCGTTGATGTGTCGGAAGAAGAGCTCATGAGTGATTTGCACGGTTCCGCCGCATACAGGGCTCAACTGATCAAGGTGATGGCAAAGCGCGCGGTGATTGCTGCGGGCTAAGCCCGGGGTGCCGTAAAATGGGGCGGGCTGAAACCATCAGCCCGCCCCGTTTCTGTTTATCAACTGATATGCGCGCGCAGCAGCCACGCGAATTTCTCGTGGGTCTGACCGCGTGCGATGCACAAATCTTCGGTCAGTGTGTCACCGTGATCTGCAGCTAGACTGCCGGTTTCCGCAAGGCTTGAGGCGACAGTGTTCTGTGCCTCCATCATCAGGCGGATCATATCTTCGGCAGCTGGAACACCCTCAACTTCAGTCACTTTTGAGCGTTTCAGCATGCCTCCAAGGGTGCCTTCAGCGTGACCGTGCAGGGCCTTGGCCCGCTCCGCGAGGTCATCTTGCGCTACGAAATGGTCTTCGTAGATTTGCTGAAACAGGTCGTGCAGGGGGCCAAAGGCCATGCCGGTCACGTTCCAGTGGAAGTTTTGTGCGAGCATTGTGGTGACAGCCGTTTCTGCCACACATTGGTTCAGGCCATTCACGATCTCTGCTTGCGCGTTTGTCGTAAGTGTCGCCGCTGTCTGCGTCATGATTTTCTCCTGTTTTGGGGTAAATTTGTGCGTTTTTGAATGTGTGTTGGCCGTTCCATGCCTTTGGATATAGGGATGTTATGTGCCATTCCAAGACGTTTTTAGAATTATTCTAAATTGAGTGAAGGCTCGATAAATTCCAAAGCGCATAGCGGTTGTTGCGCACATGCAGCCGTTGGCTGGGGCGAAAAGTCTGTGAAATCTGGCCCCGGGGGCCTACCGTAAGGATATCAAGAATTTCGAGGCATCTGAGGGTAAGGGAGCAAAACATGGAGGTCATTCTCACCATTGCAGTGGCCTTTGTGGTGTTTTTGCTTGTGGCTGTCATTGTAGCCACCAAGGCTGCGCGCCCCCGTCAGGGTGTCCGACTGACGCTGGATCAAAAGACCGGGCAATACGTTTGGGATCAATCAGATGAGGGTGAGCAGCGGTAATAGTTAGGCTGTCTTTGAAATCCCGTCCATGCCGCCTAACTCTGCGTACATGACTGAACCCGAACCCACCCCGATTGTGCGCCTTTTGCGATTGATCTCTGGAGCGCTGCGACCGCCAAGGGGGCTGCGCCGCATCGCCGTTGCGCTCGCATTTGGCGCGGTATGCCACGCGATCTTTGGGCTGGCTGTTGTTGCGATGATCGCTGCGATGTTTTTTGGGATGAGTGAAAGTTTGGGGACCGTGCCCGCGCCCGTGTCGTATTTGGTCAACGCGCTTTTGCTGATCCAATTCCCGCTCGCGCATTCCATTTTGTTGACCACGCGGGGGGGCAAGTGGCTGTTAAGGTTGGCCCCTCGCGAGTATGCATCGACACTCATGACAACCACTTACGCGATTGTTGCGTCCGGCCAATTGCTGCTCCTGTTCGCGCTCTGGACGCCCAGTGGTGTGGTCTGGTGGCGGGCTGAGGGGGGCGTTTTCTGGTTGATGTGCAGCCTCTACACCAGCGCATGGTTGCTGTTGATCAAGGCCAGCTATGATGCCGGCGCCGAGGTGCAATCGGGCGCATTGGGCTGGATGTCTTTGATGGCCAAGATCAAGCCAGTTTTCCCAGACATGCCAACGGGCGGGCTGTTTCGGTTGATCCGTCAGCCAATTTATGTGGCCTTTGCGTTGACGCTGTGGACCGTGCCTGTTTGGACACCGGACCAGCTTGCGGTGGCTATAATCCTTACGACTTATTGCCTCGGCGCGCCCATCCTAAAGGAGCGTCGGTTCACTGCCCGTTATGGGGACCGGTTCGCGGCGTACAAAGCTCGGGTGCCTTACGCCATGCCAGCCTTGCACCGTCGGCCATCCGACGACGCCTGAGGCTGTCTAACGGCCGTACGCAATCCCTTCGCGGCGCGGGTCAGCCCCGCCAGTGATGCCGTTGCCGATGGCAATCATGTGCAGCCCAGATGTCAGGGCGCGAGCATTAACCTCATACCCAAGTTCGGTTAATGGGCCGCCCAGAGCCTCGGCGCTGGTGCCTTCTTCGAGGTCATAAGTACCAAAGCGGTTTACAAGGTGTGGCAAAGCGGTGGCCTGTTGCACATCCATACCCCAATCCAGATGGGCGATGATCGACTTGGCCACGTATCCGATGATCCGAGAGCCTCCCGGACTGCCGATTACCAATACGGGCGCCCGATCCTTTAGAACAATCGTCGGTGCCATTGAGGACCTAGGCCGCTTGCCCGGGGCCAGCGCGTTTGCAATCGGCACCCCATCGCGATGCGTGCGGAATGAGAAATCTGTCAGCTCATTGTTCAAAAGGAAGCCGCGCACAAACAGGCGCGAGCCAAAGCCGTTTTCGATGGTCGTCGTCATCGACAATGCGTTGCCGTATGCGTCTACGATTGAGATGTGTGAGGTTGATGGCAGCTCAAGGCTTTCGTCATCGGCCCAGATCAAACTGGCATGATCAAAGCTGGGTATGCCGGGGACTACTTCTGGCAGCGCATCATCGCGTTCGAGCAACTTGCGCCGCTCTGCCAGATACTCCGGGGCGATCAGGCCGCGCGCGGGGACGGGCACAAAATCGCTATCGGCCATGTAGCGGCCACGGTCTGCAAACGCGAGACGCGAGGCATCGCCGATCAGACGCCATGCCTCGGGCGATGTGGGGCCGAGGGCTGCGAGATCAAAGCCATCAAGCATTCCAAGGATTTGCCCGACGGTCAGCCCACCTGAGGATGGTGGCCCTATGCCGCATACCTCGTGCGCGCGGTATTCGGCACAAACTGCGTTGCGTTCAATCACTTGATAAAGCTCTAGGTCATCGGTGCTTAGCACGCCGGGATTGCCGGGTGCCGTGCGCACTGTCGTGACGATATCCTGTGCGATGGGACCCGAATAGAACGCGTCCGCGCCATGGTCTGCCAACGCGCGCAAGGTGTCCGCGTAGTCGGGGTTCATTAGGGTGTCGCCAGCCGCAAGCCCTACGCCATCCGGGAAGAAATACGCAGCAGTCGGTGCGAAACGTTGCAACCTGTCCGCGTCGCGTTCGACCAAGCCGGCCAGCCGGGGTGAAACGGGAAAGCCATCCTCCGCCAGGGTGATTGCATCGTCAAACAGCCCGGCCCAGTTGGCGCGGCCCCAGCGGCGATGCGCGTCCTCAAGCAGCCTTGGCGTGCCGGGCGTGCCGACGGACAACCCTCCCACGACGGCGTCAAAGAATTTGAGCGGCTCGCCGTTTTCGTTCTGAAACAGCCGTGGAGTGGCCGCCAATGGCGCGGTTTCGCGCGCATCCAACGTGGTGATCGCGCCCGATGCCCCATCATACCAGACCAAAAACGCGCCGCCTCCTAGGCCTGAGGATTGCGGCTCGACCAGACCTAAAACGGCCTGTACCGCGACCATCGCATCCGCGGCGGTTCCACCTGCGGACAAGACGCGCGCACCTGCCTGAACCGCCCAAGGGTTGGCAGCGGCGACCATCCAGTCTTGGGCTGTGACGGGTGCACCCTTGGCTTTGGCATCAAATGCGGGGCGTAGTTCCGGTGAGATGGCTTCGAACGCCAACGGCGCGCTTGCGGGCTCTGGTGCGACGGCGTCGGCCGCCTGCTGCGCGATGACGGGTCCACAAAAGACGGCCCATATTGCGGCACCTAAAACAGTACGTTTCATGAAAACACCTCCGGAGCAAATGACACAGCCAGCTTTGCATGGGCTAAGCGTTGCGCGAAGTCACAATTCATGGCGTGGTGCTGGCTTTCTGAACGTGATGCCCCACGTTTGGTGCATGGTCCGACGTATCCTCAAATCGCTACTCATCTTGACGCTGGGCGTTTTCGTCATCGGCTGCACCCAGATTTTGCGCAATTCTGGCACGCCTGCGTTGCCGCCCGCATCGCCTGAGGCGTTGCGCATGGCGACTTATAATGTGCACTACATCGTTGTGCCCCGCGCTGAGGGACCATGGTCGATGGCCGATTGGGAACGGCGCAAGGGTCCGTTGGATATGGCTTTCAAGGCGCTTGAGGCTGACGTGATCGGCTTTCAAGAGATGGAGAGCTTTGCGGGCAGTGCCATTAGTCTCGACAACCTCGCTTTGGATTGGCTGCTGTCCAACAACCCCAACTACGGGGCCGCAGCCGCAGGGGACCCGCGCGCATTCCCCTCCACCCAGCCCATCCTCTATCGCAGGGATCGCTTGCAAATGCTGGGACAGGGGTGGTTCTTTTTCTCTGAAACGCCGGATGTCCTTTACGCCCGTACGTTCAACGGGTCGTATCCTGCTTTTGCGTCATGGGCCGAGTTCCGGGATATGCGGTCTGATCGGGTGTTTCGTGTGGTGAATGTCCATACGGATTTCAGTAGCCGATCAAATCGCTTGCAATCAGCCGAGTTGATCGCGGAACGGATTAAGCCTTGGATCGAGGCCGGAGAAACCCTGTATGTCATCGGCGATATGAATGCGCGATTGGGTGCGCGCAAGCTGGCGATCATGGAGGACGTGGGCGTCACATTTACACCCGTCAAAGGGGCGACGTTTCACTTCAATCGCGGCCTCAATTTGTTTGGGGCGATTGATCACATTGGGTATGCAGGGCCCGCTCAGCCGCTTGGCGCACCTGTCGTACTGCGCCAAAAGTTCGACGGGGAATGGCCTACAGACCACTACCCCGTCGTTGTTGATTTCGCGCCTTAGCTAAAGCGTTCTGGCCCCTGCCATTGCACGTCAGAGTATCGGTCACCGTGTGCCCAGCCAACAGGCAGTACGGCTTCAATTCGGTCCAAATCCTCAGCCGTGAGCGTAATCTCAGTCCCGCGCAACAGTTCGGCCAGATGGGCGGTGTTTTTCGTGCCGGGGATGGGCAGCACATGCTCGCCGCGCGAGATAACCCAAGCAATCGCAAGCGCCGCCGCGGGAAGCTCCATGTCTGCAGCCAAGCGGCGGAAGCGATCCGTGGCGGTGATATTGGCGCTGTAGTTCGGTTCCATAAAGCGCGGGTTGTTGGCCAAAAACGCATGAGATTGCGCGCGCGCATGGCTGAATGGGGCGTCTGTCAAAAAGCTACGCCCCACTGGCGAGAATGCGACCAAGGTGGTGCCCAATTCTGCGCAAGCTTGGCTCAGCCCCAGTTCGGGTGCGCGCGTCGAAAGCGAGTATTCGGATTGCACTGCCGCGATAGGGCATTCCGTCCACGCCCGGCGCAACGTGCTGGGCGCAATCTCGGAAAATCCAACGGCCCGTGTTTTGCCTGCATCGATCAGCCGCTTAAGCGTGCCTGCCACGTCTTCGGGGCTGTGGGCGGCGTCGTAGCGGTGGATGTAGAACAGATCCACATGGTCAACGCCAAGCCGGGTGAGGCTCTCATCCAAGCAGGCCTCAAGGTAGTCGGGGTCATTGTTGCGCGGGCGTTCATTGCCGCGCGCGATGCCTGCTTTGGTCGCCAACACCATATCGGCTCGTGCACCGGGGCGCTGCTTGAACCAGTTACCGATGATCTCCTCGGAGCGGCCCATACCGTAGACGTTGGAGGTGTCGATATGCGTGGCCCCCGCCGCGCGGCACGCGTCCAACACGGCATGGCTTTCTGCGAAAGTGGCGTCACCATAGATGCCCGCAAACGACATCGCCCCGATGCCAAACTGCGAAACCTGTGGGCCGCTTGCGCCCAATGTAATTGTCTTCATTTCGGTATTCCTCTTGTCCCGACAACAACATAGCTCGCCTCGGGGTTTGGCCTAGATCACAGCGCGTTCATGGATTGGGCGATTGTGCATGAGCCGATCGTAGCCGAACTCCGATAGGTCCAAGGTCTGGTAGGCCCCATGTGTAATCCACTCAGCCATCCCCCGACCCATCGCCGGAGATTGCTGCAACCCATGCCCTGAGAACCCATTGATGAACAGGAAATTGCGCACTTCAGGATGCGGTCCGTGGACGGCGTTGTGATCAAAGGTGTTCATGGCATAATGCCCGGTCCATTCGGCCTGAATGCGTACGGCCTCAAACGCTGGGATGCGGTGCGCGATGGCGGGCCAAACTTTGTCCATCCAGATATCCGGGTCCATCGCGAAATCGTCGAAATCGGCGGCAGGGTCGATGTCGCTGTGGGCGCCGACCTGATAGGTTCCGCCACCGTTTTCGCGTACATGCACGCCGGAGGGATCGATTGTCAGGGGCAGGGGGCGGTCCAACGGTTGATCAGCCTTGACCACCCAGGAATAGCGTTTGCGCGGCTCAATCGGCAGCGTCAGCCCGGCCATGGCTGCGGTGCGTGCCCCGCGCGGACCAGATGCATTGACCAATTGCCCGCAGGAGATGACCTCTCCAGAGGCGAGTGTCACACTCTCGATCTGATCGCCTGTGCGGGTGATCGCGACCACTTCGTTTTGGAGCCATTCAACGCCCCGTTCAATCGCCTGCCGTCGCCACCATGTGTTAACGGTGCTGCCGTCGAAATAGCCCTCGTTCACCGTGTTGATCGAGCCAAGGACAATGTCGTCTACGGTGTAGAACGGGTAGGCGGCTTTGATCTGATCGGGGGTAAGAAGCTGGGTGGCCGCACCGGCCGCATGTTGTATCGTTTGGTTCGCGCGCAGGGTGTCGGCAAAGCCCTCACCCGCCGCAAGATACATGTACCCAAATGACTGAATGCGCAGCTCTGGCACACGTTCATCACCGCCCATTCGGTCCCGTAAGGAATGGACGAATTCAGCTGTGAACTGGCTGATGCGCACGTTTAACTCGGTTGAGAATTGTTGCCGCACGCAGGAATTGGTATGCGTGGTCGACGCAAATTCGAGGCTCGTGTCCCGCTCAATCACCAAAACGCGTCCGTTAAAATCGGGCTCATCCGTCAGGAACCACGCGGTGGATGCCCCCATGATGCCCCCGCCAATAATGACGACGTCGTAACTGGAATGCGCGGGGCTTTGTGTGGCTTGGCTCATGGATCTAACTCCTCTGCGGCGTCGATCTGGGCTTGGGTTAGGCCGTAGTCGCGCTGGGCATCTGCGGGCGTGATATAGCCCCGAGCCACGTCGCGTTGGATCGCACTGAGCGGACGGTCGGACGCGGGCCCGTATCCGCCCCCGCCGGGAAAGGCCATGTGCACGCGCCCGCCTTCGGGCACAAACTGTTTGCCTTTGACACGCATCGGCGTGCCGTCTTCACGGGTGATGACCGTAGGTGCGCCGTCCGTCCCGCCGCGTCGTCCGCGCGCGGGGTGGGCGCCGCGATCAAACATGGCTTGCAGGTCAAATTCATGGCCCGGAAGGGCGCCGACCTCCATTACTTGGCCCAATCCGCCGCGTGCAGTCCCTGCGCCGCCTGACCCGGGGCGCAGTTCCTTGCGCCAGATGATGACCGGGCCTGCGTGCTCGGTTGCCTCAACGGGCATGGTCATTACCCCCGAGGGGAACGCGGTCGCGTTTAAACCGTCAAGGCCGGGCCGCGCGCCGGAGCCGCCGGAGTTGAAGGTCAACACCTCTGCTCGGCGGGCCTCTGCCGCCCCCGGTGCGGGCCGGAGGGAGACCTGGAAATTGCACAAACATCCCGCCCCTTCGGCAGGGACAACGCCCGGTACGATCTGGTCGAATGCGTTGAAAACCACGTCCGGCACGAAGTGGCCGACGATGTGGCGCAACGCGACGGGCGCAGGATGGACCGCGTTGACGATTGTGTCTGCGGGGGCCGTGACTTCAAACGGCTCTAGTGAGGCGTGGTTGTTGGGGATATCCGGCGCAATCGCGACTTTAAGCGCATAACATGCGTAGGCCTTGGCGTAGACGAGGGGGCAGTTGATCCCCTTTGGATCTACGCCCGATGTGCCGGTGAAATCGGTAACGATGCGCTGATCTTCGACCGTAACCGTGGCGCACAATGTGATTGGCGTGTCGAAGCCATCGACCGTCATTTCACCAGTTGCTGTGGCGCGCGGCAGGGCCGCGATCCGTGCGAGGGTCGCCGCGCGTGAGTTGTCTAGAATGAAGCCCGCGATTTCGGCCAAATCCGACAGGGCGAACTCTGCCATCATATCGCTCAAACGCTGCACGCCGATCTGATTACAACTGGCCAAAGCATAGAGATCGCCCACCAATTGATCGGGTTCGCGCACGTTGCTGCGCACGATCCGCAAAAGCGTTTGGTCGACGGTGCCGCGATCCGCAAAACGCATGATGGGGATGTGCAGCCCCTCTTCGTAGACGCTATGTGCATCGGCCCCAAACCCACGCCCGCCAACATCGACGACATGGGCGGTACAGGCGAAGAAGCTGACCAATTTACCGCCATGAAACACGGGTGTGACCATGGTGAAATCGTGCAGGTGGCCGGTCCCCTCCCACGGGTCGTTGGTGATATAGACGTCGCCCTCGGCCATGGTATCGCGCCCGATGCGGCGAAGGAAATGAGCGACCGCATCGGCCATTGCGTTGACGTGGCCCGGCGTGCCCGTGACCGCTTGGGCCAGCATCCGGCCCTGCGCATCATAGACGCCAGCCGACAAATCCCCGGCCTCTCGGACTGAGGTCGAAAAGGCAGTGCGCACCAACGCTTGGGCCTGTTCTTCTACGATTGAGATCAGGCGGTTCCACATGACTTGTGCGGCGACGGATGACAGGCTCATGGCTGGGCTCCCTCAGGGCTAAGCTCAATGCAGCCGTCGGCGTGACATAGGGCCGTGCGGCTGGCGGGGACGATGATGGTGGTTTCTTCTTCGACGATGGCAGCGGGGCCCGGGCAGCGCATCCCCGGGGCCAGCGCGCGCCGGGCTATCTCTGCGGCCTCGAGCGTTGTGGTACGCGCGGGATCGAACATCTGTCTGGTTGCTTGGTGCGGTGCCAGTGTTGTTGGGGCCGCGCGTTCTGGCATCGGTAGGGGCGGAGATTTCGGCGTAGAGGCGTTGACCGACCAGACCGTGATTTCGATGTCCAGCCCCGCGACGGTGCGCCCGAACAACTGGGCATAGTCTTCCTCAAACCGGGCAACAAACGTCGCGGCATCGGGTGCCCCGGCCTGCGTGGGCGTCAGCGTTACGGGAATTTCCCAGCCTTGGCCTGCATAGCGCATATAGACCTTAACCGCCGTTTCAATCGGGGCCGTTGCGTCACAGGTTCGCACAAATGCGGTCGCCTCATCCGCGAGTTCGGCCAGTAATTGTGCCACGGTGTCTGCATCAAACGCGCTGAGCCGCATGTATACCGATCGCGTCGCCTCAAAACTGAAGGGCGCGCGCAGAAAGCCAATCGCGCTGCCGACACCCGCACCGGGCGGCACAAGGCACCGGCTGATCCCCAGCTTTTCGCACAGCCGTCCGGCGTGCAGCGGCGCGGCCCCGCCAAAGGCGATCATGGTGTAGTCGCTGAGGTCCTCGCCATTCTCAACGGCATGAACGCGCGCGGCGTTGGCCATGTTTTCGTCGACAACTTCTGTCACGCCAAAGGCAGCCTCTTGTGGGGTCATGCCGAGGGGGGTAGCGACAGCGGTATCCAGCGCGCCCGCCGCGGCGTCACGGTCCAGCGTGATCCGCCCACCTGCAAAGGCCGCTGGGTCAAGCTTGCCCAACATAAGGTCCGCGTCTGTCACCGCGGGCCGATCGCCGCCGCGCGCGTAGGATGCTGGCCCCGGCTCGGACCCGGCGCTTTCTGGGCCAACTGCAATCCGTTGAAGCGCATCGACGGACGCAAGTGAGCCGCCCCCTGCGCCAATCTCAACCATGTCGATCACTGGAATAGAGATCGGCATCCCAGAGCCTTTTTTGAAGCGGTACGTGCGCGCAACCTCAAAAACGCGCGCGGTCTTGGGGGTTTGATCTTTGATGAGGCAAATTTTGGCTGTGGTGCCGCCCATGTCAAAGCTCAGCACCTTATTAAGGCCATGGCGCGCGGCGATATCGGCGGCAAACACGGCCCCCCCGGCGGGACCAGATTCAACCAAACGAACGGGGAAGTCGGCAGCATTTTGGAGGCTGATAATTCCACCACCCGAATGCATAAGGAATACATCAGCTGTTACGCCTTCGGCCTTTAGGCGGGCTTCAAGGCGGCCAAGATAAGAGGCGATGAGCGGTTTGATATAGGCATTCGCGACGGTTGTATTGAACCGCTCATATTCGCGCATCTGCGGGGACACTTCGCTCGAGATCGAGACTGAGACATCGGGCAGCCGCGCGGCGATCATCTCGCGGATGCGCCGCTCGTGCGCGGGATTGAGGTAGCTGTGCATCAGGCCGACGGCGACACTGTCGACGCCCATGGCGGCGATCTCATCTATGCGGGTGGCGACCTCGGCCTCATCCAGCGCGATCATGACTTCTCCCTGTGCATTGACGCGTTCGCGCACGCACAGCCTGCGTTGGCGGGGCAGGAGGGGCTCGGGCAGGGTGAGGTTCAGATCGTATTGCTCAAACCGGCTTTCGGATCGCATTTCGATTACGTCACGAAAACCCTCAGTGGTGATCAAAGCGGTGCGCGCGCCGCGCCGTTCGATCAGGGCGTTGGTGGCAAGTGTGGTGCCGTGAATGATTTGGGTGATGGCGCTGGGCGCGATGCCCTCGGCTGCACAAACCCTTTGCAATCCCTCAACAATTGCGTCTTCAGGCGCAGCATATGTCGTGAGCACTTTGGTGGATGCGAACAGGCCCGGCCCTTCTAAAACGACATCCGTGAAGGTGCCTCCGATATCTACTCCCAGCCGGATACCATCCTGCGCCATGCTGCTCTCCCCAAGTCTCATACGCTATTTCCAAACCTGACCCTGCCTCGGAAATAACCCAGCCGCAAGGCGCGTATTGGGACCGTTCCCAAAGGCATGTTTGCGAAGGGCGCAGGCGCGTTGGCTTTCCGAATTCGATCCGGTGACCTCCATGTTCTGGGCTGTTTCAAGTCGGGGACAGCGGCCTTGATTATGGACCGAGAGGCAGGCTGGTCGTCCACGCGCTGCGGTATTTTTTGCCTAGGGAACTGCCCCACAGACATTACACCGTTTGACCACAAGGCCGGGATCGCCATATCGGCTAACTCTTGGCGAGAACGGGTTGTAGGTGTCACACAGAACGATATTCTATTCGCAACAATTCGTAAAAATTCGAAAGCCGCCGCATGAGTTTCATTGGCCTCGACTTGGGCACGTCATCGCTCAAGGCCATCTTAATCGATGATGATCAGAATATTCTGGCCGAACATCACGTACCGCTCCAAGTGCAGCGGCCGCACGATGGTTGGGCTGAGCAATGCCCCTCCACGTGGGAGGCTGCGGTGCGCCAAGCCCTTGGTGCGTTGGCTGCCAAGGTTGACTGTTCCGGGTTGAAGGGGATCGGCTTGTCGGGGCATATGCACGGCGCCTGCCTTGTCGGCGCGGATGATCAGCCCGTCTATCCTTGCATCCTGTGGAACGACACGCGTAGCGCGGATGAGGCCGCTGAGATGGACGCGGACCCGCGGTTTCGCGCGATTTCGGGCAATATCGTTTTTCCGGGGTTTACCGCGCCCAAGGTAGAATGGCTGCGCCGTAACAAGCCTGAGGTCTTTGAGAAGGCCGCTAAAATCCTGCTCCCCAAGGATTATCTCCGGCTCTTTTTGACCGGAGAGCATGTGTCCGAGATGTCAGACGCTGCGGGTACCGCGTGGTTCGATACGGCGGCGCGCGATTGGTCTGATACCCTTTTGGCGGCTTGCCACTTGAACCGTAGCCAAATGCCTAGATTGGTTGAGGGCAGTGCAATTTCA
This sequence comes from Thalassobacter sp. 16PALIMAR09, assembly GCF_000765485.1. NCBI lineage: Bacteria > Pseudomonadati > Pseudomonadota > Alphaproteobacteria > Rhodobacterales > Roseobacteraceae > Thalassobacter > Thalassobacter sp. 16PALIMAR09. Next base: position 38,809 of record NZ_JHAK01000008.1, read on the forward strand.
GGCCAGCTTCGTCCAGAATTGGCCGCAGATCTTGGGTTGCCAGTGGTCCCTGTTGCGGGGGGCGCAGGGGACAATGCGGCGGCCGCAATTGGCGTGGGCGTTGTTGAGGACGGGGCTGCGTTCTTGTCACTGGGCACGTCCGGCGTTTTGTTTGCTGCCACTTCGGGCTACCGCCCCGCGCCAGAAACGGCCGTGCATAGTTTTTGCCATGCGGTGCCAGACACTTGGCATCAGATGGGTGTTATCTTGGCGGCTAGCGATGCTCTTGAATGGCTTGCGCGGTTAACAGGTCAAACGGCCGCTGAATTGACCGCTGATCTAGGCGCGCTTCAGGCCCCCAGTCGTACGTTGTTCCTGCCCTATCTAGGCGGGGAAAGGACGCCCCACAATAACGCGCAGATGCGTGGTCAATTCCTGCACCTAGACCACGCAACCAATGCGACCGAGGCTGCGCGCGCCGTGTTGCAAGGTGTCAGTTTCGCGTTTGCGGACAACCAGTTGGCCTTGGCTCAGACAGGCACGACCCTCACGCGAGCGCTTGTTTTGGGCGGCGGCTCTAAGTCCGCGCATTGGGTTGAGATGCTGGCGACGACGCTGGGCGTCACGCTGGATCTGCCAAAGGCGGGTGACTTTGGCGCAGCGTTGGGCGCGGCGCGTTTGGGGATGATGGCAGGCACCGGCGCAGGCCGAGAGGTCGTCACACCCCCACCCATCGCCCGCAGCACGGAACCTGTGGAGGCGCTACGTGACGCAATGTCTGAGGGTCACGCGCGATACCGTGCCGCCTATGATGCGCTCAGGTCGCTGTGATTATGGCGTCGAAACCTATTCTCTATTCCTTTCGCCGGTGTCCCTACGCGATGCGCGCGCGGTTGGCCGTATCAGCGTCGGGCATCTCCGTCGCGCTGCGCGAAGTTGTCTTGCGGGATAAACCGGCCGCGTTTCTTGCGGCATCTGCCAGCGGCACCGTGCCTTGCCTTGTGGCGGAAGATGAGGTGCTAGATGAAAGCCTCGACATTATGCTGTGGGCATTGCGTCAGCGCGATCCCGAGGGATGGTTGACCATGCCAAGCGAGGGATTTGATTGGATTGCACGCTGCGATGGTCCGTTTAAATCCGCGCTTGATCGCACAAAGTATCCGCCCCGATACCCAGATGCGGACCTAGAGGTTTCACGCGTAGAGGCGCATGGGTTCTTGGCCGATCTTGATGCCGAGATGGGAGAGTGGATTTTTGATCGCCCGAGCGTGGCGGACTATGCGATCTTGCCGTTTGTCCGGCAGTTCGCATTTGTGGATAAGCCGCGTTTTGATGCGCAGCCTTGGCCGCGCGTGCAGGCGTGGCTGGAACGGTTTCTAGCTTCAGAGCGGTTTGAGGGTACGATGAAAAAGTACCCTCAATGGCAGGAAGGCGACCCTGAAGTCGCCTTTCCTTGAGTGCGCGAGCTAAGCGAGCACACCTTCAGCGGTAAGGCATGACTTACCGCCCAGATAGCGGTGCAGAACCTCCGGAAGTTCGACCGAGCCATCAGCCCGCTGCCCGTTTTCGAGCACGGCAATCAGGCACCGTCCGACAGCCAGACCAGAGCCGTTGAGCGTGTGCACATACTCGGGCTTCGCACCAGCCTCGGGGCGGAAGCGAGCGTTCATGCGCCGCGCCTGATAATCACCGCATACCGAACAAGAGCTAATCTCCCGATAGGCGTTTTGGCCGGGCAACCAGACTTCAATATCGTGGGTGCGTTGCGCGCCGGCACCCATGTCACCCGTGCACAAAACGACCGTGCGGTAGGGCAGGCCAAGGGCTTCAAGGATGCCTTGTGCGCAGGCCGTCATCCGGTCCAACTCGGCCCGGCTTTCGTCAGGTTTTGTGACAGAAACCATTTCGACTTTTTCGAACTGGTGTTGGCGCAGCATACCTGTGGTGTCGCGCCCGGCGGACCCTGCCTCGGACCGGAAGCACAGGCTGTGGGCGCACATGCGACGGGGCAGGTCGGCGGCCTCCAGAATGTCGCCCGCAACGGTGTTCGTCAGGGTCACCTCGGATGTCGGGATCAGCCACCAACCCTCACGCGTGCGGTAGCTATCCTCACCAAACTTGGGCAACTGGCCAGTGCCGTACATCGCCTCTTCCAACACGAGGACGGGGGTGTTCGTTTCGGTCAGATCGTTTTGATCAACATGTGTGTCGAGCATAAACTGCGCAAGTGCGCGGTGGATGCGTGCAACCGCACCGCGCAGAACCACAAACCGTGAGCCCGAAAGTTTAGCCGCAGTGGTGAAATCCATGCCCGGCACAACGCTTGGGATCTCAAAATGTTCAACAGCGGTGAAATCCAGTTTGGGCGGCGTGCCCCAACGGTGAATTTCGATGTTGTCGTCCTCATCCTTGCCATCGGGGACGTCCGGGTGCGGCAGGTTTGGAATGCCCATCAAAAGGTCACGCAAGGCCATATCCTTGGCTTTTGCGTCCTCTTCTAGTTGCGCAATTTCCTGTTTCTTCTCAGAAACAAGGGCGCGCAGGCGCTCAAACTCGGCCTCATCGCCCCGTGCCTTGGCAGCGCCCACTTGCTTAGAGGCCGCATTTCGGTCCGCAAGTGCGGTTTCAGCGGCGGTAATGCAGGTTCTGCGTGCTTCATCCAGCGCAAGGATTTCTGATGACATCGCAGAGCCACCCCGGCGCATCAAAGCGGCGTCAAAGGCCTGAGGGTTGTCTCGGATCATGCGAATGTCATGCATGGAAGTGGCTCCTTGGGTGGGGCATGGCGTGCAAGCACGCGTTGATTTGCGGGCCTTTTAATGGATGCTCGGGCGTAAGGCTAGGCGTATGCAGCGCGGCATGTCCGCATTCGTTGTGACCTGCGTGAATTGTCGGGGCGCGGGTTGTATTAATGCCGTGAAACTGTCGTGGCTCGGTCACGATCTTGCCGCGATGCGGCGCGACGGTGACTGCATGAACATGCTTAACCAAATACACTCCACGCGGGTCGCGGTTTTCGTCGATGGGGACAATGTCCCGCCCAAGCTTATTGATCCCGTTCTGGAACGGGCCAAGCATTTGGGCCGGGTCGATGCCGTGCGTGTTTATGCTGACGAATGCCATGTTGATGGTTGGTGCAAGACGCCGGGCATCACCTTGGCGCCAATGGCCAGCAGCAAGAATGCCTCGGACATCGCGCTGTGTCTGGACGCGTTGGAGTTGGCGCTTAGTAGCGATATCGCGACCTTTGTGATCGCGAGCGCTGATCAGGGTTTTGCCCATCTGGCGCAACGACTGCGCACCCACGGCAAATGGGTGTTGGGTGTCAGTGGGGGCAAGCCTTCGGATTTCTTTCAAAACAGTTGTAGTGAGTTCCACCGGCTGCCGATGGGGCCAAACGAGGCGGCTCTGGATGCTTTGCATAGCAAAATTGCGGGAGTTCTGGGCCAAACACCGACAAAACCCATCTCGCTCGCGAATTTTGGCCACGAAATGTATCAGCTTGGCGTGACCACGTCCGATCTGCCCAACGCAAACTGGCGCAGTTTTTTGGCGGGGCACGCCGATCGTTACACCTTGTGCCCGCTTGGTGTGCGGCTCAGCGGTGATCTGACCGGGCAACAGTGGCTTAATCGCCGCGCCAACCCCGGGACAGGGCGCCAATAGCTTGTTCCGCCGCCTTGCGCTCCCTACTTGCCAGTTATAACGTGCGCCGAACCTTAAAGGCGTCAAAGCCTGAACTGCAATCACAGGGAAATTCTGATGTTCGTCACCCCCGCATATGCCCAAGCCGTCGGAGGTGCAGGCAGCACTTTCGCGTCTTTTGTACCGCTCATTCTGATCTTTGCGATCATGTACTTCCTGCTGATCCGCCCGCAGCAGAAAAAGCTCAAAGAGCACAAAGCCATGGTCGAGGCGCTGCGCCGCGGTGACCAGATCGTCACCCAAGGTGGTGTGATTGGCAAAGTCACCAAGGTCAAAGAGGGTGACGAAGTTGAAGTCGAAATCGCAGACGGTGTTAAAGTCCGTGTCGTGCGCTCGACCATCGTGACGGTTCTGACAAAATCCGAACCGGCGACCTGACCTGATGCTTGATATCCCCCTCTGGAAGAAGGTGCTGATCCTAGGCATCTGCGCGGCCGGGCTGCTGATGGCATTGCCCAACGCGAATTATTCGAACGTAGAGCGGTACAATGACGCCGTGTCTGCGATGGAGGGGGGGATCACCTCGCCAGAGCTTGAGGCGGATGCGGGGCTTTGGCCAAGCATGCTGCCCTCAAACTTGATGAACCTCGGTTTGGACCTGCGGGGCGGCGCGCATTTGCTGGCCGAAGTGCAGGTTGAGGACGTTTATGGTAGCCGGATGGACGGCTACTGGCCCGCTGTGCGCGACGCCCTTCGTGAGGAGCGCGCAACCGTTGGCACGATCCGCCGCCAGCCGGGGCCCGACAGTGAACTGAGGGTGCGGATTTCCCAGCCTGAGGGCATGGAAGCCGCTGTTGCCGCCGTGCGGGCCTTGGCCCAACCGATCACCACATTCACAGGCGTAGGGTCCAGCGACATTGACGTGTCAGCCAATGGCGACGTTTTAACCGTTCAGCTGTCGGAGGCGGAACGCGCCGCGACGGACGACCGGACGATGCAACAATCGCTCGAAATCATCCGCCGCCGTGTGGATGAGGCCGGGACACGCGAACCCACGATCCAGCGTCAGGGTGCAGACCGCATCCTGATCCAAGTGCCGGGCATCGGCTCCGCGCAGGAGCTGAAATCCCTGATCGGGACGACCGCCAAGCTGACGTTCCACCCGGTGGTTGGCCAAACGTCTGACGCGAATGCGCGCCTTGATGGGCGTCAAATCCTAGTCCCGGACATGGATGATGCGGGCACCTTTTATATTCTTGAGCAAACTCCGGTGGTCACGGGCGACGATCTGGTCGATAGCCAGCCCGCGTTCGATCAAAATGGCCTGCCTGCTGTGACCTTCCGGTTTAACGGTGCGGGTGCACGGGACTTTGGGATCTATACGGCTGAAAACATCGGCTCCCCCTTTGCCATTGTGCTGGATGATGAGGTGGTCACAGCCCCGGTCATCCAATCTGCCATTCCCGGCGGCACTGGCCAGATTACGGGTAACTTTGATGTCACGGAATCGACGCAGCTGTCGATCTTGCTGCGTGCAGGTGCTCTCCCGGCTGAAATGACATTCCTTGAGGAACGGACAATTGGTCCCGAACTGGGCCAAGATTCCATCGATGCAGGCCGCATCGCTGCGACCATCGCTATGGCAGGTGTTGTCGTCTTTATGATCGCAAGCTACGGCCTGTTTGGCGTGTTTGCGACGGTGGCCTTGCTGATCAACGTAGCGCTTATCGTTGGTATCCTCAGCCTGATTGGCGGCACCCTGACATTGCCTGGCATTGCCGGGATCGTTCTGACCGTGGGTATGGCGGTGGATGCTAACGTGCTGGTGTTTGAGCGTATCCGCGAAGAATTACGCACGGCCAAAGGGCCAGCGCGGGCCATTCAGCTGGGCTATGAACGCGCTCTGTCGGCTATTGTGGACGCGAACCTGACGACCTTCATCATCGCAGTCATCCTGTTTGTGCTGGGCTCTGGCCCTGTGCGGGGTTTCTCGGTGACGCTGGGCATCGGGATCATCACGTCCGTCTTTACTGCGCTGTTCGTCACGCGCGTCTTTGTGGTCATGTGGTTTGAACGTCGCCGCCCCAAAACACTGGAGGTGTAAGATGCGCCTAAGACTTGTCCCGCAAGAGACCAACTTCGACTTCTTCCGCTTTCGCAAAGTAACATTTGGCGGCTCGGTGATCGCGGTGATCGCGTCAATCGTGCTGTGGTTGGTGATGGGCCTAAACTTCGGTATCGACTTTTTGGGCGGGACCACCATCCGTACCGAGAGCCGGGTTGAGGTGAATGTCGGCGCGTATCGGGATGCGCTGCAACCCTTGAACCTTGGCGATGTGTCCATCACCGAGGTGTTTGATCCGACATTCGCCGACGATCAAAACGTGGCCATGGTCCGCATTCAGGCGCAAGATGGCGCTGAAAGCGTGACGCCCGAGGTCATCGCCTTGGTCGAGGATGTGCTGCGCACTGTTGACCCAGAGATCACATTCCCAAGTGTCGAATCCGTTGGTCCCAAGGTCTCGGGCGAGTTGGTGACGACGGCTCTGATCGCGCTTGCGGCTGCGATGGCCGCGATGTTGTTCTACATTTGGCTGCGGTTTGAATGGCAGTTCGCCGTCGGCGCGGTTGCGGCCTTGGTGCACGATGTTGTCCTGACCATCGGGATTTTCAGCCTGCTGCAAATTCGCTTTGATTTGGCAACAATTGCGGCGCTTTTGACGGTGCTGGGGTACTCGATCAATGACACGGTAGTCCTGTTTGACCGCCTTCGCGAAAACCTGATCAAGTACAAGAAAACCCCGCTGATGGAGGTTATGAACCGCTCCACCAACGAAACGCTGTCGCGGACATTGATGACCAGTGGCACGACGATTGTCGCACTTTTGGCGCTGATCATTCTGGGCGGCGACGTGATCCGAGGCTTCGTGTTCGCGATCCTGTGGGGCGTTATCGTCGGGACCTATTCCTCGGTCTACGTGGCCAAAAACGTGGTGCTGATGCTGGGCGTGAACCGCGACCCGAAAAAGCCCGATAGCAGCGCAGGCACACAGTTCGGTAACATCGATGCCTGAGATTTTAGCCACCCCGGGTTTGGGGTGGCTGGTCTTTGCAACCTGTCTTGCGGGCTTGGTGCGGGGCTTTGCCGGGTTCGGCACGGCCCTGATCTACCTGCCTATCGCGGGTATGGTTTTGCCCCCGGTTTGGGCGATCGTTACACTCACAATTATGGATCTGATCGGGCCTCTCCCGACCGTACCGCGTGCAGTGCGCGACGGGCATCCGCGCGATGTGTTGCGGCTGTGTGCAGGGCTGGCGGTGACGCTGCCCATCGGCTTGGCGGTCTTACTGAGTGTCCCGGCTGAAGCGTTTCGCTACGCCGTGTCCCTTGTGACATTTGCGATGCTCGCGGCCCTCGTGTCGGGCTGGCGTTACCGGGGCCAAGTGACACCGCCCAAGGTTTACGGTATCGGCGCCTGCGCGGGCTTTTTGGGTGGTGCGGCGGGTCTGCCGGGGCCGCCTGTCATCCTGTTCTACATGGCGCGGCCGCTGCCTGCCTCGGTCGTACGGGCGACGCTGACGTTGTTTCTGCTGATTTACGACGGGATGGCATTAGGGCTTTTGACTGCAAAGGGCGAAGTCACGCTGACGCCGTTCCTGATTGGTGCAATCTTGATCGTGCCCAACCTCTTGGCGATTCAGGTCGGCGCAGCTATGTTCCACCCCGATCGCGAACGGCTCTACCGCCGGATCGCCTATACCATTATCGCCGGCGCGGCCCTCATGGGCCTGCCATTGTGGGGAGACACGTAATGCAACTCAACGAAGTCCACTATGGCAGCGCGCAACCGATCGACAGCTATGGGCCCGGGTTTTTTCGCGTTGGCGGAGATCGGATTGATGGCGCAATCCTTGCGACGGAAACCACAGCCCGGACATGGGCAGGGTTAGAGGATGCGGACAGCTTGTTGCAGTTGGCGGGAGCGGTTGATGTGATTTTCCTGGGCACTGGGTCCGAGATCGCCCATGCGCCTGCAGGCCTGCGCGCTGCCGTTGAAGGCGCGGGCATGGGGCTTGAAGTGATGAACAGCCCCGCCGCGTGCCGCACCTACAATGTGCTGCTGGGGGAAGGCCGCCGCGTCGCACTGGCGGCTTTGCCAGTCACCGCGACGGACTAAACGCGGTCAGGATGATGACAGGTCTAGCGTGGTCTGCGTTTCTACGGCTTTGATCGACGTGTTCATATCGCCGCTGATATCGGCAGCCCCGTCCTTGACGACCATCATCACCGCAAGGCCAAGCCCCACGAGGCCCGCGCACAAGATAACCCAGTCGACAGTTACGGCGCCGTTTTCATCGGTTAGGAAAGATTGGAAATATGTCATGGGGCAGTTCCTTTGTGATCTGTCCCTCGCATATGCCGAAGTAAACGTGTTCGGAATGGGGCTGGAATCCCGCCAAATACCGCAAGTTTTAACGGGTTCGTGTGGTTCGTCCGGCAGTGGGGGCGATTTGGCCAAAGACCATTGTCTTTAGCTCACGCAACAATTTGCGCTCCATCGCGGCTTGATAGGCTGAATATCCCAATGCGGTTTCCACAAAGGCACCGGGGCCGCGAATGATTTCGGACAGAAAATAGCTGCTCAGCTCCGCGATTTCGGCCTGCCGCTGGTCCCCTGCGGCGGGGTTGTCTGCGCCGATGACCAGCGCATTGATCGTGACGCCCTCCAGCTTGCGGTGCTGGCTGCTAGGATCGGGCCAGTCGTTGTTTTTTCCATCGCCTGAGATGTCGAGCGTGCGTTGCAAACATGTGGGCGGGGCATCGCGGAACAGCGCCGCGGCATAGGCCATAGACGCACCCAATGCGGTGGACCGTGAGGCTGGCCGCAGGGTCGGCGCGCGGAGTGTCTTGGCGGCCTGATCTAGCGTGGCTAAATCGGTGATGGGCGTCCACTCCAGCAGGGTGAATTGATCGAACTGTCCCGCCCATTCAAATGCAGCGATATAGACGGGGAACTGCGGCGTGCTCAGCAGAACATCGCGCACAGAGGGCGCGGTCAGGGCTGCGGCCAGCCCCTCCCGCTGGAGTATGTATTCATCGGCATCAACTGAGCCAGAGACGTCCAAGGCCAGCAACAGCGCCTGCCGACAGGCGGCCTGAGCTGCCCCCGCGTGTATCAATACCGCAAGGGCAAGGGCCGCCGCGCGGCTTACCAATGGCCTGTGTTTTCCATGGATGCCCAAGGTTCTGCTGGGGCCAGATGATCCCCGCTTTGCAGCAGTTCGATCGAGACGTTATCGGGCGAGCGGACAAACGCCATATGCCCATCGCGGGGAGGGCGGTTGATAGTGACACCGTTGTCCATCAGGTGCTGGCAGGTCTCATAGATATTATCGACCCGATACGCGAGGTGGCCAAAGTGGCGGCTGTCCGAGGGCAGGCCCTCATCACCATCCCAGTTATAGGTCAGCTCCACATGGGCGTTTTCCTGACCGGGGGGCGACATGAAAATCAGGGAAAAGCGGCCCTTTTCATTTTCATAGCGGCGGGTCTCTTCGAGACCGAGCAGCTTGTAAAACGCGATTGAGGCATCAAGGTCGCGGACCCGAACCATTGTGTGCAGATAGGTAATAGGCATGGGGAACTTTCGTGAGTGAACTCTACGCTCAAGATAGGGCCGGGGGCTGTGGACGCAACCAATGGCTGTGTCTGATGCGGGCGGCAGGGCGCAAAGCCGCTGTGATTTATATATCTTGTGGATATCCTGACAAAAGTTGACCACATCTAGTGTTCACGTGCGATTATAATCCGAATACGTTCGTAAAAGCCCGATTCGCGGCTTTTGTGGCCCGTTGCGGGCGCGAACATGCGTGGAGAACAGTTCATGAATGATCAGGCCAGTCGACCGATGACCCCCGAAGAAGAAATCGCCGAAATGCGCAGCCATCCGCGCCCCACATTGCGGGCCGTAAGCGAGGGCATGGAGAAACACCTGTACACCGCGCAGCCGGTTTTGGATCACGGGTTTGTCCGTGTGATCGACTATATGGGTGACGATGCCGCCATCACGCAGGCCGCGCGCGTCAGCTATGGCAAGGGCACGAAATCGGTTCAAAACGATGAGGGCCTGATCCGCTATTTGATGCGGCATTGGCACTCTACCCCGTTTGAGATGTGTGAGATCAAACTGCACGTCAAACTGCCCGTGTTCGTTGCGCGTCAGTGGATCCGTCACCGGACCGCGAATGTGAACGAATATTCAGCCCGCTACTCGATCCTTGATCGTGAGTTCTACATTCCGCCGGCTGAGCATCTGGCGGCACAGTCGGTGGTGAACAACCAAGGCCGCGGCGATGTTCTTGAGGGTGAAGAGGCCGCGCGGGTTCTCGAAATCCTGAAGCGTGATAGCAATCAGGCCTACGACAGCTATGAGGCGATGATCTCACAGGATGGTCAGGCCGGGCTGGCTCGCGAATTGGCGCGCATGAACCTGCCGACCAACATCTACACGCAGTGGTATTGGAAGGTGGATTTGCACAACCTGTTCCACTTCCTACGGCTGCGTGCTGACCCTCATGCGCAATACGAAATCCGCGTCTATGCGGATGCGATTTGTGAAATGGTCCGCGATTGGGTGCCCTTCGCATATGGCGCGTTCGAGGATTACCGCATGGGCGCGCAACAGCTTTCGGGCAAGGGCGTTGAGTGTCTCAAGCGCCGCCTGGCGGGCGAGGTTGTGACACAAGAAAACTCAGGCATGTCCAAAGGTGAATGGCGTGAGTTCGAAGCCGTCTGGGGCGACGCCTAATCAGATTTGCACGCTCGGGGCCTAGGCCTCGGGCGTGCGCCCATTCCGCTTTTTTGGCGGTTTGGTTGGGTCATCCCCATTCGGATAAACCAACCCTGCCGAAATCACCAATTTTGCTGCGTCCTCAACGGACATGTCGAGGATGATAATATCCTCTTTGGGCACGAACAGCAGGAACCCTGATGTTGGGTTCGGCGTGGTCGGTAAAAAGACCGAGACGATCTTGTCCTCACCCACCGTTTTGGTCGCGATCTCGGCCTTTGCATCGGTCGAGATAAAGGCAATCGCCCAAATACCTTTGCGGGGATATTCCACAAGGCAGGCTTTCTCGAATGAGGTTTCGGTTTGAGCAAAAATCGTCTCAGCGATCTGTTTCACACCGCCATAGACTGAGCGGACAACAGGCACGCTTAGCACAAGGCTTTCGGCCCAACCAATCAGGGACCGGCCGATCAGCCCCTTGGCCACCCAGCCCACAAGCATGGCAAAGATGATGAAGACCACCACGCCAACGCCGCGAACGTTCACCTCAATCTGGTCCACGCCCTCAAATCCAAGGATACGATTCAATAGCTGCGTGGGTTGGTAGGCGTCGGGTACAAACGGCCAAACAAATCCGTCGATCCAACCGACAACCGTCCAAATCAGCCAGACGGTCAGCCCAATGGGCGCAATCACAATGAGTCCGGTTAGGAAGTTGTTGCGAAGCCGCGCGAACAGCCCCACGCGTGGGGGTTTGGGGTCTTCGGGCATGGGAATTTGCATTGGGTGGTCGGTCTTTCCTCGGTCCTAGCCGCATATGTAGCGGTGCGCGGTGGGCCGCACAAGGAAGCGCGGAATTTAGCGCCGCTGTGTCGCAATTTCGCCCGCGATTTCAGCGGCGAGGCGTGCATTGTTCATCACGAGGGCAATGTTCGCCTCAAGCGAGGCCCCGTTTGTCAGCTCAAACAAACGCCGCAGCAGAAACGGGGTGACGGCCTTTGCGCTGATCCCTGCGGCGTCGGCCTCGGCTTGAGCCGTGGCGATGAGAGGGGCGAGGGTGGCTGCCGGGATTTCGGCCTCCGTCGGGATTGGATTGGCCACGAGTTGTCCGCCGGGCAACCCGAGGGCCGCGCGCATCAAATGTGCCTTGGCAATCTCGGCTGGGGTTTCGGCGCGTAGGGGCGCGGGCAGTGGGCTGGTCGCGGACCAAAACGCTGGAAAGGTATCGGTGCGGTAGCATAGGACCGGAACGCCTTGGGTCTCTAGGACCTCCAACGTTTTTGGCACGTCAAGGATTGCTTTCGCGCCGGCGGCGACAACAGTGACCGGCGTGCGCGCCAGCTCCGTCAAGTCGGCTGAGACGTCAAAGCTGGTTTCCGCACCCTTGTGGACGCCGCCGATGCCCCCGGTCGCAAAGACCGCGATCCCCGCGAGGCGTGCGCAGATCATAGTGGCCGCAACCGTGGTGGCGCCGGTCTCACCTGTTGCAAGGCAGTGCGCCAAATCGGCCCGGCTCAGCTTGCGCGCATCGCTCCGCTGGGCAAGCGCATCTAGGTCTGTATCCTCAAGCCCCACATGCAGCGTGCCATCCAGCACGGCCATTGTGGCGGGCACCGCACCGGCATTGCGAACCACGCCCTCAACCGCGCGGGCTGTTTCAAGGTTTTGCGGATAGGGCATGCCGTGGGTGATGATGGTGCTCTCAAGCGCGACAATCGGTGCGTTCTGGGCGTGGGCGGCTGCAACTTCTGCGCTCATTTGCATTGGCACGTCTAACATCATCTCGGTCCTTTTCACGTGTTTGACCTCGCGGATGCGATGGTCCCGATTGCCCTAGTAGGTCTCGCCTGAGACGTAAATAGCTGCAGCCTCCAACGCCCGCTCAAGGGCGGCGTCGGGCGCGGCACCCTTGGCCTCCGCCGCGATATGAGCGGCCATAAAAGTGTCGCCTGCGCCGGTCACGCGAGTGACCATCACTTCGCGGGGCTGTGCGGTGAATGTCCCGCTTTGCGATCCACATGCTGCCGCGTTCCCGCCATTGGTGACCAGCACCCGGTGGACCCCACGTCCGACCAATGCGCGCGCGGCCTCTGCAGCGGACCCATGACTTTCGCGGAGAAGTAGGTTCGCCTCTTCTAGGTTTACGTAAAGCGTGGCGCGCCCTGCGTGTAGAAAGGGGGTTAGACGTTCGGCCTTGCCGGGGGAGGCAGGCGCAATCCGCAGGTCCGTCCGCGCAAATGTTTCACTGACCGCGATGTCAGACAACAACGCTTCGGTCAGGTTGCCGTCTAACGCGATGATGCCCGCCCAGCCCTCTAACGCGCCACTTTCCAAGGGGCGCAGTATCTTGGCACCAGCCTGTTCAAGTGAGTGAGCGTCTGCAATTGCTGCGATCAAACCGTTGCCACCCTCGACCGCCATATAGGTGTCCGTTGGCAGGTCCTCTGATCGGTACAGGTGCGTCGTCACCATGCCCAATCGCGCACAAGCCGCGACCAATTCCTCACCCTCCGGATCACGCCCGACGGCCGACAAAAGCGCGGGCTGCATTCCATACGCCTTGAGAGCCATAGCAATATTCATCGCGACACCGCCGGGGATACGCGTGATCCGTCCGGGCACATCTGAGCCCGCGCGCATGTGCGATGATGACCGCCCGATGATGTCCCACAAAACCGAGCCTATGCACAAAACGTCTACGGCTTGCGGCATCATCGGCCCAACACCAATCGCAATCCAAGGGCCCCCATCACGACCGCCGCGCCGCGATCAAGATACAGCTTCGCCGCCATGTACCGCCGTTGCGCGGCTTGCGTGCTCAAAAGCATGGACAGCCCGGTATAAAACGCAATTTCCACCGCGAAATGGTTTAGCACAATCAGCCCCTTATCCATCAGGCTTAATCCCGGCGGAAAAATCACAATTAGAACGGCAGCAGCAAACAAAGCGGACTTGGGGTTAACCGCTTGCAGCAATACTCCGTCCCGAAAGGCCCGCCCCGCAGGACGTAAATCTGTCTGAATGGGGGTGCGCGCGCCTCTCCACATCTGGATCGCAATCCAGATCAAATACGCCGCACCTAGCGTTTTGGCCGCCCAATAGGCCCATGGAAACGCCGCAAATACTGTCTCTAGGCCGAGCAATGCAGCAGCCGTCCAAACGGCCGCCATCAGTCCCAGCCCAAATCCCATGGCGATCCCAGCACGACGCCCCGCTGATAGGGTCGTGCGAATGGCCATAACCAACGCTGGTCCGGGGGACAGGATCGCCGCCAGTAGGGTCAAATTAAACAGAATAACATGTTCAAAACTCAAAGCGGCTCTCCCTCACCAATCAGCGCACAACACCAAAATGGCACCATATTGTCGAGCGTTGATAAACCCTACCCTGGCCATCTCCTTTGTTCCCAAAATACTCACCTCGCGGGGCCGAAGGCCGCGCAAGAATGTCATGCCGCGTGAGCGGCGCTTTCCGTTTATCCTTCGGGCAGCTTGGTCCAACGGGCATCCAACGCCTCAATGGCTGCCACGCGGTCCGCGGTCTTTGGGTGGCTCATCAACCAAGCCGGTGCGCCGCGCCCACCCATACCGGTCAATGTCTCTAACTTTTCCAGCAGTCGTTTTTGTGGCCCGGTGCCCAGCCCTGCCTTAACCATCAATGCGGCGGCATAGGCATCAGCCTCATATTCATCCTGCCTCGACAGCCGGGCAGATAAAACAGAGGTTAGCGCATTGGCAACCCACACGCCGCCAAAGGGCAAAATCCGCCCCAATACCGTCGCCAACACAACCCGGATCGCGTTTTGACCGGAAAAGTCGATCATCCGGCGGCGAGAATGCCCCAACGCGACGTGCCCTAATTCATGCGCCACCACAGAGGCCAATTCTTCCGCGGTGACTTCGCCCGCCTTGAATTTGCGGTAAAACCCCCGGGTCAGAAAAATCCGCCCGTCTGGTGCGGCCAATCCGTTCACCGGCTCAATCTCATAGATGTGCACGCGGATGCGCGGGATATCGAGCGCTTTGGCCATGGATTTGGTCAGCCGCGCAATCTCTGGGTCGGCCAATTCCGTTGATTGCTGGTCCAGCATTTTCGCCGTCCGCCACGCGGAGAAGCGATACATCACCAGCCCATAGATGAGCGCGAGCAGAATGGGGGAAAACTTTAGCATCTGTCTGATATGGTGCACCCGCGTTCGGTTGCAAAGGGGGAGTGCCACGCGCCACGCCCTATTTGCGCCATATTCTGGCCCTAGTCTGACCCTTGCAGTAAAAAATATAATGCGAACAATATCATACCGCTGAGGCAAAGCGTGACAGGCATTCAACCCCTTTCTATTCGTCCCATAGGGGCGGAGGATTATTCCGTATGGCGCGCGCTTTGGGCGGGGTACCTTGCCTATTATGAGACATCATTGCCGGGCGCGGTGATCGACACAGCGTTTGAACGTTTGATGTCAGATGATCCCACAACGTTTCAGGGGTGCCTTGCCCTCCGGGACGGACAGGCTTCGGGCCTCGTGCACTATGTTTTTCATCCTCACATGTGGCGGGTCGAGCCGGTTTGTTACCTGCAAGACCTTTACACATTGCCTGAGGCGCGGGGGCAGGGCGTTGCTCGTGCGCTTATCCAATCGGTCTATGACGCGGCCGATGCGGCTGGGGCCCCGCGGGTTTATTGGCTGACCCAAGAGTTCAACTACAAGGGGCGGATGCTCTACGATCAGGTTGGCACCAAAACACCGTTTATTCGGTACGACAGGCCTCCGAAGTGAGGGGGCGTTGGGTCTTGGCTGCGGCGCTTGTGGTTGCGTCCTGTGCGCCAGTCGCATCGCCTTTGACCGACGCCGCACTTGAGGCTGAGGTTGCCGCCATCACCCTTCCCGCGATGAAGCGGTTCGATGGCGCGTTGCCTCGCCCCGTTCCCATGCCCGGCAATGCCCAACTGACGCAAGATTTTCTAGATCTGAGCTTTCAACTCGAAAGCGGCCGTGTACTGCCAGTGTTCACACGGTTTGAGGGTCCAGTTACCGTGGCGGTTCTGGGGGATGCGCCTGATACACTCGCCACTGATTTGGATGACCTTTTGGTGCGCCTACGGCGCGAGGCTGGCATCGACATCTCTCGCGCGCAAGAAGGACGTGCCGCCTCGATCACAATTGAGGCTCTCCCGCGTCGAGAATTGCAAAGGCTCGTTCCCCAAGCGGCCTGTTTCGTGGTTCCAAATGTTGAGAATTGGGAAGACTACCTGTCCAAGCGGCGCGCGCGCTCAACGGATTGGGGGACGCTGACGGCGCGGACGCGGGCAGCGGTTTTTCTGCCATCTGATGTCAGCCCACAAGAAATTCGCGACTGTCTGCACGAAGAAATTGCACAAGCTTTGGGGCCATTGAATGACCTCTATCGGCTGCCCTTTAGCGTGTTCAATGATGATAACCTTCACACCATTCTGACCAGCTACGACATGGCGATTTTGCGCATGACGTATGATCGTCGGCTCGCCACGGGTATGGACGCTGAGCAAGTTGCAACCGCCCTGCCAGAGATTGTCGCGCGGGTGAACAAGCGCGGCGCGCCGGAGCAAGATCAACTCGCAAGCGACAGCTCTGAGGCTTGGAAACGCGCGCTCAATCGATCCCTTCAGCCAGGACTGCCTGCGCGGCTGCGGGCTTCTGCTGCGGCGCGTGCGATTGATTTGGCCCGCGCGGCAGAATGGAATGACACGCGCTTGGGCTATTCGCTCTTGTCGTTCGGTCGTGCTGCACTTGGCGTTCAACCCGAAAGCGCGATAGCCGCGATCGTTGAGGCGGCGTTTGTGTTTCGAGACGCCTACGGTGAGGAAGTACACACTGCCCACGCCATCGTGCAACCCGCGGTCTTTGCCCTGACATCTGGGCAGCCGGATGTGACGCTGCGACTGGTCGAGGGGGCCTTGCCTGCCGCGCAAAAAGGCCAAAACGCGGCTCTTTTGTCGACGTTGATGTTGCTGCGCGCTGAGGCGTTGGAGGAAACAGGCCGCGTTTCCGAAGCACGAGCCGTCCGCGAGGAAGGCAAGGCGTGGGCACTCTATGGCTTTGGCTCTGCGGCAGAAGTGCGCCGCCACGTCGCAGAGGTTGCCGCTCTGCGCCCTGGGGTCTAAGTAGCGAGCTAACCCACAACACGAGGCTTTCATGCTCTATTCCGCAACGACGCTCCTTGGTGCCCTGATTGGCGGTTTTTTCGCCCGAAAGAAGGGTGGAAACCGATATGATATCGCGCAATATGCGGCTGTCTGGGCCGTGCTCGGCTTTATGATCGGGATGTTCGCCACGATCATTATTGGCCGCGTTATCGAAGGGTAATCCGCGATGTTCCTGCGCTTTTTCGACCAGCTACGTACGCATAATGTGCCGGTCTCGATGCGGGAGTTTTTGACATTTTTAGAAGGTCTTAGCGCGGGTCTCGTGACCTATGATGTTGAGGCTTTCTATTTCTTTGCTCGCGCTGTGATGGTGAAGGATGAGCGTAACCTTGATAAATTCGACCGCGCCTTTGCGGCGACCTTTGAGGGGTTAGAGGCGCTAGATATGGGGGCCGTCCTCGAGGCGGTGAACCTACCAGCCGATTGGCTGGAAAAGATGGCCGAAAAGCACCTGAGCGCAGAGGAAAAAGCTCAGATCGAGGCGCTGGGTGGTTTTGACAAGCTGATGGAGACGCTCAAAGAGCGTCTGAAGGAGCAAAAGGGCCGCCATCAGGGTGGCAATAAGTGGATCGGGACGGCAGGCACCAGTCCCTTTGGGGCCTATGGCTACAACCCTGAAGGCGTGCGGATTGGCCAAAACGAAAGCCGCCACCAGCGTGCTGTTAAGGTCTGGGATAAACGCGAATTCAAGAACTTGGATGACAGTGTTGAACTGGGCACGCGCAATATCAAAGTCGCCCTTAAGAGGCTGCGCAACTGGGCGCGCGACGGTGCGGCAGAAGAGTTGGACCTAGACGGGACGATCCGCGCCACGGCTGAGAATGGCTACCTTGACGTCAAAACCCGCCCCGAGCGGCGCAATGCAGTCAAAGTGCTTTTGTTTTTGGATGTTGGTGGGTCTATGGATCCGCATATTCGTGTTGTGGAGGAGCTGTTTTCAGCCGCGCGCGCTGAATTCAAACATCTTGAGTACTATTATTTCCACAACTGCCTCTATGAGGGCGTGTGGCGTGATAACCGACGCCGTTGGAATGAGGTCACGCCCACGTGGGAGGTCCTGCGGACTTATGGGCCGGACTACAAATGCATCTTTGTCGGTGACGCGAGTATGTCACCCTATGAGATCGCTTATGCAGGCGGTGCGAATGAGCATTGGAACGAAGAAGCAGGGCAGGTCTGGCTAAACCGCGCGCGTGAGCAGTGGCCCCAACACCTTTGGATCAACCCCGTGCCAGAGCATCACTGGTCCTACACGCAGTCTATCGACATGATCCGCAACGTGTTCGAGGACCGGATGGTTCCGATGACCCTTGAGGGGATCACCTCAGGCATGAAGTCGTTAACGGCCGGCTGACGCTTTAACCATTTTTCCGGGGCGCAGTGGCGCGTTTACCCGCGCCGCGCCATGAAAGCCAAACGTTCAAACAAATGAACATCCTGTTCATTTTTCAAAAGCGCACCGTGCAGCTTGGGTAGGGCGGATTTGGGGTCCATTTTCAGGTCTGCCGGATCCAAATCTTCCGCCAGCAGCAGTTTGAGCCAGTCCAACACCTCGGAGGTCGAAGGCTTTTTCTTTAGCCCTTGTTGTTCGCGCACAGTATAGAATTGCGTCAACGCGGTGGTCAGCAACGCTTCCTTGATCCCGGGGTGATGGACCTCAACAATCTGCTTCATCGTTTCCATGTCGGGAAACCGGATGTAGTGGAAAAAGCAGCGCCGCAGGAACGCATCGGGCAGTTCTTTTTCATTGTTCGAGGTGATGATGACGATGGGCCGTTGCCGCGCTTTGACCGTTTCGCCCGTCTCATAGACGAAAAATTCCATCTTATCGAGCTCTTGAAGGAGGTCGTTGGGAAACTCGATATCGGCTTTGTCGATTTCGTCAATCAGCAGCACAACACGTTCAGGGGCGTCAAACGCCTCCCACAGCTTGCCGCGTTTGATGTAGTTTGCGACGTCATTAACTCGGTCATCGCCGAGTTGACTGTCCCGCAACCGGCTCACTGCATCATACTCATACAGGCCCTGTTGGGCGCGCGTCGTAGACTTAATATGCCACTCAAGCATCGGCAGGCCGAGGCTTTCGGCAACCTGCCGCGCCAGCTCAGTTTTGCCCGTTCCCGGCTCACCCTTAACCAACAAAGGCCGTTCCAGTGTGATAGCTGCGTTCACCGCGACGGTCAAATCTTCGGGAGCTACGTATGTTTTGGTGCCTGTAAACTGCATAAAGCCCGCTCTAGTTGTTTGTTTCGACTACAAAGATTAACTCTACGCCATAAATTAGTAACTATGGTAAATCAATTCGTGACTCAGGGGGCGTTGGGATGTATTCGGGTCGCAGGGTGACCGGATGACTTTAGATATTAACAAAGTCTCTTCCGGTGGAAATAGAGGAAGTGATATGAAAGCCGAAACTTTTCTCCCGGAAGACTATCGTCCCGCCGAGGACGAACCTTTCATGAATGATCGTCAGACGGAATACTTCCGGCGCAAGCTGCTTGCGTGGAAATCCGATCTCATTGACGAAACCGCCAGCACGATTGAGGGCCTCCAAGGCGGCACACGTAACATCCCAGATGTTGCGGACCGGGCGTCTGAGGAAACCGACCGCGCGCTGGAATTGCGCACGCGGGATCGCCAGCGCAAGCTGATCTCCAAGATCGACAGTGCGCTGCGTCGGATCGATGAAGGTGAATATGGTTACTGCGAGGCGACCGGCGAACCGATCAGCCTCAAGCGGTTGGATGCGCGTCCGATTGCAACCATGAGCCTTGAGGCGCAAGAGCGTCATGAACGTCGGGAAAAAGTTCATCGCGACGATTAAGTCGACGCTTCGGACTGGACCAAACAGCAAGCCGCGCCCCATATTGGGAGCGCGGTTTTTCTTTGGGAGCATGCAGTGATCATCGGGGTAGAGGTGACAGTTTTGGGCGCGGGCATCGGGGGGCTCGCCGTGGCTACGGCGCTGGCGCAACGCGGTGCAAACGTCCGTGTGCTCGAGCAGGCGGATGAAATCACCGAAGTCGGCGCGGGCATTCAAATCAGTCCCAATGGCGTCGCGGTATTGCGCGCCTTGGGTATTGGTCCCGTTGGTGGGGCCAGCTCCGCCGTTTCGTTGTGCGATGGCGCGTCGGGGGGGCAAGTGTTGCGGATGACCTTGCCTGAAGGTTTCGAACTGGTCCATCGCGCTGACCTTATCACGGCATTGGCCGCCGCAGCACGGGATGCAGGTGTCCAGATCCAGCTAGGTGAACGTGTCCAGAGCGTGGACGCGGATGGTACGCAGGCCGTCTTGCGCATGGTTGACGGGACCGCGTCGCGCCAAGACATCTTGATCGGCGCGGATGGGTTGCACGCCAAGACACGCACAGCCGTTCTGGGCGATATTGCGCCCTTTTTCACACAACAGGTCGCGTGGCGTGCGTTGATCCCGGGCAGGGGGGAACCTGCTGAGGCGCGTGTGTTTATGGGGGCGGGCCGGCACCTTGTGACCTATCCCCTGCGGGGCGGCGCGCTCACAAATATAGTGGCGGTGGAGGAACGCGCCTCTTGGGCGGAGGAGGGCTGGAACCACACCGATGATCCCGCGAACCTGCGCGCGGCGTTTGCGGGCTTCTGCCCAGCGGTCACAGATATGTTGGCGCAGGTTGAGGCCGTGAATATTTGGGGATTGTTTCGGCATCCTGTCGCGGATCGGTGGTCTCGCGGAGCGGTGGTGTTGTTGGGTGACGCGGCCCATCCGACGCTGCCTTTCTTGGCTCAAGGGGCGGTTATGGCCCTAGAGGACGCGTGGGTTTTAGCGGATGCGCTGGCTGTGCACGATAGCCGCGACCAAGCCTTTGCGGCCTATCAGGCAAAGCGCAAACCCCGCGCGACCCGCGCGATTGAAGCGGCGAATGCGAATGCCCGGAACTACCATTTGGCTGGTGTGAAAAAGACCGTTGCGCATGCAGGGCTGCGGATGATCAACGCGGTTGCGCCGCAGCGGATGCTATCGCGGTTTGACTGGCTTTACCGTCACGACGTGACGCGGGGCGATTAGTCCCCCTTAAGATGTGCTGCGACGGATGCATGTAGCCAATCGTCAAGGGCCACGGCCATCGCTGCCCGATCACCGGCTCGGGCAGCGGCCACACCAACGATCCGCCACTCTCCGTCAGATTTGATAAGGAGGGGCGAGCCGGAGTTGCCGCCCCTGACCGGACATTCCACGCCCATGAGCCGCCCGCGCCCAGGCCCAACGGGGCAATCAAACGCGCCGCTCAACCCGCCCTGTGCGCCTGCATGATAGCCAAGCAAGGCGACGGGTTCGTTGTAGATTGCCGCCCCAGATAAATCTGCCAATGCCAGCGGTGGCACGCCCGTCACCGGTACCGACAAAACGGCGAGAGCGATATCATTTTCAAACGGCAAAGACCCGATGCCCCCGTAGTCAGGGTGTCGCACAGTGCGTGCAATCGCGATGGAGGGGTTGCGGCGTCCGACCCGCCAGCCGGGTGCGAAAGCCGCGTTGCTCGGACCGGCGGCAAGGCAATGCGCTGCTGTTAACAATAAATCAGGGGCAATTAACGTCGCGGTGCATCCTTGTGATGTCTGAAACTTGGGGTCAGGTCCCAATCTGCCAATGGCGTCAAAGGCAGGTGCGTATGTCAGGGGTAGGCGAGGCAACCCTTCTTGGGCCGAGCCGGGGGTCGCCCCTAACAGCAGGCCCAAAAGGGCTGCGAGTGTCGAAAACCTGCCCAGAACGTGTCCTCCGCTAACTTTGATATCGTGTGGTGCCGCGCCGGTTTACGTCAAGTGGTAAGGCCACATGCAACGGTTCATACGCGCGTTGGGCACAATCAAGACGCGGGCAGATGTGGCAGTTGATCCCGATTTGGGCGATGGGGGCCTCGGCACGATCATGCGGGTCGGCGTAGCGAATGCGGTGGGCATGGGTCTGCTCGCATCCAAGCGTGACGACCAGTCGTCTTGGCGTGTCCTGATGCTGGGTCACGGGGCGTGGCGTTGTGCGCGAAATGGTGAAAAACTGCCCCGTATCGGGCAGTTCAACCCGTTGGGGCAGGATCGTATCAGGGGCGGCAAACGCGCTGTGCAGGTTCCACACCGGGCAAGCGCCGCCTTGATCCGCAAGGGTAAAGGGTGTTGCGTTAAACCGCTTGGTTACATTGCCCGCAGGGTCGATGCGCAGGAAAAAGAACGGCACGCCTTCCGCGCCTTTGCGTTGCAATGTTGTCAGGCGCTGGGCGACTTGCTCGAATGAGACAGCGAACCGGGTCGCGATCCGATCGAGGTCGTAACGGGTGTCCTCGGCGGTGCGATAGATCGCGTCGTAGGGCATCAAAAGGGCCGCGGCAAAGTAGTTGGCCAGTTCCACGCGGCACCGCTCTTGTCCGGTTTCGGTCGGTATGTTCGCGTCAGTAATCAGTGTCTCCAACAGCGCGCTTACGCTCACGAGGGCAAGGACATGCGCAAGCTGGAAGGTGCGGTTCACCGGGTCCAGCGCCTCTGAAATCAGGACCCGGCTTTCGGCAATATCAAACACGCGCAAGGCTTGTTCCATCTCTTCCACTGGGGCGAGGGTGACTTGTAGCCCATAGGCCTGTTTCAGGTGGCGCTTGAGGTTGGCATAGAGGTCATCGTTCGCGCCCCCGATGGCGTCACGCGCAGCCTCTGCTGCGGCCTCAAGCGGGGGGAAGTGATTCCCGTGACTGCGGAAAAAGGTGTAAATTGCGGTCTCTGCCCGGACGGCTTGGACGCTGCCAGAGGCGTCATCTTGGGTCAGTTTGCGCATCGAGTGCTGGAGCGCCTCGTGATTTGCGTGCAATTGCAAGAAAAGCTTCACCACCGTGGGGGCATGGTCCAATGCGGCACGCAACTCAGAGATGTCGGGAGCTTGGTTTGCGAACATCGGGTCCCGAAGGCAGGCGCGTAGATCTGCAAGTTGCGTGGCGGAGCTGTCTTTGACCAGGTGATGGGCGTCGATGCCATAGGCTTCGCTAAGCGCCATTAACACGTTAACAGACACACTCCGTTGATTATTTTCCAAAAGGTTGATGTAGGCAGCAGACACGCCCAATTTGCGGGCCATCTCTGCCTGAGTGTCCGTATTTATCTTGCGAATATGCCGTATTTGGGGGCCGATAAGTGTCTTAACCATATTTACAACATAACAGATAATAAATTTGTTGTCGAAATAATTAACAACAAAACACGATTAATTTTGGAACATTCTTTCACGAAGATATTTCTTGGATCATCCTGCACCCTACACGGCACGTTCAGCGTGCAGCAGAAATCACATGGATTGGGAGGTCCTCCGTATGACTTTGAAACTTACAAGACGCTTGTCGTTGGCACTTGCAGCATCCGCAGCACTGGTCGCCACTGCCCCTGCATTTGCTTCTGATTGGAAGCCGTCGAAACCTGTTGAGATGGTGATCATGGCGGGCCAGGGCGGCGGGGCTGATCGCTTGGCGCGGCTGTTCCAGTCCATCATCCAAAAAGAAAACCTCGCCTCAATGCCGATCCTGCCGGTGAACAAGGGCGGTGGTTCGGGCGCTGAGGCGCTGCGGTACCTCAAGGACAAAGAGGGCGACAATCATGTGATTATGGCAACGCTCAACAGCCTTTACACCACGCCGCTGCGCACAGACATCGGCGTGAACATCGAAGAGTTTACCCCAATTGCGCGAATGGCTCTGGATACGTTCGTTTTGTGGGTAAATGCCGACAGCGATATCTACACGCTCGACGATTATGTTGCTGCGGTCCGTGCCTCGGGCGGCCAGTGGAAGATGGGTGGCACCGGCACTGGGCAAGAAGACAGCTTGGTTACATCCATGCTGGAAAACGAGTTCGGTCTTGAGATTACGTATGTGCCCTTCAAAGGGGGCGGTGACGTGGCTAAGAACCTTGTAGGCGGCCACATCGATAGCACTGTTAACAACCCGTCCGAGCAGTTGGGCTTTTTCACCGCTGGTAAGTCGCGCCCCATCGCGACGTTCACGCCCACACGGTTGGCGGCTTTTCCCGACACACCAACCATGACCGAGTTGGGCCATGAACTGGTCTATGACATGCAGCGGTCCTTTGTGGCGCCAGCGGGCATGGCACCAGAGGCTGTCGCCTACTACACCGAAATGTTCGAAAAGCTGAACGCCTCGGAAGAGTGGCAGACCTACACATCTGAGAAATCCCTCGCGCCAGATTTCCTGACGGGCGATGCATTGGGGGAATACTTCCTCGTGGAACGTGAAAAGCACGCCTCTCTGTTGGAGATGAGCGAGCAAGGCTCCTGAGCCCAATCCGGACATAAATATTTGCAGGCGCGCGGGGGAAACTGCGCGCCTGTTTGGGTGGGAAAGTTGAGACTATCATGCTGACTGCAGATCGCGTTCTTGCCGCGGGGATTATGGTCCTTTCGGTATATTTTATGTGGCACGCCAGTGCGCTCCCCATTGGGTGGAATGGGATGACAGGCGGACCGGGGGGCGGCGCCTTTCCGTTCTGGCTCTCGGGGATCATGTTCTTGTGTGCAGGGGGTATTGTCCTGCGTTCATTCAAGGACAGTGCACCCTTCGCCAAGGATGACACACCGTTTTTCGACCCAGATACGCTGCGGTCTGTTGTGGTGGTGACGCTTGCACTGACGGCGACTGTGGCGGCCTTGCCGTTCGCGGGTGCCTATATTGCGATCCCGATGTTCCTGCTTTGGTACCTCAAGATATACGGCAAACATAGTTGGGTTCTGACCGGCGCACTCACCATCTGCACACCCGTCTTTTTATTCTTTTTCTTCGAAGTCACGCTCAAAATCCTGCTGCCCAAAGGCTGGACAGAGCCGTGGTTCTTCCCGCTTTACGCGCGCTTCTTCTAGGGGACCTCGGCTATGGAACTGCTTGGATACCTTGGCGAAGGCTTCGCCACATCATTGATGCCCATCAACATCCTGATCGTAATGATCGGGGTCACGGCGGGCCTGTTCATCGGCGCAATGCCGGGGTTGGGCTCGGTCAACGGGGTGGCCATTGTGCTGCCCATCACCTTTATCGTGCCGCCGTCGTCTGCGATTATTCTGCTCTGCGCGATCTATTATGGCGCGATGTACGGGGGCGCGATCAGCTCGATCCTGTTGGGTATCCCCGGCGCGTCAACGGCAGTCGCGACGACCTTTGATGGCCGACCAATGGCGCAGCAGGGCAAGGCGGGGCTGGCCCTGATTGCTGCGGCTGCTGCCTCTTTCGTCGGTGGTACGATTTCGGTCGTGCTGTTCACGCTGTTTGCCGTGCCCCTTGCGGATGTGGCCCTCGCGTTCGGTCCGGCTGAGGAATTTGCGCTTGTGCTGTTGGCGTTCACCACCTTTGTGGGGCTTGGCGGTGATGACGTCCTTAAGACGATCATCATGATCTGTCTCGGCCTTGTGCTGTCGGCCGTCGGGCTGGACCTTATTTCTGGCGATCCGCGTCTGATTTTCTTTGACCAGCCAGGGTTCTATTCGGGGATCAGTTTTCTGGTGCTCGCCATCGGGATCTACGGCGTGGGTGAAATCCTCTACACGATCGAAACCCAGAAAAGTGCGCCGCAAGTCACACCTGCCAAGATCACCTTCCGCGAGTTGTGGTACGGCTTGAAAGAGATCAACAAACTTTGGAAAACCATGAGCTTTGGCTCCTTTCTTGGCTTCTTTGTGGGCATGTTACCCGCAGCGGGTGCGACGCCTGCGGCTCTGATGTCCTATGGCATCGCAAAGCTGCTCTCCAAAAAGCCGGAGACCTTCGGCAAGGGCGCGATTGAGGGCGTTGCAGCCCCCGAAACGGCGAACAACGCAGCTTCAACAGGGTCGCTCTTGCCTATGCTGACACTTGGCATTCCCGGGTCACCCACGACAGCGTTGTTGCTGGGCGGCATGGTCATGTGGGGGCTGGTTCCCGGCCCGATGTTGTTCATTGAACAGCCCGATTTTGTGTGGGGCCTGATTTCGTCGCTTTATACGGCCAACCTATTTGCGGTGCTGGTTAATCTGGCACTGATCCCGCTGTTCGTCTGGGCGCTTCGGATGCCGTTCACTGTGCTGTGTTCACTGGTGTTTGTGCTGTGTCTGGTCGGGGGCTTTGCGCCCAGCCAAAAGCTACATGATGTCTGGCTGATTGTGGGCTTCGGTGTCGCAGGCTACGTTCTGCGCAAAGCAGATTATCCTATGGCGCCACTGGTGCTGGCGCTCGTGCTGGGCCCCTTGATGGAACGTAGCTTCCGCCAGACATTGATCGCGGAGCAGGGTAATATGATGGCCTTTGTTGAGCGGCCAATATCGGGCACATTCATGGCGATTGCCGCACTCTTCTTTGTGCTGCCGATGCTGAAACACGTAAAACGCCTGTTGCGGCGCGACCTGTCGCCTGCAGAATAAAACCAATCAAGATTTACAAGACGAGGGATGGATTGATGGAAACGAGCTTGAAAGCGTTGATCGCGGATCATGCCGGGGATGCGCCTGCGATTGGGGCGCCGGGGCGTACGTGGCTCAGCTATGGCGCGCTGCGGACCTTGGGGGATGAGGTCGCGACGGCACTGCATGGCATGGGGATTGATGCCAGCGACCGCGTGGCCATCGTGCTGCCCAATGGGCCCGAAATGGCGACAGCTTTTGCCACTGTGGCGCAGGCCGCCACGACTGCCCCGCTAAACCCTGCCTACCGCGAAGATGAATACGTCTTCTACCTTGAGGATTTGAACGCCAAAGCCCTGCTCGTCGAAGACGGCTACGACGGTCCGGCCTTTGCGGCGGCTCAGCGGTTGGGCATGGCGATTATCCGCCTCAGCGTGCCTGAGGGGGCTGCGGCGGGGTACTTCACGCTCTCGTCCGATCTGTCTGGCAGCGCATCGCGCGCACCGGCAGCTGACGACGTGGCCCTGATCCTGCATACGTCCGGCACCACATCGCGGCCCAAAATCGTGCCTCTGTTGCAGTCTAATGTTGCGGCCTCTGCTCAGCATATCCGGGACAGTCTAGACCTCACGCCAGAGGATTGCTGCATGAACGTCATGCCGCTGTTTCACATCCACGGATTGATTGCCGCGGTGTCCGCGTCACTTGCGTCGGGGGCGTCGATCTTTTGCACGCCGGGCTTCAACGCGTTGAATTTCTTCGCAATGATGGAGGAGGCGAACCCAACATGGTACACCGCCGTGCCCACAATGCATCAGGCGATCCTGACCCGTGCCAGCCGCAATCGCGACGTGATTGATGCCGCGCGCCTCCGGTTCTTGCGGTCCTCGTCGGCGTCCTTGCCCGCGCAGGTGATGCTGGAACTGGAAAAAACCTTTGGCGCGCCCGTGATCGAAGGCTACGGCATGACCGAAGCTGCGCACCAGATGGCCTCCAACCCGTTGCCCCCGCGCGCCCAAAAGCCCGGTGCCGTGGGGGTAGAAGCAGGCCCCAAGGTCCGCATCGCGCATGAGCTTGAGAACCACTTGATCGAGGGCACCGGAGAGGTCGTGATCTCGGGCCCGAACGTCACCCCCGGCTACGAAAGCAACCCGGACGCTAACGCCAAAAGCTTCTTTGAGGCGGACGGCGCGCGGTGGTTCCGCACCGGTGATCAGGGCGCCTTTGATGAGGACGGCTACCTGCACCTGACAGGGCGGTTGAAGGAAATCATCAACCGTGGCGGCGAAAAGATCAGCCCGCTGGAGGTGGACGGTGTTCTGCTGGATCATGCCGATATCGCGCAGGTCGTGACCTTTGCCTTGCCGCATTCCAAGCTTGGCGAAGAAGTCGCGGCCGCCGTTGTCCTAAAGGATGGCAGCACCGCGACGGAGCGCGATATCCGCGATTTCGCGGCTGAGCGCATGGCCGACTTCAAGGTGCCGCGTAAGGTGATCATCATGGATGAGATCCCTAAAGGCGCGACTGGTAAAATGCAGCGGATCGGCCTCGCCGAAAAGCTGGGTTTGGTAGAGAAAGCCTGAGCCTATGAAAATCTGTGTATTCGGCGCCGGCGCGATCGGCGGCTATATGGGCGTGAAATTGGCGCAAGCCGGGGCGGACGTGTCGCTGGTGGCACGCGGCCCGCATCTGGCCGCCATGCAAGCCAAGGGCTTAACTCTGATTGAGGAAGACGGCGCACCGCAGACCGTGGGCGTCACGGCCAGCGATAATCCCGCTGATCTTGGTCCTCAGGACTATGTGATTGTCACGCTCAAGGCCCATTCGGTGCCCGCAGTCGTGCCCAACATGCAGCCGCTGATTGGGCCAAATACGACCATCGTGTCGGGCGTAAACGGCGTGCCGTGGTGGTATTTTCACAAAATTGGCGGCGCGCTCGAAGGCACGCGGCTGGCCAGTGTTGATCCCGGCAATGCGCAATGGGACGGTTTTGGTCCAGACCGTGTTTTGGGCTGCGTGGTATACCCAGCGGCTGAGGTCCAAGAACCCGGCACCATCAAACATATCGAAGGTAACAGGTTCTCATTGGGGGAGCCTGACGGATCAAAATCCGAGCGTGCCATGGCGCTGTCCAAGGCGTTGTCCGCGGCGGGCCTGAAGGCGCCCGTTCGCCCACGGCTGCGCGATGAGATATGGGTGAAGCTGTGGGGGAACCTGTCGTTCAACCCGATCTCGGCCCTCACGCACGCAACACTTGACGTGCTGTGCACCGACGAAGGTACCCGCCCCGTTGCGCGCAACATGATGCTAGAGGCACAAGCCATCGCCGAAAATCTGGGCGTCAAATTCCCCATCGACGTGGACCGTCGGATCGACGGAGGAGCCGCCGTCGGCGCGCACCGCACATCCATGTTGCAGGATTTGGAACAGGGACGGCCTATGGAAATTGACGCCCTCTTGGGGTCCGTGCAGGAGCTTGGCCGCGTGACAGACACGCCCACGCCGATCATCGATACGGTCCTCGCGCTTACCAAATTGCGCGGCCGCACAGCGGGGTTGTACGGGGCATGAGCATCAAAAATATCCTTGTGGCCTACAACGGCCTGCCCGGCTCAGACGCCGCCCTTGCCGGGGCGGTTACCGTGCAGAAATACTTTGATGCGCATCTCAATGGTCTGTTTGCGCATGGCAACCCGATGCTGTCGCGTCAGATCAAGCAAAACTGGATGCCTGCGGCAGTGCAGGCCGCCATCCTAGAGGCCGCCGATAGCCCGACGGCCGAAATTCAGCAAAAGTTCTTTGAGGCGTGCCGTGACGTGCCTGCAGATAAGCTGCATTGGATCGATAGCGGCGGCTCAGTGCAGCGCACGGTGGCGCGGTATGCGCGGCTGTTCGATCTAACCGTGCTCGGCATGCACGAGACCAACGATGAGCATAACTTGGCGCACATCGAAATTCATCCCGATCGCGTGGCCTTTGACAGCGGGCGCCCTGTGATGACCTTTCCTGCGAACCACACGGGAAGTGTGTTTAACGGGCGTGCCGTGATTGCGTGGGATGGTGGGCGCGCGGCGGCGCGGGCCTTGGCGGATGCAATGCAAATCCTGAAAACCGAAGCCGAGGTTGAGATCGTCTCTGTCGGGCGCTCGCCCCTTGCGGACAGTTTGCCGGGGATCGACGTGGCCATGGTGTTGGATCGGCATGACGTCAAAGTCACGCTAACCGAACTCCCGCGGGAGCGGCGGCCCATCGCGGACACGCTTGTTTCACATTGTGAAAAAACGGGCGCTGGACTGTTGGTGATGGGGGCGTATGAACATTCGCCCCTGCGCGAGGGGCTGATCGGCGGGGTCACTCATGACATCGCCGCGCGGGCCAACATTCCGGTCTTGATGAGCCACTAATCAACGCCCACGCGGATGGCCGCGCGGGTGCCGCCCAGGTCTGAGAAGGCGCGCGTCCGACAGCTTAGGACGATGATCTGCTGGTTCTGCGCGGTCTGGGCTAGCATCGTAAACATCGCCTCGATCCGCGCATCGTCTGTGTGCACCAGCGCGTCGTCCAATATGATCGGCACGTGTTGGCCTTGTTTGGCAAACAGACGGGCAAAGGCCAGACGCGTCAGGATCGCAATTTGCTCATAGGCGCCACCCGAAAGCACATCGAGGGTGTCGGTCACACCGTCGCGTGTGATCGAACGGACAAGCATTTTATCAGGGTCCAGATCGAACGCGGCCCCGGCGTGCAATTGCGCCAAAAGTGGTGTCAATTCAGCCCGGATGGGGGCGAAATAGGTCTCCTGCGCGGCTTGTCGGGCATCCTCTAGCTCTTGGATCAACAATGCCCAGGCCTGCGCCTCTTGGGCATAGCGGGCCGCACGTGTGCGGGCCTGAACCAACTGCCCCTCGGTCTCGGCCAGCTTTTCCTCTACGCCGGCATCTGCTTGCACACCGATCTCAGCCGTTAGTCCCGCGAGTTGCAATTCAAGCGCGCGGCGTTCTTTTTCATCGGCGGTTTGTGCCCCGATCAGGCGTTGGTGCGCGGCTTCTAGGGCGGCTACATCCGGGGTGATAGCTTGCAGCGTCGCGACCTCCGCGTCGGCCTTGGCGCGTTGCTTGGCCAGCGAGGTGCGCTTTGCCTCTAGGTCGGTCCGTTGGCTGTCTTCATCAGGGGCGGGGGCTAACGTCTGTTGTTCAGTGGCAAGCTGCTCTAACGCGCCGGTGGCCTTTGCACGTGCGGTGATCGCTTGGGTTACGGCCTGTTGCAATGCGTCGAGGGGCGCACGGGCGGCCTCAATCTCTGCGTCCAGCCGATGCGCTGTCTCATCTAGGGTTTGAGTGGTGTGTGCCTCTTGGGTTGGGGCAGGCATGGGCGCATCTGGTGCATGGTCTAGCTCCGCGCAAAGCGTGCGCCAAGTTGCTTCCAGCGCGTCCGTGCCATCCGGCGCCAAGGCCGCGATCTGTGCCCGGGCCGTTGCGGCACCTGCCTTGGCCTCTTGGCGCGCGGACAGGGCTGCGCGAGCGGCTGGCACGTCGGCGACGCCAAGGGCTGTCAGCTGTGAGGCCATCTCTGCGCGCAATGCGTCGCGCTTGCCCCTGTCGGCGGCCGAGCCGGGCACAAGCCGCACCGCGCCGTACCCCTCAAGCGCTATCGTCATGTCCGCGTCGATCGGCACATCGGCTTCTGGGGCAATGAGGGCGCCATCGCGCGTGGCCTTGGCGTGGCCTTCGGGGTACAAGACCACCTTGGCGGCTGCCGCGTTATGGCGTTCCTCCGCGACGGTCAGGCTGATCCGTAAGGCGTCCAATGCTTCGATATCGGCTGGGGTAACCTCGGGCGTGGTGCTGAGCGCGGTTTGCGCGTCCTGCAACGCGGCGCGCGGTGTGATCAGCGCGTCTCGGGTGCGGGCAAGGGCGCGCAGGCGGTCCCATTTCTGTGTGGTCGCTTGCGCTTTTTGTGCGGCCTGACGTGCGGCTTCAATGTCGTGGCGGTCCGCCTGAGCCGTGGCGAGCTTTTCTTTTTGCGCACTGAGCGCTTGGGCTGCTGACGCCTCCGCCTGCGTGGCCTTTGCATGAGCGTCCTCTTGGGCCTTTAGGTCCCGCATAAGGGTCGCCCGGCGATCACGCACCGCGTCCATATCCCTGAGGGATTGGGCGACCAAAGCCTCCTCTCGGGTGATCAAATCCAGCGTTGCGGAAGCTTCGTTAAGCTTCGCAAGATGCCCTTGCGCGGTCCCGAGCGCCTCAGCCGCCGCTTTGATTTTCGCGGCTCTGGTCTGGGCAAGTTCGGGGTCATTCAGGGCACTCAACCGTGCCTTGGCACTGCGTTTCTGGCTGAGCGCGGCAGACAGCTTGCGCACCTGTTGCTGCAACTGATCACGGCTTAGCTCAAGCGCTTCAGCGGTATCCTCAGCCTCTTTCCAGGGGCCGTTTGCCTTGGGGCGGAGGGTCTTGGTGGCCAGCGTATCCAGTTCTGCGCGGGCGCGGCCAACGATCCGGTCCATGCGCCGCCCGCCGGTTACGGTGTCAATCTGGCCTTGCACGCTCGACATCAGATCGCGCCGCGCGGCGAGGTTGTCCGCATCTTTGTCGCGGCCGGTTGGGTCCACATGGCTCATACCTTGGCGCACCCACAACAGACCCGTCGGTCCTTTGTGCGCGCGCAGGATATGCGCCTCGATCCAAGCTTCCGCATCACCCGCTTGTTGCACGATTGCGCCCGTGCTCGCGTCGATCACTTGCGCGCTGCGCTGTTGCAGGTAGGTTTTCTCGATCCGATAGTTATGGCCATCCAGCTCAATCTCAGCCGCGATCTGAACCGGCCCGCCGGAGTGCGGCTGTAGCGATTTCACCTCCTGCGACTGCGAGCTGTGGGCTGAGAACAGCAGGACGTGCAGAGCGTCAAAAAACGTCGATTTGCCCTGCTCGTTTTCGGCTGTGATCGTCGTCAGGCCATCCCCAAACGGGCCGATCTGCGCGGTTTGCCCTGCAAAGCGGCGCACATTGTGCAGTTTGAGGCTGCGCAGCTTCATACCTCTCGGTCCTCTTGCGCGAGGTGAAAGAGGTGGGTCAGGGCGATTTGCGCCACTTGCGCATCCTCAACGCTGCGACCTGTTAGATCCGTGGCGGCCATCAAGTTGTCTGCCGCTGTGCGCAGGGCACCAGCCTCTGCGATCAGGTCCAAATCGGTCACGGATTGCGCGATGCCGAGGGTATCTGCATGCACCTCAAAGTGGTGAAAGTCTTCGCGCAACCCCTCACAGGCGGACAAGAGTGCAGCATGATCCGACAGCCCCAATCGACCGCTGAGCGTGAGTTTCACAAGCGCTGTGTCACGGTCTTTCTGAGGCAACGTCTGGGCCAGTTCGTCGAGCGGATCGACCCCCTCAAGGCACTGCAAGTTCAAGTCGTGCCACTGGAACGTGCCCAGATGGATAGGTGTGACCACCGGCTCGGCTTTGGGGGCCGCGATATCGACCAACAGCGCCCCGGCCGATGGGTGGCCCTTGAAACTATCTGGCTCGGGCGTGCCCGCGTACCATGTGCGCGGGGTCAGCTGCATTTGTCCGTGCCAATCGCCGAGGGCGAGGTAATCTAGCCCAGCCGTTTCGGCTCGGTTCGGGGGGATGATCGCGGGCGTCGCAGCCTCAGACCCGAAATCGACGACGCCCCCATGGGCAAGGCCGATGCGGACGCGCCCCGGTGTTTCGCATTGCGCGGTCCATGCCGTCAGGTCCATGCCGGGCGCACGCACAGTAGGGGGGCAGGGTAGGACCGCAGCATCATCCCCAATCTCAATCACCTCCGGTGCGAGGGCGAGGCGCAAGTTGTCAGGTGCGTCGCGGGCAATTCGCTCCCACAGCTCAACCGCGGCAAGGCTGTCGTGGTTTCCGGGCATCAAAACCCACGTCACCTCTGGCACGTCGGCGATGGTGCGAAGCGCGCGGTTGATGGTTTTGGCGGGTGGTGTTTCTGCGTCAAACGTGTCCCCGGCGATGACGATGACATCAGCCTTGTGGTCCCGCGCGGCCTGTCCAATCGCGCGCAGAGCCGTCAGCCGAGCCTGACGCAAAGCGGCGCGTGTGTCCTCATCAAATCGGCCAAAAGGTTTGGCCAGATGTAGATCAGCGGTGTGAAGAAAACGCACGGGGTGACGGGCCTTTGGGTCGCGCGGCGAGGCCGCTCATGAACCGGTACTGTGCCCAAGCCTATGCGGGATCGCAAGCCGACAAACCCTGCTCAGTCAATCGCGGCAAAGCCCGTGATCAATTGGCGCAAGCCCAAGGCCGCTCCTAGAAAGATGGCGGCAAAAGTGACTGGCGCGCTATAGGCAAGGACCGAGAACGCCGAAATTCCTTGGCCCACGCTGCACCCCACCGCAAGGATCGCCCCGGGCCCCATTAGCGCAGCACCCGTCATCTGGCGGCGCAATTCGCGTGGGTCATCACAGGCCTCCCACCGGAAGTGCCCCTTGGAGTAAGAGCCAAAAGCCGCGCCGATCACCACACCCAGCACTGATCCGACGCTAAACGACAGCGCGTTGCCCGAGGCGGTCATGCTGTAGTAAATCGTGTCACCCAAGGGGGCGGCAAAGGCATGTGTCTCGATAGGTTCAACCTCAAACCCTGTGGTCGCGACCCAGTATGTGCCGAGCCAGCCGGACACAATCGCAAGGCCAACGACAGCCCCCCAAAAGACCTTGGAAGGACTGTGCCGCATCTCAGATTTGGAGAGGGCGAATAGCAGAAGACCGCCGCCAAACAAAAGCCCCGTTGTCAGGGGCGAAATGCCAAAACCATCGAATAGCTGCGTAAAGCCCTGTGGTTGAAGCGCGTTGTCCTCAATTGGAAACAGCCAAACACGTGTGGAGGCGAGCGGGCCGGACATCACGAAATAAGCGGACAACCCCATCACTAGTACGATGACAAACCCGCGCAGATCGCCGCCCCCCAAACGCGCCAGCGCGCCGTAGCCGCAATTGCCGCTCAGGGCCATGCCGTAGCCAAACATCAACCCGCCGATGATTGTACCCATGGGGTTCCACTTGCGGTCTAGATAGGTGACGCCGTCAGTGCCGAACCAGCCAAGGCTCAGGGCGATATGCGTGCCCAAGATCGCCACGCCGATCGCGATGGCCCACATCCGCAGGCGGAGGTCGTCACCGCCATAGAGGTAGTCTTCGATAGCACCCAATGTGCAAAACCGCCCAAACCGCGCGGCCATTCCAAGCGCTATGCCACCCATCAATCCGATGAGTGCAACAGTGTTCGCTTCTCCGAGTACGTCTAGCACGAGAGCCCTCCCCTAACCTGTTTGCTAGGGGCTTGTTGGCTCAATCCTCCCGGCAGAATAGGTCGTATACAACTTCCATGATCTGTTTGGGGCGGTCATCTGTCAACCTGTAGTAGATCGCCTTGCCGTCACGGCGCGGGGTCACAAGCCCTTCAAGGCGCAGGCGCGACAGCTGTTGGGACACGGCCGCTTGGCGCGCGGACAGCAATTCCTCTAGCTCCGTTACCGACTTTTCCCCTGATGCCAAATGGCACAGGATCATCAAGCGGCCCTCATGACTGATCGCTTTCAGGAAGTTGGACGCGCGCTGGGCGTTGTCCATCATCCGTTCCATATCGTCCGGGCAGGTGTTGGCGTCAAAGACGGGTAGGCGCGAGGCTTGGCTCGCAGAGGTGTCGGCTTGGCTTGTCATATTGGGTGTCATAGTCGATCAGCCCGCCTCGTCAAAAGGGATATTTGCACGATCAAACATTTTGCCGAGCAATCCCCAGAAAAAATCTTCACCCGGATAGCCTTCGATCCGACCCACCTCAACGCCGTCTTGGACCAAAATGAAGGTCGGCGTAAAGCTGACGCGGCGCACGAATGCCACATCCGGCGTGTCGCCATGAAGGTCATATCGCACCAGCGGCGCGGTCCGGCCCTCGGGCGTTTTGGGGTAGATGTGCGAGATTTCCTCATTCCACTGCGCACACCAATAACAGCCCCGTTCCTCAGCCATGAACAGCCGGACGTCCGCCACAACGGTTTGGGGCAGCAGAGTAAAAAGTAAAATGGCCAATGGTTTGAGCATGGGGTGCGCGGCTCTTATTGACGAAAATCTATCACCTATCATAATCTAATGTTTGAATATCACAAGGCAAGGACCCCTGCGGCATGTTCGATGTTACCCTTTTCGGCGCGCTAATTGCAGGCCTGCTGTCTTTCTTGTCACCCTGTATTTTGCCGATTGTCCCGTTTTACCTCAGCTATCTTGCGGGCGTCGGGATGAACCAGATTTCGGCGCAGGCAGAAGTGTCGCGCGCAGCGCGGATTCGCGCGGTGATTGCGGCGTGTTGCTTTGCGTTGGGGGTGATCACGGTCTTTGTGGGGTTGGGCGCGACTGCGACGGTTTTTGGTGGGATGGTCCGTGAATACTTTGACGTTTTGCGGTGGGTCGCGGCGGCTATCATCATCGCGATGGGGCTGCATTTCCTAGGTGTTGTGCGCATCGGCGTGCTGTACCGGCAGTTCCGCGCGGACGCAGGCACCACATCGAACGTCAGCCTCATTGGGGCCTACGTGATCGGGCTGGCGTTTGCCTTTGGCTGGACGCCTTGCGTCGGGCCGGTGCTGGCCGCGATCCTGTTCACAGCGGCGGGACAGGACACCGCAGGGCAGGGGGCGTGGCTTTTGTTCACCTACGGGTTGGGCATGACCCTGCCATTCATTGCCGCCGCCCTGTTTATCGGACCGTTCATGGCGTGGATGGCCCGGTTTCGGCGGCATCTTGGCCTGATGGAAAAGCTGATGGGGGCCTTTTTGATCCTGTTCGGCGTTCTGATCGCGACGAACTCGATCAACATTATCGCCAACTGGATGCTGGACCATATCCCGTGGTTCGGCACGCTCGGCTGACGGATTGTGAAACCATTGAGTGGGAGAAACCCGATGAAATTCTTGATGACACTGATTTGGACGTGCCTGTTCGCCACGGCGACTTTCGCGGCTAACATTGGCGATGATGGCCTGCACAAAGCCCCTTGGATGCGAGATACGTTTAAGGATCTGAACGAAGACCTCGCCGAGGCCACGGCCGAGGGCAAACGCCTAATGATCCTGATTGAGCAGCGCGGCTGCATCTATTGCAAGAAGATGCACGAAGAGGTCTTTGTGGTGCCCGAGGTGGCCGATTATATCGACGAGCATTTCTTTGTGGTGCAGATCAACATGTTCGGCGACGTCGAGGTGACGGATTTTGACGGCACAACATTGCCCGAAAAAGACATGGTCAAACGGTGGGGCGCGTTGTTCACGCCGAGCCTCTATTTCTTTCCCCAAAAAGTTGAAGACCCTATGTCCGCACCACAAGCCGCGGTTGTTCACATGCCAGGGGCCTTTGGACGGTGGACAACGCTCAACCTTTTGACTTGGGTTGTCGAGCAAGGCTACGCCGGAGATGAGCCTTTTCAGAAGTATCATGCCAGAAAATTTGCTGAGCAAAATGAATGACTTTCTGCGATCGCGAAAAGAATGTTGCGATAGTTTCTGCGTGAGCGAAACAAATAGAAAAATTCAAGTTATTGAATTTAATATTGCGTTGCGTCCATTGTATCCCGTAGTGTGCAACCTATAAGGGCAATGAATCGACCTAGGGAGGACGCATGAAAATTGCATTTCTGGCCGCAGCGGCCATCGCATTGACCGCTACCGGAGTAACGGCAGAGATCGTTAAGCCTCAGGATGTGGCCTACGTGGACGGTGCTGTTGCCACCTCACTGACGGGCACGCCGGGCAATGCCGAAAACGGGGCAGTCATCATGAACAAAGGTGCGGGCAACTGCATCGCATGTCATGAAGTTACCGCGCTGAACCACCTGCCGTTCCACGGCGAAATCGGCCCGATGCTGGATGGCGTCGCCGACCGCTGGAGCGAAGCAGAGCTGCGTGGGATCGTTGCCAACGCAAAGATCATGTTCGAGGGCAGCATGATGCCGTCGTTCTACAAAACCTCCGGGTTTACCCGCTTGGGCGATGCCTACACCGGCAAAGCACATCCCGAGGGCGAGGTTAAGCCTCTCCTGACCGCACAAGAGATCGAGGATGTCGTCGCTTACCTGATGACCCTCAAATACGATTAACTCTACAAGATGGAGCCAAACATGGAACTGACACGGCGTAAGCTGCTCGCAATCGGCGCCAGCACGTTCGCTATCGCGAGCATCACCGGCGCATCCGCCTACGCAAGCCTGACCGACGACGCGATTGCTGCGTTGACAGGCGGCGCGGAAGCTGGCGAAGGCGCGATCACAATCACCGCACCTGAAATCGCGGAAAACGGTAATACGGTGCCTGTCGCTGTTGACGCCCCCGGCGCAGTCGCGATCACGCTGTTTGCTGACGGCAACCCAACACCCGGCGTTGCGACCTTTAAGTTTGGTCCGCTCAGCGCCTCGCGCAGTGCTGCCACACGTATCCGCCTTGCCACGACACAGAACGTTGTCGCCGTCGCCAAGATGGAAGACGGCTCGTTCCAGATGGCCAAGGCCAACGTCAAAGTGACCATCGGCGGCTGCGGCGGCTAACATTAGATTACAAGGAGATAACCAATGGCATCTGGTGTAAAACCCCGGGTCAAAGTTCCCAAAACAGCGGCAGCTGGCGAAACGATCACCATCAAGACGTTGATCAGCCACAAAATGGAAAGCGGCCAGCGTAAAGACAGCGATGGCAACCCCATCCCGCGCTCGATCATCAACCGTTTCACGACCGAATTTAACGGCGAAAACGTGGTGGACGTGGCGCTTGAGCCTGCGATCTCAACCAATCCGTACTTCCAGTTTGATGCTGTCGTGCCCGAGGCCGGCGAATTCAAATTCACGTGGTACGACGATGACGGTTCGGTCTACGAGGAAACGAAGTCCATCAAGATCGGCTGAACGACCAACACCGCGTGAGGGAGGACTCAAGGTGAACAGACCCCAGACACTGACCCGTGCCATTGCCTTTGCTGCAGCCGCTTGTGTGGCCGCAGGGGCCAACGCAGAGCCGGACACCGACCAGCTGGTCGTCAACGAAGAGATCGAAATGATCACCGAAGCTGCGGCTCCGGCGCATACCGAAAACCTCAGCACGGTGTATTCCGGCTGGCGTTTCCGCGCCGATGAGACGCAGGCCCTGCAAATGGACGACTTCGAAAACCCGGCGATGATTTTCGTCGAGGCGGCAGCCGAAGTCTGGAACACGGCTGACGGCACCAAGGGTAACTCCTGCGCGTCGTGCCACGAGGATGTAGAATCGCTGCGCGGTGTGCGTGCGGTTTACCCCAAGTGGAATGAGGCCGCTGGTGAAGTGCGCACTCTGGAAATGCAGATCAACGACTGCCGTGAAAACCAGATGGGTGCCGATAAGTGGAAGTATACAGGCGGGGACATGACCAACATGACCGCGCTGATTTCGTCCGTATCCCGTGGGATGCCTGTGAACGTCGCGATTGACGGTCCTGCGCAATCCATGTGGGAGCAGGGCAAAGAACTGTATTACACCCGCACCGGTCAGCTGGAGCTTTCGTGCGCCAACTGCCACGAAGACAGCTATGGCATGATGATCCGTGCCGACCACCTGAGCCAAGGTCAGATCAACGGTTTCCCAACGTACCGTCTGAAAAACACCAAGCTCAATTCCGTGCATGCACGTTTCAAGGGCTGTGTCCGTGACACACGCGCCGAAACGTTCAAGCCCGGTTCGGCTGATTTCGTCGCCCTTGAGTTGTATGTCGCCTCGCGCGGCAATGGCCTCAGCGTCGAGGGCCCTTCGGTCCGCAACTAACGAAACTAAGCAAAAGGCTCCGGTTCATCCCGGGGCCTTTTCTCGCCGCATAACATTCACTTATGCGCATATGTAATTTGGAGTGAGAGACACATGATTTCGCGGCGCGATTTTCTTCAGGTGGGTATGGCTGCCTCGGCTCTGGTCGGCGGTTCTGGTTTCGGGAACTGGGCACGACTGGCGGCACAGCAACGGCTGACGCAGGATCAGCTTTTGCAGTTCGACACCTTTGGCAATGTCTCTTTGATCCACATCACCGACATCCACGCCCAGCTCAAGCCGATCTATTTCCGTGAACCTTCGGTGAATATCGGCGTGGGCGGCAACAAGGGCGCTGTGCCCCATGTCACGGGTGCAGATTTCCGCAAGCTCTACGGTATCGAGGACGGCAGCCCGAGCCACTACGCGCTCAGCTCCGGCGATTTCTCGGCGCTGGCTCAGGGGTACGGCAAGGTTGGCGGAATGGACCGTGTGGCCACCGTGGTTAACGCAATCCGCGCGGACCGCCCCGATGCGATCCTGCTGGATGGCGGCGATACGTGGCACGGCTCTTACACGTGTCACAAGACCCAAGGTCAGGACATGGTCAACGTTATGAACGCGTTGCAGCCTGATGCGATGACCTTCCACTGGGAATTTACGCTCGGCAGCGACCGTGTGACAGAACTGGTTGAGGGGCTGCCCTTTGCGGCCCTCGGTCAGAACATTTTTGACGCTGAGTGGGACGAACCCACCGACCTGTTCCCGCCCTATAAGATGTTTGAGCGTGGCGGCACCAAGATCGCGGTCATCGGGCAGGCGTTCCCCTATATGCCCATCGCAAACCCGCGCTGGATGTTTCCCGAATTCTCATTCGGTATCCGCGATGAAAACATGGCCTCGATGGTTGAAGAGGTCCGTGCCGCAGGCGCTGAATGTGTTGTCGTCCTGAGCCATAACGGCTTTGACGTGGACAAAAAGATGGCCAGCGTCGTGCCGGGCATTGACGTGATCCTGTCGGGTCACACCCACGATGCGTTGCCAGAGGCCGTTACAGTCGGCGACACGATTATCGTGGCTTCCGGCTCGAATGGTAAATTCGTCAGCCGCGTGGATCTTGATATTCGTGATGGCCGTATGATGGGGTACCGCACGAAGCTGATCCCGATCTTCTCGGACGTGATTACACCCGACGCGGAAATGTCGTCCCTGATCGATGCGCAGCGCGCTCCTTACGCGGCTGAACTGTCCGAAGTGATCGGGCAGACCGACAGCCTGCTGTACCGCCGCGGTAACTTTAACGGCACGTGGGATGATCTGATCTGCGACGCACTGCTGTCAGAGCGTGAGGCCGAGATCGCGCTCAGCCCCGGCGTCCGTTGGGGGCCATCGTTGATCCCGGGTCAGGACATCACCCGTGAGGATATCTTTAACGTCACCTCCATGAGCTATGGTGAAGCCTACCGTTCCGAGATGACAGGTGAGTTCCTCAAGGTCGTGCTCGAGGATGTCGCGGACAACATCTTTAACCCCGATCCTTTCTACCAGCAGGGCGGCGACATGGTTCGCACTGGTGGCCTTGGTTACCGGATTGATGTGTCCAAGCCCCAAGGCGAGCGGATTTCAAACATGACCCTGCTCAGCACGGGTGAGCCGATTGACCCTGCGCGCGCCTATGTGGTCGCGGGTTGGGCCAGTGTGAACGAAGGCACCGAGGGCCCACAGATTTGGGACGTGGTGGAAAACCACATCCGTAAAATTGGCACCGTCACGGTGTCAGAAAACAACAGCGTCGACGTTGTCGGCGTATAAGTAGACCGGAGAATTTGATCCATGAGTGATTTGTTCAAACCCTCCCGCCGCGCCTTCCTTCGGGGGGGCGCCGCAGTGGCCGCTGGTTCGGTTGCGGGTGCCGCAAATGCCGCGGGCCCCGATCCGCTGATCACAGAGCTTCAGGATTGGGAATCCTACCTTGGTGCGGGCGTTGACGAAACGCCCTACGGCCTGCCCATCCGCTTTGAGCAGGATGTGGTGCGCCGCAATGTGGAATGGCTGACGGCTTCGCCGATTTCGTCGATCAACTTCACGCCGATCCATGCGCTAGAAGGCACGATCACCCCGCAGGGCTGTGCGTTCGAACGTCACCACTCTGGCGCGATTGAGCTGGCCAAGGATGACTTCCGCCTGATGATCAACGGGCTCGTGGATAAGCCGCTGGTGTTTTCCTATGAAGACATCGAACGCTTCCCTCGCGAAAACCACGTGTATTTCTGCGAATGTGCCGCCAACACCGGCATGGAATGGGCGGGCGCACAGCTGAACGGTGTGCAGTTCACCCACGGTATGATCCACAACATGGAATACACCGGTGTTCCGCTCCGGACCCTGCTGGCTGAGGCAGGCGCGGACATGTCGCTCGACAAATGGGTCTATGTGGAGGGCGCGGATGCGTCGTCCAATGGTCGCTCCATCCCGATGGAAAAAGCGCTGGATGACGTTCTGGTCGCATTCAAGGCCAACGGTGAGGCCCTGCGGATGGAGCACGGCTATCCCGTGCGCCTCGTCGTGCCGGGTTGGGAAGGCAATATGTGGGTCAAATGGATCCGCCGGATTGAGGTCGTGGATCGCGCAGTCGAAAGCCGCGAAGAAACCTCCAAGTACACCGACGTCTATGAGGACGGCACAGCACGCAAATGGACATGGGTGATGGACGCGAAATCCGTTATCACCTCGCCCAGCCCGCAAATGCCGATCAAACATGGCGCAGGACCTTTGGTTATCTCGGGGCTTGCGTGGTCCGGCCACGGCCAGATCACCCGTGTGGATGTGTCTCGCAATGGCGGCATCACGTGGGAAACCGCGCGTTTGGGCAAACAGGGCGACACCAAGGCGCTGACCCGTTTCTACCTCGATGTCGACTGGGACGGTGCGCCGATGCTGTTGCAGGCGCGTGCCATGGATGAAACCGGCTACGTGCAACCGACCAAAGATCAGCTGCGTGAGCAGCGTGGCGAGAACGCCGTCTATCACAACAACTGTATCCAGACCTGGTACGTGAACGCAGAAGGGGTCGCCGAGAATGTCGAAGTCTCTTAGTCAAATTTTCTTGCCTGCAGCGGGGGGCACCGCGCTTGCGGCGGCACTTGCGATTACGATTGCGAACCGCGACTACGGCAATGACAAGATCTCCTCGCTGGAGGGGCGCGTTGCACAGGTTGAGGCCAACGCCTCTGCGGCAACGCAAAAAGCCCGGGCCGAGGCGCAACGCGCCGCCGAACTCCAGGCTGAGTTTGAGGCCGTTCAGGCGGCCGCTGCGGCCACGGCTGCAATGGGCGTTGATCTGACCGCTCCGGCCCCTGTGGCCGACGGCGGGTACGGTTTGGGCCGCGCGGCG
This sequence comes from Thalassobacter sp. 16PALIMAR09, assembly GCF_000765485.1. Lineage (NCBI taxonomy): Bacteria > Pseudomonadati > Pseudomonadota > Alphaproteobacteria > Rhodobacterales > Roseobacteraceae > Thalassobacter > Thalassobacter sp. 16PALIMAR09. Next base: position 80,983 of record NZ_JHAK01000008.1, read on the forward strand.
CACCCCGAAGAAATTGCAGCGTGGGATGTTGATGTCCTGCCCGATGGTCGCGGTTTGCCCGAAGGGCGTGGTGACGCGTATTGGGGTGAAGAAGTGTTTGCCGAAAAATGCGCATCCTGTCACGGGGATTTCGCAGAAGGTGCCGACAACTGGCCTGTTCTTGCAGGTGGTTTTGACACGCTAGACGATGATGATCCGGTAAAGACCGTGGGTTCTTATTGGCCACATCTGTCGACCGCGTGGGATTATATCCACCGCTCCATGCCGTTCGGCGAAGCAGGCACGCTCACGGCCGATGAGACCTATGCGATTGTCGCCTACATTCTCTATTCGAATGATCTGGTGGATGATGATTTTGAACTGTCGCACGAAAACTTTGCTGAGTTTGAGATGCACAACAAAGACGGTTTCGTGGTCGATGACCGGGCTGAGCTGGAGTATAGCCAGTGGCGGACAGAACCCTGCATGGACAACTGCAAGCCTAAGGCCGAAGTGACTATGCGCTCTGTATTCTTGGTCGATACCCCGGCCGAAGGTGGTACGGAATCGATGATGAACCCAGCCACGATCGAAGGCTTGCCCTCGTTCTCGGCCAGTGGTGCTGCGTTTATCCCGCAAGCCGCCGCAAAGCCGGTTGAGGTTGCCGCCGCAGAACCAGCCGCCGCACCCGCGGATGCAGGGGCTGAGTTGGTCGCCGCAGGCGCGCGCGTTTATCGCAAATGTAAGTCCTGCCACCAAATCGGCGATGGTGCCAAAAACCGCACCGGCCCGCATTTGAACGGCCTGTTTGGGCGTGAGATGGGATCGGTCGATGGCTTTGGCTATTCGCGCGTGTTCCAGTCGGCTCAGGAAGAGGGTCGCGTTTGGGATGAGGCCGAATTGGCTGCATTCCTTGCCCAACCCAAGGCCTACATGAACGGCACCAAGATGGCGTTCTCGGGCTTGAAAAAGGCCGAAGATCTGGATGCGGTCATCGCCTACATCAAGTCCTACGAGAACTGATTGATGGTTCGGGGTTTCCTTTTCTCCCTGTCGGTCGCTGCGGTGATGTCACCCATCACTGTGGCGGCCGACCCCATTGGGGATGCCGCCGCCGGTGAGAAAATCTACAATCAGTGCAAGCGCTGCCATCAGGTGGGGCAGGGGGCCGAGCATCGCATCGGCCCGCACTTGAACGGTATCTTCGGACGCCCCGCGGCAGGGTACGAGGATTTCCGCTATTCCAAGGCCCTGACCCGTGCCGGGACCAGCGGGCTTGAGTGGCATGCCGATACGCTTGATGTGTTCCTTGAGAACCCACGGGCCTTGGCCAGCGGCACACGGATGAGCTTTCGTGGCCTCAAGGACCCACAAGACCGCGCGAACGTGATCGCGTTCTTACGTGTTTATTCTGACGATCCGGCCAACATTCCCGAGGCCGATCCCACCGCCACAGTGCCTGACCATGACCTCGATCCCGCGATCCTCGCGTTGGTGGGGGATGCGGAATATGGTGAATACCTGAGCGGTGAATGTACCACGTGCCATCAGGCAACGGGTGGGGATGACGGGATCCCCTCAATCGTGTTGTGGCGGGAGGAGGACTTTGTGCTCGCCATGCACGCCTACAAGAACAAGCAGCGCGCTCATCCTGTCATGCAAATGGTGGCCGGGCGTCTTGGTGATGAGGAGATCGCCGCACTGGCTGCTTACTTCGCAAATATCGAAGAATAGACAGGGAAGGGAGACACCATGTCGATCAACAGAAGAACTTTCATCACGACCTCCGCGGTCGCAGCCGCGACGCTTGCGGCCCCAATGGTGCGGGCTGCCGGCACGCCGAACGTCGTTGTTGTGGGCGGCGGCGCGGGCGGTGCAACCGCTGCGCGCTACATCGCAAAAGACAGCAAAGGCGCCATTAACGTCACGTTGATTGAGCCGACGCGCCGGTACTACACGTGCTTCTTCTCGAACCTCTATCTGGGCGGGTTCAAGGAGATGGAAGAGCTGGGTCATGGCTATGGTGGCATGGCCGCTGGTGGCGTGAATGTGGTGCACGACTGGGCTGTCGGTGTGGACCGTGACGCCAAGACGGTATCGCTCGCGGGTGGCGGTTCGCTACCCTACGACAAGCTGATCCTCTCGCCAGGTATCGATTTTGTGGACGGCGCTGTCGAAGGTTGGGACCTGAGCGCGCAAAACGCGATGCCGCACGCCTATAAGGCCGGTTCGCAGTCTGAACTGCTGCGCGCGCAACTCGAAAGCATGCCACAAGGCGGAACTTTCGCAATGGTCGCCCCGCCGAACCCCTTCCGCTGCCCCCCTGGGCCGTATGAGCGGGTGTCGATGGTCGCGCACTTCCTCAAGCAGAACAATCCAACAGCCAAAATCATCGTGGCGGACCCCAAAGCCAAGTTCTCAAAAATGGCGCTGTTCCAAGAGGGCTGGGCCAACCACTACTCGGGTATGGTCGATTGGATCGGCGATGACTTCGGTGGCGGCAATGTCTCGGTCGATCCCGGCGCGATGACGCTGACCATCGACGGCGAAGTGACCAATGTGGATGTCTGTAATGTGATCCCAGCCATGAAGGCAGGCCGCATTGCGGATATGGCAGGCGTGACCGAAGGCAACTGGGCCCCGGTCAATGCAGCGGACATGTCCACCAAGGCGGACGCGGACATCTACGTGTTGGGCGATGCGTCCAGTCAAGGTGACATGCCCAAATCGGGCTTCTCCGCGAACTCTCAGGCGAAGGTCTGTGCGAATGCCGTCCGCGGCGCGCTGACCGGCAGCCGTGTGTTCCCTGCCAAGTTCTCAAACACCTGCTGGTCGCTGATCGCGACGGGCGATGGTGTGAAAGTGGGCGCCACATATGAGGCCACGCCAGAGAAAATCGCCAAGGTCGATGGGTTCATCTCACAGACCGGCGAAAGCGCGGATGTGCGTCAGGCGACCTACCTCGAGTCTGAGGGTTGGTACACCGGCATCACCACCGACATGATGGGCTAGTCCCAATTTAAAACAAATGCGTCCCGGAATTGATTTCGCGCAAAGTCCGGGGCGCATAGACTTGTAAGACTTTGGCAACCGGAAGGAGATAGACTGATGAAACATTCAATTCTGGCTGCCACATTCGGCGCCATGCTCTGCACCCCTGCTGTCGCGGATGAAGCATTTACCTATGCATTCGATGGCAGTTTTGATGACGCCACGTTTGCAGTGGAAAGTGCGATTGTCGGCCAAGGGCTGGTGATCGATTACGTGAGCCATGTGGGCGAAATGCTGAACCGCACCGGCGCGGACGTGGGCAGCGATACAATGATTTTCTCCCAAGCGGACATCTTTTTGTTCTGCTCGGCAGTTGTCTCGCGCCAAGTGATGGAGGCCGACCCGATGAACATCACCTATTGTCCCTACGGGATATTCGTCATGGAAACGGACGATGGTGTCACCGTCGGTCATAAGGATTATCCAGAAGGCTCGATGCAGGCCGTCGAAGACCTGATGCAACAAATCGTGGCGGAGGCCGTGGGCAACTGATGAAATACCAAGACTACTTCCGCAGCCGTCTCGATACTTTGCGTGACGAGGGCAATTACCGAGAATTTGCGGAATTAGAGCGTCATCGCGGCGCTTACCCCCGGGCGAAATGCCACTCGGGCGAGGGTGACGTGACGATTTGGTGTTCAAACGACTACCTCGGCATGGGGCAGCATCCCGATGTGCTAGCCGCCATGCACGAGGCGCTGGATCGCACCGGCGCAGGTGCTGGCGGGACGCGCAATATTTCGGGCACAACCCATGATCACGTCCTACTAGAAGCCGAGTTGGCAGATTTGCATGGCAAAGAGGCGGCGCTCCTGTTCACCAGTGGCTATGTGTCCAACTGGGCCGCGTTGGGCACGTTGGCCTCCGAAATCCCGGACTGTGTCGTTCTGTCGGATGCGTTGAACCATGCCTCTATGATCGAAGGTATCCGCCATTCACGCGCGCAAAAGGTCATCTGGAAACATAACGACCTAGAGGACCTTGAGGCGAAATTGGCGGCCCTTCCGCTCGAACAGCCCAAATTGATCGCGTTTGAGAGCGTGTATTCAATGGATGGCGACGTCGCCCCGATAGAGGCGATTTGTGATCTCGCGGATCGGTACGGTGCCATGACCTACCTCGATGAGGTCCATGCCGTAGGCCTATATGGTCCGCGCGGCGGAGGTTTGGCAGAGCAGCTGGGCCTGATGGACCGGTTGACGGTGATTGAGGGCACTTTGGGCAAGGCGTTTGGCGTTGTCGGCGGCTACATCGCTGCCTCGGCTGAGCTGTGTGATTTTGTGCGCTCCTTTGCGAGTGGGTTTATCTTTACGACCGCGTTGCCGCCTGCGGTGGCTGCGGGTGCTGCGGCGTCGGTCCGGCACCTTAAGGCCAGCTGCAAGGAGCGTACCGCGCACCAAGCGCGTGTGGCCGAAGTAAGGGCGCAGTTGGATGCCATCGGCCTGCCTCACATCGAAAATCCCAGCCACATCATCCCGGTGATGGTCGGGGATCCGGTGAAGTGTAAGTTCATCTCTGATACGCTGTTGCGGGATCATGGGATCTACATTCAGCCGATCAACTACCCAACGGTTCCCAAGGGCACCGAACGGCTGCGGATCACGCCATCACCGGTTCATACCGCGCAGGATGTCGCGAAATTGGTCACAGCACTTGAGACGCTTTGGACCCAGTGCCAACTGGCGCGGCAGCCGATCGCGGCACAGTAGTTGGACTAGACCAGCTTAGGGTCACCCATTGCGCCTAGCAGCACATGGGTGGTCATCGCGCCGATCCACATACAAAACACGGCGACCCAAGCTGTCATGGCAAAGATCGCGCCCCCGGACATTCCAGCACCAACGGCGCAGCCCCCGGCCAACATGCTGCCAAATCCCATCAGAATGCCGCCAAACAGATAGCGTTCCATGGGCACGTTCGGCTCAAACCGCTGGATGCGGGCCTCGCCCATAAAAATAGCCGCGACCATCGCACCGAAAAATACCCCCGGCACGAGGCCCACGCCAAAGCTGGCCGGCATGCTGGGCGCTGTGACAAGGGTCATCAGTGTGTCGGTGGACGGGCCGGTAAAGGTTACGGATTGCACTGCAACCAATTCAAAGGATGCGTTGGCAATGGCGTAGCTGCCTTGCCAGCCTGCATATACCGCAATGCCGACAATCATAGCGCCCACAAGGTCCGCCTTTGGTGCACCACGGCGCGGCCCAAAGACCAACACGGCCACAAGGCACGTGGCGCATAGTGTAATGGCTACAGGCAAAAGTGGGCTATCTGGTGCAAAAAGCGCGCGGGCCGCACCGCCGTTGACGACCCAAAGCCCGGCGATTTGTTCGCGCAGGGGTGAAAGAAATCCACTCAGGGAAGCTTGGGCCGTTAACGTCAGCACCAGCCCCGTGATGATGGCCCGCAGGTTGCCGGAGGCCGACAACACCAACAAACGGCTGGCGCAGCCCCGCGCGAGGATCATCCCAACCCCAAACATCAGCCCGCCGATAATTGCGCCTGACATGGAGCCTACGCTGGCCAGTTGGCGCGCGTTTGAGACATCTAGCGCGCCGATCCAAACAGCACTTTGGACGCTGACGACCGCAGTGGTAAAGGCCGCAAGCCAGATCATCAGTTTTGCTCCGAAGCGCCCCTCGGCCAATTCCGCAGTGGCCGCCCGCAGGCAAAATCGGGACCGATAGGCCGCCAGTCCAAAGACGGCCCCGACCACAAGGCCAAGCACCAACATCAAAGTCGGCTCTCCGAAGGTGTCGATTAAGGTTTCCATGCGGTGCCTTTTTGATCCTTCCGATGGCCTATCGCCTCTGTGAGCGCAGATCGTTGACCTAGGTCAAACGCGGTTCAGGCGGGGGTGGGGTCTATTCGAACTCCATCTGCTCATACACAAAGCCTGCGTTTTTCGTGGCCAGTTCCTCGAATGTGTCGAGGTTGCGATAAGCGCTTTGATCCACGTAGTAGGCACCGGCCAAATCGCCGCCGTCCTCTAGGTGTGCGCCCACGACCGCGCGCAGGTGCACAAGGTAGTCACGGGTGTAGCGGCGGACTTGGTCCATGTTGGTGGGGTGGCCGTGGCCGGGGATCACGTAAGTCGCGCCTAAGGGCTCAAAATAGGTGTCCCACGTTTCGATCCAATCGTAGACAATCGTGTCCTCAAATATCGGTAGCATCCGTTCATGGAACGCCATATCCCCCGCGATTACGAGGCTTTGGTTCGGCAACCAAACCTGTGTATCACCGGGGCTGTGTGCGGGGCCAAGGTGCAGGACTTCGATGCGAAAATCGCCCATCTCAACGATGTATTCGTCTTCGAACGTGAGGGTCGGAGGGGCGACAAATGTGCCCTCGGCCTTGTCACGGTTGTACCGCTTCATACCCTCTAGAATGCGGTGACCGTTTTCCGCAATTTCATGGGCGGCATCGACGTGGGCAAGGATCGGAACGCCCTGTTCAGCCCAATATGAATTGCCCAACATCGCGTGACCTTGAGCGTTCTCATCAATGACCAATTTGACCGGTTGGTCGGTGATGACCTTGATTTCCTCATGCAGGGCCTTGGCCAAAACATAAGCCGCACCACCGTTCACGACGACAACCCCGTCGCCGGTAACGACAAAGCTGAGGTTGTTGTTGTGGCCGCTGTTTTCATACGTCGGCGGCGCGGTTGCGCCGATGGCGGACCACACGTGTGGGATCACCTCAACTGGTTTGGAGTATAGGGCCGAGCCGGGGTATTGATCGGCGATGTCTTCGCTGGCCCAAACGGGGGATGCGAGGCAGAGGGCCGCGATCAGGATACGCAGGCTCATGCGGACACAAAGCGGTAGGCGCTTCCGTCTTTTTCGGCACGGCCCATACCGCCGTCTGGCAGGTGAAAGCCAACCAAAGCCATCTGCTCCTGGCTCAGGCGGTCCAGCAGCATTTGGCGCGTGGCCGCAGCCGTGATGCCATCCTGATCAGAGCCGCTTTCCCAGCCCGGTTTGGCAAAAGCTACGTGGTGGTTGCCGATTGCGTCCCCCACAATCAGTGCAGCCTCGGTGCCCTGACGGACCTCAAAGGCCATGTGACCGGGGGTGTGGCCGGGTGTTGAGAGCGCCGCGATACCGGGCAAAACTTCGTCGCCGTCGTCAAACAGCATGACGGCGTCCTCAATCGCCTCCATCCGTCGCTTAGCACCGACGGCAAAGGCCGCACGCGCATCGCCGATGGTGTTCACGGTTTCCGGGTTCCACCAATAATCCCATTCCGCACGGCCCATCATATAGCTGGCCTCATAGAAAAGCGGCTCATCAAAGTCGTCCAGCAGGCCCCAGATGTGATCGGGGTGCGCGTGGGTGAACAACACATGCGTGATGTCTTCGGGGGCGAGGCCGATGGCATCAAGGCTGTCGACGATTGTGCCCGCAGTGGGCATAAAATCGGGGCCGGAGCCTACGTCAAATAGCACCGTGTTCGTCCCATCGCGATAAAGCGCGAGGTTACATTCCGGCGTCAGTCGTTCGCTGTCTTGGCCGTATTGTGCCAAGATCGGGGCCAATTCATCCTTGGGCATCGGGTCAAAGATAAAGCTGCCCGGCAGCATCAGGGAGCCATCACTGACCGTGGTCAATGTGGCAGACCCAAGTGCCATGTTCGCGGTGGCCAAGCGGGGCATCGCGCCCAGAACAGGCAGGGCGGCGGCGCCTTGCAAAAATGTGCGGCGTGAGAGTGTCACGATCTTCCTCCGATAAATTCTTGAATGTGAATATGAATGTATTTTAGGATCAAAGCAAGAAAATGCGGAACTCAGCGCGCCAACACGCAAATGTGACGAGCGGTTAAGTGACAGCGGGCCTGTTGGTGTGGGACCAGTAGGGCGACTGACGTCTTCGAACCCTAAACCCCAAGGAAACAAGCCCGGCCATGGAATTTGTGTTTGCCTATTTCGCGGGTCTTTTGACGCTGATTAACCCCTGCGTGCTGCCGGTTTTGCCAATTGTGTTGGTTAGTGCGTTGAATGCGCACCGCGCGGGGCCACTGGCGTTGGCCGCGGGGATGAGCGTTTCGTTTGTTGTATTCGGCGTGTTGGTTACGGCCTTTGGGGCAAGTGTCGGGCTGACCCAAGACCGACTGGCCCAAATAGGCGCGGTTATGATGATGGCCTTTGGTCTCATCCTTGTGGTGCCAATGTTCGCCCAACGGTTTGAGATGGCGACAGCAGGTGTCGCGGCTGGGGCGGATACGCGCATGAATACCCTGAATGCGGGGTCACTGCGTGGCCAGTTCGTGGGTGGTTTGTTGCTGGGTACGGTGTGGTCGCCGTGTATTGGGCCGACGCTTGGGGGTGCGATTGCGCTGGCGTCTCAGGGCGAAAGCCTTGGCTATGTCACCCTGATCATGACGGCCTTTGCCATGGGGGTTTCGACCCTCATTCTTGGGTTGGGTTTTGGCGCACAAGAGGCCATCCGCCCCCGTGCGCAGGCGCTGCGTGGATTGGCTGAGCGCTCCAAGCCGATAATCGGAGCCACGTTTCTCGCCATCGGGGCACTGTTGTTTTTTGAGATTCATCACCTGATCGAAGGGTGGCTTTTGAATGTGATGCCGATCTGGCTCCAAGATCTTTCTGTTTCCATTTAGTAAAAGGATACCGCTATGCACCGTCGGTTTTTTCTGGCTGCCAGCCTATCGCTGGCTTTGATCCCAATGAACGCGCAGGCCGCAAATTTTGTCGACTACACACCGGGTGTGATAGAGGCGGCCTTGGCCGAGGGCAAAACCGTTTTCGTGGATTATTCGGCCACTTGGTGCGGCACCTGCAAGCGGCAGGAACGGGTGATCAACGCCCTGCGCGCGGCCGATCCCAGCTATGACGCGGCAATGACGTTTGTGAAGGTGGATTGGGACACCTATAAGGCTGATGACGTGACCGTGTTTCGCGGTATTCCGCGGCGCTCAACGCTGATTGTTCTGCGCGGTGAGGATGAATTGGGCCGTGTGGTCGCGGGCACGTCAGAGGCTCAGATCAAGGCGTTGATGGACGCCGGGCTATCTGCGCCACAAGGGTAAACGCAGGCAGTAAGGATGCGCGTAGTGGCCGAAAGTTGGATTGACCGGTTCCCCGGATTGATGAGCCTGCCGGCAGAGCTGCAAGCTGACTTGGTGGGCGGGTCCGAGGTGATTTCACTGCCCCGAGGCACCACTATTTTTCGCCCAGGTGAGGCGGCGGACCGCTTGCTCTTGCTACTAGAAGGCACGATCTGCGTCACGCAAAAATCCGAAACTGGCCGGGACGTCACGCTTTACCGAGTCAGCGAAGGGGACAGTTGCATTCTGACGACGGCCTGCGTGCTGGCCTTTGAGGAATACTCCGCCGAAGGCATAGCCGAGACTGACATGCGCGCCGTCGCAATCCCCCGCGCGACGTTTGATGATATGCTCGTGCGCTCCCCGATTTTTCGGGAATTTGTCTTTAAGGCCTATTCCAAGCGGATCACGGATTTGTTCGCCTTGGTGGATGATATCGTGTTCCAACGCATGGATGTGCGGCTTGCGGCGCGGCTGCTAGAGCTGGCTGATGATCGCGGTATCGTCCGGGCGACCCATCAGGCGCTGGGCACGGAATTGGGCACCGCGCGGGAGGTCATTTCCCGCACGCTTGCGGAATTCCAGCGGCGCGGCTGGGTGGAACAATCCCGCGGTGAGGTCAGGTTGGTTGCTATGGCCGATTTGCAGCGGATGGTGCGCAAGGCCCACGCACAATGAGCCTCCGACAATAATCCAACCCCACAGTGACAAATGTCACCGTCACAATTGGGCAGCCCGTGCCAATGTCATGATGATCTGATTCTGAAAAGGAGATCGACATGACGACGAATATGGGAAAATTGGACCGTGGCGCACGTGTCGCTGTCGCGTTGGTCCTGCTGTTCTTGGCCTTGGTGTCCGGTGCACTTGGCAGTGGCATTTTGTTCTACCTTGGCATCGGTGTGGCGGCTGTGTTCACGCTGACCGCGCTGGTGGGCAATTGCCCTCTCTATAGCATCATCGGCCTCAAAACCTGCCGGGATTGCTAAATGTTTGAAACAGAATTCACACCTTGGATGTCGCTTGGCGGCGGCATCTTGATTGGGCTTGCTGCCACGCTTTTGATGCTGGTGCAGGGGCGGATTTTCGGCGCCACGGGCGTTTTGGCGGGATTGGTTCAGCCGACTTCACGCTCGGATTTTATGTGGCGGGCCGTATTGCTGGCGGGCATGGTTTCGGGGCCTTTGGTGATCCTTGCGCTGACCGGTGCGATGCCGACAGTCACGGTGCCTGTGTCCAACACAATGTTGATCGTGGGCGGCTTGATCGTGGGCATTGGCGGTACGTTTGGGTCTGGCTGCACGTCGGGTCATGGCGTGTGCGGGATGGCCCGGCTATCGCCTCGGTCGCTTGCGGCGACGCTGACGTTCATGGCGACTACGGGTGTCACCGTCTACGTCGTGCGCCACGTGATCGGAGGATAAATCATGCGGTTCGTACTCACTTATTTCATCGGTCTCGTTTTCGGGATCGGTATCTCGATTTCTGGCATGGCCAATCCTGCCAAAGTTTTGAACTTCTTCGATGTGGCGGGCACTTGGGATCCGTCCTTGATGTTCGTTATGGGCGGCGCGCTGATCACAACGTTTATAGGGTATCGGCTGACCTTGGGCCGCAAGGCCCCATTATTCGCGGCGAAATTCTCACTGCCTACGGCACGACAGCTTGATGCAAAATTGCTGGGCGGCTCGGCTGTTTTTGGTGTGGGTTGGGGCATCGCAGGCTTCTGCCCAGGCGGCGCGCTTCCGGCGCTTGGAACAGGCCGAAGCGAGGTTTTGATCTTCGTTGCAGCTTTGATCGCGGGCATCGTTATCGCCAGACTTCTTCAATCCATTGCGACACGAAACGCGCAGGCCGCGTGATCGTACAAGGGAGGATACATTATGACCGACTACCCCGTTAACACGTCCCTGAAACCGGATGTGCAGGCTTTCTTCGACGAGGCCACAAACACGATCAGTTACATTGTAAAGGACCCAGCCTCGAACAGCTGTGCCATTGTCGATAGCGTCATGGACATCGACTACGCGGCGGGCCGGATCACCTTTGAGCATGCCGACGAATTGATCCGTCAGGTCAAAGCCCGCGGCCTGACCCTTGAGTGGATCATTGAAACCCATGTCCACGCCGACCATCTGAGTGCTGCGCCCTATATCCAAGAGCGTTTGGGTGGCAAAATCGGTGTCGGTTCCAAGATCACTGTGGTGCAAGACGTCTTTGGCAAGGTCTTTAACGAGGGGACTGAGTTCCAGCGTGACGGTAGCCAATTTGATGCTTTGTTTGAGGATGGTGACCGCTACCGCATTGGTGAGATGGAGTGTTTTGCGATGTACACGCCCGGCCACACACCCGCCTGTATGGTGCATGTGATGGGCGATGCGGCCTTTGTTGGCGACACGTTGTTTATGCCCGATGGCGGCTCTGCCCGGTGCGACTTTCCGGGCGGCTCCGCAGAGACATTGTACGACAGCATCATGAAGGTCCTCGCGCTGCCGGATGAGATGCGGTTGTTCATGTGCCACGATTACGGTCCTAATGGTCGCGATATCCAGTGGGAGACCACGGTAGCCGATGAAAAAGCCCATAATATCCATGTGGGTGGCGGCAAAACGAAGGAAGACTTCGTGAAATTTCGCACCGAGCGGGACGCGCAGCTCGGTATGCCGCGGCTGATTATCCCGTCGCTACAGGTCAACATGCGCGCAGGCGAAGTGCCCACCGACAAAGACGGCAATCCGATGCTCAAAGTGCCGGTCAACGGTCTCTAGGCGCAACGGGAGGACGTATTTATGGATATCAAAACACTCTCGCCTCAGGTCTCTGTTAGCCCCCAGATTACGGCAGCGGACGTGGCCAAGGTGACTGAGGCGGGCTTTCGCGCGATCATATGCAATCGGCCTGATGGCGAAGGCGCAGATCAGCCCAATTTCGATGAAATCGAGGCAGCGGCCAACGCGGCCGGGCTTCGGGTCGCGTATGTTCCTGTTACTGCGGGCATGGTGACGGACGACGATGTGGCGGCCTTTGCCTCTGCCTTGGCAGAGTTGCCGCGGCCCGTTTTGGCCTATTGTCGGACGGGCACACGGTCGGCCACGCTGTGGTCCTTTCATGAGGCGGACAAACGCCCGATGCCCGATATCTTGGCTGCGACCAAAGCCGCGGGCTATGACATGAATGGTGTGGCGCGCCGGATCGCCAACGGGGGTAAGACACCCACAGACACGGGCGATGCTCATTTTGAGGTGGTCATCGTCGGGGCCGGTGCTGCGGGCATTTCAGTGGCGGCGAGCCTCAAGGCTCGTGATCGGGATTTGAGCGTCGCTGTGATCGACCCTGCGGATGTGCACTATTATCAACCCGGTTGGACCATGGTGGGGGGCGGTATTTTTACGCCTGAGCAAACCGCGAAAACCATGGGCAGCCTCATCCCCAAGGGCGTGCATTGGATCAAATCGGCGGTTGCTGCATTTGAGCCTCAGGCAAACGCCGTCATCCTCGATGGGTGCCGCGTGGTGAAATACGACCGCCTTGTGGTGTGTCCCGGTTTGAAACTGGACTGGGCGGGTGTTGAGGGGCTCGAAGAAACGCTGGGGCGCAATGGCGTGACCTCAAACTACCGCTATGATCTGGCTCCGTACACGTGGGAATTGGTCCGCCAGATGACCTCTGGCCGGGCCATCTTTACCCAACCGGCGATGCCGATCAAATGCGCCGGCGCGCCGCAAAAGGCGATGTACCTGTCGGGTGATGCGTGGCACCGGCGCGGCGTGCTGGACGGCATCGATATCCAGTTTATGAACGCTGGTGGCGTGTTGTTTGGGGTCAAGGACTACGTTCCGGCCTTAGAAAAATACGTTGAAAAATACGATGCGACTTTGAATTTCTTTCATACGCTGCAGGCAGTGGATGGTGCGGCCAAGACGGCCACGTTTGATGTGGCAAAACCGAATGAGGACGCGACGTCTGTCACGGTTGAATTCGACATGATCCATGTGTGTCCGCCACAAACCGCGCCGGATTTTATCCGTGTGTCGCCCTTGGCCGATGCAGCTGGTTGGGTGGACGTGGATCAGGCCACGCTGCGCCACAAGGAATTTGAGAACATTTGGTCGCTGGGCGATGTGATGAACGCACCCAACGCCAAGACCGCCGCCGCCGCCCGAAAACAGGCCCCAACCGTCGCGGACAATATCATGGCTGACATCGCGGGGCACTCCGCGACCGCGCAATACGATGGTTATGGATCGTGCCCGCTGACGGTTGAGCGTGGCAAGATTGTGCTCGCGGAGTTTGGCTATGGGGGCGTTTTAAAGCCGAGCTTTCCGTCGTTTCTGCTCGATGGCACCAAGCCCAGCCGCGCGGCGTGGTTTCTGAAGGAAACGATGCTGCCGCCGATTTACTGGAAGGCGATGCTGCGCGGCAAAGAGTGGCTTGCCAAGCCAGAGAAAGTGAACGTCGCAGCGGAGTAGGCCCGCTACGGCGCCCATGGGGGGCATTGCGCGAACATGCATCCCGTGGGCTTTGCCCGGCGCCTCCCCGTCGGGTTTTCCGCGGTGGCAGCGATGTCCCCTCGTTGCCACCGCCTTGATTATAATGAGACAAACGATGCCCCACCTACGCCAGTACCTTCCGATCCTTGATTGGGGGCGAAGCTACAACCGCCATTCCCTATCCAATGACCTTATCGCGGCCGTCATCGTGACGATCATGTTGATCCCGCAGTCGTTGGCCTATGCGATGCTGGCGGGCTTGCCGCCTGAGGCCGGGATCTATGCCTCAATCGTACCGATTATGCTTTATGCCGTGTTTGGCACCAGCCGTTCGCTGGCGGTCGGGCCTGTGGCGGTGGTGTCGTTGTTGACAGCCTCAGCGATTGGCCAAGTGGCAGAACAGGGCACGGCGGGATACGCGGTTGCCGCTCTGACGTTGGCGGGCCTTTCGGGGGCGATTTTGTTGGCGATGGGTTTGCTGCGATTGGGCTTTCTCGCGAATTTTCTCAGCCATCCAGTGATATCAGGGTTCATCACGGCATCCGGTATCTTGATCGCTGCGAGCCAGCTGAAGCACATTTTGGGGATTGAGGCCCACGGTCACACTCTGCCGGAAATTTTGGGCGCGTTGGTTTCCCATCTGCCTGATATTCATCTGCCCACGGTTTTGATCGGCGTCAGTGCGACCGCGTTTTTATTCTGGGTCCGCAAACATCTGAAATCCACGCTCAAGCGGATGGGAACGCCGGGGGTGTTGGCCGATATTCTGACCAAGGCTGGTCCGGTCGGGGCGGTGGTCGCGACGACCTGCGCGGTCTGGGGCCTCGGGCTGTCGGATCAGGGTGTGCGGATCGTTGGCGCGGTGCCGCAAAGCCTGCCGCCGCTCACTCTGCCCAGCTTTGCCCCGGACCTTGTGGGGGCGTTGATCATGCCGGCTATTCTGATCTCGGTTATTGGTTTCGTGGAAAGCGTGTCGGTCGCACAGACCCTTGCGGCCAAGAAACGGCAACGGATCGACCCGGATCAAGAATTGATAGGCTTGGGCGCGGCCAACATCGGCGCGGCCTTTACCGGGGGCTATCCCGTGACGGGGGGCTTTGCGCGTTCGGTCGTGAACTTTGACGCAGGGGCTGAGACCCCGGCTGCGGGGGCATTCACCGCGATCGGCCTGACCATCGCCGCCGTCGCCCTAACGCCGTTGGTGTATTTCTTGCCCAACGCGACGCTCGCTGCCACGATTATCGTGGCGGTTCTAGGTCTGGTCGATCTGTCGATTTTGAAAAAGACGTGGGGGTATTCGAGGGCGGATTTCACGGCTGTGGCTGCCACGATTCTGTTAACGCTGGGCTTGGGAGTAGAGATTGGAGTGGCCGCCGGGGTCATCATGTCAGCTCTTTTGCATATCTATCAAACCTCGCGGCCCCATGTGGCCGAAGTCGGGCTGGTCCCCGGGACCCAGCATTTTCGCAACATCCACCGCCATAGCGTTATCACCGACCCCAGCCTTGTGACCCTGCGCGTGGATGAGAGCCTTTATTTCGTGAACGCTCGGTTTCTTGAGGATTTGATCCAAAAGCGCGTGACGGAAGGGCCATTGATCAAGAACGTCGTGCTGATGTGTTCTGCGGTGAATGATGTCGATTTCTCTGCCCTTGAGAGCCTTGAGGAAATTAACCAGCGTCTTGCGGATATGGGAGTTGGGCTGCACCTGTCGGAGGTAAAAGGCCCGGTGATGGACCGGCTTAAACGATCCCACTTGTTGGGTGCGTTGAATGGTCAGGTGTTCTTGGCGCAATATGATGCTTGGCAGGCTTTGACCGATCCGCATAGGCCGCTCAGCCGCGTGGCAGAATAGGTGCTAAGAAAAACGGCGCCCCTGTTAGAGGGCGCCGCTTTGAATGCTAGGTATTGGTAAGTTTCCGCTTACTCAGCTGCCTCGGGCGATGATCCGCCAGATGATCCGCGGCTACGTTTCCACTGCCCATACAATCCGTACACCAGCGAGGCTGCCGATAGCGTCAGCAGTGTCGCGGCGATCGGGCGCATCAGGAACTCGCTGTAGTCGAACTGCGTGATCATCAGGCCTTGGCGCAAGCTGGTCTCGGCGATGGGACCAAGCACAAGGCCAATGATAAAGGACGCCACGGGGTAGCTCATGACCCGCAGTAAGACCCCGATTAGGCCAAAGCTGAGCATCACAGCGATGTCGAACATGTTGGCATTCAGCCCGTAGACACCAGTGATACACATCACCACGATCGCGGGGCCGACATAGGCGTAGGGGATCGTAAGGATGAGGGCGAAATACCGCGCTGCACGGATGCCAAAGATTAACATTAGAATATTGGCCAGCATCATTGAGATGAACACCGTATAGACCAAAAGCGTGTTGTTTTCCATCAACAGTGGGCCGGGTACGATTCCGTGGATCGTCAGACCGCCGAGCATCACAGCCGTGGTCGCACTGCCGGGGATGCCCAAAGCCAGCAGCGGGATCATTGAGCCCCCTACGGCTGAGTTGTTGGCCGCTTCTGGTGCTGCGATCCCCTCGGGCACGCCTGTGCCGAACTTCTCAGGGCGCTTGGACCATCGCACGGCCTCAGAATAGCTGATGAAGGCCGCCGTGGTTGCGCCCACGCCGGGCAGGGCCCCGATGATGGAACCGATAACGGAGGAACGCGCCAGCGTGCCCTTCACCTCGCCCATTTCCTCACGGGTGGGCAACTTGGTCGAGACGTTGGTGATAACGTTGGTCGGAGTGCTGCCCTCGCTCACGCGGCTCAATACTTCTGCGAGTGCGAATGTGCCGATGATGACGGGAACAAAGCTGATCCCTGTCAACAGCATCAGGTTGTCAAAGGTATAGCGTTCAAACCCGGTGATCGGGTCGAGGCCCACGGTTGCAACGCCAAGCCCGATCAGGCCCGCGACAAGCCCCTTCAGGACCGAGCCGGAGCCGATAGACGCAATCGCCGAGATACCCAGAATGGCCAACGCAAAGTATTCCGCCGGGCCGAATGCCAAAGCCAGTTGAGCCATGGGTGGGGCGAGCAGCATCAACACCAATGTGCCAAAGATCCCGCCGATCGCGGAGGATGCCAATGCAATGCCCAGGGCTTTGCCACCCTGACCGTTGCGCGCCATCGGATAGCCGTCCAGCGCCGTGCAGGCGGCTTCGGGCGAGCCGGGCGTGTTGAACAAAATGGCTGAGATCGAGCCACCAAACGTAGCACCCACGTAGACGCCGCCCAAAAGCAGCAGGCTTTGTTCCGGCGAAAAGGCGTAGGTGAATGGGATCAAAAGTGCGACCCCGACAATGCCCGTCAGCCCCGGCACTGAGCCAAAGGCGATGCCCCACAGTACGCTGAATACGATGAAGGCGATGTTGACTGGGCTGCCGAAGATAAAGGCAAAGGCCTCGAGATAGGCTTCCATTGCGGCGGCTCCCTAGTAGAACATCAGGCTGAATTGATAAAACACACCGTCACCGCGCGGCACGGGCAGGCCCAGAACCTTGGTGAACAATGCCGTGAGCGCGATCGTGAATACCGGCGCAAAGATGATCTTGGTCATGATGCGCCCCCCGTGCAGCGAAAACGCCGCGACCCAGAGGAACGCCACTGTCGCCAGCAAAAAGCCGACGCGGTCGAACGTAAAGAAGTAGAGCAAGACCAAGCCACCCATCGCGGCCATCCGGCCGATGCGAGCCCAGTCCATGGTGATAGTTTCCCCAACCTGTGACAGCCGGCGTTCTTGCCACCATGCGTATGCGTTTTGCGCGGCAATAATGCCCGTCAGGACAGCAGCAACGCCGGTCACGATCTTGGGCCAGAAATCGGTATCAATCTGGGCATAGCGCGGAGAGCCGCGGAACCCGTCCGCCACGAACCAAAGGAAAATGCAGGCCACGCACAAGAGCATGGCAAACGCGAAATCAAGCGCGTGCTTGGACATGGTGTCCTCCGTCACTGAGCGGAAATGAGAAAAGCGCCGCCCGGATGGGGGCGGCGCCGAAAGGGTCGCTTAGTCGATGTAGCCGAGTTGCTTCATCACACTTGTGTAGGTCTCGATCTCGGTGTCGATGAACGCTTTGAAATCATCCAGACCGATCAACTCAGAGCGGTATTGAAGGGCGGACTGCGCTTCAAACGCTTTGTAGCTGTCGGCCTCAACCGCTTGTTCGATCACGCCGTACAGGTGTTTCGCTTGGTCCATGTCGTCGCCGCCTTGCATGGCAAACGCGCGCCAGCGGCCCAGCGTGACGTCGTAGCCCATCTCAACCGCTGTGGGCACGTCGGGCAGTTCGGGCAGGCGGGTTTCGGAGAAAAGGACCAGCGGACGCAGATCACCGGATTCCCACAGACCGCGCGCGGGGCCGAACTCTTCGAACATCGCGTCGACTTGGCCGCCAACGGTGTTGGACACCATCTCGGACGACGAGAACGGTACAGTGGTAAAGTTCACATCAGCCTCAAGGCCGAACAGGCTGACCGCGACCTCATCAAAACCGCCCGCGCCGGAAAGGGCCACGGATACAGAGCCGGGGTTAGCCTTGGCTGCGTCCAGCATGTCTTGGACTGTCTGGAAGGGGCTATCGGCCGGCACCCAGATCAGGGCTTGGTCGAATTGTACACGGGCCAGTGGCAGGAAGTCGGCCATGTCGATGCGGCCTTGCACGTGGCTGATGACCTGCGCAGGGCTGATCGCCATTAGTGTGTAGCCATCATCGGGGCGACGCTGCCACTGTGCGATGGCGGGAATGCCGCCGCCGCCCTTGATCGAAACCGGTACCATTTGCTGGCCTGTGATCTCGGCGAAGGGTTCTGCGACGGCGCGCACAAAGCGGTCGGTGCCGCCGCCGGGGCCGTAGTGGTGGATGACTTCAACGGAACGTGAGGGGTAATCGTCGCTTGCGACCGCAGGTGCGGCGAACGCGATGCCCGCAGCAAGCGCCGCAAGGGTGAGTGTGTTTTTGGTCATGGTAGTCCTCCCAGTTTTTCGTCTTTTTTGGTGGAGCAGGGCGCGCATGTGGCGCGCTGCTCCGTTTTCTGGATGATACGGTCTTATTCTGCCGCTTTGAGTGCCGAGGCGTCGACAGTGTCGAGCACCTCGATGGCAGCATCCAAACCGCCCTTTTGGTGTGGAACGCCGGCGCGGGTTAGCCCGCGCTCAACGCCCGTAAGTGTGGCCAACAGCATGGCATCGTTGAAATCGCCAAGGTGACCGATGCGGAACACTTTGTCAGCGACCTTGGACAGGCCATTGCCTAGCGAGATATCCGATTGCTCCAATACGGTTTTACGGAAGCCGTCCGCGCTGTGCCCTTCGGGCATCAAGACGGCCGTTAGCACCCCACTTTCTTGGCCCTGTTGGGCACACAGCACCTCTAGGCCCCAGCCCCGCACGGCGGCGCGGGTCGCGGCACCGTGGCGGGCATGGCGGGCAAAGACTGCGTCCAAACCCTCTTCGTGCAGCATCGCGATTGCCTCGTTGAGGCCGTAAAGCATGTTGGTGCCGGGGGTGTAGGGGAAGTAGCCGGTCGCGTTTGGCCCGACCATATCATTCCAATCCCAGTAGGAGCGGCGCATCCCACCAGTGCGGGCCACGGCCATAGCTTTGTCACTGACGGCGTTAAAACTGATACCGGGGGGCAGCATCAGACCCTTTTGCGAGCCGGACACGCAGACATCGACACCCCATTCGTCAAAGCGGAAATCAACCGAGGCCAGTCCCGAGATGCTGTCTACCATCAATAGGGCGGGGTGCTTGGCCGCGTCGATGGCCGCACGCACCTGCGCGATGGGCGAAACAGAGCCGGTTGAGGTCTCGTTGTGAACAACGCAGACGGCTTTGATTTCGTGGTTTGTATCGGCCCGCAGGCGCGTTTCAATAGCGTCGGGGTCTGCACCACCGCGCCAATCGCCTTCAATGAACTCGGCCTCAACACCCAGCTTGCTGGCCATTTTGTTCCACAGGGTAGCAAAGTGACCGGTCTCATACATCAAGACGCGGTCGCCTTCTTTGACCGTGTTGACCAAGGCCGCTTCCCACGCACCGGTACCGGACGCGGGATAGATAAAGACGTGGCCTGCTTCGGTCTTGAAGATGGTTTTCATCCCTTCAAGCGCGGTTTGGCCGACGGCTGCGAAGTCTGGTCCGCGGTGGTCAATCGTCTGCCGCGCGATGGCGTGCAGGATACGATCTGGCACGGCCGAAGGGCCTGGGATTTGCAAAAAATGACGTCCAGCCTTTCGGGCCATAAGCGTCTCCTCCATCGTTTTGGGGGCAATCCGTTTCCCTGAATGGTTGACGTCACGTGCCCTATGCATATTTAATTTTGCATTATGTATTACGGGCGATTATGAACGAGTCAATATATTTCGTGAAGTCGCCCATTCGGATAACAACGCGTCGCCACATGGGCGCTGGAGGACATAAGATGTTAGAGCAGTCGCTGCGTCAGAATTTTCAGGGGGATATCCTCTTTGATCGGTTCTCTCGGGGGCGGTATTCGACCGATGCATCTATCTATCAAATGATGCCTGTTGGGGTGGTTGCGCCGCGCACGCGCGAAGACGTCGAGGCGGCCTTGTATGCCGCGCGCACGGCTGGTGTGCCCGTGACAGGACGCGGGGGCGGGACATCCCAATGTGGGCAAACGGTCAACTCTGGGCTGATCGTTGATAACGCACGCCACTTTAACGGCATCCTTGAAATCGACGTGGAAAACCGCCGCGCGGTGGTTGAGCCGGGCGTTGTGTTGGATGAGCTGAACCGTGCGCTTAAACCCCATGGGCTATGGTATCCGGTGGATGTGTCCACGGCATCTCGGGCGACGATTGGGGGGATGGCTGCGAACAACTCCTGCGGCGGGCGATCCCTGCGTTATGGGACGATGCGGGACAATGTCATCTCTATCGAGGCGGTGATGCACGACGGCACAGTCGCGACCTTCGGGGAAGTCGACCTGGCCCGGGCGCAGGGCAACACGCCTTACGATCTGTTAGCGGCTGATATGCTGGCCTTGGGTGCCGAGAACGCGGCGCTAATTGAGGCGCGGTTCCCAAAGCTAAAGCGCCGGGTCGGTGGCTATAACCTTGATGCGCTGGTGCGCAACGGCCATGCGCCGAACATGGCGCATCTGTTGGTCGGCTCCGAAGGAACGCTGGCATATTTCACCAAAATTGAGCTGAAGCTGTGGCCCGTGGTCGGCAAAAAGGTCATGGGCGTTTGCCATTTTCCGACGTTTTATCAGGCAATGGATGCGACCCAGCACTTGGTCAAAACGAACCCGCTGTCGGTTGAACTGGTCGACGCGACCATGATCGGTCTGTCACGTCAGATCCCGATGTTCCGCCCGACCATCGATAAGGTGGTCAAGGGGGATCCAGCGGCCGTACTTTTGGTGGAGTTTGATGAGGGCAGCCCCGAGGCGAATGCCGCCAAGCTGCGTGATCTGCATCAGGCGATGGCTGATCTGGGCTTTGACTGGGCGCAGAGCGGCAGCAAATGGGGCGGGGTGATCGACGTAGAGGACCAACGGCTTCAAGGCCAAGTGGCCGAGGTACGCAAATCCGGTCTGAACATCATGATGTCCATGAAGCAGGAGGGGAAACCTGTCAGCTTCGTGGAAGATTGCGCCGTCGAGCTAAAGGACCTTGCCGCTTATACGGAGAGGCTGACCGGCATTTTTGAGCGTCATGATACATCGGGGACATGGTATGCGCATGCCTCGGTTGGCTGTCTGCATGTGCGACCAATCCTGAACATGAAGGCCGGTGAGGACGTTGCTAAAATGCGTTCAATCGCGGAGGAAGCCTTTGATCTGGTCGCAGAATACAAAGGCTCTCACTCGGGCGAGCATGGCGATGGGATCGTCCGGTCAGAGTTTCATGAAAAGATGTTCGGGTCCGAGATCACGGATGCCTTTCTAAAGGTCAAAGATCGTTTTGACCCCAAGCGACGCTTCAACCCCGGCAAGATCGTCGAAGCGCCCAAGATGGACGATCGCACGCTTTTCCGCTTTGGGCCGGATTACGCGGTCAAGCCGCTCAAGACCGCGTTTGACTGGTCCGCTTGGCCGGGTGCGGGCGGCGGTTTTCAGGGCGCGATTGAGATGTGCAACAACAACGGTGCCTGCCGCAAGCTGGAAGGGGGCGCGATGTGTCCCTCCTACCGGGCGGCCCGTAATGAGCGGGATGTCACGCGGGGCCGGGCCAATTCCCTAAGGCTCGCGATTTCGGGGCAGTTGGGTGAGGACGCGCTGACCTCGGACGAGATGATGGAGACGATGAAGTTCTGCGTCTCATGCAAGGCATGCAAACGTGAATGCCCCACAGGTGTCGATATGGCCAAGATGAAGGTCGAAGTGCTGGCGGCGTGTGCGCAAAAACACGGGCTCAGCCTACATGAAAAGCTGGTTGCGCACATGCCTGACTATGCGCCCTATGCCTCTAGGGTGCCGTGGCTTTTGAACATGCGCAATAAGGTGCCGGGTTTGGCCAAGGTGCTGGAAAAGCCCACGGGGTTTGCGGCCTCACGGCAGTTGCCACATTGGTCATCGAACCCGTTTCGTGATGCAGAGGCGCAGGATGCAGATCCGGATGTCATCCTTTTCGCGGACATCTTTAACCGCTATTTCGAGCCAGAAAACCTGAGGGCCGCGGTGCGTGTTTTGCGTGCGGGCGGCAAGCGGGTGGCGGTGGCCACGGATGGCGGTGCAAAGCCGCTGGATAGCGGCCGGACGTATTTCGCGACGGGGCTGATCGATAAGGCCCGGGCCACTGGGCAACGATTGGTCGATGCCCTTGCGCCTCATGTTGCTGCTGGTCGCCCGATCGTCGGGCTAGAACCGTCGTGTCTTTTGACGCTGCGTGACGAAATTCCCGCACTGATCCCCGGTGATACCACGACCAAGATCGCGGCCGCCGCCAAAATGCTAGAGGAATACATCGCCGAAGCGACTGAGGCTGGTACATTTCATCTTGATCTGCATCCAGTCGGGGCGCGTGTGATGTTGCATGGCCATTGCCACCAAAAAGCCCACGATGTGGTGCCTGCGATCCGCCGCACGCTTGATCTGTTGCCAAACACTGAGGTCGAAATGATCGAAAGCTCATGCTGCGGCATGGCAGGGGCCTTTGGCTACGGAGTTGACACAGAGGCGGTGTCACGCAAAATGGGAGAACTTACACTTTTCCCGGCAGTGCGCGCCGCGGCATCTGAGACAATTGTTGTCGCCGACGGAACCTCTTGCCGCCACCAAATTGCGGATGGCACCAACCGTGAGGCCATCCACGTCGTACGCCTTTTGGACCAGGCGCTGACGCAGCCACGAACAACGGAGACGACAGCTTGAACGCTTTTGATGCCCAGACACGCCCTTTAAAGCGTATGAGCCTGCACGAGGAATTGGCCCAGAAAGTGGCAGAACTCATCGTTGGGGGAGAGTTGGAGCCGGGGTCTAAGGTGCCCGAAAAGGAGCTGTGCGAGGCGTTTGGTGTGTCACGCACACCGCTGCGTGAGGCCCTCAAGGTGTTGGCGAATGATCGGTTGATTTCGCTCGAACCGAACCGTGGTGCATGGGTGACCCCCATCACGCCAGCGGATGTTGAGGATATTTATCCCGTCATGGGGGTGCTTGAGGGGCTGGCTGGTGAGCTGGCTTGTGCTCGACTTAGCGATGCAGGCATCGCTCAGATCCGCGCGCTCCACACCGAAATGGAGGGGCAATACGCTGCACGCGACCGGGCTGGTTTCATCAAGACCAACCAAAAAATCCATGAGGCGATTTTGGATGGTGCGCGTAATGAAACGCTCTCGGCGCAGTTTCAATCGCTCGCGATCAGGGTGCGCCAAGCGCGCTACGCGGCCCCAGTGAGCGACGAACGATGGGCCTTGGCGTTTGCTGAGCATGAGCAGATGATCATGTGTCTAGAGGCGCGCGATGGTGCAGGGCTAGCCCGCGTACTGCGAACGCACCTTGATCATAAGGCCGAAACGGTTCTTGATTGGCTGGATCAAAAGCCGAGCTGAGCGCGTTTGCGCGCGGTTTAGTCTGTTTTCCTATAGTAATAGAATGATTTAGCTGGCGCTCGATGGGCGGCAAACCGCGCAGATACGCGGATCCCAAAAATCAACTCTGTGTTAATTTTTATACGATTTAACTTCGAATACAGGCCTTAAGGCGCGTTACGAGGTATCGGTAGTTGTTTGAAGTTTACCCAAGGCAAGGGCGTCTTGCCTTTGATGTTGCAAGTTTTCTAGCTTTTTCACTTTTGATCTTTATTCAGCCTGTGTCGGCTGAGGGCCCTCAGGCCGGGGTGGTCGCGGCTGGCACCGCCGCGATTAGCCAATCTGGGAATACCACAACCATTACCCAAGGGTCGGATCGTGCGATTATTGACTGGCGCAGCTTTAACCTCGCGCCCGGTCATTCCGTGAATTTCGTGCAGCCCGGGCAGAATGCGGCGACCCTGAACCGAGTGCAGTCTTTCTCCCCCAGTGTGATTGAGGGGCGCATCACCGCGCCGGGCACGGTCGTAATCCAAAACGCGGCCGGTGTGATGATGACAGGTGATGCGGTTATTGATGTGGGCGGGTTTGTTGCGACCAGCCAGATCGTGGCGCCCGGTGTGTTTTTTGAACGTGGTGATCTGCGTTTCGGCGGCGGTAATTCGCCCGGTGCGGAGGTCAGCAACGCAGGGCAAATTACCGTGGCTGATGCGGGGCTTGCGGCCTTGGTTGGGCGCAATGTTGCAAACTCCGGCGTGATCGTGGCGCGGCTGGGTACGGTGGTTTTAGCGTCAGGTGAGCGAACGACGATTGACCTCGCGGGTGATGGTGTTTTTCAAATCGATGTGTCCGGCAGTCCGGTGGGTGGCAGCGTGGATCATAGTGGTGTGATCGATGCGCCTGGTGGTCAAGTTCTGATGACAGCGGGCGGTGCCGTGGGGCTGTTGGACAATGTGATCAATACGTCGGGTGTGGTGCGTGCGACCTCCGGCAGCATCAGGGGCGGTGAAATTTCCCTCATCGGACGGGGTGCCGGCACCGTGCGCGTGGCTGGCACGCTTGAGGCGTCAGGCGCGGATGATGGTGGCACCATTCGGGTCACGGGTGAGCGTGTTCGTATTGAGGCCGCAGCAGTTCTGGACGCGCGCGGTGCGGCGTCCGGTGGACGAATTTTTGTCGGTGGCGAGCGGCAGGGCACAGGTGACATGCGCCGCGCTGAGCATGTCGTTTTGCACACCGGTTCGACCGTTCAAGCGGACGGTGCTGCCGCCCTTGGGGGTGAGGTGATCGTTTGGGCCGACGCTTCAACATGGTTTGACGGGACTATCACAGCCAGCGGGCGTGAGGGGGGCGGGTTTATCGAAACCTCTGCCAAAGACGCCTTGGGCAATGGTGAAAATGCGGTCGTGATGGCGGGCGTGGGGGGCTCTTGGCTGCTTGATCCGCGCAATGTACGGATCGTGAGCGGCAGCGGGGCCACTGCTATCGCGGGCAGCAATGCGCCCCCTTCCGGACCCGGCGACTACCAGATCGTGGGCAGTACGATTGTTGACGCGCTAAACCGTGATGAGAACGTCACAATCACCACCGCGCAGCCGACCAGTAGCGACGCTGGCGATATCACGTTGGACACATCTCTGATCTGGCGTGGTGGTGGTGATCTGAGCCTGGAGGCGGATAACACCATTACCGTGAACGCAGACGTGCGAACCGAAGGTGCCGGTGACCTGGCGCTGAACGCGGAGGGCGATATTCAGTTGAACTGGTCTATTGCCTCCACCTCGGACGGTAACATCTCAGCTCGCTCAGAGGGTGCGATAGTGGTGGACCGCATACTGACTATGTCGGGTGCGGGCGATGTGACCTTGACCGCGGGCCGCGATATCACGGTTAATCGACAGATTGTCTCGGTCCGGGATGGAGATATTTCCCTCACTGCGGCCAATGATGTGCGGCTCAACGACAGTGTCAGTGGAAAGGGTGCTGGCGACGTCAGTATTCTCGCACAGGCGGGTGATATCGCCCTCGGCGGCAGTGTTGAGGATCAGTTTATTGCGACCAATAGTGGCGACATAATGCTGGAGGCGACCACGGGTCGTGTTCTGATCGAGCGGACAAATGCGGTTCCATTTCGGACGTCAGTGAACAGTCGTTCGGGTGATATCGACATTGTCGCGGGTACCGAAATCCGTGTTGCCGGGGGGGATGGCGTGGCCCAAGCCTCTGAAATTGGCGGTTCGCGGAATAGCTCGGATGTGACCCTGACGGCACCAACGATTTCCGTGTTGGCAGGTGATGGGGGCAGCCGAAGCACGGCTGACATTATTGGCGGTCTTGGTGGAAGCCTCTCGATCAACACGGATGCTTTGGTCGTTGAGAATGGCGATGCCGGGGCACGGGGAAGTGTGCAGGGTCTGAATGGTGCGGACTTAACCATTAATTCTCCCAGTCAGACGTGGGACGGCTTTGTGCGTGGATCGGGTGATGTCACGCTGACTGGCGATATTACGGCGAGCGTGCGCCCACGTTTCATACTAGATCCGGGCGCGAATTTTTCGCTCAACACGACCGAGCCGTCCAACGCCTTTGAGGCCGCAACAGTGCCTTTGCATGTGGCGACCACCGGTGGTGTTATCAGCATGGGCGGCGGGGTTGAGGCGACGCAAGTCTCACTTCGTACGGATACTGGGGTAAACTTGGCAGCGGGTACGTCGGTCACAGGTACCGCGCGCACCAATGCGATTGTGGTTGAGGCGGGTCCAAGCTTTAACAACGCAGCCGGAACGGATGTGTTTCGTACGACCGACACTTCGGCCCGCTGGCTCCTATATATGGATAGGTTCAACAGTCTAACCGGGACCGAGCCCGCCTCGGGCACGTTTGATCTCTACAACCGCACTTATGCGTCTGCCCCACCGGATATGCTTCGCAGCTTTACTGGCAATCGCATTATTTATGGTGAACAGCCTGATCTGACAGTCACTGCCGTGTCTGGGGCTAAGACTTATGGCGATGACCTTACCGGCACATTGCAAGTGAGATTTGCAGGCTTCCGGACAGGCGATAGTGAAGCAACAGCATTTGACGCGCCGCTCGTGATCTCTAGCACTGGCGCACCGGGCAGTGCGTCTGTGTCCGGTGGTCCCTATGTAATCAACGTGACGCCCCAAGTATCGAGCCAAGGCTATAGCGTCACGTTGCAGGATGGAACACTCGCGGTTTTGGCTGCTCCGTTAACCATCTCAGCCGATGATGTTTCACGAGCTGCAGGGCAGCCAAACCCTACCTTCACAGCGACGTCCACAGGCCTCGTTTTGGGGGAGACTTTGACAGATTTGAGTGGAGCTTTGACGTTTAGCACACCAGCCACTCAGGCTTCAGCGGCGGGTACCTACAGCGTGACGCCATCCGGAGTGAGCAGTCCGAACTACGACATTAGCTTTGTCGATGGCACGCTCAGCATTGGGGCGGGCGCACCTGGAACTGCAGGGACCGCAGGCCAGATTGACGGCGTCGTGAGTACCATCCGCACCACCACTTCGCGTGCTGCACCGCTGACCCCGGGTGACGCGGCATTTCGTACGACGATCCGCGACATTGGCTTGGCGAACGCCAACCCCTTCACGCTGAACTATTCGCTGGGGCAAGTTCTTGCCTTCGCGCCAGCCGCTGATCCCGGCACCCAAGGGTTCGTTCCAGCCGCAGGTGGTCTTGAGGATGAGAGCTTGGGCTTCGTTCCCGCGGCGGGCGGATTGGACGTAGATGAGGAGCCGACATCGGATCGAGACACTTGTGGTGTTGCCGTGAATTTGGGTGGCACCCGAAACGAGGAATGCGTGGGCGTAACCATAACTGAAACGTACTGGGATCAATGATGAAGCGCTTTTTTTCGGTCGTCGCGGGTATTTGCCTTTGCGTCGCTCCTTTTTGTCTGGCGGCGCAACCCGCAGACCTGCCTCCGCTTGCGGGCGCAGGGTCCAACCTGTCGCGACAGGTCGAAGCTCCTGAGCCCGTGCCCTCAGCTTCGCCAATAAATACTCCCGGCGCGGGCCCATCGTTTCAGTTAAACAAGATCATACTGGAGGGTGCGACTGCGATTGATCAGGAGGCCTTGTCTCAGACATGGCGCGATCTTCTGGGCACGACTGTCACCATCCCCACGCTCAATCGTATTGCCGCTGAGATCAGCGCGCTCTACCGGGAACGGGGGTTTTTACTCTCCCAAGCGGTTCTGCCTGCTCAAACTATCCAAGGTGGTGTTGTCCGCATTCTCATCATTGAGGGGTTCATTGATGATCTTTCTTTGACTGGTGGCGCGCCAAACCAGCAGGCGCTTGTGCAACGGTATTTCGAACCCGTACAGTCAGATCGCCCCTTAGCGATTGAGACGCTGGAGCGGAGCGTTTTACTGTCTCGCGATGCCGTGGGAAGCGTGACCGGCGGGTCGGTTGAAACGGTTCTTGGACCCTCACCAGATACCTTTGGTGCGGCCAACCTAAGCGTGCAAGTCACGCCGCAGCCACTGACCGGTTACTTCTCAGCCGATAATCGCGGGTCGCGATTGTATGGTGATCTGAACTTCGGCGCAGGCCTGCGCGCGTTTAACGCGATGGGCTTGAACGAAACACTGGATGCCAATTTCGCCTATGCGCCGCAGGGGGCGTCCTTGCAGTTTGGGTCTGTGTCCGTTGAGATGCCGGTTCAGGCGTTCGGCGGCGGGCTTTTTGACGGAGCGCGCCTACGCTTTGCGGCGAACGTGTTCCGAGGTGAGCCTGCTCTGAGCGAAGCTGGCGATACGACGGGCCTGCTGAGCATATCGGACCAAACGGAGGTCTCGGCACAATTGTTGGTGCCTTTTGTACGCACGCGTTCGATGAACCTTTTCGGACGCGCTGGGCTGACGTTTCGCGACAACGAGACACAAGCGGGTTTGGTGGGGGCGGTCGTGACCGAAGACGCCCGGATCACGGTGTTTGAAGTGGGGGCAGCATGGGATGTGGCGGATACGCGCGGCGGCATCAATTTTGTAGATGTTTCCGTAAGGCAAGGCTTGGGGGCAGCAGGTGCGAACGTTTCGGCCACAGGACCGGCCGCAGGGGACCTGCATTTCACGTCTGCCCAGCTTACCGCGTCGCGACTGCAATCAATCGCCGAGAGCCCATGGTCATTGTTCGCTGAGTTTAGGGGGCAAATTTCAAAGGGCGTACAACCCAATTCCGAACGCTATTTTTTGGGTGGAGCGTCGATCGGGCGAGGGTTCGCGCCGGGCAACACTTCTGGGGACGCGGGCTATGGCGTTCGGTTAGAACTGAGGCGCGCATTGGTGCCCGGGACATGGACGCAGGCCGCAAACGTCTTTGGGTTTGTAGATTACGGTGAGGCGTACGATCGATCCATCGCGCGGGACGGACAGCAGAATGAGGCGCTTGGATCCATCGGCCTTGGTGCGCAGATTGAGATCAACGATTGGCTATCGTTGACACCTCAGGTTGTACGGCAAATCGAAGGAACCCCGCGCGATAGCGCTGATAATCGCCGCGAAACGCGATTGTTTTTTGGTGCTGTCGGTCGCTTTTGATTTGATCGGCGTCGCGAAGGACATCCCTTTAACTTACGATAAAATCAACTAAAGCCTTAGGCGCTTGACCCGTGCCAGTTAGGCAGGTCTTAACCCCCGGCCCGCATGCTTCTTGCGGGGGCTGGCTGCAAAGCCGGTTTGATGGAGTGGGTTATGCCTTTAGGGTATTTTGTTCGTGCAAGTGTGCGGACAGTGGGAAGAATTGCGCGAAAGCTTGTTTTGCTTTCCTGCATATCATTGGCCTGTGCGTTCTCTGCATGGGCGGTCGAGCCACATCGTGGTGTCGAGTATCACGCGACTTTGACCAATGGGCAGATCATAGGATCTGCATTTATGATTGCTGACGGCTTGGTCGTGACGAACGCGCATGTCGTGTCGGGTCGCAAGCTGGGCGATTGGCTCATGCTGTCCTCTCAAAAAAGAGCTTCGCGTTCGGCTCAAATTGTTGGCATCAGCACACGCATGGACTTAGCCGTTTTGCGTGTTCCGAACGATTTCCTCCCCGTTGTGCCGTACACAAACGCAAGACAAATTCGAGGGGCCTCGATTTATGCTGTTGGCGTTGCCGCCAAGAGTGCACAACCTCAGCGACGTTATGTAGTCGCGGGACAAGTTTCTTCAGGAGCAATGGTGATTGAGCCGTTCGGGAATGGTGTCATTGCGCATATGCCAGATATTAGAAGAGGCTTTTCTGGAGGACCTGTTTTCGATCAGCGAGGTAATGCGGTCGGAATGGTTGCCGCGCTGCGTGATGCACATCAGTTTCGAGCCAGGGATGCTTTTGTTTTATCAATTGATGAGGTCAGAGCAGAGGTTGACCGGATCCTAGGATGGTAAAGCTCTCACCTCATGATGGTTTTGTTACGCAAATCGCAAGATGGAATTCTTTCTATGAAGCCAAGGTGACAGGCAAAAGTATGAGCAATTGGGTGCCAACGGAGTACAAG
Source organism: Thalassobacter sp. 16PALIMAR09 (assembly GCF_000765485.1). Lineage (NCBI taxonomy): Bacteria > Pseudomonadati > Pseudomonadota > Alphaproteobacteria > Rhodobacterales > Roseobacteraceae > Thalassobacter > Thalassobacter sp. 16PALIMAR09. The sequence continues at coordinate 111,108 of NZ_JHAK01000008.1, forward strand.
ACCCAGAGTTGATAGCCTTACAATTATAGCCTGAAGAGGCGCGGATCCTCATCAATCTAGTTGGATCCAGAGATGATTTGAACACCATTGCCAAGTGGGGAGCGCGGTCGGCAACAGCAAGTTAGTAGTGCTGCCATTCAGACCCACCTCATTTTGAAGGTACTGTTTAACGTGACTCAACGTCAATCGATTGAGTTCGTCCAGAGTCAATTGCGGCGGGTCTAAGTGAACGGGGCAGTGCAAACTTTAGCACTATATGTCGCTATCAGCGTACACTGAACGCGAGGTTGCCGTACCGCGGTTCCCAAAGCCCCTTGAACCTCTACATCTATAGTACAGGAATTACAGCGGAAGATGAAGGCTAATGGAGTGTACGCAAGCGCCGTGGCAATCAACGCAGCATCTGGAATAAGATACACAAAGGCACCGGCCTGGAAGCGCTGGAAATTCGTTCGGCCGAAGTCATCAGCAGCAATATCGGTGGTCCTCCAATGCGCTTCGCACTCCTTAATCAAATCCCCTCCGATCAAGACACCGGCCGTCTCTGCAGACGAAGCGTATGATCTCCGTAAATGCCACTATACGATTACTGCCCGAGATACATATGTGATGATCTCGTTAGGCAAAAATGCAAGGCCTAGGACGCCGACAAGTGCTTGAGTGATTTCATCGCAACGATGTAGTCAAAGCACAACGATATCTCTGCCATACTATCTGGCGACGCTGGAGCGGATAGTGCCGCCGAAGCCGCGTAGAAACGAAGACGCACTATTTTGAATTAATCTGCCAGTCGGTAATGAAGTTGGACATTGATCGGCAGACTGCGGAAATTCCCATCCGGATCACCGTGTTCAATCGCTATGCTGCGCGTGGCGTAATTATCACAGATCCTGTGAGTTAAATCCGCCTGTACTAGGGAGAAGTATTGCTCAAACGATTTGCAAAACAAAGCCGGTGAGTCACATTATTTTCGCCCGTTTCGATCACTGAAAATAGTGAAATTTATTCTGCCCCTGTCATGCACGTGAGCACGCGCTTGGCTTTTGGGAGAGTGATGCGGCGGCTCTCCATATTTGGCTGCGTGAGGCAATAGGGGTTTTGTGATATTCTTTAAAGTCAAGAGTTATGGATTGTGATTAAGTAAAACACAGAAATTTTTGATATTTGACTTGATGATATTGATAAACTTGCGTCGTAGTTTTGGCTGTAAACGTCAATTCAATAAAATTCTTGCCTGCGTTTATTCACGATATTAACCTTTTCTTCAAACTTTTTTCTAGCAATGAGCCTCCTTATTATACAAGATTCAATTAGTAAAAGATCCGAAATTAGCTTCGGAAATTTAGACATGATGCTCTCATGAAAATGTATTGGATATTTTTAAAACTCTTGCCAATCAACTAAGTCTGGATGGTCTGCTTGCCGTGTTTGGCCTATGGTTATGTCTGGCGTGAGGTTAAAGGTCGCATTCTGATCAGCTCTTTTATTGTCGTTTAGTGTTACGCTTGCCTTTGTGATTTTTTTGGCAATAGGCACTGCTCCCGTTTGAAATCTCGTTGTAACTGCAACCAATTCGTTGGATTCACTACTCAAAGAAAGTGTCGCTGCAGTTGTTTCTTCGGACATTGCAGCGTTATGCTGGGTCGTTGTTTCTAAATTAGCCATAGCGGTGTTGATTTCGCCCAAGCCGACAGACTGCTCGGTTGCGGAGTTGGCAATATTGCTTACTAGGTCTGAGATTTCAGTAATTGAGCCAACAATTTTGTTGAGCACTTTGCCCGTGTCGCCAACCAAATTGACACCGTGTTGAACGTTAGAGCTAGAGGCATCGATCAATTCTTTGATTTCGTTTGCGGCTTCTAGCGAGCGGTGAGCAAGGCTACGTACTTCGGAAGCAACTACTGCAAAGCCAAGGCCTTTTTCGCCCGCGCGAGCCGCTTCAACGCCGGCGTTGAGGGCAAGGAGGTTCGTTTGGAATGATATGTCGTCGATCACACTGATAATTCTTGAAATGTCGTGCGAGGACTTTTCAATTTCAGTCATCGCGGCAACGGCATTCCGCACGATTTCACCGCTGCTTTCTGCGTTTTCGCGGGCCGCGCTTGCGATTTGAGCTGCATCTTGTGCGCCTGTCGCTGCAGAATCCACTGATGATGTTAGTTGCTCAACTGCGGCTGCAGTTTCTTCTAAAGTCGCAGCTTGATGCTCAGTTCGTTTAGAAAGGTCAGAAACTGAGGTGCTAATCGAGCTACACTCGGTGTTAATCTCCCCAGCATGTTGGATGACGTCGGTGATAGCGTCTTCTAGGTTACCAATCGCGTTGTTAAAGTCAGTGCGTAATTGTTCATAATTTGGTGAAAACGCAGTCTCAATCACAGGGGTTAAGTCCCCATTAGCTAGCCGCTTTAGGCTTTCGCTCAATGCATTGACGACAACTGCTTGGTCTTTTTCGGATTGAGCGCGGACCGCCTCAGCTTTCATCATGTCGTGGTGTGTTTGGGTTGCATCAACTCCCAGAAGTAAAATTCCAGATGTCTGTCCCTTGTGATCCGGAACGGGGCTAATACTACCCTCGACAATGCAGTTGTTCAAGCCTTGGCCCAATGAGAATTTCTGGAAGAGGCTTTCGCCAGCTGAAAATTGGGCCCAGACATCTTGGTCCCTTTCCAGTCCTGAAATTAGTGTCTTCAAGTTCGTTCCCAGCAAATCGGCCTCTGATGCGCCGAGCAGTGTTTGGGCGGGATCATTTACGGCCTTAATCCTCCCGTCCAAATGTGCATAGATCCGGATCTGTTGGCTGTCGATTGCATTGATCAACGTCTCGATTGTTAACAGTTCTGTCAGGTCCTTCCATTCCAGAACATAGCCTACGTGCTTACCAGATCTATCGTTCACAGCATCTAGCTGTAGTCCTAAGAATGCTTCCCCCACTGCAATACGCAATTTGACTGGTAGATTACTTGGGTCAGACAATCGGGTTCGTTGTTTTTGCGGCACTGCATGAAAGACGTCCATGTTTTGACCCAAAAGTTTTTTGGGGTCGAAGTCAGGCTTTACGCTTCGAAAATCATCTGCACGCTCTGCCATCATCTTGGAGGCTGCATCATTCATTTGGGTGATCACGAATTCTGTATCGACCAAAAACATTGGGGCCTCTGAGAGCTCAAACGCAGAGCGTTTGAATGCCCCCTCCAGAGCAAAATTTTCAGCTGCTTCAAGATCTTCCCGCATTTGCTCTAGTGTATGAGAAATCTGCCCAATTTCGGAGTTTTTATCGGCTTTGGGCATGTCTACACGAAAACGCTTTTGCGCAATTTCACTCATCACATGAATGATGCCATGCACACCGCGTGTGAAGGAGCGAACGACGCGGAACCCTCCAACGAGTGTGATGAGGAAGCATAGGCTCGCGAGGCTCGCAAAAATATAGAGTTGCTGCTGGGCACTTTGTTTTTGAACTGTTGCCATTTGCAGCAGGGCAGATTGGAACTCCAGTTCATAATCACGCAACTGTCTGACCCAATTGGAGGAAGTCTCAAACCAGTCGGTACCCGAGATGCCGTTCAAGATCAGCCCGCGCGACCCGTAGACCACCTGTCTCATGGTCTCTAATTCGGCGTGCTCGGCCGAAGACAGAAAGGTGACATCTTCGCCAAGTACATCTGAATAATGGCGTGCCTGGTTCAACATCTCTTTTTGATGCGCATCGTAGTGCAAAAATTGTGCGTACAGATTGGGTCCAAAAACGCCGCTTCCAAACCCAGATGCTCCAATGCTTCGCTCGCTTTCGGCAGCCTCTTTCGCGACGGATAACAATATTAACCCAGCGCCGCCTTTCGCCATTTCAAGCGTCTCAAAATTTGCGACGATGGCGTTATTCATCTGCATGGCCGCCGCAATAACCGATGAGTAATACTGAGTAAGCTCATCAACATTGACGTTTTGGTCAAAAATGCGGCTTCGGATCTCCTTTAATCGTAGGAGCCTCGCTTGATACAATTCCTGTTGCTCAGGTATCCGTATTGATAGGTCGTTTATAATCGCGCTCATTTCTTGAATGGCGGTGTCTACGCGTTGTTTTTGCGGAGGAAGCGCAGTAGCGAAATCGACGCCTTGGGTGCCGACGAAGCCGGTAGACATAGCTCGCTCGACCTGAAGCTCTTCGATTAGCTCTGCGATGGGCAACGTCAGTTGAGCCGACCGCTCTGCGGCTTTTGCGGTTTTGAAATCACTCCAGGATCGTTCCACATTGATCGCCGACAAAATAGCGATACCTAACAAAGGGATAGCAACAAGGGCGATGACTTGGGTGCGTAATTTCATAACACTCTCCGATGGATATGTCGGAAACATCCATCAAAAAAGTTGAAATCTTCTAAACCATGAAAGCGAATTTTCGAAATTGTTTTCGGGCAAGGCTAGCGTTTAGGAACCCTTAAGGAGTTTTCTGCTATTTACGTTTAAGCTGGCATTCTAGAAAGGTTAAATTTTCTCATGACAGACCTATTTAGCTCCCGCCTCAGTTAAATGTCGTCACGATCATTTTCGTCTGTGTTCCGCTCATTTACGGCAAGATTGGGGTCTTGCGGAACCCTATCCAGTTCTATTTGTAGGATGCTCATGACCCAGCCGAGCAACGTTAACGCCACTGTGGCTACGACAAATATCCATGCCTCCACCAGCAGCCTGTCTAGCAATGACAGTTGAAGTTGGCTGTATGACAAGCCGGGCGCGAGTTGAGAGGGGAATGTGACGGCCATCCAACTGGCATTCGTGGACGCGCTGACGACATAGAGGTCATCATCGAAAAAGACTTGGCCCACGAGGGTTGTTGGCACAAAGGCATGTCGGTTCGCACCGCCCGAAACAGAGGCGCCAGCCGGAATAGGGACGGGATCAGCGTCTAGGCGAAACAGCCCGGTGCAGGGCCTGCCGAACATCCGGGACCAACACAGAATTTCCCGCGCAAGCATGTCAATTTCACCAGACAGGAATGCGCGATCTGGTTCCATCACCCACAGGTCTTCGATCTCTGCGCAGGGCTCTGTTTCACTTGCGCAGGCCGGGTTGCCAACGTTTCGCAGTTGGCGTCCGATTTGGCCGGGACCATGGATGTAGATCGGCTCATTGCGTGGGGCGAAATGTGCGGCTTCCGGGTCTTCCAATTTGCATTCAGGGTCGGCGCGCAACTGCACTGTGCCATCCATTACCAGATTAGCGGTGATCAACTGCTGGGGGCTGCCGGTGGTCGTCATCAGGGCTTGCAGTTCGGGCGGCGTCGTGGTGTTCGCAAGTCCTTCGACGCCATATTCTACAGTCGCATTTGACAGGAAGGTTTCCGCCCCCTCGATGCGCGCGGCTTGAAAACCATCAAGGATCAAAAACTCAATGCGGCTCCCCGGTTGAGGGTCGATCCAGCCCGTGACGCAGTAATCAACATCTGCGTCCTCGCCAACCTCGGCGATGAGTTTGTCTTCGAAAACGACCCTGACGCCCTGCACGAAAAATGGGGCAGGGCGGGTGCTATCTGTCACTTCAAAAGACAGTCGGTTCGTTTCGGCTTTGATTAAGAACAGTGTGTTTGGCTGTTGGTAATGCGCCACGGTGAGCATCACAATCAAAGCCAGCAAGACGAGCAACGCGATGAACCCCAACATGCTGAAAGGGATTAGGAAAAGCTTGAACGCGACGATCAGGAACCAGCGGTATTTTCGCTCACTCTGGCCATATTTTCTGAACTTATGGTCCGTGAGCCAAGAGATCATTGCAGTGGCACCGAGAGTCGCGTCTCGATAAAGGAAGTCTCGCGCCCATCAGTCATTTCGAGGCGTAATTCCACCAAGCCGGAGTATTCGAGGTCGGCGATTTGAGGTTCAAATAAGTCTAACTTGACGGCGCAGTCGAACCCTGCGGTCAACCTGCGCGTCGCCAAACATGTCATGGTGACTGGAGTATTTTGGCTTAGGCTGCCGTCCGCCAAGACCGCGCGCAGGGTCGGGTTCACAGTCCCGCTCGTAACCTCGAATGTGATGTTCAACTGGTCGGGATTATCGGTAAAGCTGATCGGCATGTAGTATGAGGTTTGGCTCGCGGCACAGGCGGGCGCGATGAAGGATCTTCCGATAAACGTCTCATCGCTGTAACGGTTTTCGAGGATGTTTTTATGGTCGGTCTCGAAGGAAATAGCGCTTAGCACAGAGCCGGTTGCAGTTTGGACGGGGCCCAATTTAGGGGCCACTCCGATCAGGGCATAGTGCCCATTAATCGTGTTCAATGAGGCGCATAATTTCAGTCTATCAAGGAAGTCGCGCGCACCTTGTGGGATCACAATGGGCGCCAGTTTCAGCTCACCCGGTAAGACAACTGTTTGCCCTTCGGAATTTGATAGAAACAGGCTCGCGATCAAAGAATTCGCTCGAATGCGCGCACTGTGCGCGCCTGACATTGTCCCGAGTGAGGCGTTGACTGTTTCGCGCACAACGAGGTCTGTGGGCGCTGTTACCGTTATGAATTCAGAGGCCGAGGCAGGTGGGCCAGCCACCCCCAAGCCCAGAACGCAAATGGCCAGAACGGATTTAATACTTGTGGGTAACAAAGCTGGATCCTCCGCCGGTTTCGGGCGCGCCGATACGCGTCAGCACAATGGTGGTGCCGGGCTTGCGCGCGTTTTCAAACAAGATTTCCTGAAACTGATCGAGGGTTTCAAAATCTACCGTTGTGCGGCTTCCGTCGGCGCGCAGCATTGAGACGCTGCGCACCAAATCCAGTCGTTTGAATTTGCTGTCGGCAGATACAGACGTGAACACGACCCCGCCGCGCACCCCATCAAACGTGATCTTGTCGATGCCCAAATCTTGCAGTCCTGCCTGTAGAATGCACGACTGCATTGCCTCGCGGTCGGATGTGGCCAACTCGCTGCTGTCGCGTAGTTTGAGCGCCTCATTCAGGTTGGCTTCGTTGAGCCGACAGGAGGTGGGCGCAAGCCGCCAATCGGCCCGCTGTGAGGCCTCTAGCGAGGTGGCCGTTACGTCAAATAAACTGAACCGTCCGTTGATTGTGTCATGCACAACATGGGGGATTTGGCGCGATGTTCGGGCGGGCAGACCGCGAAACGCCGCCGCCCGAAGGCTCAGGCGTTCGGTCTCAATTCGGGCGGAGGTAAAGGCGGACAAGAGGGGCTGTTCCTTCTCGATCTCTTTAAGGAAAGAGCGGGTGAACACCGATGTCAGGTTCTCTTCTTGGGGCTTTGTTGCTTTTTCTTGGCTGTTGATGAAGTCGTAAGCGACCCCTCGCGGCGATGAACTGTACATTACCAACACCTCTGCGCTGACGTTTGGGAAGGTCACTTTTGCGGGCGCCGTACCGACGGATGACAACAACGGCTGGTCGCCACAGGCGTTGATGAGCAGGATAATTCGGCTCGGGTTGCGGCTGTTTAAACGCTCTACCACGTAATCGATGTTGATCGAACCGCTGACCATTTCTTCGACGGACGCGTAGCTCGCGTCGCTGGCGGGAATACCCACGATGAAGTTGGCGTCATCGATAGAAAACCCGTGGCCGTTGAATATAAACACAACTTCCGATCCGGGCGTGATCTTGTTGAGGGCGATTTCCAATTCACGCCGAATAGCCTCCGCGGAGCGTTCGAAGCGGGCGTCGTTCAGGACCTCCCAACCCAAATCTTCCATCGCCTCAGCATAGCGCCGGGCGTCATTCACAGGTGTGACAAGGTTGAATGGCGAGTTGTCGATTTTTTCACCCTGAAATGTCTCATAGGCGGAATTCCCGATGACGTAGGCAAAGCGATCCGGTGTATCCAGCGTATCGGCCGCCAGTCCGTGAACGGAGATCAGCGCGCACAAAACCGCGAGCGTCGCGGCCGTCCACCGTATGAGGATGCGCGCCCGGACCATGCTCAATTTCCTTGCAGAACCGGGGCCGAGCATTTGTACAAATCACCGCGCTGGCTGCCCTCAAGCGGGTTCACCTCGGTCCACGCGGGGTGCGCGCCCGTGGCTGGGTCCTTGAGCAATGGCAGGCTGTCGATGATCGCGCGGGTCATCCGCTCTATCTGTTGGCAGTAGGGGTTACGCTCATCATAATCGAAGGTGACCAACAGGGCTTGGACCCCCATCGTCTCTACATCCCGCTCAAGCCAGGTGTATTGTTCCGGCGTGATCACAGTGCGCACATAGGGGGAATCCGGCAGGTCATAAAGCGCCTGCACATCAATCGGGACAAGCGTGATATCGCTTTCGGGGGTGATGGCGCGGCCACGGTCATTGGGGGCGCCCGCGACGTCAAACAGCACACCATACGCGATGCCCAAAATAGGCAAGCCCGGTTCTGGGTTCACGTTCACGATGTCGAGGCGCGCGTCATCTGACACCAATTGTTCAAACAGCCAGCGGGTCGTCAGATTGGTGCCGCTCTTCTCTTTGCCTGCATTGATCCGTAGGTTTTTCGATAGGATTTCATCCATTGACCTAAGGTCCTCGGACTTCAATGCGTAGGCATGGATTTCCTCAACATACAGCGGCATGACGACCTTGATCCGATCAACAATGCCCTGCAATACACTGTTATCGCGGGCACGGTCACGCAATTGGGCCAAGACGTCCGCCTGCACTAAGGCCAGTTGGAAATACTCCTGCTCATCTGATCCTTCAAACGCCAAAAGCCGTCGCAGATTGTGGACCGAGCCATCGCTGGGCACGACCTCAAAGGGCACATCGTCAGGCAAAATGCTCATGATCTCATTGGCGAGCGCGAAGTAAGTGCCCGTTGGCCCCCCAGTGGTGATGCGCAAAGTGGGCGTCTCTGACTGCGCCCATCCCGGTGCGGTCAGCGAGAACGTTGCCAACGCGCAAAACCCAGCAACGACCCGCTGCCTCAATCGTGCACCTACCGCGCCTGTGCCTTGATAAACCATATCGCGCCCTTTCTTTATTGTCCCAATTCCGCGCGGGCCACGTAGCCGAAACCGGACGTGGCGTGCACTATGGGTATGAAGTCTGATTGAATGTCGTTTGTTTCGATCCGCACGAAGCGGTCGCCCACCTGGATTGAGGTCAAAACCGTCGCGGTGGCTGAGGCCGCATCCAATAGCTGAGCCCCTGTGGTGGCTGATGTCATGTGCAATGAGACCACCTTTTGCGCATGTTCAGACGCGATCTGTGCAGCGCTCATCATTTCGAGAAGGCGGACCTGAGCGTCCAAATCCTGAAGCCGGACCAAAAGTGGCTCTAGGGCCTCGGGTGAGGGTTCGTTTGGTCCCAGCGGAACGTCCTTGGTGCGGTCACGAATTCGCGCCATTCGCTCGCGAAGGTTCTGTAAATCACTGGCCAATTGGTCTCGGGAGGCCCGCAGTTGCGCCAAGCCGTTTTCGTGACTGGCTAACATGTTGTTTCCGCCACTGGCATCACCTGAGCAGAGCGGGAACTTAGCAATTTCGATCTCTGGGACGGTGGTGCAATCCTGAATCGGTTGAATTGCCAGCCAATCCCAAACTTGGTTTCTCTCCCTCTCGGTGCGCTCTGCGCGCAAACTCTCCACGGCGGCGGCATAAATGTCGATTTCTTGGGTCAACCACCGAAGTCGGCAGTTGCGAAACTTTCCGCGTTCTATTTCAAGAACTTGTGCACAGGCGGGCGTGGGCTGAGTTCCCAGTGCCTCCAGCAGTGAAGGTGCATCATTGGTCTGTGCGGCGCTTTGATTGTTAATAACAATCACGCTCGAAAATATTGCCAATTTGAATACAAATGTTTTCAATTTTGATATGAATGTTGCCGAAAGTTATTCCAGATACTATCGTTAGAGTGTCGTGTTCTTTCAATAGTAGATTTGCAGTGCCTGAAATGACCCATGCTGCACAACGTTTTGTCGGTAGTTTGCGCGGTGTCTTGGCCGGGGTCTTTTTGAGTGTTTCGCCGGGCTTGGCCGATACGGGCGTTGAAAGGATGATTGATGCAATCAGCCTCGAGCCGCTGGATCAAATCATCAGTGATGCAGACCTACAGTTGTCCTTGCTCAAAGCCGGGCGCGAGATCACCAGCGACGGTGACGCGCCGGTCAGCGTTGCGATGCGCGACGACGCAGGGCGCGGACCATTGCCGCGCACGCGGGCGAACCTTTTGTGTTTTGCGGACAACTTGGGCGATCAACGATCCGGCGCAGAGCTGGACGCATATTTTGAAACGGCGTCTGAGGCGCTGACACGTGGACAGACGTTCTTGAGCTCTTTTGATCTTCTTAAGGTGAACTTTCCGCAGGACAACTGCCCACCCGTTTTAACCGAAATGGCGACCTCTGCTGCGGCTGAGGTGGGGCGCGTGTCGCGGGCTGATATGGCGGTGTTGATCCTGCACCTTGAAAGCTGTTGGCCCGATGAAGCCACGGCAGAGGCTGACGGCAGTCCATTTGACATCGACGCACGCTACTACCGGGCGCGGGATTTGATGCAGTCGCTGCAGCGGATATCGCTTGGCGTCCGGGCCGCGCAGGAGTGGTGCCAATGATCCGCTGGCGAACCCAATGTGTGGCTGTCGCCGCTGCCGCATGGCTGGCCACAGGGCAGGGTGATGCGCAGCAGGGCGAGGCTGTGCAGGCCATCGGTGATTTGGTCAACCAAGGGTTTGGCGCGGTCGCGGCCCTGCGCGATGACATCTACGACGCAGAGCGGCGCCTCTCGGAGCTAGAAGAAACACTTCTGCGATCTTCCAGTCGTAGCGCGCCTAATTTCGCGGGCGCGCCATCCCCATTAGCGGCGCAAATAGCCCGGCATCCATTGGTCCTCACGACCAACGGATATTGCAAAGACGCATTCCAAGAGTTGGTCGTTGAAACGCTGCCTGCTCGCCCTGCCGTCATCAGCACTTGCATCGAAGAAATGCGCCCCCGAGCCCGTCATCAAGCGGGGTTGGAGTGCGCAACGCTGCACTGGGTCGTTGCCCCAAACGGGCAATTGCGGCTGGAGGGGCATGTCAGCGGGGCAGAGGATTATGCGCAACTGGCCGCGCTTTACGGGGCGCAAACCGTCGCCACCGTGGTGGAGCGTCCCTTCCCAGCCTGCGCCGCGCTTGAGGCGCTGGAGCTGCCGATGACGTCAAACGCACGCCCCGATTTGCGGCTTTTGTCCGATGAAACCCGGGTGGCGTTTTCCGAAAGCCTCGCGTTTGAGGTCAAGACGCCGGATTTCTTTGCCTATGTCTACGTCGTGTACTTACAGGCCGACGGCAGTGTGGTGAACCTGACCCCCAAAACCCGGCTTCTGCGCGAACAATATCGCCCCAATTCGATCCTTCGATTTGGCGACGGGCTGGAGGGGCGGCAAACCTACACGGCTTCTGCTCCGGCTGGTTCTGAAGCGATCATCGTTGTGGCTTCGCGCAGTCCAATCGACAGCCTCGATACTTTGGAAATCGGCCCTCAGGGGCAATATGCACTTCGCTCTGACGGGACGCCGTTGGATCAAAGTGGCTTTCTCAATCTACTGCGCCGCGGGATGGAGCAAGAGCATTCCGGGCGCGGCACCCGCGAAATCTCGGCTGAGGTTTTGCACATCACAGTTGTACCCTGAGATCGCGACGGCGATCCCCCTGTTGGAGGCACCCATGAGGACACTCGGACTAGTCACGGCGGCCTGCGTCGCCCTTGCAGCCCCTGTCGCGCAGGCGCAGGAATTCTTGGACAGCCAAAAGATCATTCAGCAGCTTTTGCCTCAAAACACGGGGCCTGTCGTGCGATCCATGAACGGGGCCGTTAAACGCGGGATCAACATCCAAGGCCAACTTCCGATGGAGGTTGACCTGCCCAAGGTCAGCATGACCATCAATTTTGAATTGGATTCCGTCAAACTGACGGCTGACGGGATGCTCGCGCTGCGGTCATTAGCCAAGGCGCTGTGGGATCCGCAGATGGCGAACATGTCGTTTCAAGTCGCGGGACACACCGATGGGCGCGGCGATCCGACCTATAACCAACAATTGTCGGAACGGCGCGCACAAGCCGTCATCGATCACTTGGTTAATTTCTATGAGGTGCCGCGCATGATGCTCGTGCCGACAGGCTATGGGGTCAGCCGTCCTATGGACCCGACCAATCTGCTCAACCCGCTGAACCGCCGGGTCGAGATCATCAATGTGCAACCTTTGTCCTGAGTAAGGGGTACCGACATGCGTTTTTATGTACTTATGACAGCTTTTGTAGTCTCTGCCGCGACGTTGATCACCGCAGGTGCCGCCCAAGCCGAGCGTCGCTTGGCCCTTGTGGTGGGCAACGGGGCTTACATGCATTCCACTCCGCTCGCCAATCCCGTCAATGACGCAGAGGCTATGGCCAACAAGCTGGAAGCATTGGGGTTTGAAACCTACGTTGGTTTTGATTTGGATAAAATCGGGATGGAGCGACTGTTGCGCGACTTTGCCCGCGCCTCCCGCGATAGTGACGTGAACCTGTTTTTCTATGCGGGCCATGGGATGTCGGTGAATGGCACCAATTACCTCGTGCCGGTGGATGCGGTTTTTGAGGATGAAACCGCGCTGGATTTCGAGGCCGTCTCAGTTGATTTTGTCACCCGTCAAATGTCGCTGTCGAACGCGGTGAACCTCGTGTTTCTTGACGCTTGCCGGGACAATCCTTTGTCCCAAACGCTTTCGCGCTCCATGGGGGCAACCCGGTCCGCTGCGGTGTCTAGCGGGCTGGCCGAGATGTCCGTGCAAGACAGCGGCAAGGGGATGGCCATCGCCTTTGCCACCAGCCCGGGGCAGGTCGCTCTGGACGGTGACGGCATGAACTCTCCCTTCACGACGGCGCTGCTCAGGCACCTAGATGCGGAAAATACCGATATTGCCGAGGTCTTTAGCCGCGTCACCGGTGACGTCTATGAGAACACCGGCCAAGCTCAACGCCCTTGGATCAACGTGTCGCTGACGGGGCCAGTCGTTCTGAACAAGGTGAACCGGGTCGTGCCCCAAAATGCGCCCTCAACCGATCAGGTCGCGCTGGCATCACCGGGGGCGGCGCAACCGTCCGGCGGAATGCTACAAGAGCAACAGATGCTCTTTGAGCTCGCCCGCGAAACCGGGGATATCGAGGATTACAAAGCCTACCTCGAAAGCTTTCCAAGTGGGTTGTACGCTAACAACGCGCGCCGCATGATCCGCCGCCTGCAAGGCGAGCAGGGCAGCACGCAAGTCGCCTCGGCACGAACGTCATTGTCAGCTCAAGCCGCCAACACCCGCAGCGCCTCAATCAATGAGGTCGGGCCGCTGCAACTCCCCGTGACCAATACCCTTCGCAGTCAAATCACGAACGCAAGCACCGAGGCCGCGCTCGGCTTGGACCGTACGGGAAAAGGCAATATTCAGGCGCGGCTGAACGCGACGGGCAATAACGTGGGCGTCGTGGATGGCCTGTGGGGCCGCAAAACGCGGCAGGGGATTGCCAACTGGCAGGCGATCAATGGTCTGCAATCCACGGGCTTCCTAAGCCTCGCGCATCTTGAGTTGTTGGTCTCTCAAACCGAAGGCCGCTACGCCCCCTACACGGCGCCCGTTGCCAAATCCTCCAGCGGTGGATCGCGGCAGCAAAATAACAACAATAACAATAACGCACTGGGCGGTGCCCTGCTGGGCGTCGCGATTGGGGCGATATTATCACGTTGATTGTGCGATAGGAGCGCAACACGGCCGTAAACGGATTTTTGTTTGGTTAGGGTCGGGGCAACATGCCCCATCGTTCGATCCGTAATTAGGAAGGAATAAGCTGGGCTACCGGATAGATAGCCCAGCAAAAGGTGCGTGTAAGCGGACCTACAAAAGGATACACCACAAGTAAGTATCATGTTAATACTTATAAATATATTTTGCAAGCGAATGCATGTTTGTGCTAGCGGGCTACACGATACTTACTAAGCAACAGCCAGAGATTACGCCCCGCATGAGCCGCCTTCTTCAAAACATCGCCAAACTGCAAATAATGCTTGCCGATATGGAAGCAGACGTCGGCATCCGAGACATCGGCGTAATCGAAAAATCCGTACTAAGTGCGATTGCTGACCTGACAGAGGACACGCATCTGGCCAGCACCAAGGAAATCCTCGCGCACCCTTTGAACGACGTTTACTCGCGGCCTTCGCTATTTCGTGCGCTGAAAAACCTTGAGAATTTGGGCCGCATAACAAAGGGCGGCGACAAGCGCGGCTTGTACACCCTCGCCAACGAAGGGGTGTGAGTGCTGAACAAGGTGGGCTTTAGCGTAAAAGAGCATTTGCAGAACTTCGTGATCGTGAGTGTTTTCTACGTCACGGCATATTCCTTGACGCTCGGCTTTGTGGTCCCCCTTCAGCAGCTGGTTTTCACCAATGTGATCTACGAGCTGAGCTTGCTGTTCTTGCCGCACGGCGTCAGGGTCTTGGCGATTTACTTTTTTGGCTGGCGCGGCATGCTCTACCTTATTCCGTCGGCGTACCTCATGAAGATACTGAGCTATCAGGCCGGAATTCCGCTCGATCCATGGTCGCCCCTATTCAACATCCTAGCGTGTTACGTCGGTTTTGAGCTGGTCAGACTGGCGCTCCCCAAACGGTTTTCGGGCGCTCAATTTCCGAAGTGGCGATACTTTGGGCTCGTGGCTTTGTTTGGATCGATTTTCAACAGCGCAGCGATGACTTTGTTACACCAGAATAAGCTAGATCTGTTCATCGCGCTGGGGTACGTGATTGGCGACATGGCTGGGTTTTTCGTCTGTTTCTTTATCCTGATCTACGGGTTCAGATTTGCCCGGCTGCTTGCCAAAGTAGACGACGCCTAAGTCCTCTTCCGTTCCCAAGACGACCGACCCTCGAATGACGGAACCGGTGCATAGTGCATCCGTCTGGTGTGTGCTCTTTCATCCATTTGTTCAATGCGGCAATGGCGGCGTTGGCGTTGGTTGTATTCGTCTTGTTGTATCGTGGAAATGCTAGCTCAGATGAACTGCCTTGAGTGAGGATGCGCTGTGCATCCCACCGTGCCTGACCTTCAAGTGGAACAACACGCTCGCTGCCTTTTGTTTTGAGACGCCGCCACGGATGATGACGAACACGAACAACGAGAGAGCCACGCTCATCGGTGATAATATCTTCCTTGCTCAAACCGGCAGCTTCAGCGAGACGCATCCCAGTATCTGAGACCAGAGCAACAAGCCAGCGAAGGTCATCATCGATCTCTCGGCACTTCGATTGGACGGTCTGTATTGCATCTGAAGGGAGCGGGTTGCGATCAGACACACCTGCCGTGCGGTCATAGTAGACCCCGGCAAATGGATTGTTCAGCATCAGTCCTTGCTCACTCGCTGCAAAATTCGTGACAGCCCGTACTGTGCCAAAGACCCGGGTAAGGCTACTACCTGCCAAGCCACGTGCAATCAGTGCATCGCGGAACTTATTTGCATCCGCTTTGGTATAGACGTCGAGGAACTTGTCACCGCAGGCGTCGATGACATAGCCACACGCTCTCTTAGCGGCTCGATGGAATGTGATCGGACGGCCCTTGCCCTTTTGCTGAAGGTAAATCTCCACAGCCTCTGACAATAAAACAAACGAAGATGAACTGACTTGCGGAGTAGGAGAAGACCCCGCAATCCCGGCAGCGCCCAGTCGGAGCATGTGCTTTCCCGGCAGCTGCGCGTCTTGTGTTCTGAGGTGGAACCAGTACTCGTCAAGTTGATCTGCAGCTTTTCTGGCGCGAGCCTCGGCGATCTTTCCTGACCGGGTGCGAAGAGAATAAGCGATCCGAGGCGACAAATAGTGACGAAGCAGCTCTTTAGGTATGCGACGACTGAAGTAGAAAACACCGTCTTTTACGAAGGTGAACGTGGGGGGAATGGTCTCCGACATGGTTTAAGGCTCCAAGCAGTTGCTAAAAGCTGGAGTGATACCAATGGGATAACTGAAGTAATGGTGCCCAGGGGCGGATTCGAACCACCGACACGAGGATTTTCAATGGAGGCGGTGCAAATTAGGCATTTATTATTAATGGCTTGTGCATTAATATTTTTGGTGTGCGCGTAAGTGTGTTTTTAGTCTCATTTTGAGGGCAGGGCGGAAACGCCGTGTTGGACGCGGTAATCGAAGGATTTCAACGCTAACACACTGTTCAACACTCCAAAAGACGCAAGACTGTACACGGACTAAATGAAGTGGAAGTTCGCTTGGACTATTGTTTATGGCCGAAGTGCGGGACAAAGCGGACCTTGATGGTTCTATTGCGAACGGCGGCTTTTCCAAGCCTTCAAGAGCTCAGACTTGAGTTTGAATGGCCTACACAAGCCAACTTGGTAAGCGCTAGTATCCGATGTTTGGCTACTCCTTTTCTAATCCGAACTGTGAGAGGAATGGAAGGATTCCGCTACCTATTGCGCGGGCCGCTATTCCGATTTCGCCTGCTTCAATGTTGATCTTTGCCAAGCCGCGTTTATCGTAGTTGCGTCCCATAGCATCCTTAACAGCCTCGACCATCTCTTGCGTAAGCTCCGGCGACAGACTGCTGTCTATGACAATCATTTCTGGGTCTAGGAAGGCCCGCCCCGCGACTGCAGCAAAAGCAATTTGCGGAGCCGCAATTTTCAACCAATCTTCAAACAATCCCCGTTCAGTTATGTTCAGGGGCCTGTTCTCATAAAAGCCATTCGGGCTTAGTCCAGCGGCTTCTGCCGCTGCTTCAAGATAATGCAAGGAAGCGCCTTCAAGCAGTTGGCTAGCCACCCCAGACGACACAGCGCCAGTAGGTAGCGAAGCAATAGCACCTGCCAGGTTGTTTTGCCCTGTGTAGAGCTGCCCACCCAGAGAAATGCCTCCGCCAATAAAAGTTCCAACATAGAAATAGACGAAGCTTTTGTTTCGCTGACGGGCGCCCACAGCGATTTCAGCCAGACAGGCAGCTGAAGCGTCGTTTAAGTCAGTCGTAGGGAGGCCGAAGGCGGCTTCCATATCTTTAGAAAGGTCCGATGACGCCCAGTCGGCCATCGCACCCTTCGGTGCTCCAACCGTCGATTCCCAAGCGCTCAATTCGTCTGGAAGCGCGATACCGATGCCCACAACCCGTTCTTTTTGGGCCGCGGTCATTTTGTCAAAGAGTCCGGCCGTACAAGCCAGCATATCCTGACGGATCGCGTCGAGATTAGGGAATGAATATCGTCGCACAATGCGTTCAAGTATGGAGTAATCGAATGACATACTGACCACTTCGAGCGAGCGGCGGCCCACTTTGATGCCTATCGAAACCGCACCTGTGGGGTCCAATGAAAATGGGACCGAGGGCTGGCCAACCTTGCCCTTAACGGCTTTACCTGGCTGTAGTAAACCGTCTTTCACAAGCCGGTTAACTATTACTGTTGCCGATTGTGCGCTAAGTTCTGACGCGCGCGTCAACTCTGCTTTGCTCATGGGGCCGTTGTCACGGATTAAGTCTAAGAACAGCCTCTCGTTTTGGGGTCGTGCAACGCTCCTCTGTTTTGGAGATATTGCGATAGGTGCGTCTTTAAGCATTAAACTTTAGTCCTGTTTTTCGCGCGTTTGCCCAAGCGAGCAAACTATTCTCAAAACTGAAACTCGATTTTCTAAATATAGCTGGCATCTTCATGCACACCCTGATCCACGCCGGTAATCATCGCTACCACGTCGTTTCCGCTTGCGGTCTTGGCATTCAGAACACCGGCGATCCGCCCTTGACGAAAGACGACAATCCGGTCCACCAGATTGAAGACCTGGCGTAAGTTATGAGACACAATAATCACGGGTACCCCGCGTTCTTTAAGGCCTCTGATGATGTTTTCGACTCGTGTTGTTTCTTGAATTCCCAAGGCCGCTGTGGGTTCGTCCATGATAATCAGTTTGGATCCCCAGCCCGCCGCACGACTAATCGCGACGCATTGGCGTTGGCCGCCAGACATACCAGCGACCGATTGGGTTGTATCTGGAATCTTAATGCCAGTTTCTTCCAACAGCTCTTCAGCGCGCTTGGCCATCGCCTTTTTCTTAAGCCATGAAAGTGGTCCGAATTCGAAATAAACATCTTCGCGGCCCAAGAAGATATTCTGCGGGACATTTAGGTGATCAGCGAGAGCGAGATTTTGATAAACAGTTTCAATACCATGTTCGCGCGCGTCATTGGGCGCTTTGAAATTCACGGGAACTCCGTCGATCAAAACTTCGCCCGCGGTGCGTTGTTCCACGCCGGTGATGTTACGCACAAAGGTTGATTTGCCCGCGCCGTTGTCGCCCACGATCGCGATGTGTTCATCGGCAAACATTTTGAAGTCAGCGTTGTTGAGCGCCTGAACACCCCCGTAGTGCTTTGTTAACCCACGTGTTTCTAGAATGACCTTGCGGACATCATCCATCTTTATTTCCTCCCAACGGCGTCTCTGTTGGGTCCAAAAGCAACATTTCAGACCGGAATGTCAATAATTAAATCAAGTTGAATTAATTATTGACATTGAATCGATTATTTCCTCTTTTAGGGACACACGAAGCTGGGCGTTGGAGGCTCAGCAACTTCTGGGAGGAATAAACGTGAAAATGAATATGACATTCGCAGGTGTAGCTGTTGCTGCGCTTATTGCCGGGTCCACTGCAAGCGCGCAGGACGTAATCGGCTATATCACAAAGTCCGCGACAAACGCTGGCTGGATGATGATTAACCAAGGTGCAGCTGATGCTGCGGAAGAAGAGGGTGTAAACCTTGTTTCTGTTGGCCCAGCATTCCAAGGTGACCTTTCAAGCCAGCTCGAAGTTTTTGAAAACCTTGTTGCTCAGGGCGCGGCCGCAATTGCCGTGGCGCCAGTTGACAGCGCGGGTATCGCGCCTGCCGTAAATGACGCCATGGGCGCAGGCATTCCAGTTGTCGCAATTGACACCGGTGTCGCTGGAGCAGAGGTGACGTCCTTTGTTGCGACAGACAACTACGCAGTGGCCAAAGTTCAAGGCGCTGTTGCTGCGACCTTGGTCGAAGATGGCCAGCCGATCATCTATGTGACAGGCAATCAAGCACAATCCACAGGACAAGAGCGCCGCAACGGTTTCGTTGAATCCTTCTCTGCCGCGCGTCCAAACTCTGAAATCCTTGAAGTTCCAACCGAATGGAACAGCCAGGAAGCGCAAGAAGGCGTTGAGGCGATCCTCAACAGCCGTCAGGATGTTGCAATGGTTGCAAACGCATGGGATGGCGGCACAATGGGTGCCAAAGCAGCCCTTGAAAACCTTGGCTTCTCTGCGGGCGACGTAAAGCTGGTTGGCTTCGACGGTGCTGGCGATGCGATTGCTGCTATGGATGAAGGCTGGGTACACGCCAACACAGCGCAGATGCTGTACCAGATGGGTTACCAAGGCATCAAAGCGGCTTCCGCTGCGGCGCGCGGTGAAGACGTATCCGCACGCATCGACACAGGGTTTTTCCTTGTGACGCCGATGACTTCGGGCACTTATAAAGCAATGGTTGGCATCGAATAATCGACCGACTTTTTAATGAGGGCGCGTCGTTCGACGCGTCCTTTTTCATACAAACTTCAAATTTTTCCGGCGGAAGAAAAAAATGACAGACATCTCGCGTGCCAAAGCCACTACTTCACTTCAAGACCGCATCGTGCTCGGCTTGGTCAAGTTCTTTAAGGCGGAATGGTCCGGCGCTTTTCTTGCGATCGTAATCCTTGGCATATCCATCGAGCTTGCCACGTCAGGCCGCCCGTTCTTTCACCCATCAAACTTGATGACAATCCTCAACAACTCGGCCGCGATCGGCATCGTGGCGGGGGGGATGACGCTTGTCATTATCACCGCAGGCATCGACCTATCGGTTGGATCAGTAATGGGGATGACCGCCGCGCTGACGGGGTATGTCGCCAGTTTCTGGGGGTTTCCGCCTTACCTTGCTATCATGACCGGCCTTGGGATCGGCCTTGCAATTGGGGCCTTCAACGGCTCACTCGTGGCCTATTTTGGGATGCCCGCGTTTATTGTCACGCTGGCTGGTCTTTCGATCTGGCGGGGCACTGGTCACCTTTCTACAGGCGCGCAGGCTACGCCAAAGTTGCCTGAAACCTTCGACATGTTTGGACGCTACAACCCGTTTTCAGGTCTGCGCGACGCCTATAAAGAGGGGGAATTGTCGGGCTTTTGGGAAAGTGTGGGTGGCTTTATTGATGACAATTGGATAAACTTTTTTCGTACCTTTCAAATGTCGATGCTGATCTTTATTGGCTTCTTCATCGTCCTGACCATTATTATTTCGAACACGCGCTATGGTCGCTGGGTCTACGCGATTGGATCGAATGAGCCGGGCGCACGTCAGGCAGGTATCAATACGCCGCGCTATACGCTGCTGACCTATATGTTCTGTTCGTTCTCGGCGGCATTGGGGGCCTTGCTGTTCCTTGGCCGCGCTCCTTATGCAAAATCAGACTACGGGCAGATGTGGGAACTCGACGCAATTGCCGCTGTGGTTATTGGCGGCACGTCCCTTTTCGGCGGACGTGGGTCGCTTTGGGGGACCTTTATGGGGGTGATCCTGCTCAAGCTGATCAACAACGGCCTGACATTGGCCCAGCTTGATACCTTCTGGCAGATGGTTGTCACCGGTCTGATTATTCTGGTCGCCGTCGGCTTGGACATCGTGCGTCAATCCAAGAACCCTGAAAGCGTGCGCAAGCTGTTGGGGGCGATTGCGGCTGTCATGGCCTTCCTTGCCCTGATGACACCCGGAGCTATCTTTCTTCGCGCCAAGATCGCATTGTTGGAGCATGGTGCTGCAACCACACTACGCGAAGCAGGAACATCACTTGCCGCGGGCCAAAATGCACGCCTCTTGTCGCCGGATGAAATTACACAGTTGCAATCCGCTGCATCGGCGAACCTTACTGCAACGCTCTTGTTGCTGGTTCTGGTACTTGCGACCGCATTTGTGGTGCTGAAAACATCGCGCCTGATCAGTTTTGGTTTGGCGGCCGTGTTCATTGTGATGATCCTTCCGGTGTCCTTGTTGGGCTATGAAATCACCGCGCCATTCCTTGTCCTAGGTGCCGCTGCTTTATTGGGAAGCACCTATGTGCATGCGATGTTTGCGAAGGCTCGCATGTTGGACGTAAATGCGCGGTAATTTTGACATAGCGATCGGTGGCGAAAACCTGATCGACACCGTGCACAGGTCTTTGACAAGTGGGCGAAGTTGCGCAAAATCATAACCTTGGAGGGTCACCGTATAATGTTGCGGTGGCCCTTGCGTGTCAGGGGATGACGCCACATTACCTTACCCCGATTTCGATCGATGATTTTGGTGAACAGCTGGCAGATCACTTACAGCGCGAAGGCGTCGTATTGGCAGGTGAACGCCGGTCCGAACCGACGACCCAAGCCATTGTCACGCTCGAAAATGGCATACCGAGCGATGTGTTCCATCGGGAAGGGACGGCCGAGCAGGCCATCAGCTAACTCACTTCTCTTGAACAATAGCATCCTCCCATTCCCGGATAAATGCTGCTCGTTTCATTTGATCCAGATATGTCATCAAAGCCGGGTCTAGATTGATGGTCCGTAGGTTTTGAAAATCTTGGGACCGCGAAAGCGGCGGTAGAGGGAAGGTTAACGGATCGCCGATCGATTGAAGTTTCAGGAGGTGGCGGACAAAATTATTAGCGTGCTGAGGGGCTGGAGCGGCCGCGGATACTAAAATCGTCCGCATCATAGTTGTTGGAAATTCTGATGGCAGAATGATTATCAAATCGTCCGAATTCTCTGCCTGCGCCTTTGCGTAGCTTCCCAAGACGTTATAAGCTATTATCAATTTACCAGTCCGTAGATCGTTAATCATCTGACCGGAACAGCAATAGAGCCTTGCTCCTACGCGCCCCATGACTTCAGTCAAGCGCCAATAGGTTTCGGTAGCACGGGCGTCTTGTGTGGCAAAAAGGTAGCCTAAGCCAGATTGCCTCACGTCATAAGTCCCAACCCGTCCCTGAAAATGGTCTGGGTGGTCTCGCATCAACTGAATCAAATCTTGCCGACTGCTTGGGACGTGAATCTGCTTAAAGGCTTGGCGGTTAAGGACAATAGCAGCAGGTTCCGATGTAAATGCAAAAAGGCTGTTATTCCATTGAGCCCATTCAGGGTGGTCAATATTCATGACTGGCGCAGAAAATCCATCGTTTACCAACTTAAGCTGGAGGTCCATTGCGCTGGAAATGACCACATCAAACTCATCGGGTGCAGCGCGGTACAGACGATCGATATCAGCCGTGCCAGTGACAAGGTATTCCACCGAAATGTCCGGGGATGACGCGAGAAAGTCTTCAATAATCGGGGCGAAAAACGAGGTGTCGGTGCTGGACAGAATACGCAATTGTGCTTGATTGGGTTCACCGAAAGACTGTTGGTCTTCCCAGCCTTGGGCGAAGCTGGACACTGGCAACCAAAGAGCAATCAGAAAGATAATGTAACGCATGCGCCGCCCTCTTCTCTGTTGGTCAAGGCCATTGAACCGTTATGGGCGACGATAACCTCTTGCGCGATCGTCAGGCCGAGCCCCGACCCGATCGTGTTGCCCATATCTTTGCCACGCACAAAACGTCCGGACAGTGTTTCGATTTCGTCCACCGCAAACCCCGGTCCGTCATCATAGATGCTAACTGATAAGGTTGGCGAGTTAGAGGCTTTTATAATCACGCCCGTTTCTGCGGGCGCATATTTTAGCGCATTATCTATCAGGTTGCGCAGCGCATTCTGGAGCAAAATCGCATCCCCTTGCAGCGTTGCAGGGCGCTCCAGTTCCATTGTCATCGTGATGTCCTTCATTTCTGCCACGGGCGTCATGCTTTGGACCAGTTCATGCAATAAATCAGCCAGATCGACCTGGACCATTTCAAGGTTCCCGGCTCGAAAAGTCACCATCGCATGGTCCAGCAACTGTCCAGCGGCGCGGCTGCTTTCGTCAATCGCGCGTACCATCGCTTGTAGCGATGTACGATTTTCGTCACGGTCCACACGCTGCAACGTCGCCTCGGCATGTGACCTTACTGTCGCAAGTGGGGTGCGAATGCGATGCGCAGCCTCGGCGATGAACTCTTCGGATTGTGTCAGCGAGTGATCCAGCCGCAACATAAATGTGTTTAGAGATGCCACCAAAGGGGCCATTTCTGATGGGACAGGTTTGGTAAAGCGGCTTAGGTCTTGTGGACCACGGCGGGTCACGGACGATGTCAGTCGGCGCATCTGACGGCTTGTTGTGGATGCCGCCCAAATTGCAAGTGCCGATGACATTGCAAAGAACCCAAGCCCCAGAAACGCGACATTGCGTGAAATTGCGTTAAGTGTGTTTGATAGGGCGTCCTGTGTTTGGGCCACCGACACAAAAACGTTTCTAGGGCCGTTTGATCCGATCAAGGTTCGCGCCCCTGAGGCAACGCGCAAAACCTCCCCTTTGAGGGTCGTGTTTTTAAAAATTGTGTTTTCGGGCGCCACATCACGCGGTGATGTCAGCCAATCATACCCCGATAACAGAGTGTTATCTTCGTAGATTGCGTAGAATACGCGATCATCGGCCTCCGTGTTCAACATAGACAGTGACGAATACGGGAAATCGAGCGTTACCCGGCCATCGCGTATGGCTGCTGTATCCAGCACCGACGACATCGATGCCTTTAATATGTTGTCTTGGCCTTGTTGTGCCACCTGCGCTGCTAACACCCGAACCACAATAAACAAGACGACGGCCAACAACGCAGCACCGCCCGTCAAGATCAACGCCAACCGGTTGCGCAATGATCCTGAGACAACAACATCAGGCGTCATGATTTAACCTATAGCCCAGTCCGCGCAGCGTCACGATCCGCAGCTGTGACCCCTCAAGATGTTTGCGCAATCGCCCAATATAAACCTCGATAGCATTTTCCGACACATCGTCGTTATAGGAAAATAAACGATCCACGAGCTTTTGTTTCGAGAAAACCTGCCCCTTATTGGCGATCAAAAGTTCTAGCAGCCGAAGTTCACGGTTGCGCAAATTGATACTGTTGCCGTTGACGCGCAACAGACCGGATACGGCATCAAAATCTACATCCCCGATTGTCTGAACCGATTGGGCAGAACCTGCGTTTCGCCGCAAAACGGCACGGCACCGCGCCTGCAGTTCGGCATGATCAAATGGCTTGGTGAGGTAATCATCGGCTCCCAAATCCAACAAACCGATTCTGTCTGACACCTGACTTCGGGCCGTCAAAACAATCACCGATGTCAGGTTTTTAGCGGCACGGTGTTGTTTTAGAAAAGTCCGACCATCCCCATCAGGGAGCATAATATCAAGCAAAATCAGATCGTATTCACCGGTGTTCACAAATGCACGCGCATCAGCAATTGTAGCAGCATGATCAACGGCATGCCCATCCAGACGGATACGCGAGGCAATCGCCTCGGCTAGCTCCAAATTGTCTTCGACCAGAAGGTATTTCATCTAGGCATCTAACCTTTCAAGTACGTGACAGGTTTGTGTCAGGTTGCCATGGTTTACATACACCATCTAGCCGTCTGAAGAATGGCTATCAAATGGGAGAGTAAAATGACAACTTTGAAAATGGGCCGCCGTGCCTTAATCGCTGCAGCTACGGCGACGCTTAGCTTTGGCGCGCCAGTATTTGCCGACGGCCACCAGATTATTGACGAAATTCACTTCATCATCCCAGGTGGTGCTGGCGGTGGATGGGATGGCACTGCGCGTGGCACAGGCGAAGCGTTGACCGAAGCAGGACTTGTTGGCACAGCGACTTATGAAAACATGTCTGGCGGCGGCGGTGGTGTGGCAATCGGTTACATGATCGAAAACGCCGAAAGCCTTGAGGGCACTTTGATGGTTAACTCTACGCCCATCGTGATCCGTTCCTTGACCGGTGTGTTTCCTTACAACTTCAACGATTTGACTTTGGTGGCCGGCACCATCGGCGACTATGCGGCAATCGTTGTCGGCAAAGACAGCCCGATTAATTCTATGGATGACCTTCTGGCGGCATGGGATGCAGACCAGAGCGGTACACCAATTGGTGGCGGTTCAGTTCCTGGTGGCATGGACCACCTAGTTGCAGCGATGGTCATGGAAGCATCTGGTCGTGATGCACTTGCAGTGAATTATATCCCCTACGACGCTGGTGGCACAGCAATGGCGGCATTGCTGTCAGGTGAAATCGCAGCACTGTCCACCGGTTTCTCCGAAGCAGTTGATCTATCGAACGCGGGCGAAGTCAAAATCATCGGTGTCACATCTGATGCACGCGTTGCTGCCGCTTCAGATGCGAAGACCATGGTGGAACAAGGCATTGATACAACATTCGTCAACTGGCGCGGCTTCTTTGGTGCACCTGGTATGTCGGACGAAAAGCTGGCCCAATACCAAGCCGCAATCGAAGCCATGTATGACACACCCGAATGGGAAGCCGTGCGTGCGCGCAATGGTTGGGTCAACATCCACAATTCAGGCGAGGATTTCCGCACATTTCTTGAGGCGCAAGAAACTGTCATTGGCGATCTGATGAAAAAGCTGGGCTTCCTCTAAAAGCTTGCGGCATTCGATATCAATGGGCGGAGCGTACAGACGCTCCGCCTCTTTCTATTTCGGGAATTTGAGGGAACAAAATGGCCTTGGATCGTTGGATCGCACTCTGTCTTCTTGGGCTCTGTATCTTGTACGGGTACACGGCATGGTTCACCATGGATGCAAGCCTTGCGCCATTTATGCGCCGCAACCCCATTTGGCCCAGCACATTCCCCAAAGTTTTATCCGTTTTGGGTATTAGCGCCTCATTTATTATTCTGATTGGACTTGAAAAGGGCGAAGAGAAAATCGGCGAGATAGACCACCGTCGCTTAGGCGATTACTTCCTTGGTCAGGCCTTGGTGTTGCTTGGCCTTATGGTTGTCTACGCGCTGTGTCTGCGCCCGCTTGGTTTCTTGTTTTCAACCTCGGCATTCCTGATTGTTGGCTCGTTTATCTTGGGCGAACGTAAATTGCATGTGATGATCCCAGTCGCCTTCATCGCTACTGGAGCTGTTTGGTATCTGGTGCAAGAAGTGCTTGGGATATTCCTGCGTCCCCTGCCAATTTTCGTGGGGGTCTGATATGTTAGAAGGTATTCTGATCGGTCTGCAAACGGCCCTATCCATGCAAAACTTATTGGTCGTTATTGGTGGCTGTTTGATCGGCACATTCATTGGCATGTTGCCGGGCCTTGGCCCCATGTCGATCATTGCTATTATGATACCCGTGGCGATCACTATGGGCGATCCTTCGGCAGCGCTAATTCTACTGGCAGGTGTTTATTACGGGGCAATTTTTGGCGGCTCGACATCGTCAATCCTGCTAAATGCACCCGGGGTGGCGGGCACCGTTGCGTCCTCCTTCGATGGTTACCCCATGTCGCGACAGGGCAAAGCCGGCAAGGCTCTGACAATTGCCGCCATTGCTAGCTTTGCAGGTGGTACGATCGGCGCTTTGTTGTTGATGATCTTTGCGCCGATGTTGTCGAGCGTCGCCTTGTTGTTCCACTCACCGGAATATTTCGCGTTAATGGTCGTCGGCCTGTCGGCCATCGCGGCATTTGCGGGGCCTGGTCAAGTGACCAAAGCTCTGATGATGACCGTTCTTGGCCTGATCATGGCAACTGTAGGCGAAGGCGCATTGTTTAATCTGCCACGTTTTACGGGCGGCATCATGGATCTTCAATCGGGCTTTGGCTTCATCACCCTGGCTATGGCCATGTTCGCGTTGCCGGAAGCTATTTTTCTTGTTCTTAAACCAAAAAACCTTGGTGCTGATGGCGGTGAAATCAAAGACCTGCGCATCACACGCGCCGAAGCTCGGGCTATCGCTCCGGTCATTGGCCGCCAGTCTGTTCAAGGGTTTTTTATTGGTGTGCTGCCCGGCGCGGGTGCAACAATCGCGTCTTTTCTTGGCTACGCAGTTGAGCGCAATATTGCCCCGAAACATGAACAAGATGAATTCGGCAAAGGTTCTATCAAAGGCCTTGCCGCACCTGAAACTGCTAACAACGCGGCTTGCACTGGCTCGTTTGTGCCGCTGCTGACGCTTGGTATTCCCGGGTCTGGCACAACTGCTATTTTGCTGGGCGCATTGATCGCGCTGAACGTTACGCCAGGTCCGCGCCTAATGATTGACGAACCACAGATTTTCTGGGCTGTTATCATGTCGATGTTTATTGGCAATCTGGTGCTTTTGGTTTTGAACCTACCCCTGATCCCCTACATTGCCAAATTGCTGGCAATCCCGCGCAACTACCTGATCCCCTTCATCCTGTTTTTCACATTGATGGGCGCCTACATCGGACAAAATAACGCGACGGAATTGCTGATGCTTGTTGGGTTTGGCATTTGTGGCATTGCGTTGAAATTCGCTAACTACCCTCTGCCACCTCTTTTAATTGGATTTATCCTCGGTGGCATGATGGAGGATAACTTTTCTCGTTCAATGCAACTCTATGGCGGCGTGTCTTTTGTTTTGGAACGCCCCATGACGCTTGGCCTGTTGGTCATTGCGGCAGGTCTGATCATTGTTCCGATCTTGAGGACCCGCTTGGCCAAGTGACTTCGGAGACTGAGGGGCTGTCTGAGGGTAGCAACAGTGCGGCGTATTCACCTCAACACCGATAGCCCGCACAACTTATTATGGTATTGCCCATGTGCACCGGAAGCCATCATAATCATGAACCAGAAGTCAATCATGTACTTACAATCAACGTGGCCCAGTCGGATTAGGCTGCTCAGGCTCGAAGTCGCTGTTCGCTTCACTTTGCATCAATGTCGGATTTGCAAACGTTGGCCTTTCATCTTCTTAACTATGCTTCTCGCGCCTTCTCACAACCAAAACCTACAAGCCCTACGAATTCCAACATCTGCATATATTCTGCCCAAAAGCGCACGTAACACATCAACCCGCGTAAACACTCACACGTAGCGATCCCAGCAAACTCACCGCCTTACACCTGCGTACACAGCGCACTAGGTACCACTGCACTACAAACCACCCACAGTACTCTGTGTGCCTTGTGGCTTAAGCCTGTCATAATCTGCTTGTGATGTTGCCGTACTGGTAGCGGGCGGCATGCCTGACGGGGATTGCTGTGGCGCTGGAGCAGGGGGCTTAGACGCACTTGGCTTTGGTGCCGCTGCAATAGCCTTACCCATACGCGACTTTGGCTGTTTCTTTGCTTTGACGTCACCGCCGTTTAGCCGTGTGTCCAGCTTGTTGGCGAGAAAGCTTGCGGTATTGGCAAAGGTCTTGATGTCATCAACGGCTTGCTCAAGACTTCCTGTGCCAGAGCCTTTCTCTATGACATCGATTAGTCGGCGCAGTTCATCACGGTCATCCATGCGCAATACCCAACTGTACAAAATCGGGTGATGCAAAATCACCACCTAACTTCTGTAAGTACTTGCCCATAAAAAACCGCAGCGCAGATTTTTGCGGCTGCAAAACCAATTTCGGATGATCACTCATACCGCCATCCGTTCTGGCGCACGCCACACTGCCTCTGACTGCTCAGCTATGGCTCTGTCACAAAGAGCCTTTAGATATGCCAAACGCTCACCCCATACTTGATGATCTTGCTGATCACTTGCGGCCAATCGCGCTGCATAATACCCGAGCTTGCTTGCACAAATGCTAAGGGTTTCCAGACTTGGTTCAGTGTTGTGATAGCGCAGCACGCGGATATAGCCCTCACTGCGTCCCAGCCAGCTGTGACAGAACTCTGGTGTGTTCTGTACAATGCCCGTTGCGATCAATTCATCGCGCATGTGTTCTAATAGTCTTATGCTCATCCAATCCTCCAATGCGTTGTTTGCATTGTATTTATCAAAACACAGATGAGCTTGCACAGCTTGGCGAAGAGCGTGTGTAATAGAACACCACACTGCCGTTTCTGCCCCATTTTGCGTGTTCGTTGATAAATAAACATGGAGGTCCGCAATGGGATTTGAGCAACGCAAACAAGAACGACAGGCATTGGTACAGCACTTGTTGGCCCAAAACTGGAATGTGTTTGGCACGCTCAAGTTCGTGAACGGCAGGACCATTGGCAGAAAAAGCGCCAACAAGCTCCTACGCAGCTACTGGAATAAAGTGGACCGCGTAATCTATGGCAAAGCAGCTGAGCGTCAGAACATGCGGGTGCCACGCTGGTGCTTTGCACATGAGGGCGCGGATCACGAGAACTTCCATGTTCACTTCGTAATGCCGAGTCCATTGCAGGACACAGAACACATGTGCTGTTTGCTCAATGCAATCTGGGCGCAGCATCACACACAAACAGCGCCACTGGCAAAGAACTGGATCATGCCAGTGCAGGATCGCATGGCTGTGACGAGCTATGTCACGCATGAGTATTGGCGCATGGGCAGCGAGACACTTTTGGACGAACTATGTTGGGACAGAACATCGGCCAATACCATGGCGCAGTATAATCATGCACAGCAGGCACATCGCATTACGCGGGCAGCCAGCCCACTCTGGCTACAGCAGGCACAACAGGCATTAAACACACAACAGGCACAATATGAGGCAAACGGTGATTTGCAGATGATGGAGCGTGGCTAAGCCCCTTCGCGCAGCAAACACCTGAGCAGTTTGAACAACACAGATGCCAAGGCGCAGGTCTTGGCACATCCTTGTTCACGAGCAAGTGTTCGAACTAACGAAGGTTCAAAAGAACACAGAACATCAACAAAGGCTCAAACGAACTTGATCAAACAGACAGAGACTTAACAATAAGGCAGCGTCAGCGGAGCAAACCGTTAGACGCTTTTTTTGTGGGCGTAGCTTCGGTGCCGTACGCTGTGATGTGTATGTTGGTCATGCTGTGCAGATACAGGTGACTACTAGGGCACCTAAGGTGAATTCCCTCTAAATCTCATATTATCACATATAATCAGATACTTGACTGTCTTTCCGGTCGTCCGTCATGGCGTCTGAACATACGCTTTAGCTGTAACCAAACAGCAAGGAGCGGATATGACACATCTGGCAAAGCTTACATTCAAAACAGTAGATCGCAGTGCAAAACGCGATCCCATCATAGCGCGACGTGATAAACTTGTAGCAGGGCTCAAGGAACAAAAACTGGTGCACGCTGCAGCGCTCAAGAAGGAAGATCACCGGGTTGAGCGGCACAAGTGGATGACCAACGACATGGGTGAACGTGTGGCCGTCAAAGCTATGCGCACTGTGCGTCCGTGGTTCTTTGCACAAGACGGTGGCTGGTATGTGCAGTCGCGGCAAAGATGAGGCACGCTGCCTGTACAACTGTGACATCCCGGTTCGAAACTGCATCCACAAGGATTTGCCCAAGGCCCGGATAGACAAACACCACCTCGACCAAGACAACGCCGACAATCAGATAGGCCAAGTTCAAGGCGATCACATTGATGATGGGGGCCAGCGCATTTGGCAGGGCATGCACCGCGATAACACGCCACCGTTTAATGCCCTTGAGATGCGCCATCTCGATGTAAGGTAACGCAAGCAAATTCAGGATCGCTGCTCGCGTCATGCGCATCATATAGGCAAGCACGATGAGCGTAAGTGTCATAGCTGGCAAAAATGTTCTGTAAAGCCGCTCACCCAATCCCATGTCTACATCCACATTGGCAAGGCTGGGGAACCATCCCAGGCCAACCGAAAAGATGAGGATCAGGATATAGGCGATGAAAAATTCAGGGAATGAAATCGCGGCCAACGTAGAGCTTGAAAGCACCCGATCAAAGACAGAGCCGTTGTAAAGCGCTGCCAGCATGCCTGAAACAACAGCGATGGGCACGGCGATTGCAGCGGCATAACCAGCTAGAAAAAAGGTGTTCGCAACCCGGTGACCGATCAGCTCTGAAATGGGCCGTTGGTTTGCCAGCGAAATCCCGAAGTCCCCGGTAAGTGCGCCTCCCAACCAGGAAAAGTAGCGCTCATGGACAGGACGGTTGAGGTCAAACTTTTCCCGGAACGCAGCCAAACTCTCTTCGGTCGCCGCCTGGCCCAACATTTCTGTTGCAATATCGCCGGGTAGCAATTCGATCGCTGCAAAAATGATGATCGTAACAATCCATAAGGTCAGGAGCCCGATCAACAAACGCTTAAGAATTATTGACAGAATTGAGTTCATAATCACACTTTTGTCTGAGTAAAGTTGCTTATGTCTAGGTTTATACTAAGATGGTGGTGCTCTGTATATGTTGGCTACAGCAGGTCCGCTGGATGACTATTTAGCTTTGCTAAAACGCGAAGCTACCTTTAGGACACTTGGGTCAAGATTAGATCTGCGGTAATGCAGAATAAAGTAGTCATATTGCCAGAGAGGCGGTGCGCGGTGAAAGCCACTTACAAAGATGTGAAATCCGACATCCTGTCGAAAATCACCAAGGGAGAATGGGCACCGGGCAGCCTTGTTCCCAATGAAGTCGATCTGGCTGCGACTTACGGCTGCGCACGGGCCACCGTAAACCGTGCGATGCGCGAGTTAGCGGATGATGGATTGATTGAACGGCGGCGAAAGGCAGGCACTCGGGTTCGGATGACGCCGATCCGGCAAGCGCGGTTTGATATTCCTATCGTGCGTGCCGAGATCGAAGAAAAAGGCGCAGAATATCGCTATTCTCTTGTTAGCAGTTCCATTGAACCGGCACCGGATTGGTTGCGTGCACGGTTAAAATTGTCCGACAAAAGCAAAGTTTTGCGGTTGGTTTGTATGCATTATGCCGACGGCGATCCGTATCAGCATGAAGATAGATGGATAAGTCTTACCAGCTTACCGCAGGCGCAGACGGTTGATTTTTCAGACGTAGGACCGAATGAGTGGTTGGTGTCGACCATCCCATTTTCAGACGTTGAAATCAGTTTTTCGGCAGGATTGGCAGATCAAAGGCTGACAGACTATCTTACCTGCGCCATTGGCGATCCGGTCTTTACCATTGAGCGATCAACATGGTGGGAAGGTCATGCGGTCACATACGTCCGGTTGACGTATAGACCCGGTCACCGATTAACGACCCGTTACTAAACATGCATTGCGCCACTGTCATCATCTGACAGCGGCGCAATATTTCTCACAAAATGCCGGGCAGGTTCAGGCCGTTTTCGCGCGCGCAATCCAATGCCTCGTCATATCCCGCATCCGCATGGCGCATGACACCCGTGGCCGGGTCGTTCCATAGTACACGCGCAATACGGCGGTCTGCGTCTTCGGTCCCGTCACAGCAGATCACCATGCCGGAGTGTTGCGAGAAGCCCATGCCAACGCCGCCACCGTGGTGCAGCGATACCCATGTGGCACCGGATGCAGTGTTCAGCAGCGCGTTCAACAATGGCCAATCTGATACAGCGTCAGAGCCGTCTTTCATCGCCTCGGTTTCACGGTTTGGCGACGCGACAGAGCCAGAGTCGAGGTGGTCACGGCCAATCACGATCGGCGCCGACAGCTCTCCGGTACGGACCATTTCATTGAAGGCCAAGCCCAATTTGTGACGCACACCTAGACCAACCCAGCAAATACGCGCGGGCAGACCTTGGAAGGCAATCCGTTCGCGTGCCATATCAAGCCAGTTATGCAGATGTTTGTCCTCAGACAGGATTTCTTTGACCTTGGCATCCGTTTTGTAGATGTCTTCGGGGTCGCCCGAGAGGGCCGCCCAACGGAACGGACCAACGCCACGACAGAAAAGTGGACGGATGTAAGCCGGTACAAAACCGGGGAATGCGAAAGCGTTTTCAAGCCCTTCCTCAAGTGCGACCTGACGGATGTTATTGCCGTAATCCAGTGTCGGTACGCCAGCGTTCCAGAAATCTACCATCGCCGCAACGTGGACCTTCATCGAGGCGCGTGCAGCTTTTTCGACCGCCTTAGGATCGCTTTCGCGCTTGTCCTTCCACTGCGCCATCGTCCAACCCTGCGGCAGGTAACCATTGATCGGATCATGTGCAGAGGTTTGGTCCGTCACGATATCAGGGTGCACGCCGCGCTTTACCAACTCAGGGAAAATATCAGCGGCATTGCCGAGCAAGCCGACTGATTTAGCCTCGCCCGCAGCGGTCCAACGTTCGATCATTTCCAGCGCTTCATCCAGCGTTTCGGCCTTTTCATCGACATATTTCGTGCGCAAGCGGAAATCGATGCTCTCGGGATTACACTCCACAGCGAGGCAGCAAGCACCCGCCATCACAGCCGCCAAAGGCTGTGCGCCGCCCATGCCGCCAAGGCCACCCGTCAAAATCCATTTACCTTTGAGCGAGCCATCATAATGCTGACGACCTGCTTCAACAAAGGTCTCGTAGGTGCCTTGAACAATACCCTGCGAGCCGATGTAAATCCAACTGCCAGCGGTCATTTGACCGTACATGGCGAGTCCCTTTTTATCGAGTTCGTTGAAGTGATCCCAAGTCGCCCAATGGGGCACGAGGTTGGAGTTGGCGATCAAAACGCGCGGTGCGTCTTTGTGTGTCTGGAACACGCCGACTGGTTTGCCCGACTGAACCAGCAGGGTCTGGTCTTCTTCCAGATTACGCAGGGAGGCGACGATCATGTCGAAGTCTTTCCAAGTGCGCGCAGCGCGGCCGATGCCGCCGTAAACCACCAATTCGTGCGGATTTTCAGCCACATCAGGGTGCAGGTTGTTCATCAGCATGCGCAGCGGCGCTTCGGTCAGCCAGCTTTTGGCGGTCAATTCGTTTCCGGTTGCGGGAAAGATGTCACGGGTGTTCTTGCGAGGATCGCTCATGATGTGCCTTTCAGGGAGGGGGCCAATACGGCCAGTTGTGTCAGGATGGATGTGAGGTGCGGTCGCAGAACTGCGGCTTTGTTGTCGTCAAAGGTCCACGGGCTTGTCTCGGCGGTCAGGTAGGTGCTCTGTGCGAGTTCCATCTGGATTGCGTGCATGCCTTTGTCTGGTTGGCCGTAGTGGCGTGTTGTCCAACCGCCTTTGAAACGGCCGTTGGTGATCGAGGTATAGCCGGACGCCGCGTTGCAGACCGTTTGCGCTGCTATTTCAATTCCAGAAGCGCAGGTGGTGCCCATGTTTGTGCCAATGTTGAAGTCGGGCAGAGTGCCGTCAAACAGGAACGGAATGCCCGAACGGATGGAATGACAATCATACAAAATCGCGACACCGTGCACATCACGCACGCGCTCAAGTTCGGCCTGCAATGCGGCGTGATAGGGCGTGTGATAGGCGGCTTGGCGCGCTTTCACCGCCGCCTCATCGGGGGGATTGATCCAAATGTCATGGCCGTCAAAATCTGTCAGCGGCACAAGGCCAGTGGTGTTTTGGCCGGGATAAAGGGACACGCCCGACGGGTCGCGGTTGGCGTCAATGACGTAGCGGTGGAAGGTGGCGCGGACCGTAGAGGCCCCCGCCAGCACGCCATCATAAAGCGTATGAATGTGCCAGTCTGTGTCATCCAATCTTCGCCCGCGCGGGTTCAAATCGGCCATGATGTCATCTGGCACATACGTACCCGTGTGGGGCAGGCCCAGAACAATTGGGCTATCACCCTGAAAGACGTCTACAGGTGTCACGCATCAAACTCCGGCATGTCGATGGCGGCGGCGGTAACGATTTCACCGCTGGCGATCATGCGCGTCGCACGCTCAAGATCCGGCGCTAGGTAGCGGTCTTCACCCAAAGTCGCCACGTCCTGACGCACGCGGGTTACAACGCGTTGCAAGGTGTCGCTGGTAGTCAGAGGAGCGCGGAAATCAATGCCTTGTGCACCGCACAGTAATTCAACCCCCAGAATACAGTTCAGGTTGTCGATCATCGGCCCAAGGCGGCGTGCACCGTGAGCGGCCATGCTGACGTGGTCCTCTTGGTTGGCCGATGTGGGCGTGCTGTCCGTCACACAGGGGTTCGCCAGATGTTTGTTCTCGCTCATCAAAGCGGCGGTGGTGACTTCGGCAATCATGTAACCACTGTTCAAACCCGGATTGGGAGTCAGGAACGGCGGTAGGTTAAAGCTGAGGACCGGGTCAACAATCAGCGCCACACGGCGTTGCGCAATCGCGCCGATTTCGGCAATGGCCAGCGCGATCATATCGGCGGCAAAGCCAACGGGCTCGGCGTGAAAGTTGCCGCCAGACACGATCAGATCAGCACCGACCAGCACCAACGGGTTGTCCGTGGCGGCGTTGGCCTCAACCTCTAACGTGCGGGCCGCCATACGCAACACATCCATTGCGGCACCTGTCACCTGGGGCTGACAGCGGATGCAATAGGGGTCTTGGACGCGCGCATCATCGACAACATGGCTGTCACGGATTTCAGATCCTGCGAGCAAAGCGCGCATGGTTTCGCCCGCCTCGATCTGGCCGCGGTGGCCACGCAGGGCATGGATTTCGGGCTGAAGCGGAGCGGTGGAGCCCATGATCGCATCAGTGGAGAGAGCCGAAGTGACAAGCGCGGAATGTGCACCGCGCCATGCACCAAACAGACCGGCAAGGGCGAAGGCGGTAGAAAACTGTGTGCCGTTGATAAGCGCAAGGCCTTCCTTCGGACCAAGTTCTACAGGCGTCAGGCCTGCGGCGGCCAGCGCCTTATCCCCGGACATGACTTTGCCACCGAATTCTGCTTCGCCGTGACCCATCATAGCAGCGGCCATATGAGCAAGCGGGGCCAGATCGCCAGAGGCGCCAACGGAGCCTTGGGCGGGGATGACAGGCGTTACGCCCTTATCCAGCATGGCCTCAATCAGATCGACAATTTCGAGCCGCACACCGGAAGCGCCGCGCCCGAGGCTGAGGAGCTTAAGCGCCATCAACAGGCGCGCATGGCCGCGCGGGATCGCAGGGCCAACGCCACAACAATGGGACAGGATCAGATTGCGCTGCAGAGCGGCAGTGTCCTTCGCCTCAATCTTGACCGACGCAAGTTTGCCGAAACCAGTGTTTACACCGTAAACGGCATCCGTTCCAGCGACCGCTTTGGCTATCCGCGCATGGGCCAGTTCGATTGCGGGGCGGCAGGCGGGATCAAGCCGTACAGAAGCTTCTTCGCGGAAAATTTTCTCCAGATCAGCCAAAGTTACAGCGCCGGGAGTGAGAGTTAATACGGTCATGACGTGGCTCCGAAAATACGGGTGTGAAGGGGGTTAAAGCCGATGCGATAGGCAAGTTCGGCAGGGTGTTTGATGTCCCAAACTGCAAGTTCGGCGCGCATGCCTGCCTTGATTATCCCGACGTCTTTGAGGCCAAGGGCGCGTGCGGCATTTTGCGTGGCACCGCGCAAGACTTCTTCCGGGGTCATGCGGAACAGGGTGCACCCCATGTTCAGCGCCAGCAGCAGCGAATTGAGCGGCGAGGAACCCGGATTAACATCGGTGGCGATTGCCATGGGAACACCGTGTTTGCGCAGCAGGGCAATGGGTGGTGCTTGTGTTTCGCGGATGGTGTAGAAGGCACCGGGCAAGATGACGGCGGTGGTGCCCGCGTCTGCCAAGGCCTTGACGCCATCCTCATCAAGATATTCGATATGGTCAGCAGACAATGCGCCGTAGCTTGCGGCAAGCTTAGCACCGCCAAGGTTGGACAGTTGTTCAGCGTGCAGTTTGACAGGCAGGCCAAGTTCGACAGCCACATCAAACACTCGTGCGATCTGGGTTGTATCAAATGCAATGCCTTCACAGAACCCGTCGACGACATCAACCAGCCCTTCAGCGTGAGCGGCACGTAGGGCAGGGATGCATACCTCATCGATATATACATCGTCTCGGCCTTCATATTCGGCCGGGGTTGCATGGGCACCAAGGAAGGTGGTTTTGACGCGGATAGGGCGGTTTGCCATGACTGCACGGGCAACCCGCAGCATCCGCAATTCAGTCTCTGTATCGAGGCCATAGCCGGATTTGATCTCAATCGTGGTCACGCCTTCAGCGATCAGCACATCAACACGGCGCAGGGCATCTTGAAGCAGTTGGTCTTCTGTGGCGTTGCGGGTGGCTGTCACGGTCGAAACAATGCCACCACCAGCGCGCGCAACCTCTTCGTAGCTCGCCCCATTCAGGCGCATTTCGAATTCTACCGCGCGATCACCACCATGCACGATGTGCGTGTGGCAATCGATCAAACCTGGGGTTAGGAGGCGACCACCAAGGCTGGTACGGTCCAGGGATATATACATGTCGGGCAAGGACGCAGCGGGACCGACCCATTCAATCACCCCGTCCATCACAGCAATGGCTGCGTCTTTGATCAAGCCGTAGGGCGCATCCGATTCGCCCATCGTCGCTGCGTTCAAATCAACAAAAAGGGTGTTCTTGTTAGTCATGGTAGTCCACCGATGATCAAAATTTTCGCTTTTCTAGTACGCGCTAGTGTGCTTTATGTCTATACATAAAAACGAGGATCTCCAAATGATTTTTGCAAAGCAAGCCAAACTTTCTACCGGATGGGCGTCCAATGTGCGTGTGACGCATGCGGACGGACGCATCACTGATATCGCGCCAAACCAAACGCCGGACGCGCATGACACCTGCGTTGACACCCTGTTGCCAGCCCTTGCAAACCTGCACAGCCACAGTTTTCAGCGGGCGATGGCGGGGATGACCGAATACCGGATGGCAGGCAAAGACAGCTTTTGGACGTGGCGCGATTTGATGTACCGGTTCACCGCTAACCTGACGCCCGAACATATCGAAGCGATCGCAGCTTTTGTGTTCTTGGAGATGCAAGAAGCGGGCTATGCCAGCGTCGGCGAATTCCATTATCTGCATCATCAGGCCGGTGGTGCGACCTACGATGATCTGGGAGAGCTTTCGTCACGCATCGCCACCGCAGCTGCAAAGACCGGGATCGGTCTCACACATTTGCCAGTGCTTTATACCTACGGTGGCGCGGGGCAAATGCCGCTTGAGGCAGGACAGGCGCGCTTTGGCAATTCAGTGGACCGGTTCAATGATCTTGTCGCTCGGGCGCGGGATGTCGTGGCGCACTTGCCAGCCGATTGCCAAGTCGGGATTGCGCCGCATTCGCTGCGGGCCACATCGCCCGATGATCTGAAGGCAGTGCTTGCCGCCCATACCGCAGGCCCCGTTCACATCCACATCGCAGAGCAACCCAAAGAAGTCGCCGACATCTCGGCGTGGTTGGGCGCGCGACCCGTAGAATGGTTGCTGGCTAATGCGGACGTGACAACAAACTGGTGCCTGATCCATGCCACCCACATGACAGCTGATGAAACTACAAAGATGGCAAAGTCCGGAGCAGTGGCTGGCCTTTGCCCCGTGACCGAGGCAAACTTGGGCGACGGTCCGTTCAATGGCCCCGGCTATTTGGAAGCGGGCGGCGCGTTCGGCGTTGGGTCGGATTCAAACGTTCTGGTCTCACTGACCGAAGAGTTGCGTACGTTGGAATATTCTCAACGCCTACGCGATGTGGCGCGCAACGTTATGGTTGTGGGCGAAGGATCCGTTGGGGACACGATTTACACGGGTGCTGCTAAGGGTGGCGCACAGGCGCTTGGGCGCGGCGCGGGTGAAATTGCCGTGGGCGAGCTGGCCGATGTTGTGGCGATTGACAGCGCCGCACCGTCGATGTGCGCGCTGCGTCAGGATCAGATCCTGGACGGCTTGGTGTTTGCAGCCAAAGACGATGTCGTTACCGACGTTTGGTCAGCAGGACGTCATGCCGTACAATCGGGTCGCCACGTCAAACGCGACGACATTGTCGCGGCTTACAAATTGGCGATGCAAAGCTTGATGGCATCTTTGTGATCTAGGTAGTCCAGTCGTATTTCCAAAACGGCGTCGTCCTCGTCCAGATGTAGGGCGGCGTCATTGCTGTCGATGAACATCGTGTCGCCCTCAGCCGTATGGACCGCGTTGATTTCCGGAGCGCCGGCCAGAACGTGAAAGGCCAGCAGCCCATGTTCAGGTCGGGCAACCAACCCTTTGAATGGGTCACGTCGTGTTGTGACGGAGCCGTCGCAAAGCATTGGATCAAACATCAAATTCAGATCAGTCAATGGGCCGTCGGTGAGGCTGGATTGGACTTTCAGCGCACCGTCAAAGTGTACGGGCTGCCACATACGGGCTGTTATGGTGTGGGTCGGGGCCTGCAATTCCATCGCGCCGCCAGACACCACCGTCAGAACGCGCGTCATGCCAGCAAAGTCTGAAAATGGCCCGTCCTGTGCAACGTCAGCCCGACTGATCGTCCAGGCAGCGCGATCAGCCAAAAGGCCTTTGGCAATACTGCGGGTGATTCCGCCCCCGTTTTTCCAAGGGACATCAACCAGTTCATTTCGCTTAAGGACATGCATGTTTGAATCTTTCCCAATTTTGAATCACGCGACTTGACCGACGTAATGATGGGTTTTATCTGATGGGGGTAGATTCCGGTAGGGGGCAGGATCGTATCACAAGGATTTCTGTCGCCGCCGCTTCATAATATCGAGCACAGTATTTTTGCTGATCCCAAGATCGCGGGCGATCCATCGGTATGATCGACCGTCTTCCACGGCTTGAACGACCTTTGGCGCGAGCTTGTCGGATTTCGGGCGTTGGCCTGGCTGGCGACCGAGCTTCTTTCCTCGCGCCCTTGCAGCGGCGAGCCCGGATTTCACCCTCACCGGAGATGAGCAAACGCAAATCTGCACCATGCTGGAGAAAGATTATGGATAGGCAAACACTCATGTTGGAATTGAAGGGGCTATCACAGGTGGTGAACGCTGACGTGCGTGATCTTGTCTACAAGCGCCAAGCTGTGAGCACTTTGGCAGATGAATACGAGGCAGTGAACCCGTTTTATGACATGTTGGACGTCTTAGAACGTGATCTGTCTCATGCAATTGATTGCTCGATCTTTGAGAACCTATCCCGGGAAGCCAGTACTGTTTTTGCTGACCAATGGAAGCAGATGTCTGTTTATCAGCAATTCCAATATCTCGAAGACTACGTGCGAGGTGCTTCCAAATGAAGGATCAAAACACAAGCTTGAGTGCACTCAATGCCGTCCTGGATCAAATCGTTCGTGATTGGATTAGCATTGTTAATTTGGATGTTGAGTTTTGCTTTGCCTATGATGACGATGATCCCAATCCATATACATCAGCCATCAGCGGATATCAGGCCGATGCTTATAATTTTGCTGATTTTGGCAGCTGTGTTGTTGGTGATGAAGGTCCGATTGCTGTCACAAGTTGGCCAAATTTGGGCGGTAAGACGGCAATCATCTCAACATCCATCCGTGTAAACTTCCCAGAGCCTTTGATGCGAATATTTAAGCACCACGTATCTCAGGAACTTTTTGAACACCCATTTGAGTATGTTGCGTTTGACTGCAAAATTGATCTGCCTGATGTCGAACGTTATTCCATTATGATGTACCTGAGTGGGGCGGTTCGTAATATCCAATTAGATGCGTATTCTGAGACTGTATTGCGCAAGAATGCATCTGCACTGATGGTTGCATTAGAGCCTTACGCCCTCTGGTTTGAATTTGCTGCACATCTGGCCGATGACCTTGAAGATGCAAATAAGCGTGCCTTGCTGATCAAGCATCTCCGCGTTATCTGCGCTTACTTGGATTGTAGCGGTGACCTGAGTTTTGCAAAACTGACCACGCTATGCGGTGTTGCTGGAAGCCTGCAGCCTGCGGCTTCTTTGATCCAAAAGAAGATGCCTGAACTTGTGGTCTGACTGAGAATAGTCAGGCTTAGTACATACAGGGGCGGTGCGCTCCAGAAAGTATACATCGTGATTGATGATGACGTGGCTGACTTGCTCGAAGCATCAGGCCTGGCGGTTTTATGGCGGTCTCAGGCACCTTTTTATGCAGCGGAGCTTCAAGTACTGCGTGCGGTTGACTGTTGCTTGCGTGAAGAGACGGCGTGCTTTGGTGACATGGAAGATCGCGTAGAGCATATGCTGGCGGATACTGTAAGCATGGCGGCATCTGAGATGAGTGATGGTGAGCGTAGCGCGTTCTTTCCGATCTGGGATCAGCTTGAAGAACATGTGCAGCTCTATGTGCTGAACGGCTACAACGAGCTGCCGCCGATGAAGTGTGGGCCTGAGGATTGTACGATGCGCAAGCGGCGCAAAGTAGCGATCACTCATTCAGGTGGATCTGATCTTAATTAAATAAAATCAGTTACTTGACTGTCTTTTTGGTCGTCCACTGCGTTGTTTGAACATACGCTTTAGCTGTAACCAAACAGCTAGGAGCGCACATGACACATTTGGCAAAGCTTACATTTAAGACAGTTGATCGCAGCACTAAACGCGATCCGATTATAGCACGACGTGACAAACTCATAGCAGGGCTCAAGGAGCAAAAGCTGGTTCATACAGCAGCACTCAACAAGCAAGATCACCGCGTTGAACGACACAAATGGATGACCAATGACATGGGGGAACGTGTGGCCGTCAAAGCCATGCGCACAGTGCGTCCGTGGTTCTTTGCTCAAGACGGCGGCTGGTATGTGCAGTGCAGATACGGGGCGCGTGTAATCGCAGCTGATGGCGCGAACAACGCCGTACTAGTCAAAACACTGGAAGACGTAGCTGGTGTTTTTGATGCTTTCCTCAATGCAGCGGCGGCAGGAGAGCTGGACACAGCCATCACCAAAGTAGCTGAGCGACAGCCACGCCTAAAGCCAGGGGCTGCCAAAGCTGCGGCAAATGCATGATACAACCACAGCCAATATAGCAGCGCTTAATGATCATGCACGGCGCTCATTCACAGGGTGTCGTGTTGTAATCACCCAAGGCGTGCAGGCACTAAATGACCTGCCGTCAGTGCTGGACCAAGTGCGCAGGTACAGCGCCTTCACGCCCAACAATGATCCATATGGAGAACATGACTTCGGGTCGTTCATCCACCATGATATAACCATCTTTTGGAAAATCGATACCTACGACGCGGACCTGCAAATGCATTCGCCAGATCCCAGCGATCCAGCTGTCACGGCGCGTGTACTTACGATCATGTTGGCAGAGGAGTATTGATTTTGCACAAAAGTATCAGGATGACACTTTGTGCATTCTGGCTAATCTATCGCCATGTGCGATTCCTCCTCACACCAATTGCTGTGGCAGGCAGTATTGTTCCAAGTCCTTCGGGACATTCGTGACGCAAACCGTGGACAGGAAGGCTATAAAGATTTTGTCACTGCGGCGAGGTGGGTTGGGAGCTATCCATCCCGCGAGTTTAATGAAGTGTGTATGCTGGCAGGGCTTGAGCCTGACTTTGTGCACCCAAGATTTGTAAAGATCATCAAAGAAGCTGAGGCCAAAAGCGCTGCGCGTAAAACCACGAAGAGAGCGCCTGTTGCAATGGCTGCAGAATAGTCAGTTTTGGACGGTTTTTTGCTGTCGTTGATAAATACACGTGAAGACTAAAATGGTTGTGCTGTCTTTAAGATCGGCGACAGGCTCTATGCATCGTAAGATGCCCCAAG
>NZ_JHAK01000009.1:0-102834 GCF_000765485.1 Thalassobacter sp. 16PALIMAR09
GTCTTCGATGCGCCTAAGGTCTTCCATTTCGAGTTTTCTACGAAGGTCTCGGGCCACTAGGGCCGCAAGATCAGAGAACTGGTCCCAGACGCCATGATCCGGACGAAGTGAGCACCCGTACTCGGCCAGCCCTGCGAGGTCACGCCGCATGAGGCTCACAGTGGCACGTAGGCGCTTGTACCGCTCTTCTGCAGCCCGGACGGTCTCAGCGGCCTCACAAACCTCCTGGAAGCGTCGAACGAGCGGCGAGAGGTCGAGCCCAAACGCAACCTTTTCGTCGCCGTAGCGGCGGGCATAGCGCTTCCCATTGGGGCTATCGCGCCGGACGACAAAGCCAGTCTGCACAAGGTTGGAGAGGTGGCGCCGCATCGTCGAGCAGGGCATGCCGTTCAGGCGCTCGCAAAGCGCCTTGTTGGACGGATGTACAATCAATTCGCTGTCATTGCCTCCGAGAATGGTCGCTTGGTGAAAGCTGACCAGCGCCTGTAGCACCGTCAAATCCCGATCGGACAAGCCGAACGCAACTCGAGCGGCAGCGAGCTCCCTCAGGACCTCCCACTTGTTGGCGCCGGCTGGGGGCAGGTCTTCCTGAGTCGCTGCCTGATGTTTCAGGATGGCAGCATCTATCGTTCGCCGGAAGGGCGTTACGGGCGTGTAGTCCATTTTTTCATTCACGAAGACAAAAATATCCAGGTCCGCGAATCACTTTGGACTTGCGGAAAATAGCTCCGGACACTACCTTGAAGGTGCTAG
Organism: Thalassobacter sp. 16PALIMAR09; assembly: GCF_000765485.1. NCBI lineage: Bacteria > Pseudomonadati > Pseudomonadota > Alphaproteobacteria > Rhodobacterales > Roseobacteraceae > Thalassobacter > Thalassobacter sp. 16PALIMAR09. The sequence goes on from NZ_JHAK01000009.1 coordinate 754, forward strand.
AAACAAGTTAGGGTCTCGTGGAGTGGTCGCTTTGCGGGACCTTTTCTTTTGCCTTTTCGTGCCTCCTTCTTTGATTTCTGCTCTTCCTCAGTCTTCCGACCGCTGCTTCCAGCGATCGTGAAGGTCTTCAATCATGTCATGCACTTGCGTCTCGACCCAATCGGCGAAGTCTCCATCCGCCAACTCGATCGATAGGCCCTTGGCAGTGCGTTTGACCGTGCCGCCGCGTTTGCCGCCAATCTTCAGCGGAACGCTGGAAGGTGGGGCAGGGGAGGGCGACTTGGCCGGTTTGATCGCGTTGGTCACAGCCTTTTCTACGGCCAGGAACGCTTGGATGGACGGGTCATTGGTAGAGGCAACGTCATCCACCACCATGGAGGTCTCGGCATTTTCACGTGCCTCTTTCGCGATCCCCATAAGGTCCTCGCGGTCCAGACCATTCTCGTCGATGGCCCGACCAAGGGATTCCCATCGGGGTCGGCCAATGCCATGGGCGGCGCCAATGGCGCGTACCAGATCCGGCCCGACCATGTCCGCAATCGCGATCGCCATAGATATGGTCGACTTCGTGACGGTAAGAACTTCTGCAACCTGAGATTGATTCCCGAAGCCGGACGACACAAGGTCCTTTGCGAACAGGGCCTTTTCAATAAAAGACAAATCGCGCCGCCCCATGTTCTCCGAAATCTGAGCACGCAGAGCGCTGTCGTCATCCAGGTTGGTGACTAACGCGCGAACCTTGGTAACCTTATCGGACTGACGGATCGCCTCCAGCCTGCGTCGCCCATAGACCAAAAGGTAGCGATCATCTTCACCCGGCGCACGTCGCACGAGGATCGGAACAGTCTGACCGTTCGCCTCAATCGCATCGCGCAAATCCAGTACATCGGCCGGGTCAAGCCGGTCCGCCATACGCCCGTCTTCGATGCTCGCCGGGTCAAGTTCCCAAACATGATGAGAATCGACCGCGTCGCGGGCGGACCGAAGGGCGCGATTCGAGGTCATCATCGGTGTCACAGCACCTGTCTGAGGGGCAGGGGAGGGGGCCCCAGCTGCCGCGAGACTGTCCAGCATTGACATGCGCTTCTTCTTGCCACTGGTCATGTGCGCCCCCAGGTTTTCTGGATTAGTTCGGCGATCTCGTCATTCAGCGTATTCAGGCTCTCGATCGCGCGATCATAGGTGGAACGCGTGAACGCGCTGCGCTCCACTTCATAAAGTGTCTGCTTGGTTAGGCCCGCATCTGAGATGGCTGTGGACTTCAACATAGGCGAATTCAGCACGGCTTCGCCGTACATTGTTCGCAGAAAAGCCACGATGCGGTTCTGCGGCGCATCCTGCGGCTCGTAGCGGGTCAAAACATAGCGCATCCAGTCATGAGACATATCAGCGCCGCTCTCGGCGATCACGTCCATGAGGTCGGCTGTCATGCGGAGGAATTGCGACATTGACATCACATCGAGCATTTCCGGGTGGATCGTCACCAAAACACCCGTGGCCGCGGACAGTGCGGACATGGTGAGAAATCCTAGCTGCGGTGGGCAATCAATGACGACGACGTCATAGTCCCCGTCGACCTGGGCCAATGCCTCCTTAACACGGAAGAAGAAAAGTCCTGCATTGCCCTGCGCCAGCGCGCGCGGAGTATCGTGCTCGAACTCCATTAGTTCGAGATTTCCAGGGATCAAGTCGAGATTGGGGATGTAGGTCTTGCGGATGACCGACCGGATCGGCTCCGGGTCCTCATAGCGGATCGCATCGTAAAGAGTGCCGCCATCCTCGAGGTCCAATTCCGGCTGAACGCCGTGCAGCGCGGTGAAGGAAGCTTGTGGGTCAAGATCAATGCCCAACACACGATATCCGCGCAGGGCAAGCCGTTGGGCGAGATGGGCAGAGGTTGTTGTTTTCCCTGAACCGCCCTTGAAATTCATCACCCCGATGACCTGAAGATGGTCACCTTCTCGTCGTCCGGGAACGTAATCACCCGGCTTGCGAGCGGTTTTTTCAAGGAGCACACGCAGCGCCTGAATGTCCTGAGCCGAGTAGAGACGCCGATTGCCGGCGGTCAGCTCGGGAGAAGGCCCCTTGCCATCGAGGTTGAGTTTCCGAAGATAGGAATCGTTGACGCCAAGCAGCGCCGCAGCCTCACCTGAGGTGAATTTGCGCATGGTCTTCTCGGCATCGGGTGGAAACAGGCTCTCACGTTGCGAATGCAACTGGTTGGCCAGCCATTCCGAATGCTGGCGGATCACTGCGTTGAGATCCTCATGCACAAAGGTATTGTCCATCTGCCCTCTCGCCTCCGAGACATCGCGTCTTTGGCGTGTTCACGGAAATTGGCGTTTTTTGCCTCGTTTCCGTGACTATTGACGCAAGAGTCGGATTCGCGCAAGGTTTTTCCACATCTAGTGGGCGAGTCCTCACCGAACACAAGGATATTAGTCTTCTACAGCATGGTGTAACGCACCGCAGCTTGCCTTTTGGTTGTTTTGGATATACATACTTGGACGTTTATCCATGCCTGAGAGGACAAGATGCAAGTTGCCAAATGGGGAAACTCCCTTGCCGTCCGGCTACCCGCGGATCTTGTGCGGGAACTGGGCCTAAAGGAAGGCGATCAGGTCGACTTGGTAAAGGACGATGGAACCATTCTTGTGAGACGCCAACCTCGCGCCGATGAAGTTCTACAAGGGCTAAGGCGGTTTCGCGGAAAACTGCCCAAGGACGCGCGTCTAAGCCGCGACGCCGCGCATGAGCGCTGAATTCGCAGACACGAATGTTGTGCTCTACCTGCTTGACGATGGTCCAAAGGCTGAGAGGACGGAGGAAATTCTGGGGCAGGGACCCCGGATCAGCGTTCAGGTCCTGAACGAAGCGATGGTCAATTGCCGACGGAAAGCTGGGCTCAGTTGGGAAGATACCGGAGCGTTTCTTGAGGGTATTAAGTCCTTATGCCCTGTCGAGGGCCTAACGGTTCAAACCCATCAAGTCGGTCGCGCGTTGGCAGAGAAGTACCAGTTATCGGTCTATGACGCGATGATCGTGTCTGCCGCGCTGATCGCTGGGTGCACGACGTTGTGGACTGAGGACATGCACGACGGATTGCTGGTCGAGGATCGGCTGCGCATCGTCAATCCATTTGCCTGACCAGCAACCCAAGTCGCTCCGCCCGTTCCAACAGCATCCTGACGGATGACGGTTGCCAGCTTGTACGTCCCCGTGGAGTCCGCTCACGCATGGCTTCCAACCGGTCGCAGATCGCCTGTAGCGTGATATCCGGATCTGCGCCTTTGATGGCCGCCACGATGGCAGGCAGGCGATCGTCGGTTGCTCGGCGTCCAGCTCGGGCGAGGACCCCGGCGGGTAGAAACCCGTCGCGGACATAGGCTTTCACAGCACGGAGTAGGCGGCTTTGGGTCCAGTGCCGGTCGTGGGGCAGGGGGCCATTAATGATTCGTAAAACATCTTCCCAGGCCATATCCGGCCGCAAGCGGCGCACATGGGGCACCCAATCCTGCGCGGTCTCGTTGAGGCGCTCCATGTAGCCGTCCTGTCGCGCCAGCCGCACCTTGCGCAGCGCAGCGGGATCCTTGGCGCGCAGCCCAGGATTGCCACCAACGCGCCCTTTGGCGCGCGCAGAGGCAAGCCCGGCCTTTGTGCGCTCACGTATGAGCGCGCGCTCGAACTCGGCCGCGGCGCCCAGAACCTGCAATGTGAATTTGCCCTGCGGGGAAGCGGTGTCGATGGGGTCCTGCAGGGAGCGGAAGAAAGCTCCCTTGGCCTCCAGACGTTCGATCACCTCCAGCAAGTGCGACAGGGACCGCGCAAGCCGGTCGATCCGCACAACGACCAGCGTGTCGCCGCTCTGGACGCGTTCGAGCACGCGTGCCAGCACCGGTCGCGCGCGATTGCCGCCCGAGGCGTGCTCTTCAAAGATCTCGACGCAACCCGAAGTTTGCAGGGCCTCAGACTGGGGCAGGGGGGTCTGATCCTCTGTGGAGACGCGCGCGTAGCCTATGAGGGGCATGAAATCGGGCCGTTTTCAATTTAGTGTATCGCTATTAAACGACCGTTTGTAAACAAATGCAAGTAGGTGCTCTCTCGTCGTGCTCGTCCAAAAACCTTTGGTTTCCTTGCGCTGAAAGCGATCTGAGAGGTTTCACCTGCAGTCGCGCGCTCGTACTATATAAAGGGCGCAGGCAGCGGCCACAAAAACGCCTGGGCAATGTGCAAAAAATCAGTATTTTGCACACATGATGACGCAAGCCTCTTCTTTGACTGATGATTACGACGACCCCCTTATCACCATCGAGGAGGATGAAGAGGCTCACGAAGACGATCTCTGGTTTCTACCTAGGTCACTTGAAGAAGAACCGGATGATTTGCCTCCAGGGCCACGGGCGGAACCGCCCGACACTGCTGTCGTCGAAGACTGGGCAAAAGCAGAAGGCGTTCACGCTGCGCGACTGGCAAGAGTGGCTGGACGCCTGGGAGCTCTGGATGACCGGCTGCTGCGTGGCCCGGAAGGCTGGCGGCATCGCCTCGCTCTTATCGAGGCAGCGGATCTCAGCTGGTTCGCAGGGGATCGGGTGAGTTCTGATCGTCTGGCGCTCTGGATATCGATGCGGCTGTCAGGTGCACAGGATGACCCAAATGCACTGGCAAGAGTTGGATGGGCTGTTCGGCGCCTAACAGGCGGTCCTGGACCGAAAGCTGACTTGGCCGCCTTCCTGGATCGCCGCGATCCCGAGAACATTGAAGACAGCGCTGAGCGTTTCAAGGATCGCGCGGGTGGGTGGCTGGACGTCATGGCAGCCGCAAAGGGTCTCCACCCGATCACGCGGGCGTGCATGGGGTATCACCTGTGGAGCTTGGCGGGCCTCGGACGCCACGGCGACCAGATCGAAGCTGCCGTCACCGCGTCCAGGATCGCGACCAGCGATGGAAGCGGTGCCATCTTCGCGCCGCTCGCTATGGCCGGGGCCGGGGGGCTGCGCGTTTCGGGCTTGCCACCCGAGCGTTTGGCCCGCTGGTTGGATGGGATGAACAGCGCAATTCTTACGGCGATGCGAACACTTGATGATATTGAAGTGTGGATCGGGCGGGCAGAAAACGTCATGGCGCAATTATCTGGCCGCACGCCGGTTGCCTTGCGAAAGGTTTTCACGGAATGGCCCTTGGTCTCCGCCCCGATGGCTGAGGCCATGACCGGAGCCAGCCGCGCCGCCGTTCAGCGCAATCTCGCATGGATGGAGGCAAGCGGTTTGATCCGCGAGGTGACGGGGCACGGGAGGTATCGCATGTGGAAAGCTGACCTAATATAGGTCATTTGTCGAGGCTGACACCGGCTTGACCTGGCACGCTTTAGTGCCGCCCCAGATGATCGTTTAAGCCACTTTCCGTTCGAATGCGAAAAGGCTTTTCCAGCCCAAAGCGTTCGTTAGCCATTCGTCTCACGTTTTTGTGACAATTGATCGCTTGAAGCTCCAGTGGGTGAAGGTTGTAACGGGCGAAATAACGGAATGAGAGCCGGAGCCAGAGATGGCATCGTAGCATTTGCGAGTGGCGTAAGTTCCCTGTGCCGTGACGTTCCCGATCTCATGGTCGCGATATCGAAGCCGCTGTGCCTAAATTTCCAGACAATCTGCGACTTAACGAATTGTCGCTGCGCAACTTCGGACCAGGTATCGTGCGAGCAGTTTTCTCCTCCCTAGCAAACTGGAAACTGCAAGGATCGCATGTTTACTTACGAAAATTTGCCCTTGAACCTCTAGCCACTAGAAGTCCTATCTGTTCAAGGAGAACACATACCGTTCTTGCCATCAATCGCCGGTGAGAACCGAAAGGGTACGACATGCTGACAAGACGACACTTCATTCAAACAACAACGGCGCTATTTTCTGCGACCGTTCCCGGCGTGACGTTTGCCGATAGCTGGCCCACCGAGGCGCAGAAGGCTGAATGGGACGCACAGGTGACGCCTCCAAATTATGTCCCCGAAACCTCCAATCCCTGGGATTTGCACCCGCGGTTCCTGCCGCAACGAGTCCTTGCGAAGGCTGGTCTCGTGCCAGGAGATATCCATGTCGACGCGGTCGCGCGGTATCTCTACCATATCGAAGATGGTGGAACAGCGATGCGGTATGGCGTGGCGATCGCGCGGGGGAACCTCTACGAGCCGGGTGTCTATACCATCAAGCGCAAGGTCAGGTGGCCGCACTGGCAACCGACACAGAGCATGATCAATCGCGACCCCGAACTTTATGCTGACATTGCCGATGGCATGGAACCGGGACCGGAAAACGCGCTTGGATCAAGGGCGCTGTATCTCTACGTCGGGGATCGCGATACCCTTCTGCGCATCCATGGCACTCCGAGCCCACGAAGTATCGGTGGCCGCGCAAGTTCGGGTTGCGTACGGATGGTTATGGCGCATATCAATAACCTTTACCCGAACGTCGAAACCGGCTCTACGGCCTATCTTTACTCGGCAGAGGACAGCGTCACTGCCCGCAGCTAAGCCAAGCAGCGGTCGGCAAACGTAGCTAAGTTTCGCGAGGGGTGCAGATACGATTGCCGTTCGCCGTGCGCAGCGGCAGCAAGGTCGTCTCGACGGGGCCGCTGTGTTCGTACCAATAGCAGCCGTCTTCCGGCACCAAGCGCGCGGTTGCAACATCCTGATCCGGGCCAGCCATTGCAATCACGGCTTCGGGAACGTTGCCCCCCTGTTTTGCCGCGTCGCCCGGTCCAGTCGGCTGGACTGCGCACCCGGCCGTGAGCGACAGCGCCACTGCGCCTATCATTTTTTGCTTCAGCATCAAAACCCGCATTCAGCTTCCTTTCGTGACTGTTTTTCTTTGCAGCGGCTGTTCATGCCTCAAGGCGTGATAGAGCCAGTCACCGCATCCTCTAGCAATAAAACAAACTGAAATACCACCGTATTTTGCTCTTGAAGCTCTAGCTACTGTAGGGGCTATGTCATGGTAAAGCACCCGAATCCAGAGGTCCATTCATGCCGCCCGACACCCATCGTCACGACCACGATCACGCCGAAGATGCCCAGACAAGCGGCGGCAGCTGCTGCAGGAGCGCCGGAACGTGCGGCGACATCGTTCCGGCGACCCCCGCGCCAGCGGGCGGGCGCAGTTTTCAGGTGTCCGGCCTCGATTGCGCCGAGGAGGTAGCAATCCTAAACAAGGTGGTCGGCCCGAAGATCGGCGGGGCCGAGCATCTCGCGTTCGACGTGATCAATGGGCGGATGACTATTCTCGACAGCGCCAAGAGTTTATCGGACGGCGAAATTGCAGAACTGGTCGCAAGCACCGGCATGACCGCCAAGCCTTGGGATGCCGAGAACGCGTCGGTCGACCAGGCGGCCCATCTTGCAAGACAGCGGCTGTTTACGGCGCTCAGTGGAGGCTTCTGGGCCGCGGGATTTCTGTGGCACATCATCGAGACCGGCATGGGCGGGGCGCTCGGCCTCTTCGCGGGTCACGGCGAAGCGCCGATGCCACTGGTCGAGGCAGGGCTGTTCGCGGTTGCGATCCTGTTCGGTGTCTGGCTCGTGGCACCCAAGGCATGGTCGTCCGCTCGGCGGCTGTCGCCCGACATGAACCTGCTCATGGTGGTCGCCGTGGCCGGTGCCATCGGGCTTGGCGAATTTTTCGAGGCGGCGACAGTCGCGTTCTTCTTCTCGCTCTCGCTCTACCTCGAAAGCTGGAGCGTCGGGCGTGCGAGGAATGCGGTTTCAGCTCTGCTCGACCTGGCGCCGCCGACGGCAAGAGTTCTTAATGATGACGGCTCAGAAGCGGACGTTCCGGCTTCTGCGGTTGCTATCAACGCACGTTTCGTCGTGCGCGGCGGAGACCGCATCCCATTGGATGGTGAGGTTGTCGATGGGGCAGGGGCCGTCGATCAGGCGCCAATCACCGGAGAGAGTGCGCTGGTCCCAAAGGAACGGGGCGACGAAGTCTATGCCGGTACGATCAACGGCGAAGGCACACTGACGGTGCGCGCCACGAAGGCCGCCTCGGATACCGTGTTGGCCAAGATCATCCGCATGGTCGGTGACGCCCATGCCCGCCGCGCGCCGGTGGAGCAGTGGGTGGCGAAGTTCGCCCGCATCTACACGCCTATCGTCATGGCTCTCGCCATTGCAATTGCCCTGCTGCCGCCGCTCATTTTCGGTGGGGCCTGGGATTATTGGTTCTACAATGCACTCGTGCTGCTGGTGATCGCCTGCCCGTGTGCTCTGGTCATCTCGACACCGGTCTCCATCGTCGCCGCACTCACCGCCTCAGCGCGGGCTGGGGTGCTGATCAAGGGCGGTGCATATGTTGAGGCACCGGGCAAGACCACTGCACTGGCCATTGACAAGACCGGCACGATCACCATGGGCGAGCCGGAGGTGGCGGCGGTGCATCCGCTGGGCAAAGCATCGGCGCAAGATCTGATGACCCTCGCCGCTGGGCTGGAGGCACGTTCCTCGCATCCCTTGGCGCGCGCCATTCTCGCGCGGGCAGAAGCCGACGGCATCAATGTGTCCGCCGCGCAAGATACCCGAACCGTTCCAGGTAGGGGACTTGAAGGACGCACAGACGGCCGGTCGATCTGGCTAGGGTCCGACCGGTTTGCCGAGGAGAAGGGTTTCGGCGACGCCATTCCGAAGGATCTGCGCGACCGCATCGAAGGGGCCGGCAGCACCCTTGTTGCCGTGGGCGACGACACCGGCGTCACCGGCATCCTGGAATTGCGCGACCGTATCCGCCCCGACTCCAAGGGCATCGTGGCACAGCTCCACGCGCAAGGCGTGAAGACCATCGTCATGCTGACGGGCGACAACGAGCGGACAGCGCGCGCCGTTGCCGCCGAGGTCGGCATCGACGAGGTCCGCGCCGAGCTTCTGCCCGAAGACAAGGTGACTGCCATCGAAGAACTGGTCGAAACGCATGACATGGTGGCCATGATCGGCGACGGGGTGAACGACGCCCCCGCCATGGCACGTGCGCATTACGCCATCGCGATGGGTGCTGTTGGTTCGGACGCGGCAATCGAGACGGCGGATATTGCCCTGATGACCGACGACCTCGGCAAGGTGCCTTGGCTGATCGGTCATTCGCGCCGGACAGTGTCGATCATTCATCAGAACATCGGTATTTCCTTGGCGACCAAGGGCGTTTTCGTCGTCGCTACTGCGTTCGGAGTGGCATCGATGTGGGGCGCTATTGCAGCCGACGTAGGAGTGTCATTGCTGGTGGTGGCCAACGCCCTGCGCCTGCTTAACAGCCAAGAGGCCAAGGCGCCGCCGTCCGGCGGTGAACAGGTTGGTCCACAGATGACAAAGGCCGCGCTTGCCCACGGACATTGATCAGGCAGCATTTGCAGGGTAACGTAATGTCCATATCAGACCTCACGAAAGAGGCATCGAGCAGTGAAAACCATCCGATTTCCCCGCCGCGCCGTCCTGTTAGGCGCGCTGGCAACGTTCTTGTCCGGGTGTGCCAGCAAGTTCCGCAGCTATGGCGGACCCGAGGTGACCCGTGTTCGGCTCTACAAGGGGCAGCGCTTGCTTGTTCTCGACGGAGTCGACCGGGTATTGCAAACCTATCCGGTCGGGCTGGGTTTCGCGCCCGAAGGTCACAAGCAATTTGAGGGAGACGGTCGGACCCCGGAGGGCGCTTACGTAGTCGATAAGCGCAACCCTGAAAGCACTTATCATCTTTCAGTTGGCATCTCTTATCCGAATGAGGCCGACATCGCCTTTGCCGAAGCGCAGGGCCTTTCCCCCGGCGGCGACATCTTCATCCATGGTGGTCCACGCCCGGGCATCGACCCAACGGACGTCCGCGACTGGACAGCTGGCTGCATCGCGGTCACAGATCGGCAGATCGAGGACATCTATGCAATGGTGAAGGACGGAACACCTATCCAGATCTTTGCATGACGGTTTTTCTCATGCGGCGGTAATGAGCCGTCGCATTGGCCGTCAGAGCCCAGCTCCACGAAGCCAAAATGAGCGCCAACAGCATCCAGTCCCCGAAGCTCGCGTAGAGTGTCGGCGGCCGCGCGGAGGGCAGACTAGCGTCGATGATGCCCGTTTCGCCGGTCTCGAGCCGCGCAACGATCTCTCCGTTCGCGTCGATGACCGCAGAGATGCCTGTATTCGCGGCTCGAATGACAGGAAGGCCTTCCTCTATGGCGCGCATGCGTGCGGAAGCCAGATGCTGCTCAGGTCCGATGCTGCTGCCAAACCAGGCATCGTTTGTCGCGTTGAAGATCCAGTCGGGTCGGAACAGGTCGTCGACTACATGACCTGGGAAGATGATCTCATAGCAGATCGCCACGGCGACCAGCGGCACACCCGGAAGCGCAAGCGTTCGCGGGCCCGGTCCGGGCGTAAAATCGCCCAGACCCGCCGTGAGCCGCTCGATGGGCAACCAGCCACGGAATGGCACATATTCGCCGAAGGGTACGAGATGGTGTTTCGCGTATCCGGTCAGGATTCTGCCGGTCGCGCCAAAAGCCTGGACCGTGTTGAAATATCGGGTGCCATCGTCGCTCGGTACACGGTCCGGCACCCCGGTGAGCAGCACGCTGCCTTCCGTTAGCGCAGCGGCAATGCGGGCCCGCGCCTCCGTATCCTCATCGAGGAAACCCGGAAAGGCGGTCTCCGGCCAGAGAAGCACGTCGAAATCGCCGTGCCGGGTTGAAAGCTCAAGATAGCGCGCGAAGGTCGCCTCGCGGTTCTCGGGCGCCCATTTCTCCTCTTGTGGAATGTTGCCCTGGACGATGCGCAGGTCGACACTGGGTGGCTGTTGTGCATCCGACTGGAGGCGAAGCGTGCCGACGGCCCACATAGCCGCGATGCCGGCCAGCGCCATGAGCGAAACGGTCAATCGTTGCCGCCCGGACGCCATGACAGCCGCGCCGGGAAGTGCCGCGACGAACACGGTGAGAAAGCTTAGCCCATAGCTTCCGACCCAGGCGGCGGTCTGGCGAAGGGCGGCGTAGTCTACAAGTGCGTAACCGGCCAGATTCCAGGGAAACCCTGTCAGAACGTGACCACGCAACCACTCGGCCACGGTCCAGGAGGTCGCGAACAGGAGGCAGGCCAAGAGACTGCCCATGGTTCCGCGCCGCGCGATTTCGGCAAAAAGCGCAGCGGCAATGGCTGGGAAAATCGCGAGACCTGCGGACAATCCCGCGACCGCCGGAATCGCCATCGTCCCAAACCGCTCGGCCTCGACGTAGAAACTTTCCGCGATCCACCAAATCCCGAAACCGAACTGGCCGAGACCAAACGCCCAGCCGACGAGGAAAGCGCGCCCGAAGGAGAGATCGCGAAGCCCGACAAACAACGCGGAATAGGCAACGGGAACGAGCAGGAGAATCGAAAGAGGCGGGAAAGTCAGAACGGTCATCGCCCCGGCGGCGAAACCAAGCGTCATCCGCGAAAGAAAACGGTGGCGCAGAGCGATGCGGTTCAGAATTTCCGGCTTCACGACTTGATCGAACGCCGCGCGCTGATCCATGGCGCGGCGAGCAAGAGCCCCACGCCACTGACGACAAATACATCGGCCAAGTTGAAGGCAGGCCAATGTGTTGTGCCAATGTAGAAATCGAGAAAGTCTGTTACAGCCCGATACCGCACACGATCGATGACATTGCCTAGGGCTCCGCCAATGATCGCACCGTAGGCAAGCGTTTCCACCGCATTGTCGGCGCGAAACAGCATAACCCCCAGCCAAACACAGATGGCAAGAGCGAAAGCGATGAGGCTCCACCACGGCGCGCCGCCCAACATCCCGAAAGTCACGCCGTCATTACGATAAAAGACGAGGTTGAATCCCGGAAACACGGGAATTCCGGCGCTTAAAGTGACGGCATTCGCAACGACAATGGCTTTGGTGATCTGATCGATCGCGAACGCAGCAAGTGCTGCGAAGACGCCGATCATCGGAGATACCTTGTTTAGTGACATTGCCTCATCCCAACCAGACATCAAGGAACAGCATCAGAACGAGCCCGACTGCGAGACCGAGCGTCGCCCTGTTCTGATGGCCGCTGCGATGGGTTTCGGGGATGATTTCGTGGCTAATGACGTAGAGCATTGCGCCCGCGGCAAAGGCCAGACCCCATGGAAGCAGCGGTTCCGACAGTGTGATGATGCCGGCCCCGAGCAAACCGCCAATCGGCTCGACCATGCCCGTCAGCGCCGCGATGCCCCAGGCGCGCAGCTTCGGATATCCCTCGCCCAGCAGAGATACAGCGACGGCCAATCCTTCGGGCGCATTCTGAAGCCCGATGCCGATGGCGAGCGGCAGACCGCCCTCCATACCTCCGGATCCGAAGCCGACCCCCACGGCAAGGCCTTCGGGGAAGTTGTGGATCGTGATCGCAATGATGAACAACCAGACCCGCCGCAAAGACGCCGCTTCGGGCCCTTCGCGTCCCGTCTTGAAGTGCTCGTGCGGCAGCTTTTCGTTCATCAGGGCGACAGCCCCCATGCCCAGAAGAATCGAAACGCATACGATGGCCGCAGGCATCGCGCCGTTTTCGAACATCGGCTCCGCCGCATCCAATGCCGGGATGATCAGCGAAAAGAAAGAAGCGGCGAGCATCACACCGGCAGCGAAGCCGAGCGACAGATCGCGTGTGGCCCGAGACGGGATGCGCCCGAACAGCACAGGAACTGCTCCGACTGCTGTGAGCGATCCGGCGGCGAGACTTCCGAGAAAGCCGAGCATTATCGGAGACAGATTTTCCATGGGCGGGCCAGATTATCCTTCGGCGTAGCTCGAAAAGACTTCCGTCGACCCGTCCTTGCGGATGAGGAAGACATCATAGGCCTCGCGGTCGTCTTCTGGCCCCATGCCGGGCGAGCCATAGGGCATCCCCGGAACGGCGAGGCCGACGGCGTCCGGGCGCTCCTCGAGAAGGCGGCGGATGTCAGCGGCCGGGACATGGCCTTCGATCACGTAGCCATCAATGAGCGCGGTGTGGCAGGAGACCATGCGCTGCGGCACGCCGTTGTCGAGCTTGAAGCGAACCAGCAACCCGCCGAACATGTCCTGGCCGGTCGGCGCAAAGCCATTCTCTTCGAGATGGTTCATCCACGAGAGGCAGCAGCCGCAACCGTTGGTCTTGCGGACGTCGATCGCCGTTGCCTCTGCGAGGGCCTGTGCCGCCGGGAACAGGGCGAGCGTGATGGCAAGAGCTTGGGTCATGCGTTTCATGGGTCAGAGCCTTTCGGTTGTCGTTTCGGCAATCTCGCTGCCGAGGTTTTCATTCAGAAGCGCGCGCGCCTCGGCCAGACGCGAGAGCGCGGCGGTATCATCCGCTTCGCTCTCGGCTGCTTCGGCGAGCCGGTCGTCAGCGAGGGGGTCAGTCGGGCGCCCATCCACGAGGACTTCGTAGTGCAGGTTCGGACCTGTCGCCGTGCCAGTCGCGCCGACGCGGCCGATCACGTCTCCCGCCGCAACGCGTTGGCCTTGTGCCAAGTCTTCCGGCACGGCGCTCAGATGCGCGTAGCGCGTCATGGTGTCGGAGCCGTGCAAGATTTCGACCACGCGACCATATCCGCCGCGCCAGCCGATGAAATTGACCCGCCCCGGTGCCGTCGCTTGAACCGGTGTCCCACGTGCCGCTGCAAAATCGACGCCGGTGTGCATCCGGACGTTGCCAAAGACCGGATGCGTGCGGCGCCCGAACACCGAGCTGAGGCGCGCACCCTCGACCGGCTGTGCGAAGACGCGCAGCACCTCGCCATCGACGTAGATCGTCGCCTGACCGCTGCCGTCGTCAGGCCATACGATCTCGTAGAGCGAACCGCCGATGTCCAGTGCGGCGAAGGCGAGTTCGGGCTGTCCGATCCTGTCCTCGCCGACCCGCGCCTCACGCCAGAGAAGCCTTAGTGTTTCGCCGCCGGCCATCTCGCGGCGGAAATCCACGGTCCCTCCCAGCATCTGCGCAAGGTCCACGGAAAAACGGGCGGGTATGCCGGCTTCGTCGAGTGCCGCGAAGATCGAGCTGTCGATCACGGCTTCGCCGGCAAGGGTTACGATCTCCGGATCCGGAGCCACGACCTGTGTGGACAACTGCTCGCCGAAAACCACCTCGATCCGAACCCCGTCCTCGACGGCGAGTGAGACGGTGCGGGGGCTGCCGTCCATGGTCGAAGCAACAGTGACCGAGTGCCCCGGCCGCAGCCGTCGCAGATCGTATTCCGCGCCAAGCGCAAGGGCAACTTCGGCTCTGTCAGGTGCCGCAAGACCAGCTTCAGACAGCAAGAAATCGAGCGTCTCGCCAGGTGCAATGTTGCGCGACCATGTCGACAGGGGTGGCTCGATCGCCTGCACGGGCCTGTCGGCAAACGCGACCTGCAGAAGGGGCAGGGGGCCGAGGTCGGGTGCATCTTCTGCCCATACCGTCACGGGCAGCGTCACGAGGATGTCAACGTTCTGGGGGGCTTCAGGACCTTGGGGCATCCAATTACCTGCCGAGGCAAGTTTCGGCGGCACGGGTTCTTTCGAGAAAACACCGGAGATGACGATAGCTGCCCCGGAAACCGTCCCCGCAATTGCGACACAAGCCGCCAAAGTTCTGAGCCTCATGTCGCCCCCTCCATTTCTTCTTCCAGCGCGCGGCGAATTTTCGGCACCGCGAATTCTCTGGGTTCGTGATAGTCGATCATGGTGACGAACCGCCCAGAGGCTGCGAACAGGAAGACGCTCGCGCTGTGGTTCATCGTGTAATCGCCGCTCTCCGTCGGCACCCTTTCGTAGGTGGCGTGGAAGCCGTCCGCGACGCGCGCGATCTGCTCTTCCGGTCCCGTCCAGCCACGTATCCCAGGATGGAAGTAGCCGACATATTCGGCCATCGTTTCGACAGTGTCGCGCTCGGGATCGACCGTGATGAAAACCACGTTCATCTCGTCGGCCTCGTCTCCCAGATCGTCGAGCCATCCCGAAATGTCCGAGAGCGTGGTCGGGCAGACATCGGGACAGTAGGTGAAGCCGAAGAACGCCATCGTCGGGCGACCGATCAGGGTTTCTGGCCCGACCGCGTTGCCCTCATGATCCGTCAGACGGAAATCCATTTCGGTCAGGGCCACAGGCCGCTGCCCGACAGGTTCGGGTCCACCGGGTCCATCGACCTGCCACCAACCGACGAAGAGCATCAGGGCGACCGCCCCGACACCAGCCGCGCCGTACCCCAGGATCGCCCGTCGCCGCATCAGTCCTCTGGCCCCCGCGCGGCGATGCCGAGGATCGGCACCTCGACCGTCACTTCGCCTCCGTCGTCGAAAAGCAGGGTCAGCGGAAAGGTGTCCCCTTCCGTCATCGGTTCTTGTAGCCGCATCAGCATTGCGTGCAGGCCCCCCGGTTCGAGCGCGACGCTCTCGCCCGGGGCGATCGCGATCTCCCCCGCCGGGCTCATGGAACTCACACCCTCGGCATTTGTCTTCGTCTCGTGAATTTCGGGCATCATCGCGAGCGGAGTTGTAAGGCCGATCAGCGTCACCGGCTCGTCGCCGGTGTTGCTTATCGTCATGTATGCGGCCCCGGGGCGGTTCATCCCGATAGAGGCGCGGGACCACGCGTTCTCGACGACAACATCCTCGGGTCCGGCCAGCGCGGGCACTGAGAGCCCTCCTAGGGTCAAAAGCGCAGTCAATGTGCCGGTCAAAATATGCTTTTTCATCGTTTTGATCCTGCCCTTTCCATTCATTTTTGCGCGGAAGTGACTTCGGCAGCCACCAATCGCCGCAGTTCTGCCTCCCCGAACGGATCGAGCGGCTTGCCGTTCACGAAGAATGTGGGCGTCTGGCGAATTCCCACGGTCTCTACATCGGCACGATCCTGATTCAGGATCGCCACTACACCCGGTGCCAGCATTTGCGTGCGCGCGGCCTCGGCATCGAGCCCGGCCGTGGCGGCGACCTGTAGGATTAGGCCGGGCGCCGGGGCACCGTGCGACGCCCATCTCGGCTGTTCCCGCAGAACGGCCTCGAGCACCGGCACGTAAACGTCCTGCATGCGCGCCGCCTCGAGCACGCGGATGGCTTCCTCGGATGCCGCGCCGTGGAAGGGCGTGTAGCGGATCACGACGCGGACAGCTTCCCCATGCTCGGCCATGATGTCCTTCACGATGGGATGAAAGGCGCGACAGGCCTCGCAGGCCGGATCGAAGAATTCGACGATCGTGACGGGCGCATCCGCAGGCCCGAGGATGGGCGAGTAGGGGCGGATCATCGCCTCCGCAAGTTCCGGAGCAACGGGCTCCGCTTCGGCCACTGGGCCGGGGCGGTTTGCAAACCAGGTGGCTCCGCCGAAACCGGCGGCGCCGAGGGCAAGAACGGACAGGATCAGGCCGCGTCGATTCATGTTCGTGTGTCCTTTAATGAAAGGGCCGACAGCGCCCCGATCAGCGCGAAGGCGGCGAGCGCCATCAGCGGGATCGGGATGCCGAAGACCAGTTGGTTGTCATCGGTGCAAGAGGGGCCGGTGGCCGTGCAGGGCTGGACGCGTTCGGGAACAAGACCGACGTACAGCCCCATGTGCCAGAGGGCGATTGCGCCGCCGCCAAGCGCCAATGCGATGCCGTAGCGCCCCACGCGGCCGTCCCGCCACCAAAGGCCGAGCCCGAGGACAATGGCCAAGGGGAACATGAAGGCGCGCTGGAACCAGCACAGCACACAGGGCGTCTGCCCCAGCACCTCGCCGATGAAAAGCACGGCAAGCGAGGCGACGAGCGCGATGATCCACGCCAGCCCGAGGGCTGTTTCTCCGGACATACGGTTCATGTCGGTCAGATCCTCTCTTCCAGATTGGCGAGGATCTCTTCGGCGGAGGTGCCGTAGGGCCACGAGTCGGCGAAGCCCGCGTCGGGATCGAAGAGGAACAGATGCGACGTGTGGCCCATCGTGTAACCATCCGGCGCCGCAGCCTCTTCGACGCGTTCGAAGAAGATCGGAAAGGTCTCGGATGTGGCGGCGATCTGTTCCGGCGTGCCGGTCAGCCCGATGATGCCCGCATCGAACAGCGGGACGTATTCGGCGAGTGCTGCGGGCGTGTCTCGTTCAGGGTCGATTGTTATGAAAATCGGCTGGACCTTGGCGGCATCGTCGCCCAGACCGTCCATCACCGCCGCGACCTCGGATAGGGTCGTCGGGCAGACGTCGGGGCAGTTGGTAAAGCCGAAAAAAACCAGCATCCAGCGCCCCGCAAAGTCCTCCTCGGTTCGAACCATACCCTGGTGGTCCGTCAGTTCGAACTCAGCGAAAAAAGGCGGTTCGGCGTCGGTTCGGGCGCTATCGGCACGATAATCGGACCATAGCAAAAGCCATACGAAGGCAAGCGCTGCCACGCCTGCCAAAACCCAAAGAAACTTCTGTGCCGATGTAAGGGACAATCCTGTTCGCCTGATTTTGATTCTTATTGCCTGTGCGGATACATCCTCTAGCTGCTAGAGGTTCAAGCACGAAATCATGGTATAGCTTGAACTCACGCGTCTGTGAATCCGACACTTGTTTATTCCGACGTCAAAACCTACACAAACTGTATCTTTTTCATGGAGGCGAAAATGCTCACGATCGGTACTCTGTCAAAGAAGACTGGCACAAAAGTGCAGACCATCCGGTACTACGAACAGATCAGACTCATGCCCGAACCTGGCAGGACCGAAGGCGGACAGAGGCGCTACGACAATGCACAGCTCGACCGACTGTCCTTCATCCGCCATTCGCGGCAACTCGGTTTTTCGCTCGATGCGATCCGCGAGCTGCTCGACCTCAGCGACCATCCCAACCGCCCCTGCGACGAGGCAGATGCCATCGCGCGTCGCCAGCTCAAACAGGTGGAGCAGCGCATGGCCCGCCTGAAGGCGCTGCGCACGGAACTGAAACGCATGGTTCACGAATGCAGCGGCGGGCGGACGGGAGATTGCAAGGTGCTTGAGGTGTTGCGGGATCATTCCGAATGTTTGACCGAACATGACGAGATCGGCGCCTGAGATGCCTGCCGCGCTTGCATACCCGCTTGCGGCCTTGGCCGAGATCGCCGGGTGCTTCGCGATCTGGAGCTGGTGGCGCCTCGGCGCATCCGCGGCTTGGCTCGTACCCGGTATTGTAGCCTTGGTGGTATTCGGGTGGCTTCTGGCGCAAGTCGAAACGGTTGCTGCGGGCCGCGCCTTTGCCGCCTATGGCGGAGTCTACATTGCAGCTTCGGTACTGTGGATGTGGCTTGCAGAGGGTCACAGACCGGACAGGTGGGATGCGCTTGGCACAGCCGTTTGCTTGCTCGGCGCAGCTATAATACTGGCCGCGCCACGAACCAATTGAACTTTATGGTTTGAACTTGAAACCGTCTCAAATCGCGATCTCATCGCCCCATAAAAAGGGCTATACTCTACTTTGGTTGAGACGCCTGACTGACAGCTCCCGGCGGTCGTAAATGGAACTGACCATTATTATTCAATCCGGAACTCTGATCTGCCCGAGAGGTTGAAGGATCATAGTCGACCAAGCGGAATGGGAAGTATGACTGCAGGAAAAGGAGCAAGCGAAAGACGCACCCTTTGGATTGTTCTCGGTCTAAACGTGGGTCTTGCCATGGCCTTTTTTGCGACCGGGGCCTTCGGGGATTCCAGTGCCCTGATCGCAAACGGGCTCGACAACCTTTCAGACAGCTTGGTCTACGCAATCAGTCTGTTTGCATTGTCGCGGTCTGCGAAATGGCAACGTGTTGCGGCGAATGTCTCGGGCTGCTTGCTGATCGTGTTCGCCCTCGGGATCCTTTATGATGCTTTGAGCCGCTATGTCGGTGGGTCGGATCCCCTTGGCACCGTTATGATCGTCATGGCGCTGAGCGCGGCGGCCATCAACTCAGTTTGTGTCTGGTTGCTCGCTCGGCTCAAAGATCCGGACGTCAACATCCGCGCGGCCAATACTTTCAGCTGGAACGACTTTGCGGCAAACCTCGGAATCGTAGTCGCAGGTGGCCTCGTTGCCTGGCTGGGAACGAACTGGCCCGACCTTATCGTCGGTGTGATGATCGCCGGGATCGCGGCCTGGGGCGGCGTCAATATCCTACGCGACGCACACGGTGAACACCACAAAGCAGTTCGCACGGACAAGTAGTTGCGAGAGATCGTTTCTCAAAAGAATGGGTTGAAGCTACAGTAACTATAGAGATTAGTCTGTTCCAAGACGATTCGAGGAGTAACTCCGTTGCAGATGACCAACCCCCTACTTGCACCCACCAAACTACTGGATTTTAATGCCGCGCCTATTGCGCATCTAATAGAGAGCCGCAGCTGGCGCGACTTATCCGAATACGATCGGATCGGAGCTGCCTATGATTTCGTTCGAAATGAAATCGCGTTCGGATACAATCGAGCTGACGACATCCCCGCATCCGAGGTACTTTCCGACGGCTACGGGCAGTGCAATACCAAAGGCACGCTCTTAATGGCGCTGCTGCGTGGTGTTGGCGTTCGTTGCCGGTTGCATGGGTTTACGATCCACAAAGGCTTGCAGCGCGGTGTTGTCCCAGAGTTGGTGTATCCGCTTGCTCCAGAGGAAATCCTCCACTCGTGGGTAGAGATCGAATTTCAAGGGGCCTGGATCAACCTTGAAGGCTTCATCCTGGATGACGCTTTCCTCGAAGTCCTGCAAAGATCGTTCTCGGACACGGACAGTGTCTGCGGTTATGGCGCGGGCACGGATTGCCTTGGCGCGCCTCCCGTCGCCTGGAACGGAGAAGATACCTACATTCAGAAAACCGGCATCGTGCAAGATTTCGGCGTGTACGATACGCCCGACGCCTTCTATTTGTCCCATAAGCAATCCTTTGGAAGGCTGCGTGGTGCCCTTTACCGTCATATAATACGCCACTGGATGAATGCGCGCGTACGTGGTTTCCGCAGCGGCCGCCTGAAGACTGACCGACGCGCGACACACGCGCATGAGGAGCCTGCCAATGCCGCATGATCACGGGCACGCGCATATCGATCCGAATTCTGGGGATCGACGGGTTGCGATCGCGATCTGGGCGAATGGGCTACTTACTGTTGCGCAAATCGTCGGGGGCATATTGTCGGGCAGTCTAGCACTTATCGCCGATGCGCTGCACAACTTTTCCGATATGGCCTCGCTTGTCATTGCCTTCGCCGCGCGCAAGATCGCGCGCCGCCCGGCCGATGAGCGCATGACTTTCGGCTATGGCCGGGTCGAAATCGTCGCTGCCCTGATCAACTACACCACCCTGATCGTGATCGGCTTCTACCTGATCTACGAAGGTGGCATGCGCATGATTGATCCACCCGAAGTCATGGGGTGGACCGTCGTCATTCTCGGTGGAATTGCGCTTGTGGTCGACACGCTGACCGCAATGCTGACCTATTCGATGCAGAAGGGGAGCGTGAACATCCGCGCGCTGTTTCTCCACAACCTTTCGGACGCGTTGGCTTCAGTGGCCGTCATAGTCGGCGGGACGCTCATTATACTTTATGATATGCGTTGGGTGGATCCGGCCATCACCATCGGCATCGCGCTCTACATCCTGTATCTGTCCTTCACCGAAATAGGGGCCCCAATTCGAACCCTGATGCTTGGGAGCCCACCAGATATTGATGGAAATGACGTGGTCAGAGCGATCCAGATTGTCGATGGCGTTGTGGACGTGCATCATGTCCACCTGTGGCAAATGCAGGAGAACGCTGCGGCATTGGACTGCCATATTGTTGTCGAACGCGACCGGATGGGTGAGGCCGACAAAATTAAAGAAAACGTCAAATCGGTGCTGCATGAACGTTTCTCAATCGAGCATTCCACGCTTGAATTCGAAGCGACCGACAATGCGCATCAGGAGGCGCAGGTGTTCGGACACCGCTCATGACGATTGCCCAAGGCATACTAGTGGTCGTAGGCCTGCTGTCCGGTCTGGTTTTGATTGGTGCGCTCCTTTGGTCGATCGTCCGCCCGTCCAAGCGCATCTGGCCTCCAAACAGAGAGCATTCAGTCATACCAATCATTGCATGGGGCCTCACATTGGCCGTGTTTGGGGCGGTGATCGGTTTGGGCATCGTGGATTGGAAATCCGCTTCTATGCCCAACGCGCTCCGTTGGGCAGTCGGGCCGTTCTTGATCGCAATCGGAAATCTGATCGCCTGGTGGGGGGCATTCATCATTGGACTGAAAGCCACCAGTGGGGTGAGAGACGAGCTGATCACTTCGGGTCTCTACCGTTTCTCTCGGAATCCGCAGTATCTTGCCGACATGGCCATCCTAATAGGTTTGGTTCTTCTCTTCGCCTCACCTTGGGTTTGGCCTGTCGTCATCGTTGGAGTTGCCGCGCTGGCCCTTGCCCCGCTCGCAGAAGAGCCATGGCTGTGCGAACAATACGGCACCAAGTATCGCAACTATTGCGCTGAAACACGTAGATATCTCTAGTCTCGCCGCCTCACGAGAACGTCATCAATTTTCGGTTGAAGCTCTAGCAGCTAGAGGTCGTATCCGTTCATCAACAAAAGGGCGAGGCAAAGTATATTACTGATTCAAAGAAAACACGGTGCCAGTTCGTCTCGACAACTATGATCGGACTTCTGGGAACACCTTCCCTTCTCCGTGCTCAGGAGCAGGAGCCCTCGGCGGTACGCAGAAATATTTCTGTCCTTCAGTGCGGATCCCTGGCAAGACCACTTCGATAACCTTCAGCACGGTGCAATTATGTGCGACATTGACTCGCGTGCAGTCCAGTACTGGTCGGAAGACGAAAGTGTTTACAAACTCTACCCTTCAAGTGTCCCCGCCTCGGAAGAGCTGACCCGCCGAGGATATACAGAGGTTATAAGGAAGGTGGAGAGGCCCAGTTGGCGGCCCACTCCATCAATGAAAGAGCGCAACCCCGAATGGCCTGACTATTGGCCGCCGGGTCCTGACAACCCGCTTGGAACCCACGTGCTTTATTTGTCGTGGCTGTATTACCGGGTGCACGGGACCGGGGACACACGCAAGATCGGGCGCCAGTCATCAAACGGTTGTGTCGCGTAGCCTTTAATTGGGCTCTGCCTCAATCTGTGTGGCGGAACGGTAGCATTCTCGCCCGCAACAATTCTGGACCGGCTCGGCCGTACATGGCGCGCTTGAGGGTTTTCAGGCGGTTGATCTGACCTTCCGCCTGGCCGTTGTTACAGGGCATCTCGATCGCCTTTTTGACCACATTGAAGTCCCGGTTCAAGGTGCGGGCGAAGCGCACAATGGGCGTCAGGCCGGTTTCGATGGCGTCGTCGATCCATGCAGGGAGCGGACCCGCTTGGCGGCCACGCATGATACCGTTGAAACGCATGGCGAGGCTGCGCATCGTTGTGAAGGCGGGAGAACCGGCTTTGAGCGTGTCGACTTTCCGCGCCTGATCCGAGGTGAGCTTTCCGCTGGGTTTGATGCACAGCGCGGCCGCAATGACCGGAGAGATCGCATGCCCCGTTTCCGGGCCCCGGACCGGCTCCAGGATCTGGTGCTCCACGGCGGGGCCCTTCGTTTGCTTTTCGGCTCTGCGCCCGCCCGCCCCCAGCCGCTTTTAATGCGACTGACTCCCCTCGTAACCACGCTCTTGGATCATACGGTACAGGGCGCTGCCTGTTCGAATGCCGTCCTTCCAGCTTTGGCTCAGGAATTCTTCAAAGTACCACGGCGAAGTCGGTTTCAAAGCGGCCTGTTTGCGGTCCGGTGGCGTCTCGAACTGCAGCCATTTCGCGATGCTGCGGCGCGGGAACCCTGTTCGTCGCCCGATCTCGCTACAGTTAAGCCCCTGATTTCGGAGCGCATGGATGGTGGTGAAAATCTCTTCCCGAGATGTCCTGTGCGCAAGGCGTGACTTCAGAAGGCTGCCGGCTGCGGTGATATTGTCGGCGTCGGCCAGCAGCGCTCTGCCGGTCTCAGGGCCGTGGAGGTTCATTTGCTCCTCAATGGCCTGCCGCAGGTTTTGCACGATATGGAACCGATCAGCGACCTGCTTCGCCTGCGGTGCCCCTTGCCGTGCAGTCTAGGCGTAGAGACCACACCGATCTCTGCTAATCACTTTCACCTCGGGGTGTCGCTTGAGCCAGTTGGTGCAGGTGACGACATCTCGATCCTCAAGAATGTCGATCACCACGCGACGCTCCAGATCCACAATGATCGTGCCGTAGGTTTGCGACTTCCGCCAGCTCCAGTCGTCAATCCCGATGACCGTCGGCGGCTTGGCGGTGCCCTGAGCACGCTTTTTCAACTGCCTGAGCACCGTGTAATCGCTGACCCCAAGGCCCAAACGGTGCAAGAGCCGTTCGGCAGGCCGTCCGCCGGTTGCATGCCCAAGATGACTGACAATCTCCCCGACACGCGAAGTGCTACGTGCAAACGGATGCGCAATCGAGGTGAGTTGGTCTGCGAAAGTCCGGCGTGGGCAAGCGGGTGCCAAACATCGCCAACGGCAAATCGCGAGATCAACCGTTACCTCCTCTCCATGGGCGGGATAATCCTGCAACCGCCGACGCCGCCAGCCGTGACGTCGGCGTGAATGCAATCCACAGTCTGGGCAGATGCCGCTTGGTGTCAGACTGCCCGATACGATCCACCCGCCGAAATCACTTCGCTCAACGCATTGAACCGAAACTTCGGCCCCGGGCGACCAATGCTTCTTCGAGCTCACAACCATCCCTCCTGAATTTTCCTGTTTCAGGATAGTTGCGCCACACAAAGTGAGGCAGAGCCCAATTAAGGGCTACGCGACGCCAGCGCATCGGCGGGCAGATTGGGGTTGCGCGCCTTGCCGTCAGGCTGGTCAGAGACCGCCTCTGCCCGAGCCTGAGCCATTTCTGCCTCTGTGCGATGACGGATAAAGACAGGTTTTCCGCGCCAGTTGACGGTCAATTGCGTTCCAGGCGCGAGATCGGAAATGTCGACAGTGATCTGTGCCAAGGCGCGGACATCGGCGGAAGGGTTCATCTGGTTCACCAGTGGCCAGAGCGCGGCCCCTGCGGCCACGACCCCCGCCCCGGCCGTTGCGTAATACAGGAAATCCCTGCGCGCGGTATCCTCTGACGCTTCCATCACGGGACATGTGTCCATGTCTCCCGCGCGGGAAGGTCAACACGCGAGATGTAACGTTTTGTCAGTGCACCTCTCTACGGATCAACAAACAAGCCGTGTCGGCGCGTCAATGGTGCGGGGCTGCGCCTTTTGCCATCATGAGGTGGTGCTCCTGGTGATGCGCCCCGATGGTCATCAGGCCAAAGAAACCAAGTCCCTGAATCTGAGCGGCATCGCCATCGACACTGAGCGCCACGCCATCTTCGAGTTCCTCCGTGACAACGTCCCAGCCGGTTTCAGCCGCAAGAAAGGGCGCATGGGCGGGCACCATGGCGCGGATGGCTTCGAGAACACGGGGGGTGCCCCGAATCTCGAACCGGGCCCCTTCCGGCCGCAGGGTGCGGGTGACCACGGCCTCTTGGGTCAGAAGATCCATATCGACCAGATGGCGGCGCAATCCGTCGATATCGACCCGCTCCCAATCTGTCTCGGGATCGGCCTGCAGGATCGCAACGATCTCCGCCAGGGCGGCAAAGGCCGATTGCCCGGTTTCCTGCGGTCCACCCATGTCATGGCCAGTCGCGGAATGGGCGTGCTGAGCGGCCACGGGTGCGGCCATCAGTATGGCAAGGAGGAGGGAAATGAGACGCATGGACGGGTCCTTCAATGGGATGCTGTCATGTTTACGCTAGCAGGGGCGGGCGTATCGCAATATGATTGCAATCATATGTTGCCAGCCCCCTATGATCTTATCCCGAGTTCAGCCCTGCGCCCTTTTTCCGGCGCGGTTGGCGACATCATGTTTCACCAAGGCGGTCCCACCCACGGTCTCTATGTCGTGCAAACCGGGCGCGTGTATCTCGAGCGGGTCGGCCCAGATGGCGAGCGGTTCATCATTCACCGTGCCCAAGCCGGAACAAGCTTTGCCGAAGCTTCCGTGTTTTCAGAGGTCTATCATTGCGATGCTGTTTTCGTTCAGGCAGGGACGCTGATCCGGATCGAAAAGGATGCCGTTTTGGACGCCTTCGCCGACCCTGAGTTTGCGCGCGCTTTTGGTCGCCAGGCGGCTCAGCAGATACAGGCACAAAGACAGATGCTTGAGATCGTGGGTATCCGGCGTGCAGAAGACCGGGTGTTGGCGGGGTTGGTCGCGGGCCTGCTCGACGGCTCCGTGATCGAGTTCGCCGCCCGATTACAGCTGAGCCATGAGGCGACCTACAGGGCCTTGCGAAAGCTTGTGCAGGACGGGCGGGTCAAAAACCCCGCCCGCGGGATTTATCACCTGCGCCCATGACCCGATCAGCTGTGGCTCGCGAAGACCGAGGTCACCCCGTCGGAGCCGACAAGCAAGGTATCAAAAGTGTCACCAGCCCCGGGACCGCCCATGCCGGGCGAACTCATCGGCATGCCGGGAACCGTCAACCCGCGCGCCACCGGTTGTTCTGCCAGCAGCCGCGTGATGTCCGCGGCAGGCACGTGGCCCTCGATAAAATAGTCACTTATGATCGCCGTGTGACATCCAGCAAGTTCCGGAGCGATTTGTAGCCGGTCTTTGAACGCATAAAGCGCATCCTGATCGACATCCTGCGCCTCGACCGTGAAGCCCGCTTGCCGGACATGATCGACCCAGGCGGTACAGCACCCGCAGGTGGGGGTTTTCAGGACTTTAATGACCGGTTCTGTGTTGGCCAGTGCTCGCAGGGGGAGTGTGGCAGCCGCTCCGGCCAGCAAAAATGTGCGTCTTTTCATCATGTGTTCCTTTTTGAAGTATCCGAGACCGTAGAACTGTGTGTTTGAGAGTCCAGAGGCTGTTCCTGCTCTGTCGGCGAGAGGGCGGGTGCATCCAGGGCGTGCCCGCTTGCCGGCCCGCGAAGGGGCTGGATCAACATCTTGTCGACCCAGAGGTCGCGCGTCGTGCGAAACTGCTCGATGCCGATCGTCATTCCCTCGTGGCCCTTCGCGGGCTGGGCAACGTAAGTACCCATGAGGCGGTCCCACCACGGCAGGTTGAAGCCGTAGTTTGAGTTGGTTTCGCGCGGATCGACAGAATGATGCACGCGGTGCATGTCGGGTGTGACGACGATCCATCTGAGCCACCGGTCGACTGGTCTCGGCAGGTTGATGTTGGCATGGTTGAAGAGTGCCGTGGCGTTGAGGATGATCTCGAACAACAAAACCGCGACGGCGGGCGGACCAAGCGCTGCGACCAAGCTTAGCTTGATCGCCATCGAGATAAGGATCTCAATCGGGTGAAAGCGCAATCCCGTTGTGGCGTCGAACTCGAGGTCCGCGTGGTGCATCCGGTGCAGACGCCACAACGTAGGGACGGCATGGAACATGACGTGTTGCAAATAGATGGCCAGATCGAGAAGCAGCATGGACAGGACAACGGCCAACCAATACGGCGCGCCGATAGTGTTGAATAAACCCCAACCCCGCTCCTCGCCCATGACCGCCAGACCAACGGCCAGGATTGGGAAAGACAACCGCAGGATCGCCGTATCGATCACGACAAGAGCCAGATTGTTCGACCAACGGATGACACGCGGAATGTCACGCCGCCGACGCGGGGCGGCGAGTTCCCAAAGCGCCATGGCGGCCAGCACACTCAAAAACGCCGTCAGACGAATCTCCGGCTCTGCGGCAAGTATCGTGTCCATCACAGTCTATGGCCCTTCTGTGTTAGGGCTTGGGTGCGGATGCGCATCTCGCACATCAGTCTTTTCTTGCGCAGCCTTTGCAGCCGCTATCTGGACTATATCAACATCCAGCGCGTGGCGCTCGTCGAGACACTCGGTTTCGAGCTGCAGCGTGACCATGTGAAACCCATGCTGCTCCGTCAGCCGTCGATAGGCCCTGTTCAGCAAGTGCGCGGCCTCGGCGGGTGCCCTATGGCGGATATGGGCGGAAAACGCGTGTTTGCCGCTGGTCAGCGTCCAAGCATGCACGTGGTGAACATCCACAACCCCGTCCTGGTGGTTCAGATCCGCCATCACAGCGTCGAGATCCGTTCCCTCGGGCGTGCCTTCCATGAGAATGTGGACCGCTTCTTTGATTACGCCGACGGAGGCCCAGAGGAGAACCACCCCGAACGCCATGCCGAGGATCGGGTCGATCGCGAGAAAGCCGGTGAACTCGATCACGAGAGCGGTCACGATGATCAGGAGGCTGCCGACAAAGGTCTGGATGATGTGCCAGAGCGCGCCGCGGGCATTCAGATCGTCTTTGCTCGATTGCCACATCAGCCCCAGCGAGATGACCTCTGTGACCAGGCCACCGAAGGCGACCCAAAGCATTGGGCCCGTGGCCAGGTGGATCGGATTTCCGAGCCGAATCGCGCCCATCCAGATCACCAGAAGCGCCATGCCGAGAAGAAAGCTGCCATTCACCAGCGCGCCGATGATCTCGGCGCGGTACCATCCGAAACTGCGCGCCGAATCCGCTGGACGGCGCGCAATCCGCTTCGCGATGATGGCCACGAGAACACCGCCAACCGCCGACAGGGTGTGAAACGCATCCGACAGGACGGCGATCGAGCCGGTCCAGAGCCCGACGGCGAGTTCAATCATGAAATAGACGCCGGTGAGCCAGGCAGAAATCACAAGGGCCTTGCCGGAACTCGGCATGTGTCCAGCGTGAGAATGATTGGCCATATCAGCTCTCCTCCCGTTGCGTACCGGTCTTTCGCGTCGCGGCAAAGAGAACCGACAGGCCCGTAAAGCCACCGAGCGCAAGCGCGGTCCATGTGGCGGTGCGGGCATCTCCGTTCATCGCCTGGCTGCCCATGTGAGCGAGCAAAAAACTTGCGGGAATAATCCCGGCCATCGTGGCCAGCGCGAACCTCCAAAGATGCAGCTTGCTCAGACCTGCGGCGTAACTGATCATATCGAAGGACAGAAACGGCAGCAGGCGACTGCCGAAGACCAGGAAGGTCAGAGTGTTCTGGGACCCGAACAGGCCTGCGTTAATCTTCTGACCGAGATGACGCTCAACGAAGGGACGACCCAGGCCGCGGGCCAGACCAAAGGCGGCAAGCGCACCGAGTTCCGCACCTAGAACGACGAAGAGCGTCCCGTACGTGTGTCCATAAGCCGCTCCGGCGGCGAGTGCGATCGGCGCCGAGGGCAGGGGGCTTGCCACGATAGCGATTGTCATAAGCGCCACGATGACAATTGGTCCGGCAAGACCTGCCGCCTCGATCCAGCGGTCAATTTCCGCGCGATCCGGCAGGCGAATGTCAACGCCAAGGACGTCCGGGAAGGCCAATGCGACGACTCCCATCAGGAACACCGCAATAAGAAGAACGCGCATCATCATGGATCAAAACACGGCATAGAGCAGAACGAAGAACGTCGCTGCCAAAAGGTCAAAGGCCACGCAGAATGGAATATACCAGTTCGGAATCCGGGCGAGACGATAAGAATTGTGGTGTGACATGTCCCAAAGGGCGTGCAGGGCCAAGCCCAAGGGGAGGAAGGCCCAATGCCATATCAGCCCCAGGAAGGCTGCCGAGCCGAACAAAAGGGCCACGGCGAGCTCTGCCCAGAACACGCGCGCTCTGCCGTCCGCGGCGCCAAAGCCGATATAGGCACCGCCAATCAAAGCAAGCGTGATCGAAGCAAGAGCTATCGAGCTCTTTTCATCCAAAAACAAGTGAGCCGGCATTGAGAGCAAGACAATCAACACGCCAACCCATACGGGAAATTTCAAGATATCCCCGTGTCGATGGTGCGATAAGTGATCGCCTGTCTTTTTGAAAATCTGTGCCATGGCTTGGTACCTAGGGATTCCAGCAACTGGAAGGTCAAGGGTTATTCATCCACGCGCGCAACGCGGCGCTCACTCAACCGTTCCACGGGGAGGTCAAAGGACCGATATCAGGACGCATTTGACGCTGACGCCCGGTTCATGTCCGACGCGCGTGGCGATTTTCAGTCATCTTTCGCCTTCTGCCAGACTTGCTGGCAGGCTGAGTAAAGAAACGTCGCTGACCAGGTCAGCAACATGAAGCCCAAAAGCGATTGCAGCATCAGCAATAGTCGAAAGGGCCCGACCACCTCTATGGACGAATAGCCAAGGGTCGAGAACGAGATGCCCGTAACATAGAGAACATCCTGAAACATCGGCGGGCTGTTGCTGAACGATTGCGGCAGAACGCTTGCCACCACCATCGTGTTGAACACGGCGAGCGTCACAAGTTCCAATACGTGCAGCAACAGCAATGCGGAAAACGTCAGGATGATCCGAAAGCCGGAGCCATCCGACCGCCACGGGGAAAACTTCAAAATGCCCGACAACGCATAATGATGGACAATTCCCATCAGGATCGCTGCGCATATTCCGACGAACATGGCCATCAACTCGATCATGAATCCATTCCCGTTTTCCTGTTCAAACAGGCCAATTTAAGCACATATCAGTCTGTTAGCAGAACCGGACGGATAGGATCTTCACCGGTCAGGCCAGCGCAGGGGGCAACCCGTTCAGGGCGACATCCACCGGAACGGTCGGCAAGTTCGATGCGATCCAGCCCGGCCCTTCGCCTGATCCCAACATCCCTTCCGAGATATCGGCGTAGCCCGAGAAACCAGCTTGTCTTAACGCTCGAAGCAGCGATGCGGAGCGTCCGCCAGTGGCGCAGATCAGTCCAACAGTGCGATCACCGCTCAGTTCCTTCGCCCTGAACAATCGGTCCGGAAAACCGGACGCGTGCATGCTTATCGGCCATACACCAGCACCTACGCCGGTTTCTTGCCACTCTTCGCGCGTTCTGACATCGATGATCCGCGCCGTATCCGATAGAAGCGCGTGAAAGGCATTCTCTGCCGACCAGACAGATCGGCTCTGCGCCAGCAGCGGTGACGCCGTGACGGTCAGCACCGTCATATGAGCACCCAGAATGAAACGGCGCCGGTTCAAATCAAGAGCCATATTCGAAAACCTCATCCTTTGATCGGTTGCGATCCCAAAGGTCACATAACATGCCGGCAACGCTACCCGGGAGCACGACACGGTGCAGGCACAGATTTGTATCCATCTGTAGCAAGGGACTGACCTGATACAAATGGCTACAATTCTGCCCATGAAACACGATGCAACGATGATTTAGGAAAGACACCATGGGACCGCCACCTCATATCCTTATCGTGGATGACCACGCACAGATACGTGAAAGCGTCGCGCGCTTTCTGGAGAAGAACGGAATGCGCACGACCGTCGCCAGGGATGCCGTGGAGATGGATGCCAAGCTGGCCACCGGTCACTTCGACCTGCTCGTGCTCGATGTCATGATGCCGGGCGAGGACGGTTTGTCGGTTTGCCGCAGACTTGCGCCAGAAGGTGATCTTCCGATCATCATGCTGACGGCGCTTGGTGAGGAAACGGATCGGATCGTGGGTCTGGAAATCGGTGCGGACGATTATCTCGCCAAGCCGTTCAATCCACGAGAACTGCTCGCCCGCATCAAGTCGGTTCTTCGGAGAAGCAACCGCGACGAACCTGTGGCCGGAAGCCTCGCTGGGAGGAAAGTCTCTTTTGCGCACTGGATACTGGATACCGACCGGCAGGTGCTGATTGACGAGTCCACCACCGAGACCCCATTGACGACCTCCGAGTTCAAATTGCTGGCGGTCCTGCTGGAACGCGCGAGGATGGTGCTCAGCCGTGACCAGTTGCTTGACCTGACCGCTGGGCGGACGGCAGGCCCGATGGATCGCACCATCGACAATCAGATCAGCCGCCTCCGCCGCAAAATCGAGCCGGATGTACTTAGGCCCAGTGTCATCAAAACGGTGCGGAACGGCGGATACTGTCTGGCTGCCGATGTCGAGGATGCGCCGTGATGCGCCGTGCGATGAGATCTCTGAGCGGCCAGTTGATCCTGCTTGTGGTTGCGGTGCTTGTCGTGGCCCAGGCAATCAGCCTGTTCCTGTTCGCTGACGAGCGCAGCCTTGCGATCCGTGCTGCTTTGGGGTTCGAGGCTGCTGGACGCGCAGCGAATGTGGCGCGGTTGATCGAAGAGGCCCCGTTGGACCTGCAGAATTCCATCCTTCGCGCAGCAAATTCACCACTTATCCGGTTTGATCTGTCAGACGCTCCGAGTGTGGAACACACCAGTCATTCGCATGGCGACCTTGTTGAAGGGCGTATCCGTGCGCTAATGGACGATAGCTACAGCCGCGATATTCGCGTTGAACTGCACGAGATCGAGGGCGAATTGAGGCCCTTGCCCAATCTTTCTGACGAAATGACGGAAATGCATCTCGCGATGATGCGCGGAGAGTTGATAGCGGTTGAAATGAACCTGTCGATCGCCATTAAGGGAGCGCGTTGGCTGAATGTCGGAACGCGGTTCGAGCGTCCACCAATCCAATGGCCTTTCTATTCGATGCTGACCTTTGGAATTTCCGCCGGACTGCTTTTGGTGGCGATTTTCTGGTTTGTCATGACGCGCCTGACGCGTCCTTTGCGGCACCTGTCGAAGGCCTCGGACCATCTTGGCCGGGGCGAGGATGTGCCTGAATTGACCGTCGCAGGGCCGACCGAGGTCAGGGATCTGACCGTCGCCTTCAACCGCATGCAACGACGGCTGACCCGGTTTGTCAGTGATCGGACACGGATGCTCGCAGCGCTTGGTCACGATTTACGCTCGCCGTTGACTGCTATGCGTGTCCGCGCGGAGCTGGTTGACGAAGAAGAGACGCGGGACAGCCTCATCGCATCGGTCGAAGAGATGCAGAGTATGGTCGAAGCGACGCTCACCTTTGCACGGGGCCTTACCGGATCCGAAGGTGCTGAAGTGGTCGATCTGCGCAATTTTCTGGACAGCTTGTGCAGCGATATGGCGGCACACTGCACCTTTGCCCCGAGTGATGATGTTGCCGTGCGGCTTCGACCCAACGCGTTCCGAAGGGCACTGAGGAACTTGCTTGAGAACGCCGTTCGCTACGGTGGTGCCGCAAAAGTCAGCTGGGCGACCCACGGTTCGAACCTCGTACTCAACATCGATGACAATGGGCCCGGCATTCCCGTCGACCAGTTGGAAAAGGTCTTCGATCCCTTCTATCGCCTCGAGCAATCGAGGTCTCTGGAAACGGGCGGTTATGGGCTTGGGCTCTCAATCGCGAGGACAATCGTCCAATCCCATGGCGGCGATATCCAGCTGGTCAACCATAACAGCGCGGGTTTGCGCGCTGTTGTCACCATCCCACTGGATGAAAGCGAACTAATCGAAGGAGAAACAGATGAAACTGAAAACGCTCATTCCAACGTTGCTGGCCAGCTTGCCCGCCAGCATGGCGCAGGCTGATGGACCAGGCTCCTGGACAGGTCACATGTGGGGCAGTGGCTATGGCTTTATGGGCGGCTTCATGATGCTCGCCTTCTGGGGCGCCGTGATCGCATTGATCGTGTTTCTTGTGCTCAGGCTGCGCGACAATGGCACTCCCCCGCCGGAATCGGACGCGCGGGAAACGCTGAAGCGTCGCTTTGTGAATGGTGAAATCGACGACGAAGAGTTTCGCCGCCTGAAAGCGACACTCGACGAGTAGTCCACATTACAAATTTGAACACTGTCCGACGCGACGCCACCAACCTTAGATAGGAAAGAACGCCATGTTCCCGGAAATTGGTCACTTCGCACTGGCCCTCGCGCTGGCCCTCGCACTTGTTCAAAGCGTTCTACCGATTGCAGGTGCGTCGCGTGGAAACGCCGTCTGGATGAAATCCGCTCAGGCGACGGCAATAGGACAAGTGCTGTTCGTGGCCATAGCCTTCGCAGCGCTGATGCAGGCTTTCATCGTCAGCGATTTCACCGTCAGGAACGTCGTTGAGAATTCCCATTCGCTCAAGCCGATGCTTTACAAGGTGGCCGGGACATGGGGCAGCCATGAGGGTTCGCTGCTGCTCTGGATCCTGATCCTCGCGGTGTTCGGCGCGGGCGTCGCCTGGTTCGGATCTAACATCCCCGCGGAGACCAAGGCGCGCACCCTGTCGGTGCAGGCGTGGATCAGTGTCGGCTTCCTGACGTTCCTTCTGCTGACGTCGAACCCCTTCGAGCGAGTGTTTCCGCCGCCGCTTGACGGCAATGACCTAAACCCGTTGCTTCAGGACATGGGCCTCGCCTTGCACCCGCCGCTCTTGTATTTCGGGTATGTCGGCTTCTCCATCGTGTTTTCCTTCGCCGTTGCGGCTCTTATAGAGGGTCGCGTCGATCCGGCCTGGGCCAGATGGGTCCGGCCATGGACATTGGCCGCCTGGATCAGCCTGACGGCGGGTATCGCCCTCGGGTCTTGGTGGGCCTATTATGAACTGGGCTGGGGCGGCTGGTGGTTCTGGGATCCGGTCGAGAATGTAAGCTTCATGCCTTGGCTTCTGGGCACAGCGCTGTTGCATTCGGCCATCGTCACGGAAAAGCGCGATGCGTTCAAAAGCTGGACCATCCTGCTTGCCATCCTGACTTTCTCGCTTTCACTTCTCGGGACGTTCATCGTCCGGTCAGGCCTGCTTACATCCGTACACGCGTTCGCCGTCGATCCAGAGCGCGGAGTTTACATTCTGGGTTTACTCGCGGTGTCCATCGGTGGGTCGCTGGCGCTCTACGCCTGGCGGGCGCCCGAAATGGAGCCGGGTGGTTTGTTTCGCCCGATCAGCCGCGAAGCCGGGCTGCTCGTGAACAACCTCATTCTGGCCGCCGCTACGGGAACCGTTCTGTTCGGGACGCTTTATCCACTGATCCTGGAGGCTGTCACCGGGGACAAGATCTCGGTCGGTCCACCTTTCTTCAACGCGGCCTTCATTCCGATGATGCTGGCACTGGTCGTGTTCATGGGTCTTGGTCCATTCCTGTCGTGGAAGCGGGCTGATATCGCCGGTTTGCTCGATCGCATCCAATTCGTGGCCGTTCTGGCGGTCATTGCAGCCTTGGCCGCATGGTATCTTCTGAACGGTGGGCCGATCATGGCCTATCTTGCCATCCTCGGCGCAGCGTGGCTGCTTTTTGCGACCCTGCGGGAATGGGCGCTACGCATCCGTCTGTTCGAGGTTTCCCTTGCAGAGAGCGCGAGACGCGTGCGCAACCTGCCACGCGCCTCTCACGGTATGACGCTTGCCCATGCCGGCGTCGCTGTGTTGATGATGGGGATGATCGGCTCGACCGGATGGAAGAGTGAGGAGATCGTCTTTGCCGCCCCCGGGACCGAAGTCACGATCGCCGGGTTCGACATCACCTTCGAAGGGGCCGCAAAGGTTCAAGGGCCGAACTACATCGCGGATCGCGGCACCCTTGTGGTGCGTCGGGATGGCGAATTGGTCACGACGCTTTTCCCGGAACGCCGGTATTACCCGGTCGCGGAAAGCCAGACGACGGAGTCGGCCATCCGCTCCACATTGGCGGGTGATCTCTATACGTCGATTGCAACGCCAGCCTCCGATCAAGTGAACAACGCCGGAGCATGGACCCTTCGGATCCTCTATGAACCGCTCGTCAACCTGATCTGGATCGGCTCAATCCTGCTGGTGATCGGTGGCTGTTTGTCCTTGTCGGATCGCCGTTTGAGGGTCGGGGCGCCGCGCCGCGCCAAACAGCCAGCCAGCGATGCTGTTCCTGCCGAGTAGGAGAGAAGATGAAACGTCTCATTGCCGGGCTGCCGTTTATTGCGGCGGTCATATTCGGTGGGTTTTTTCTCTGGGGGCTCAATCCCGACCGGGATCCCAACGAGATCCCTTCCGTCCTGATCTCGCAACCGGCCCCGGCGTTCGACCTCGATCCCGTGCCGGGGTTGGAGACACCCGGCCTGGCCCGAAGCGATCTTGTCGGCAACGAACGACCGGTCGTGGTCAATGTCTTTGCGTCCTGGTGCGTGCCCTGCCGCGCGGAACATGCCGTGTTGACAAGATTTGTCGAACGAGAAGGCATGCGGTTGTTCGGAATAAACTACAAAGACAAACCTGAGGATGCCGTGAAGTGGCTCAATGACCTCGGCAATCCCTACGAGCGGATCGGGTCCGACCTGTCGGGCCGGACCGGGATCGAATGGGGCCTGTCGGGCGTGCCGGAAACCTTCATCGTCGATAGCGATGGCACCGTTTTGTTTCGCTATGTCGGGCCGGTCGTGGGTCCGGACGCCGTCGAACGGTTCACGCAAGCCCTGAAGCAGGCAGGCGCACTGCCAAATGGAGCAGGTTCATGAGACAGTTGATTTTCGCGTTTTGCATCGGGCTCCTTCCCTTTGCCGCCAATGCGGTGGAACCGGACGAAATGCTGACCGACCCGGTATTGGAACAGCGTGCGCGGGAGATTTCCAAGGATCTGCGATGCGTCGTCTGTCAAAATCAGGACATCGACAGCTCGAACGCGGGTGTGGCGCGGGACTTGCGTCTGCTCGTACGCGAGCGCCTGGTCGCCGGAGACAGTGACACCGAGGTGATCGCCTACATCCGGGCGCGGTACGGGGATTACGTGCTGCTCAAACCGCCTCTGGAGCCTGCGACCTACGCGCTTTGGTTTGCGCCAATCGCTTTCGTTCTGGTCGGGGTTTTCGTTGGTGGTGGGGTACTGATGAGTCGGCGAAAGCAAGAGGCTTTTGAAGATTTGGGCGCGGAGGATGAGAACACCGTGTCCGAAATTCTCAGACGAAACGAAGCGGGGGATGCGTCATGATCTGGGGTATTTTCGGTCTTCTGACGCTGCTCGCAGTCGGAATTGTCCTCTACCCGCTGCTGCTGTCCAAATCGAACACTCTCACCAGAGGAGATGCGGTACCGGCGATCCTTGCCGATCAGATGCGGGAAATTCAACGAGACATGGACCGCGGTTTGATTTCTGAACAGGAAGCTCAAGCAGCCAGACTCGAGATCAAGAAACGGATCCTCGCGACGACCCGCAATTCGGAAGAAAAAGTCGGATCATCCCGTAATGGTGGCAGAGTCACTCTCGTTGTCGCGGCGGTCCTCGCGCCGGTTATTGCCACGGGCTACTATCTGACGATGGGATCGCCGGAGGTTCCTTCAATGGCCTTCGCTGCCCGTGCAGAGGAGCGGGCACAGACTGATGAAGTGACGGCGCTGGCAATACAACTTCGCGAAAGGCTTGTATCCGATCCGACCGGCGGCCCTAGCGAAGGGTGGATGCTGTTGGGCCAGACCTATCAGCGCATGGGCAGAGCAGCCGATGCCGTCGAAGCCTTCGAAGTCGTTGCCGAACGGGAGGATGCCACCTCCGCGACATTCTCCATGCTGGCAGAGGCTGTCGCGGTTGCCAATGACGGCGTTGTTATTCCACGGGCGAAATTGGCCATTGATCGCGCTTTGGACCTTGACCCATCCAATCCTGCGGCAACCTACTTCGAGTCTCTGTATTACCTTCAGCAAGAAGAGACGCGTAAGGCCTACGATCTGCTTGTTTCACGGCTGAATCAGGAAGAGGCTTACGTTCCCTGGATGGAGACCTATGCAGCGCAGATCAACCGGATTGCAGCGGCAGCTGACCTTCCGGTCGTCAATCTACCCAGCGGGCCGACGTCGCAACCAGGCCCGAGTGCCGCAGATGTCGCGGCGGCGTCGGAGATGAATGACGCGGATCGCGCGGAGTTCATCCGATCGATGGTCTCGCGGCTGGCCGAGCGTCTTGAGGATGAACCGGACGATCTGGATGGTTGGATGCGGCTGGCAAATGCCTATACCGTCCTTCAGGAGCAGGATCGCGCCGTTGAGGCCTACCGCAAGGCTGAAGCGCTGTTGGAGCAGCAGCCCGCCAGTGATCCTCGGCGTGCGGCGGTCCGTGCCGCGCTTGAGCGGCTCGGCGGCTGACTACTGCTCGGTGTCCCGGTCGAGCAGGTCACTCCTGTCCGGCAACCTTTGCGGAAACATCCCGACCACTGGCTTGCGCCAAGGCGTTCATCACGTCCTCGGTTTTTAGCAATTCGGACAGCACAATGCCGTTCGGTGCCGATGGTCCGTAGACGGCATTGAAGGGGATGCCGTATCTGCCGAAACTCTCAAGGTAGCGGGAAATGCGCGTGTCCGGGCGTGTCCAATCTGCCTGCATCGCCGTGACTCCAGGCGCTCCAAGCGCGCTCCGGACTGGCTCCCGATCGATGATAAGTGTCTTGTTCGCTTTGCAAGTCAGACACCAGTCAGCGGTCACATCGACAAAAACGACCTCTCCTGCGGACACGCGTTTCGCTATTTCCGAACGATCAAATGCGATCCAAGCCATTGCCAACTGCGGCGTCGAACGCGCAGGTGCTGATTGCTGCAAGAGAGGACCTGCGGCAATGGCCAGGACAAGGCTGGCTATGGCAATAGACCACCTGAATTGGGACTGCACATTCGGGAGGGACAGTATCAGAACGGCAAGACCGGACAACGCCGCGACCGCGATGACGGAGGCCAGCCCCGCGACACCGTCGAGCACCCAGAACAGCCACACGGCGGTTGCAAGCAACAAGACCGCCATGACGCTCTTGATGATCAGCATCCATCGACCAGGCTTGGGAATGAATGCGACCAGACGTGGGAACGCGGCGATGACGAGATAGGGCAGGGCGAGGCCGAACCCGAGGCTCGTAAAGACTATGAGGATGTCCAAGCCACGCCCGGCCAAAGCAAAGGCCACAGCGGTGCCGAGGAACGGTGCCGAACAAGGCGTCGCCATGACGGCACCGAACATGCCAGTGAAAAAGTCGGCGGAATAGCCGTTGCGCCCTCCGGCCCCAGCAAGCCGTGTTTGCAGGCCTTGTGGAAGGGCGAACTCGAACGCTCCCAACAGATTTGCCGAAAAGACGAGCAGGACAGCGATCATCACCGCGAGAAACAGCGGGCTTTGGAATTGCAGCCCCCACCCGACGCTGAGCCCTGCCGTCTGGAGCGCCCAGAGGACGAGCGCCAGGCCCCACATGAACATCATGATGCCAGCGGCGGCTGCGACGAAGCCAAACCGGACACGGGTTGTGTCGTGATCGGTGTGTTTGAGCACAGACGACACCTTGATGGACAGCACCGGCAGCACGCAGGGCATCACATTCAAGATTAATCCACCCAGCAGCGCGATCGCGGCAATCCAGAGCAGTTCCATCATGTCTGGTGTCGTGGCGGCCAATTCAAAGGGCGGTGCTATACCTTGCGCCACGCGATCCGCGATGATCGTGAAGGCCCGGTTCTCGCCGTCGGTGACGGTAATCGACGGCGCCACTGTCACATCCATGTTCGACGAGAGGATCGGCAAGCGCGCCCAGAGCAAACGATAATCTTCTCCCAAACGGATATCGGGTTTGCCAAGCGCAACACCCATACCCAGTTCGGGAAACACATCCGGCGACTGGAGTGGTTCATCGACGCGAAGGCTGACGATCAACTCCGTGAGGTCTTCGTCGATGAAGGCATTTGCCTCGCTGACGCCGCTCGTCTCGGCTCCTTCGGGGACGCGCGCGGAAAACGTGCCAATCAGCCCAGCCGAAGTGCTGTCGATGACGTTGCCCCGTCCGAGGCGAAGTGACAGGTCAAACTCTTCCGGGACACAGACATCGGAACACACCAGCAGTTTGACCTGCGCGGAAAGAGTCACAGGTGCGCCGGGATCTTCGAGCGTCACGCGCAGCGGAAAGACGGCTTCACCCGCATACCCAAAATTTTCGATGCCGAAGGCGGTGAAGCGCGTTGGGGCGGGCCACATGAATTCGACATCTGCGACGTTTTCGGAACCGCTCCATTCGACCGAAGGCGGTATTCCAACCTCTCCCGGCGACCGCCAATAGGTCTTCCAGTTTTCGTTCAGTTGAAGATGAAGCCCGGCTGACAGAGTCTGTGTGTTCTCGGGAACCCCGTCCTGGGCACTAATGAGATACGCGGTGAGTGGCACACTCTGGTATTCAGCAGATGTTGCTGCCGAGACACTTCCAGAGACAAGCGCCACGAGCACGAAGGGAAGCAGGAAAATCCGACGCAGGATCAGAAGGTTATCTATCAAGAACCTGTATCCTTCCCTCAATTCTTACGCCTATAGTAATAAAACGCCGGAAATTGTCTCAAAGACCACCTACGGCAAAACCCTGACGCCCATCGGCACAGACGACCTGCGCGATACCAGCACCAGAAAAAGTGGAAGTACGGCACCCATCGGGCCAATTGCTGATTTGATGTTTAGTGGACAGGATAGAGTTGCGATCTGGACAGTCTTCAAGACTTCCGGCGCATCCGCCAAGCAACGTAACTGCTGTCAACAACGCGCCCACCCGCGCCACCTTGCCCATTTCACTGGGTATTGCGGGCGACGACAGGAATTGCAGATGGCACGGTCTCTGGCATTTCTTCTACGGGGTCTTTCGCTTTGGTCGAATGGCACGATTTACCCATGACCTTGAACATCACCAGATGGGCCCCGACGCACAGCAGGAGCGGGGCGAAAGCCGCTGCATTGCCCCACATGCCCGCCAATGTGCCGCCGGCAAGAAAAAACCCCGCAACGGGCAGCAGCATGACGACGCAACATGCCATCATGCCATAATGCATGAGCCTGTCCGTGATCGACTTTTTTCTGTGGTTTTGGTGGTCCATGACACCCTCTTTGTCTCGTTCTTCGCGCTATTTGCGACCCTCCAGCAGGGTAAGGTCAAGGATACAAATGGATACACTTCTCGCGGCCTTGTCAGGTTGCCTGATGCCGGGTCTCCCGTAAAAGAGATGCAACAAATCCGAGGCTTGGAGTGTGTCATGACGACTTCGCGAAACAACAAGATGAATCGGCGACGCCTATTGGGATATGCGGCTGCCGCTTTGGCTGCACCCAGCGTGGTTCGCGCCGAAACCATTCGTCGCAACATCTCTTCTTTCCGAGTTCATGAGTGGCAAGACCATTTCGATGTGCTTGGAAAAGGAATCATTATCTCGGATACCGGAAGGCGCGCGCTTCAGCACTGGACAGCAGATGGCGAGATGCGGATCTACCCAACTTCCGTTCCGCTGACCGACGAACTCACCAAACGCGGTTACACCGAAGTGGTGGAAAAACGCAAAAAACCCAGCTGGGCGCCAACGCCCTCCATGCGGGAACGCAATCCGGAATGGCCGTTGCGTATTGAAGGAGGGGACCCAGCCAACCCGTTGGGCACCCGTGCACTTTATCTTTCCTGGCAATATTACCGTATCCACGGGACACAAGACACTCGGAAGATAGGCCGCCGATCGTCGAATGGTTGCATCGGCTTGTTCAACAAACAAATCGAGGAGATCTATGAGCGCGTGCCTGTCGGCACTCAGGTCAAACTTATCTGACACAACGGGCAAGACGGAAGACACAAGTATGGATAAATTGACCGCACTTATCGCAGCCGTAGTGATAGCTGGCGGGGGAGTTGCAACTTGGCAGTTCATTTCTGCGGAAGATACAGCGATGGGTCATTCCATGACGCCTCCTGACACAAGTCGGATAGAAGCAGGCGACCCAATCGTTCAGGTCCAACTGCCGGCAGAATTCTCGGAGCAAGCCACGATTGGGAAAACCATTTTTGAGGCTAAGTGTTCCGAGTGCCATGGAGCAAACGCAGCGGGACAAAACGGGATTGCCCCGCCTCTTGTGCACAAGATTTACGAGCCAAGCCACCATTCCGACATGGCCTTTGTTCTAGCCGCTCAAAATGGCGTGCGTGCGCATCACTGGAAATTCGGTAATATGCCAAGGATCGAAGGACTGACTCAGGGAGACGTCAAGATGGTTGTCGCCTATGTCCGTGAACTACAGCGGGCCAACGGGATTGACTGATGCGTTGGTCGAAGACAAGCCGATTGATACTGTCGATGATTTTCGGCGTTTTCCTGGTGGTTCTCGGAGTGCCTGAGGCGCCAACACATCACGATGAAGCGTCCTCGGCGCAAGAAATTCAATCCCACGAAGATGTAGAATTATCGACGAACCAGGCCTCTGGCCACTGTCATCCGGGACTCGATTGTTCTGTCACGGCAGCGGTGTTGCTCCAGACAAACGTGGTTTACGAGCCTCACTTTCTGAAGGCTGTCATGCAAGACGGCGCGACTCAAAATTCCGAATTGCGCCCCACCAGCGATCCTCCACCGCCCCGACGGTGGGTCTGATTTCACATCGCTCGAAAAGCAGACTCATTAAAGGATCGAAGACATGAAAAAGATAACTATCACAGCGGCAGTATTGATCGCAGGAACTGCGGTCACGGCTTTTGCGCATGGCGGGGCAACCGGCATCGTAAAAGAGCGCATGGACGCCATGCTTGCTATGGGGAAGGCGATCAAAACCGTTGCCCCGATGATGCGGGGCGAAACGGCCTATGACGCAGGAACAGTGAGCGATGCAGCGCGTCTGTTCCAGCAGCACGCCGGTGAGAGCATGACAAAGCTGTTCCCAGAGGGCACAGGGGGCATGCCTTCGGAAGCCAAAGACGAAGTGTGGACCGACTGGGACCGCTTCGCAGCTTTGGCAAGTCAGTTGGAAGAATACTCTGAGGGCCTGGAACGCGCAGCCGACAATGGATTGGGCGGCATGGGCGGCGATACCTCCATGGATGGCGCCTCGATGATGGGCGGCGGGTCCATGATGGGAGGCGATACAACCATGATGGGCGGGAGCACGATGATGGATGCGGCCGCCATTGCCGAAATGCCCGCCGACGCGGCATTCACGATGACGACCCAGGTCTGTTCCGCGTGCCATGAACGCTTCCGGGCGGAAGAAGACTAACCATGCGCCGGTTTTTGACACTCGTCAGCGGGGTCACCGTGCTGGGCACGGCCGGCCTCGGCGCGGTGATTGCATGGCCTGTCGGCAGTGCAGTGTCTCCGATTGCAACAGAGGGCAATGTCGACCGGGGCGCATATTTGGCGCGCGCCAGTGGGTGCATTGCCTGTCATACCAATTTTGAAGCGGGCGGCGCACCACTTGCCGGAGGGGCGCCGCTCGAAACCCCGTTCGGAACGTTCTATCCACCCAATCTGACGACCGACCCCGAACATGGCATGGGCGAATGGACGGCAGAACAGTTCGCAAAAGCCGTGCGACAAGGCATCAGTCCCGATGGAACGCCGTACTATCCGTCTTTTCCATATACCTTCTATGCGGATTTCTCCGACCAGGATATCGCGGATCTCTGGGCGGCGTTTCAAACCGTGCCGCCCGTGGACAAGCCTGCACCAGAAAACGATGTCGGCTTCCCATTCGACCAACGATGGGGGCTGAAGCTTTGGCGAGCGGCGTTCTTCTACGATCCGGATACAGAGCCGGACGAGAGTAGAAGCAACGCCTGGAACCGTGGCAAGGAGCTGGTGAATGGTGCCGCTCATTGTGCCGCGTGTCATACATCCCGCAACTTTGCCGGGGGACGAGACCTGAGCGCAAGGTTTGCAGGCAACGCCCAGCTTCCCGGTGGCAGCAAGGCACCTGCGATACGGCCAAAAGACCTGGCCAAAAATGACTGGACGGTTTCAAACCTCGCTTATGCGCTCCAGACCGGCATCACCCCTTCGGGCGATGCTTTCGGCGGCAGCATGGCGGAAGTGGTTCGCGAGGGAACTCGGTTTCTGACACCTGCCGATCGCGAAGCGATGGCGCTTTTCCTACTGAACAAGGACACGGTCGAGGCGGAGAACTCCGCTTCGAACTAACATCACGCGGGGGCGACACGCCCCCGCTTTCTCGAGGATCGAAATGAAACAAACACGTAGGGATTTCTTGCGCAATGCAACTCTGGCGGCCTGTGCGGCCGCCATCCCGCGGTCGGCTTATGCCGCAACCCCGTTCGAGGACGTGGTTACCAAGGTTGCGCGTCGACAACTTCTTCCGGACACCTACCCGGAAACAGAGATCTGGGGCTATGACGGTCTTGTTCCGGCCCCGGAAATCCGGGTTGCACAAGGCGATCGGGTGCGTCGCAGGTTCCGCAACGAGGTACCCGATCCCAGTTCGGTTCACTGGCACGGAATCCGGATCGATAACGCGATGGATGGCGTTTCAGGACTGACCCAGAAAGCCGTGGCACCAGGTGAAACCTTTGACTACGACTTCGTCGTACCGGACGCGGGCACCTATTGGTATCACGCGCATAATCGCTCATACGAGCAAGTCGCGCGTGGTTTGCGCGGTGCCTTGATCGTCGAAGAGGTCGATGGACCGGACATAGACCGCGAGGAAGTCATCGTTCTGGAGGACTGGTTGCTCGACCCTGAGAGCGGGCAGCTGTTCGACAATTTCGAACAGCCTATGATGATGAGCCACGGTGGACGCATCGGCAACTTTATCACGACCAATGGGCGCTATGACCTGACCTTGCCCGCGAAGCGCAACGAACGCATTCGCTTGCGGATCATCAACGCAGCAAGCGCTCGAATTTTCCCGCTGAGGCTCTCTGGATTCAGTGGCTGGACGGTGGCCGTGGATGGAATGCCAACCGGCCAACCCCAGTCGGTTGACGGCGAGTTGATCCTCGGCCCGGCACAGCGCGTCGACTTAATTGTGGATGTGACCGAAGGCGAAGGCGGCACCGCCCAATTGCTTCGCATCGGCGATGATGATCAACTGACCCCGTTGGTGAGTTTTCTGGTCAACGGCACAGCCAGTTCAGTACCAAGAGGCAAGCCACTGCCGTTGCCGCCGAACCCCGCGGCACACGCCCCGGACCTTGCCGATGCGCGTGATTTGCGACTGGTCATGTCCGGCGGGGCAATGGGGCGAATGCAGTCCGCATTGCTTGGCGGGGAACGTCTTGGATTCCGTCAGCTTGCCCAAGCGGGCAAATTCTGGGCCCTGAATGATGTCGCCGAAATGACCTACACGCCACTGGCCGATCTATCCCTGAACGAGCCGGTGCGCCTGAAGATCGAGAACCAGACCGTTTTCCCACATGCGATGCACCTGCACGGGATGCATTTCCGCGAGCTGCGCCCCGACGGCGCGTTCGGGCCGATGCGGGACACGATCCTGTTGGCCGGCAACGAGTCCCGGGAGATCGCCTTTACGGCAGACAATCCCGGCAAGTGGCTGTTCCATTGCCACATGCTCAGCCACGCCGCATCTGGCATGACAACCTGGATACGGGTCACATGAGATATCTCGTTTGGTCCCTTCCGATCACTGTCGCAGCAGCCGCCTTCACGTATTGGCTCTCGACCAGTGCATCCTCGGATGTCGGCAGCGCGTCCAGGGCGGAGAGCTACGACATCGAAGAAGGCGCGTTGCTCTACGCAGAAAACTGTGCGTCTTGTCATG
The DNA here is from genome assembly GCF_000765485.1 of Thalassobacter sp. 16PALIMAR09. Lineage (NCBI taxonomy): Bacteria > Pseudomonadati > Pseudomonadota > Alphaproteobacteria > Rhodobacterales > Roseobacteraceae > Thalassobacter > Thalassobacter sp. 16PALIMAR09. The sequence goes on from NZ_JHAK01000009.1 coordinate 45,045, forward strand.
GCGCGGGTCTGGAAGGCCAGCCGGAATGGCGAACGCCCGGCGCGGATGGGCGCCTGCCAGCACCACCACATGATGAGACGGGTCACACCTGGCATCATCCTGACAGCCTGCTCTTCGATTACACAAAACTGGGGGGTGCGGCGCTTCTGGCGCGTCAGGGCGTCGAATTCGACAGTGGCATGCCCGGTTTCGCAGACGTGCTGACCGACCAGCAAATTCACAACATCCTGGCCTTCATCCGGTCCACCTGGCCAGACCGCATCCGCGAAGTCCAGGCCGCGCGGACAGAAGCCGACGAACAACGGGGAGAGAACTAAAATGCGTTTCAGACAAGCCTTCACGACGGTCGCGATAGCTGCCTTGCTTCCGATACCGGCACTCGCGGACGAACTGTCAGAGTCCCGGGTCAAGGAACTTGTGCTCGAGGCAATCCGCGAGAACCCGGAGATTGTCATGGAGGCCGTGGCGATCCTCGAACAAAGGCAGGCGCAAGCGCAGGAGCTCAGTCAGGCCCAAGTTCTGAATGACCAGCGCGATCTGATCGAGAACGATCCGAATGCGCCGGTTCTCGGCAACCTGGAAGGGGACGTCACTGTTGTGGAATTTTTCGACTACAACTGTCCCTATTGTCGGCGGGTCAAACCCGAGGTGCGGGCTTTGATCGAAGACGATCCCAACATTCGCCTCGTCTATCGTGAATGGCCCATTCTCGGAGACGGATCGGTGTTTGCCGCGAAAGCGGCCTTGGCAGCGCGCAAGCAGGACAAATACGAAGAGTTTCACTGGGCAATGATGGGGCTGGAAGGCCGCGCGGAAGAGGCCTCCGTGCTGCGCGTGGCCGAGGAGATCGGCCTGGATATCGCGCAGTTGCGCAAGGACATGGAGGCCCCCGAGGTCGAAGAGCACATTGCGACCTCCATGCAACTGACCCAAGCTCTGGGCTTTAACGGCACGCCGTCTTTCGTGATCGGGGATGCGCTGGTCCCGGGCTTCGTCGAAAAGGCGCAGCTTGCCGACTTGGTCGAGGAAGCCCGCAAAGTCGAAGACTGAAATTCTGTGCCCGGACCACCCTTGGGTGGTCCGGGCACTGCATCAAGCGGCCGCAGGTTCCACGTTGTAGCCCGCATCCCGAATGATCGCTTGGACCTGATCGGCTGGTAACACGCTGTCGACATGCACCTGTCGGGCAGAAAGGTCACATTCTACGCCTGCATTCGGATCTGCGCTCTTCACCGCGCTTTCGATTGCTGCGGTGCAATGCCCACAGCTCATGTCCGGAACGCTGAACTTCATCGGAACCACTCCTTGATCTGATTTCTGCCGGTGACTTGGGGCTTCCCCGCGCTGGAAGGTCAAGAGAAGAAATTTATTTGGCGCCCTCCCATTGACCCTCCAGTTACTGGAAGCCCTACATTCCACGTCGAATGGAAAAACAGGTGACACATATGCCCGAACCCAAACAGATCAGCCTGCCGATCGAAGGCATGTCCTGCGCGTCCTGCGTTGGCAGGGTCGACCGCGCATTGAATGCAATCGACGGCGTAGAGGATGTGTCGGTGAATCTTGCATCCGAAACCGCGCGTATGAGCGTGGACGCGCTCAAGCGCGTTCCGGAAATCATCGAAACCCTTCGCGAGCTGGGCTACCCCGCGCGGACGGCCAAGGCCGAACTCACGATTGCAGCCATGTCCTGTGCCTCTTGCGTCGGGCGGGTCGACAAGGCGCTTTCCGCGGTGCCTGGAGTGGTCGAGGTGAACGTCAACCTCGCCTCCGAGACGGCGACGGTGGTTTACGTCGAAGGTCTTGTCACGACATCCGATCTGGTAAATGCAAGCGGCGCGGCAGGGTATCCAGCAACCGTGGCAACGGCCCAGGCCGGTGACGACAGAGTTGCGCGCAAGGAGGAAGAGGCTCAGGCGCTTGCCAAACGGGTCACCTTTGCGGCCATCCTCGCCTTGCCGGTCTTCCTGATCGAAATGGGTGGCCACGTCATTCCGGCCGTTCATATGCTGATCGAGACCACGATTGGCCAGCAGACGAGTTGGCTTCTTCAGTTCGTGCTGACGACAATCGTTCTCTTCGGCCCGGGCCGGACGTTTTACACCAAGGGTTTCCCGGCCTTGTTCCGGGGTGCCCCCGACATGAACAGCCTCGTCGCGGTCGGCACCGGGGCGGCTTACCTTTATTCCGTGGTTGCGACATTCGTACCGTCGGTCCTGCCTGACACGCTGCGCACCGTCTATTTCGAGGCGGCAGCGGTCATCGTCGTTCTGATCCTTCTGGGGCGGTTTCTTGAAGCGCGCGCCAAGGGGAGAACGGGCGCGGCCATCCAGAAGCTATTAGGGCTTCAGGCGCGGACTGCACGCGTGATGCGGGACGGAGAAAGCGTCGAGATCGAGATCGATGCGCTGGTTCAGGGTGACATCGTCATCGTGCGCCCTGGTGAACGCATCGCGGTCGATGGCGAGGTCATCGAGGGGACCAGCCGCGTCGACGAAAGCATGCTGACAGGCGAGCCGATCCCCGCTGAAAAAGGTGCCGGAGATACGGTGACCGGCGGGACGGTGAACGGCGCCGGAAGCCTGCAGTTCCTCGCCACGCGGGTCGGCGCCGACACGACCCTGGCGCAGATTATTCGCATGGTCGAAGAGGCCCAGGGCGCCAAACTGCCGATCCAGGGATTGGTCGACCGGATCACCTTGTGGTTCGTGCCTGCCGTGATGGCGATCGCGGCGGCGACCGTGCTGGTCTGGCTGTTTTTCGGGCCTGATCCGGCCCTGACGATGGCGCTGGTCGCCGGTGTGTCGGTGCTCATCATCGCGTGCCCCTGCGCGATGGGGCTTGCGACGCCGACCTCGATCATGGTCGGGACGGGACGTGCTGCGGAAATGGGTGTCCTGTTCCGTAAAGGTGACGCCTTGCAGCAACTTGATTCCGTTGATGTGGTCGCCCTCGACAAAACAGGCACGGTGACCGAGGGGCGACCCGCACTGACTGACCTTGTGCTGGCGGAAGGGTTCGATCGCCCAACAACGCTCTCGAAGATCGCTGCCGTGGAGTCGCTCTCCGAGCATCCTGTCGCGGACGCCATCGTGCGGGCCGCGCGGGCCGAGGGCGTACCTCTTGTGGCGGCCGAAGGCTTTCAATCGGTCACAGGTTACGGCGTGCGCGCCGTGGTCGAAGACGTGGAGGTGTTGGTTGGGGCCGACCGCTACATGGCGCGCGAAGGCATTGACGTCTCGGCATTGTCTCCAGAGGAAACGAAGATCGCAAGCAAGGGTCGCACGGCGCTTTACGCTGCCATAGATGGGCGTGTCGCCGCCGTGATCGGCGTGGCCGATCCGGTCAAACCGGCAAGCCGCGCAGCCATCGCAGCGCTGCACGAAAAGGGTCTTGCGGTTGCGATGATCACCGGCGACAAACGCGAAACCGCCGAAGCCATCGCCCGCGAAACCGGTATCGACCACGTCATCGCCGGCGTCCTGCCGGACGGCAAGGTTGCGGCGCTCGACAGTTTGCGCCAAGGGAACAAGCGCATCGCCTTTGTCGGCGACGGGATCAACGACGCCCCGGCGCTGGCGCATGCCGATGTGGGCATCGCCATTGGAACCGGCACCGATGTGGCCATCGAATCTGCGGATGTCGTCCTGATGTCGGGCGATTTGCGCGGCGTGGTGAACGCCTTCGAAGTATCGCGGCGGACCATGCGCAACATCCGGCAGAACCTGTTCTGGGCCTTTGCCTACAACGTGGCACTTATTCCGGTCGCTGCCGGGGTGCTCTATCCGGCCTTTGGGTTGCTCCTGTCACCAATCCTTGCGGCGGGTGCGATGGCGTTGTCCTCGGTGTTTGTCCTGACCAATGCCCTGCGGCTGCGGCGCATCGCGCCTGCGATGGACGAGCAGCGCGCAATCCCGGCAGAGATGGCAGCCGCCACTCCTGCTCCAGCAGAATAACGGAGGTCCGACATGAACATCGGAGACGTTGCCCGACAATCGGGTGTGCCCGCCAAGACGATCCGCTACTACGAGGACATCGGTCTGATCCGCCCGAACCGTAGCGAGAACGGCTATCGCGCGTTCACCGAGAACCACGTTCACAAGCTGGCGTTTCTGGGTCGCGCACGGGCCTTGGGGTTCACCATCGAAGATTGCAGGACGCTCCTGTCGCTCTACGAGGATGAAAACCGCGAAAGCATGCAAGTGAAGGCGGTTGCGGAAGACCATCTGCGCCAGATCGAGGAAAAGATCGCGAAACTGCAATCCATGCGCGCGACGCTCGCCGAACTGGTGGAAAAATGTGCCGGGGATCACCGGCCCGACTGCCCCATCATCGAGGATCTGTCGCCGGAGCGGTTGGCCAAGTGACAGGCAAGAAGGGGCTGTACCTCAGAACCAGATCGCGCGGACCGGCATCCAGATACCCATGAAGATCATCATCAGGTTTTCCGTCAGCGAAATGAACCCCAGCGGGACGGAACTGTCACCGCCGACGCAGGCGCATTTCAGCTCTCTCTTGTCGATATAAACAGCCTTGAACACGCTGACAGCGCCTACCGTGCCGATAAACAGGGCGACAGGCGCCGAGAGCCACAGCAGCGCGCCGGCAGTCATCAGGACACCTGCCAACGCTTCGCCGAACGGGTAGACCTTGCCGTATCGCACCCATTTGCGCGCCAGCAGATCGTAGTTGAGGAACATCGTCGAAAACCCTTCGACATCCTGCAATTTCTGGATCGCGAGAATGGTCATGGACAGCGAAATGAACCATTCGAACCCCCGCAAGGTAAGGACCGACCCGTACTGGTGCCAGGACAGGCCCAGTGCCAATAGCGCGGCGCCGGAAAAGATCGCGATGACCGGCTGGTAGGTCGTGTCGCTTTGCTCTTCCTCGGGTGGGTCGATGTCGAAAAACACCCTGAGTTCTTCATACCCGCCGATGCGTTGGCCGCCGATAAAAGTTTGCGGTGTTGTTTCGACACCATGCTTCTTCATGAAGGCATCGGTGTCTTCGCGGCTCTCAAGCGGATGGTCTTCCACCTCGAAGCCCTGCCGTTCCAGCAGGTCTTTCGATTTCAAACCATATGGGCAAAGATGGCCCGGCATGACCATGCGATAAAGCTGCGCGGATTTACTGTCTGTGTCGCGGGGCATGTCCTTTCCTCCTTATCCGCTGCACGTAAGTTGACCACGGAACCCGGCTTCGTAGTCGGTTCCCGCGCTGACGATCAGATCGGTCAGGTCACCGTTCGTCTCTGCGATCTCGGCCGACAGCGGGCCTTCAGAAAATGCATTTTCGCCCTGCGCATTCAGGCGCACCAGATCACCGCTGATCTTCATTGCGGCGGCAGACCCTTCGCCGGTTTCACCAGTCACCAGTACAGCCGGACTGTCCGAGGTGTAAGCAAAGCGGCAGTCTCCACCGTTCGGGAACACCGCAGCGATTTCGTCTTCCGTCAGAAACTCGGGATCGACCTTCGACACGACCTCCGTTTGAAGCGCCTGTTGCGCATCCAAAACCTGCGCCGGCGTTCCGCTTCGCGTGGCCGATGCTTCGCCGTTTGCTCCAATGTCAGCAATAAGGTAGCGCATTTCGGCGATTTCCTTGTCCTGCGCATAGATAATGTCGTCTGCGAGCCCCCGGACGCGCGGGTCGGTGATCTCGGCACGAGTCGACGTCATGATGGCGATCGAGTGGTGCGGGATCATGGCGCGCATGTAGGACTTGTCCTGCACCGTGAATTGCCCGCGAACCAGCCAGAGGCTCGCCGCGAAAAGGACTATTGCGCCAACGAAAATCGTGATGTTGGCTTTGGTGTTCTGATACATGGACAACATGTACGCCAACATGATCACGGCCATGGTCGCCCCCATCAGGATGGCCATGTAAAGGCGTGTCTCCGAAAAGAAGATATGGCCCCAAAGATAGGTGTTCAGGTACATCAGAACGAACATGACCACGGTCGATGTTCCGATCATCATAAAGAATCGTGAGTAGTGCATTTCCAGTCACCTCTTTGCAGTCCTTTGTAAAAGAACAACATTCCAGCGCTGGAGGGTTCCAAAAGTTCGAATTTTCGTAGTTTCAAGGCAACAGCGGCACGTCATTTGCCAAGGTTCACGGCTTCTTTTCTTTGTGCCCGAAGCGCGCTGAATTTTCATGGACTCGAGGAGATCGCGCCATGCAGAATTTCACGAGACGAGAATTGATTTGTGCCGGAGCGTTGGGTTGCTTGCTGCCGACAACTGCCTGGGCCCACAAAGTCAAATTGCCCGAACAGTTCGAACCGCAATTGATAAACACCCGTCGTGATGACTGGATGAACGGGGACATCCACGTCGTCCCTGACGATTTTTTCCTCTATTTTATGCTAGTGGACGGGATGGCGATCCGCTACGGGGTCGGAGTAGGGCGGAAAGGTTTGTATGAACCCGGAGAGTTCACCGTGGATCGCAAGGCCAAATGGCCATGGTGGCGACCGACGAACGCTATGATCCGGCGCGAGCCACGCAAATACGCGAAGTACAAGGATGGGCTGAAAGGCGGGCCAAACAACCCGCTTGGGGCCCGCGCGCTCTATCTCCATGATGATGAGGGACGCGATACCTATCTTCGCATTCACGGAACGAACGCCCCGGAGACAATTGGGTCGGCCGTGTCGAATGGATGCGCGCGATTGACGAATGAGCATGTGAAGGATCTGTACGATCGCGTTGAAATCGGCGCTCGCGTCTTTCTGTATCCCAAAGTGACAACGGCGTGAGGGGTGCTCTGTCGCCTTGAAGTTCCTCCACCGGAAATGGCACAAGCACAGCAGTTGGCGAAAGCCAGTCCATCATTCATGAGGTGACGGAATTGTCATTGAGCCGGAGGTCTTTCCTTGGCGGTATGACCGTTGCGCTGGCTGGTACCCGCTTGCCAGCAGCAACACGCGAGTTGATCCTCGCGCCCCAATCGATCAAGGCGCGCCTTGCTGGGTACGACGTGTCGATGTTGGGCTTCAACGGTGGTCTGCCGGGCCCTGAAATCAGAATGCGACAAGGACAAACCGCCCGCATTACCCTCGATAACCGATTGGAGGAGGGCGCTCTCGTTCACTGGCATGGGTTGCGGGTTCCAAATCGGATGGATGGTGTCAACGTTCTCACTCAGGATGTGGTCATTCCGGGCGACTCGTATCGTTATCAATTTGGCGTCCCGGATGCCGGCACGTATTGGTATCACTCGCATTACCTGTCTTACGATCAGGTCAGCCGCGGTCTTTTCGGCACCTTCATCGTCGAAGAGCAAAATGCGCCGGCTGTCGACCATGACATAGTTGTTCAGTTCTTCGATGTCTTGTTGGATCAGTCCGGACAGTACGACGAGGGGTTCAACCCGGCTCATTTCGCGACCGAGGGCCGTATCGGCAATACGGTCACGGCGCTTGTTTCCAATGCAACGGGCAAGAATGTGAAACGAGGCGACCGTCTGAGACTGCGTCTCATAAATCCTTCTATCGACAGGGTGTACCGTGTCGGCCTGGATGGTTTGACAGGCAAGATCGTTGCACTGGATGGCATGCCTCTGGCGCATCCACGGACGCTCGAACCGATCCTCCTCGCTCCGGGCCAAAGATGCGATGTGATCGGTGATGCAAACGGGCCGATCCGGTTCGACGACAGCTTTGGAGAGCGGACGTTGAGCCTTGGCGAAATCGCTGTTTCCGGTTCCCGTAAGCCCGCGAAAGCGCCCATCACCGCGTTGCCCGCCAACCGAATGCCCGCCCCGAAAGACCCCGGCCAAACCGCGGAGCTGGTGCTCCAGGGAGGTGCGGGAAGCGCGTCCCACAGCGGCACAGGGACATGGGCGCTCAATGACGTATCCGGCCTGCCTCGAACCCCTTTCCTATCCGTCGCGCAGGGGACGACCGCGCGCATTTCGATCCGCAACGAAACCGGGTTTCCACACGTCATGCATCTGCATGGCCACCATTTCTGGGAACTCGATGCGGCGGGTGAAGCCGGTCCATACCGGGACTCGACCTATCTGGAGATCGGCGAGACGCGGGAAATTCTCGTCGTCCTGGACAATCCGGGATCGTGGATGCTGCATTGCCACATGTTGAGCCACCAGGCCGACGGTATGGCAACGTGGATCAGAGTCGGCTGAGGGTCGCGACGGATACATACCGTTACAAATCTCTGAATGATAACAGGCCTTCTGCCGTTTACGTAACCTGACAAGCGAGAAACAGGTCCATCGATTGCCAACGGGAGCGTTCATTGACCCTGACACCAAAATCTCTCGGCATGACTGCGGCGGCAGGATCAGCCGCCTTGCTGTTAGGGGCCTTCGTTTTCCAGGCTCTTGGCTACGCGCCGTGCGCAATGTGCATCTGGCAACGCTACCCACACGCAATCGCCATTGGAATGGGCGCTCTGTTGCTTTTTGCTCTGCCGATCCTGCCAATCCTGATAATCGGTACCCTTTCGGCACTCAGCACATCCGCGTTGGGAGTGTTTCATACCGGGGTCGAGCGCGGCTGGTGGGAGGGACCGACTTCTTGCACGGGATCCGGCCTCGATGTTTCGCAAATGTCGGTATCGGAATTACTGCCCTCTGCCAGTTCAAGTGCTTCGACTCTTGTTCTGTGCGATGAGGTTGTCTGGGAATTACTGACGTTGTCCATGGCCAGTTGGAACGCAATCCTAAGCGGTGTCCTGGCTTGCCTTTGGTTGGTCGCAATCGCAAAAAGTCTTAAGGTTCGATGGCGTGGGGTCGCAGACGTTTCTTGAATCGCCTCACACTCAATAAAAACAGAAGGCTCCGCTTCATGGTTACAAGACGACACTTCCTTGCACTCTCCGGTTCGCTGTTTTCAGCGTCTCTGAGTTCCCCTGTGTTCGCAAAGACCTGGCCGACGAAAGCCGAAAAAGCGGCGTGGGATGCGCAGGTCACGCCCGCCAACTATGACCCGGCAACAACCAACCCATGGGGGCTGCATCCCAGGCTCCTGCCGCAACGCGTTTTGGCAAATGACGGTTTGAGCCCGGGTGACATTCACGTCGATGCGATCGCGCGCTATTTGTACCATATCGAGGAAGGTGGCACTGCAATGCGCTACGGGGTCGCGATTGCCAAGGGCAATCTCTACGAACCCGGCACCTATACGATTCGTCGCAAGGTCGAATGGCCACACTGGACGCCAACCCAGTCGATGATTGAGCGCGACCCAGATGCATTTGCTCAGTTTGCCGATGGGATGGAGCCCGGCCCGGAAAATGCCTTGGGGAGCAGGGCGTTGTATTTATTCGTCGGAGATCGGGATACGTACCTTCGTATCCATGGGACACCCAGCCCACGCAGCATTGGCGGCCGGGCCAGTTCGGGATGCGTGCGCATGGTAATGGCCCACATCAATGATCTCTATCCGAATGTCGCTGTCGGATCGACGGCGTTCCTCTATTCGGCCGAAGACAGCGTTACCGCTCGAAGCTGACCTATTCGTCGGACAGAGCATCTTTGGCTCACGCGCTGAGCTCTGCGTTGTGCAGGCAAATCGTGCAACAAATTGTTGGACGAACACTCACGGCTGTGTCGCAAGTGAACTTTCAAACTGTGCAATCGCTACGGATTTGTCGTCCTCATCGTTCTCGAACAGCTTTGTGGTTCGCACGCCCGGCAGCTTGCCAAAATCCGCCATCAGGCGCTTTGGGAAAAATGTGCGTCCAATGGATTCAAACCCTGGTAATTGCCTGAGTACCGCGGAGGTACTGGCACTACAAAAACCGGAAGCGGCTGGGCCGCTGGCAATTGCAAGCTGCAAGGCCTGCTCCGCGACTTCGGGAGACACATCGATCTCTTGTATGACGACATGGTAGGTCTCCCGAGCATGAGCCCGCGCATAAAAATCGGCCACTTGTGGAGTAATGCCATAAAGCACATCTCCTCGTTCCGGTACAGCGCTCAGCCGGACCGTTCCTGCCGGATCGAAGATAACACGCTGCGACCCATTAATCATGACGCTGGTATGCGCACCCGCCCCGGACCTGTTGTTGATCATGGTGTACAACGTCAGCGCGGCCGGTCCATCGTGACGGTAGGATGCGCTACTGATGACTTCGGCTGAAGCATCCGGGCGCATGACGTTTCCTGCACCGCACCCCGCCAAAATCACCAAGGTTAGAACTGAGAAAATACGGTGGGAAAAGCGCACTCTGCAGCCTCCTGCCATGGGTTGAATGATTGAATTTTCGGGATATGCAGGGCCTCTACCACTCTCGACACCAACTCTTCCGGATTTCACGTCCACCGAAACTCGGGTTCGATGGCGGTTGGTACGCGACTCCTCGACAGATTTTTCTCTGGATATCGCAAGTCTCAGATTAAGAGGAGCTTTCGCCCCGAATTGATTTGTCGCAATTTGTAACAGACCCCGCCTTTGTGACCCCGCGATACAAAACACCGGCTCGCGTGGCATTCCGCATCTGCAGGCGCCTCCCATATGGTTGTTATTGTAACACTGACACGAGGTGATCGACATGAAACGCAATACTCTACTCGCTGCAATGACTCTGGCTGCAACCGCCTTTGGTGGCGTCGCCTTGGCGGATGCCAACCATGGGCACAGTGGTCAACCTGGTGCCCAAAGTGGGGCAGGCATGATGCAGAACGGTGGTCCGGGCATGATGGGGAACATGGGCGGAATGATGGACATGATGCAGCGCATGCACGGAAACATGATGGGCGCAGGCATGGGCAGTGGTATGATGGGCGCAGGCATGGCTGGCGGCATGATGCAAATGTTCGACACCGATGGAGACGGCACAACGACGCCGGAAGAAATGCGCACGCAGCTGCAGGCCAAGCTTTCCGAGTTTGACAGCGACGGGGATGGAAACCTCTCGATTACCGAGTTTGAAGCTCTCCACAGCGCGATGATCCGCGAAATGATGGTGGATCGTTTTCAACACCTCGATGCCGATGGCGACGGCGCGGTGACGCCGGAAGAGATGGCCGCTCCGGCCGATAGGATGGAGCGGATGCAGATGATGCGGTCGAACATGGCAGATGCGCCTGCGCGGCCGGGCAACGGTCAGGGCATGGGCAACGGCTCCATGATGCAGGACAACTGAGCCAACGGGTGCCGGTTTTTTCCGGCACCCGTCCTCAAAACGCCAAAACCGTTCTCGGCCGGGACATTGAACCGAACCGCGACCTGAACCGTTTAGCCTCGTTATGCCAAAAAATAGAGACACGGAAAGGAAAATTCCCATGGCCTATACCTATGATCGCGTCCTGAAAGACACCAATATCGATGACGCAGAGATGCGTGTTCGGGATTCTTTGGCAGACAAGGGCTTCGGCGTTCTGACTGAGATTGACGTCAAAGCGACGATGAAAAAGAAACTTGATGCGGACATGCCGCCTTACCGCATTCTCGGGGCCTGTAATCCGGGCATGGCGCACAAAGCTATCGAGATCGAGCCTCGCATCGGTGCGATGCTTCCCTGCAATGTCATCCTGCGGCAAGTGGACGGCGACACCGAGGTCAGCGCGGTCGATCCTGTCGCTTCGATGCAGGCGGTGCAGAACCAAGACCTGGACGCGGTCGCCGGCGAAGTCCGCGATCTACTCCGGGACGCCCTCGACGCCGCGTGATGGCGGGATGGGCGTTGGATGCCCTGTCGCAGATCGAGCGCCTTTAGCGGTGCTCGATCAATGCCATCTAATCCCCACGTAAATTCCTGATGAGGAACTCACCCAGTGCTGCCAGCGGGATTGCCATTTCCGGATATTGGAACCGACCTCATCTCCTTCGACATCGGGGGGGTCACATTCGCACTCCGCTGGTACGCGCTAGCCTATATCTTCGGTATCCTGATTGGCTGGCGCATTTGTTTGAGTGCGATAAGCCGTCCCGCGCTCTGGACATCAGCTGGACCGCCGCTTGACCGGACGCAGATCGAAGATCTTCTGACGTGGATCATCATCGGCGTGATTGCTGGTGGTCGCCTAGGCTTTGTACTGTTCTACCAGCCTGCATATTATCTCGCAAATCCCTTGGAAATTCTGATGGTCTGGCAAGGCGGCATGTCCTTCCACGGGGGGTTCGCGGGCGTTGTCATCGCTGCCTTGCTGTTCTGCCTTCGACAGAACGCGTCTTTGCTCAGCACTGGCGACTTGCTGGCTTTGGCGGCACCGCCAGGCTTGTTTCTTGGGAGGCTGGCGAACTTCACCAACAATGAGTTGTGGGGGCGGCCGACGGACGTTCCCTGGGCGGTGATCTTTCCCGGCGAAGTCGCGCAGGCCTGCCCAGGGATTAGTGGCCTCTGCGCCCGACACCCGTCCCAGCTGTACGAGGCGCTATTGGAGGGGCTCATTCTTGGAATGCTGCTCATTTATCTCGCTTGGGGCCGGGGCTGGCTGAAAATGCCCGGTGCCTTGGCTGGCGTGTTTCTGACCGGCTATGGTCTTGCCCGAAGTTTCGTCGAGATGTTCCGGCAACCGGACCAACAATTTGTGACGGCGGACAACCCGATCGGCCATGCGCTTCATTTTGGTGAGTGGGGTTTGACCATGGGCCAGTTGCTCTCCATGCCAATGGCGCTGGTCGGGCTGGCGTTGATCGTGTTCGCCCGGCGGGAACGGGGCCGGACAGCGCCACCCCGCAGAGCCGCAATGTAATCGCCGTACTGATCTCTCTTGACCCTCCCGCGGATGGAAGCCCTAGGCAAGAGAAGCATTCTCGGAAAGGACCGCAAAATGAGCACTCCCGACAGTTCTGAAACCACAGCAGCTTCTTCGGTATTCGTTTGCCCCATGCACCCTGAGGTGCGGCAGGACGAGCCCGGCAATTGTCCGAAATGCGGGATGCATCTCGGGCCGGAATCGGAGCTGGAGGTCCATTCAGCACATGATCATCACGACCACCACGCGGGTGCCGCGCCGGCGGATAGCCGATATGATCTGGTTCCTAGAGGGCATGATGGTCCCATTTACACCTGCCCGATGCACCCTCAGGTGCGGCAGCCTGATCCGGGCGCGTGTCCGATCTGTGGTATGGGATTGGAACTGGAATCCGGTGTGCCGGGCGATGAAGGTCCAAATCCCGAACTGGTGGATTTCACACGGCGGTTCTGGGTCGGCACAGTCCTGACGATCCCGCTCCTTGTCCTCACGATGGGGCCTTTCGTCGGTTTCCCCGCAGTCCGGACGTTTTTTGGCGAAAGCACTACACAATGGATCGAATTGATCCTGGCAACGCCAGTGGTCTTGTGGTGCGGCTGGCCGTTTCTGGAACGCGGATGGATTTCCTTCCGCACATTGAACCTCAACATGTTTTCCCTGATCGGCATGGGCGTTCTAGCCGCCTGGCTCTTCAGCGTCGTTGCCGTTCTCGCACCGGACATATTCCCTGATGGGTTCCGAGACTCCGAAGGCCATGTCGGCGTCTACTTCGAGGCGGCGGCGGTGATCGTGACGCTGGTGCTGCTCGGCCAGGTGATGGAATTGCGCGCACGTGAAGGAACCGGCAAGGCGATCCGTGCGCTACTCGATATGGCCGCCAAGACCGCGCGGGTCATGCGGGACGATGGCTCCGAAGAGGAGATCCCGCTCGAGGACGTACAGGTCGGCGACCGGCTGCGCGTACGGCCCGGTGACAAGGTGCCTGTCGATGGCGTGGTTCTGGACGGCCGGTCCTCGATCGACGAAAGCATGATCTCCGGTGAACCTGTGCCGGTCGAGAAGACCGAAGGCGACCCGGTAACTGGTGCGACGATCAACGGCACTGGCAGCCTGGTGATGGAGGCGACGCGTGTCGGGTCCGACACGACGCTGGCTCAAATTGTCGAGATGGTGTCGAACGCGCAGCGCTCGCGCGCCCCGATCCAGAAATATGCCGACAAGGTGGCGGGATATTTCGTTCCGGCCGTCATCGGTATCGCGGCCCTGTCCTTCATCGCCTGGGCGATCTGGGGACCCGCGCCTGCGCTTTCCTACGCATTGATTTCGGCGGTGGCGGTTCTGATCATCGCTTGTCCCTGTGCGCTTGGCCTGGCGACACCGATGTCGATCATGACGGCGACAGGGCGGGGGGCCCAGGCCGGGGTACTTATCAAGAACGCCGAGGCGCTGGAGCGGTTCGAGAAAGTCGATACCCTGATCGTCGACAAGACCGGCACGTTGACCGAAGGCAAGCCGCGGCTTGTCGACGTACTCCCGCAACCCGGCCACGACGAAGCCGAGGTCTTGCGTCTCGCCGCATCGCTTGAGCGCGGATCGGAGCACCCCTTGGCCGAAGCGATCGTCGGGGGTGCGGAGGAGAGAGATGTCAAAATGGACGAGGCACGGGACTTCGAGGCGGTCACTGGCAAGGGCGTCAAGGGGGTCGTTGACGACAAAGCGGTCGCGCTCGGCAATTTGGCGATGATCCGCGAATTGGGGCTCGAGGCGGGCGCGTTGACCGCCAAGGCCAATGCCCGCCGCGACGAAGGCGAGACGGTCATGTTCGTTGTGCTGGATGACGAGATCGCCGGTCTAGTTGCTGTCGCCGACCCAGTGAAGGAGACCACGCCAGAAGCCATCGAGGATCTGCATGAACTGGGGTTCCGCGTCATCATGGCGACCGGTGACAACGAACGCACGGCCAAGGCCATCGGCACGCGGCTCGGAATCGATGAGATCCGGGCCGACGTGCTGCCGGAGGACAAGGCGCGGATCATCCTTGAGTTGCAAGAGGCGGGCCACAAGGTCGCCATGGCCGGGGATGGCGTCAACGACGCCCCCGCGCTCGCGCAGGCCGATGTCGGCATCGCCATGGGCACCGGCGCCGATGTGGCCATCGAAAGCGCGGGCGTCACGCTGGTCAAGGGCAACCTTGATGGTATCGTGCGTGCGCGGCGGCTCGCCCGGGCCACGATGCGCAACATCCGCCAGAACCTGTTCTTCGCGCTGATCTACAACGCCTCCGGCGTGCCGGTCGCGGCGGGAGTTCTGTTTCCCTTCTTTGGCATCCTCATCAGTCCGATGTTTGCTGCCTTCGCCATGAGCGCGTCGTCAATCTCGGTGGTGCTCAATTCGCTGCGCCTTCGCGGCGTTCGTATCTAGAAGCGCGCAACAGCGTTCGGACGAACCAAAATTAAAAGGGGGCCATTTATGCAGAGCGAAAAAGAAACGTACCGCGAAAATTCCATCAGTCTGGGCGGAGCCGTTGCGATGGGGACAGGCGTGATGATCGGCGCTGGAATCTTTGCGTTGACGGGGCAAATCGCGCAGCTCGCCGGCCCGCTTTTCCCGCTTGCATTCATCGCCGGCGCGGTCGTCACAAGCTTCAGCGCCTACAGCTACATCAGGATGTCGAACAAATGGCCGTCCTCGGGTGGCATCGCCATGATCCTGCAGAAATGCTATGGCCCCGGAGCCATCGCGGGCGGGGCCGCACTGCTGATGGCGCTCAGCATGGTGATCGCGGAAAGCCTCGTCGCCCGGACCTTCGCCACCTATGTCTTGCGCCCTTTCGATATCGAAGGTGGCCCATTGGTCCCCGCTCTGGCCGTGGCCGTGATCGTTTTCGCCTTTCTGGTGAACATCGCCGGAAATCGCTCGGTCGGGCTGTTCTCGCTGATCATGGCAGCGATCAAGATTGGAGGCATAGCTCTGTTCGGCATCGCTGCTTTGTGGTCTAGTGGTTTTGCGTTCGCTGCGGCTTCCGAGACGCCTCAATCCTATGGCATCACGGGTTTCATAGCATCCACGGCGCTGGCTATCCTCGCCTTCAAAGGGTTCACGACGATCACCAACAGCGGGGCCGAGATCACCGAACCAAACCGCAACGTTGGCCGAGCGATCATGTTCTCGATCGGGATCTGCGTCGTCGCCTACCTGTTGGTCGCCTTCGGGGTCGGTTCGAGCCTCACGATCGAGCAGATCATCTCGGCGCGTGACTATTCACTGGCACAAGCGGCGCAGCCCGCCCTTGGACAAACCGGCTTCATACTCACGGTGGTCCTGGCCGCTGTCGCAACCGCGTCCGGCGTTCTGGCCAGCGTCTTCGCGGTGTCGCGTATGCTGGCGATGCTGACCGACATGGAAATGATCCCGCACAGCCACTTCGGTATGTCCGGCCCAATCCAACGCCACACGCTGGTCTATACCGTTGTCATCGCTTCAGCGCTGGCCGTGCTTTTCGACTTGGGCCGGATAGCATCTCTCGGTGCTTTCTTCTACCTTGTCATGGACATGATAATACATTGGGGCGTGTTCCGCTATCGTCGAACAGACGTCGGCGCCTCCGGTATCGTGCTTTTGACTGCCCTGTCGCTCGATGTAATTGTACTGGCAGCTTTCACCGTGATGAAGCTTCAAAGCGACCCGATGATCGTTCTCTACGCCGCTGTCGGAATGATCGCTGTCTTCGCCTTCGAGCGTGTTTACTTGTCGCGGTGGGTGGCACCGCAAGTCGCACACGCCCACGGTGATTAGCCTGCCATCACCTGGCCTGAAGAGATGCGATGGCTTGTGCGCCGATCGTGATCAGCCCGACCGACAAGGCAAACGCAGCCAAGGCAAGCAACATCACGCCCGTGTTCATGGGAAAGCGACGAACAACCGATCCAAGAAATTCCGACCGCCCGAGAGCCGACACGTAGAGCGGCAACGCGCTAATCATGGTCGTATATAGGTATACGCCAGAGATGTTCTCGAAAAACGCCGAACGCGCCAGCGTCGGGGAAACGACCGCCAAGGCGGTTGAACGATTGCCGCCGAATGACCCGAACCAGTCGGCAGATAGAACGTAGATAAGCGCGTGAAGGCCTGGAAAGAGAAGGGCTCTGAGCAAGACATCCACCAGCACGAAAAACGCCGTGTCTCTCGGGCCGGCCTTTGGATGCTTCGTCATGGCGAACAGGAAAAAACTGACATAGTTGACGGCAAAAACCACGGGCAAACCGTTGGTCGCGACCTGCCTCAGAAAGCGCATGAGTGCCGGTCCGCCGGCAGCAAGAGCCGGAGCAAAGCCCGGAGCCAGCAAGACATAGAGCAGCAGGACCGGCAGTAATGCCGCGATGCTGAACAGCAGGACATTTCCAACAAACTGAGCGGCGGGCATACTGAAAGAGAAAAATCTATTCATTGAAATGGCCTGCCATTTGGGCACCACTAGGGCGGCGATACGGTATCGATCCCTCCCAAGCGGATAGGCCGGTGGACGGAAGCGACGATCCGGTTGCGGGGCATGTCCAGATATCGCTTACTCGGCCCGTTTGACACAAATCGGGTTTCCCTCGACCGTCCTGAGCGGCAGTAGAGTTGTCTCGACCGGACCAGCGTGCATGTACCAATAGCAGTTGTCTTCAGAGCGCAGTCGCGCCGTAGACAGATCTTGGCTCGGAGCCGCAAGCAAGGCAACCTGTTCCGATATTGGAGGATAAGTCGCCGATCCGTCTGAAATCGAGGGCGATTCCGAGCAAGCCGCAAGCATGAGTACAATAGAACCTGAAGCCACGTGTCGCTTGTGCATGAAAGAGATTCCTTGTCGGATTTTTTTGAATTTCGTTTCACCCAAATTCTTTGCATTTGCCGCCAGAATTCGCAATAAAAACTGCCTGTTAACTTGTTCTTCTTGAAAGACAGAAGCCGCTGCACGAGCACGCGCTGGAATCTCGAACGAGGAGAGGTCTGTTTTGAACTGGACGAACCAGGGCCGACAGAAAACTATATGGTAATTCATAGTGCGTACTGAGGTAGGAAATTCCACTGCACTAGTAATTTTTTAACATAAACTTAATTATGCGTCTTTATACTTAGTGTTGCGATAGTGTATTATCGTATGTATGCTGAGCCTTGTTCCAGAGAGCCGTCAGCATGCTTCACCTACTTAAAAAACTCCTCCCCTCGGTCGCAGTCGCTTTGACTGTGACAAGTACTTCGATGCCGATGCCCGCCCGCGCGCAGACATACCCGATCGATTGCGCTATCCTCCTTTGCCTGTCTGGTGGCTGGCCTGCTTCCGTGCCGTGCGCCAGAGCCCGCGCCGAATTCATTCGGCGGATTACGCCCTGGCCGGTCGAACCGCCGCTTCAGATCTGGCGCTGTCCCATGGGCGCATCCTATGAAACCTCTCCTTCATCAAACAGTGCAGACCGCATCTTTGAAGCGTTCTTCCAAAACAGCAGCACAGGACCGCGACAATCCTTTCCAGCGAACGATAACACTGACCCAATTACGGTTGCGTGGCGCACCCCAGACGCCCTAGTTTACCTTGTTCCCGCCGACCAAGCCCTACAGCTCGTTCAAGATCGCGCGGACATCGATATCAGCGGACCTGAGTTCAACTTCGTACGATCAATCCGCGTATTTGATGTCCGGTATGTGCGACAGCACGAATCCGGACGTGACGGCGACTGCAATCGTAGCGCCACCGTGGTCCTTGGCACATACGGGACCCAAGGCGACTTCGCCTGGCAGAGGTCTTCCATCACCGCCCTACCCTCCGCCCATATCGGCCTCGAACGATGGGGCCAGAATTGCCCCAGCATCTATCATCGATCCGTCTTCGTCGAGTGGCGCGACTACAAGGACAACTACGGCTTTGAGCAAGTGAACTACTGATCTGACGACATACAGCTTTGTATCAGAAGCCAACTTCTCGGACTTACACGATCTCATTTCGCACGGTTAGCCATCATACTGCCTTTATGCGCACTGCCAATGACGGCGAGTTCGCTCTCTTCAACCGCTCTGGTCTCTTCCGATCTGCGTGAGTGCGTCGAAGTCGATTTCCTGCTTCTGTTCCGCGCTCAAATCTGGCCGGATTTCCAATACTCGCTGGGGACCTTTGACGTCCCACATCACCGCATGCGCGCCTATACTCCAGCGATAGACCCAACCAACGATGCTGCACCCATCGATCCCGACCAAATTTGCGATCGCGACCCCTTCACCCTCATTTTTGTTCACTGCTTAAAGACTTTCTAAAATTCGACACTGTGGAAAGCGACTTTGGAAAAGAAAGTCTTGGCGACCACTGAATGCCATGCTTCATAAATATCAATTTAAATGGTGTTTCGTTATGGAGTGGTAATTACTCCGGCAAAAATAGATTAATCAAATTTTCAAAGTGTCAAATTTAAATTTTATGATCGAGCTCTGTGGAGGCTTCGACAATCACTAGTATCTCAAAAGAGTCAAATCCAACGGCTCGGGAAAAAGCGACGAGCTCAATGACGTCAATCCGGCGCTCCCCGCTTTCAACACGGGCGACGAACGACTGGTGATGCCTGAGTTTGACCGCTAATTCTCTTTAACTTAGCCCTGCTTTGTTTCGAGCGTCGACCAACGCTTCGCATAATGCCTCCTGACCTTTGCTTCTAATTGTTTTTGCCACGCGTCATATACCTTTTATGATGTCGCTAGCGGATGAAATCTGTTATCTAAAAAGTAGATATTTGAGGGTGTTATCCGCATCTGGTTTCCAAGGGATGCAAGTCTGGTGCATACACAGTAGCCCATCAATCTCCCACTAGTTCCAGAAACCGACGGTAGTCTTGACTAACCTCACGCGCTTCTTCGAAGGCGCGCGCACGCTCCTGCTCGAGGCAGCGGAAGTAGTCCTGAATATCAGTGATGTAGACCTCGAAATCTCGCCGGATGATATCGGCATAGTCACGGGCTGCTTGCGAATCACTTGGAACGAAGGGCCGGACTGGTGCGAGACAGGATTCCGCGTAGCTTGAGAATGGTGCGAGCAAAAGCAAGGCCGTAGCCTGCATCCCCCCCCATCGGCTCAACCGCAGGTCTCTAAAACCGCTTATTGCCTTGATAGACGCCATTAGCCATGCCTAGTGTTTGTGTAACCGAGATACAGCCGTATCTGTCGCAATATATCTTGCGATTAATAATATACTATCGTAACTTTGGGCTTCAAGTAGGAATGCCCGGGCGTTGCGTGATTTTAGAAAGCGTGAGCCGGGCCATGAACTGGGACATTGAAGCACCAAATGTGGTTACGGAAGCCAGGTTCCGCGAACTCGTGGAAAGCGGCTATAGCGCAGAAATCCTGTGCCAGGAGTCGGCACACAAGAAGGGCCCGAGTTATTACGGGATCTGGATCATGCGTGTCGTCTCTGACGAGGGCGTGGAAAAGATGCTGGTCACTGCCCGCACCCGGACGACCTACAACGACATCAAGATCCGCGAATTCAAAACCATCACGGGCGTGGTTTCCTTCCTTATTGGGATTGGCTTCTCCCATGCCGATGTGCCTCTCGAAGAAGGCCAGCGAACGACGCACAGGCTGGCTGCGACCGACAAAGGCGGCAGCAAGTAGCCTCCTCCTTTTATGGAACCCTGCGGGTCCCGCCACGGCCCAGATGGTGCTAATTATGGGCAGCGATGGCTCTCTGACCATGTCCCGCCCCCAAGACAGCTTTGCCCACAATTACAATGACGGCATCGGTCAAGGGTCCGCTGCTGATGAGCTGGCGATCCTCGGTGAAGAAGAACCAGTTATTGGACCTGACGCGTTGCGTTTTGCAGCCTTTCCCCGTCCGGCACCCCTAGCCCACGCTGAAGTTCTTAATGCTATAGAGGCCACCGCCCTTCGCTATGCCGGGCATCCCGGCCTGCGCCACGCCGATCTGTCAGTTACCGCGTGGCTGACGCTCTACCGTGCCAATATTGAGGTCGAGAGCGCCTATCGACAGGATGCAGCCTCGAGCGCGGGCGCTATTGGCCTTGGTCAATTAATGCCCGAGACGGCGCGCGATCTCGGCGTTGACCCGCGTGATCCGCTTCAGAACCTCGACGGCTCCGCCCGCTACCTCGCGATGATGCTGGAGACGTTCGGCGATCCGCGTCTTGCGCTCGCAGCTTACAACGCGGGGCCGGAAGCCGTGCGCCAAAACGGTGGCATTCCCCCTTACCGAGAAACCCAGAACCACGTGGCCCGCGTTATGGCCGTTGTGGCCCGATTGGAAGGATCAAATTCATAATGTCCCAACCTCTTTGGAAATCATTCCTCAAAATACTTATCGGCAATGTCACGAGAGCACGCAGCGCGGCAGTGCATTGGCGATTCCGCTTTTTCCAAACAAGTTGGATTTCAAACCTCTTTGTCGCCTCGCTGGCGCTCTTCCTGCTGATTGCCGAACCCGCCTTTGCGCAAAGCATCGATCTCTCCCCAATCCAAAGTCTGTTGCAGGGCATCGTTGATGCGCTGACGGGCCCGCTTGGCGTGGTCATTGCGACGCTTGCTGTTCTCGGCGTTTTCTTGAGCTGGTTCTTCAACATCATCGATCTGCGCCAGGCCCTCTGGGTCCTTGTCGGTATTGCGGGTGTCGCCGCCGCGCCCACCATCGTTGCCGCGGTCTTTGTCGGTGGTCCATAAAATGACTGAGCGCTCACCCCTTTTTCTCGGGCTCGTGCGCCCGCCGAAGCTTCTGGGCCTGCCCATCATGTACGCGATGGTCTGGCTCTTCGGATCAGTGCTCTTATTCGTCTGGGTCCAGCACATCGCAGTGCTGGCTGTCGCGACCCTGCTCTACCCGGTCCTCTGGAAGGCCGCAGATTGGGACCCACGCTTCATCGATGTGATGATGACAGCACTGCAGGAAACACCGCCGACACGGAACCGTTCCATCCATAGAGGGGACAGCTATGCCCCATGATGACGCCCGTGATGTCGCGCTCGATCCCCGCACGATGACGCCAGAATGGTATGCACGCGAGACCCGCCTCGCGCATATGTTGCCCTATGTGAGCCTCGTCGACGACCAGACCGTGCGGACAAGGGTGAATGAACTCTTCCGCTGCATCCGGCTCGATGGCGTCAACAGCTATACGACCGACGATGCCTATCTCGACAAGGTGACGGCGCTTTTTGCCCGCATCATCGCGCAGCTCGGGCCGGAATTCAGCTATTACGTCCACAAGGTCTCCAAGGCCATCAAACCTGATCTCGACCCCATCCGTGAGGACAGCTTCGCAGGCGAGGTCGACCGGCACTGGCGCGCCAAGCTCGCCACCAGCGGACTGCGCGACAAGACGCTGACGCTCACCGTCATTCACCGCCCACCCCCGAAAAGCCTCCTGCCGTTCCTCAGCCGCAGCGCGCCGGACCGACTGAAGGAGGAGACCCGCAAACGCCTGCAGCGCCTGGGCGAGGCCGTGAACGTCTTTCTGTCTGGACTCGCAGAGCTCAAACCGCGCCTGCTGTCAGCCGAATCGGGAGAGTTGGTGGGATTTTTGGGCGCGCTCAACACGGGCACCGAGCTGCCGCTCTACCCGGCAAACACCTACGGCTTTTTGTCCGTCAACGTCGCCAATACCCGCGTGACGTTTCATGGCGATCATTTCGAGCTCTCGGAAGGCGTCGTGGGGCATCGCTACGGCAAGAGTTTCACCATCGGAGAATACTCGGAAGGCACCTCCTGCACCATGTTCGACATGCTGAACCTGCCGGTCGACATGATCGTCACGCATTCCTTCACGCCGATCAATTCGAACCTCATGGCGGGCCGCATCAAACGGCAAAAGCGCCAGATGCAGGCCTCGCAGGATGCAGCCCTCTCGCTCATGGAAGCCCTCGATATCGCAGCCGACGATCTTGAGGCCAAACGCCAGAGCTTTGGCGAGCATCACATGGTGGTGACGATCTTCTGTGATACCCTCGACGAGTTACAGACGCTGAGTGCCGAGATTGTCAATGCCGCCGCCGCCGAAGGCGTGAAGATGATCGGCGAGCGGGTCGCGGCAAAGGCGCATTACCTGAGCCAACATCCCGGCAATCAACCGAAACGCGTCCGTGCGAGCGCGATCACCAATCGCAACTTCGCGGATTTCGCGGCGTTTCATCGGACGCAGCTTGGCAAGCCTGCTCAGAAAACCCCCTGGGGCAAGGTCATCACCTATCTGCCCACGCCCGAACAGAGTGCCTACCGGTTATCCTATCACGAGCAGGGCAGCCCCGACAAAGAACCAACCAGCGGGCATACCTTGATCATGGGGCGGCCCGGCTCGGGCAAGTCGGTGCTCTCGGCATTCCTCATGACGCAAGCCCGTCGAGCAGGGGCGCGGATCTTCGTCTTCGACTACCGTCTCGGTATGGAGATGGCGGTCCGCGCCAATGGCGGGCGCTAT
The DNA here is from genome assembly GCF_000765485.1 of Thalassobacter sp. 16PALIMAR09. Classification (NCBI taxonomy): domain Bacteria; kingdom Pseudomonadati; phylum Pseudomonadota; class Alphaproteobacteria; order Rhodobacterales; family Roseobacteraceae; genus Thalassobacter; species Thalassobacter sp. 16PALIMAR09. The sequence continues at coordinate 68,169 of NZ_JHAK01000009.1, forward strand.
GCGTCTTTGAAAGCCGGGCAGCCCACCGGGCTCAACCCGCTTTGGACCGAAACAGATGCGCGCGGCACCGCCTGGCTCTCGGACTGGCTTGCCACCCTGCTCTACCGCGCTGACAAGCCCCTGACGCCCGCACAGACCAACCGCATCCAGGAAGTCGTGCGCCAGAATGCCCAGGCCTCCAATCCGGCCCTGCGGAACTGGCGGGATTTCGCGTCGCTTTTTGTGTCCACCGATGATGGCGGCGATCTGCACCAGCGCCTGCTCGAGTGGACCGAAGACGGCCGCTATGGCTGGATCTTCGGGCAGAGCCTCGAGGACACGTTCTCGCTCAAAGGCGATGTGGTGGCAGGTGGGAAGTTCGATGTAACCTGCAAGAAGCGCAATGTGGTCTCAGGCAATACCCAGCGCGTCACTCAGTTCTGCAATCGGGGTCTCACCCAGAAGCAGGCGGAAAAGCTCGTCTCGGGCTTCAAGCAATTCGTGGTGACCGGAAAATGACCTTCAACGCAGCCGAAAAACACCAATCTCAAGTTCCAGCGCTTCAGTTGCTCGTTGCGCTTGGGTTCACCCCGCTCTCACAGGATGAGGCGCTTCGCCTGCGCGGCGGGCGCCTGCGGAACGTGGTCCTGGATGACGTGCTCGCCGACCAGCTGATGCGCATCAACCGCTTCACGCATCGGGGAAGAGAATACAGCTTTGACCTTGAGGACGCGCACGAGGCGATGCGTCGGATCAAACCTACGCCCGACCGGATGAAGGGGCTCCGGGGAACGAACCAGGACATCTACGACTCGCTCGTCCTAGGGACAACGATTACGAAGTCCATCGATGGCGATTCAAAGAGCTACTCATTCCAATACATCGACTGGGAAAAGCCTGAGAACAACGTCTTCCACGTGACTGCCGAATATGCTGTGGAAAGGACCGCATCCAGCCAGACCAAGCGTTGCGACATTGTCGCTTTCGTGAATGGCATTCCGATTCTGGTGATCGAGAACAAGCGACCGACTGGAAGCCTTAATAAAGCGGACAGCCAGCTGATTGGCTACCAGAACGAAGAAAACATCCCACAACTCTTCCACTTCGCGCAGCTGCTAGTCTCTATGAACCGCAACAGCGCGCGCTACGCGACGGTCGGGACCAAGTCTAAATTCTGGGCCGAATGGCGCGACGAGGAAGACACCGACGAGGCCATCGCGCCTTTCGCCAACCGTGTCCTTGCGGCGGCGGAAAAAGACTCGATCTTTTCTGGCGACTTCGGCGGCGCGCGTGTCTACTTCGACTCAATGGAGGCAGAGGGAGACCGCGCCGTCACGGTTCAAGACCGGACGGTGTACGCACTGTGCCGACCCGCGCGGCTGCTCGATCTCATCCGCCGCTTCACCGTATTCGATGGCGGCATTCGCAAGGTCGCGCGCCACCAGCAGTACTTCGGAATCCGCCGCGCGGTCGAGACGGTCAAGCAGCACGATATCAGTGGCGCGCGCAAGGGCGGAGTGATCTGGCACACCCAAGGTTCAGGCAAGTCGCTGACAATGGTGATGCTGGGGAGATCGCTCGCCCTCGAACGCAGCATCGAGAACCCGAGGATCATCATCCTCACGGACCGCGACGATCTCGACAAGCAGATCAAGGACACCTTCAAGTCCTGCGATCTGGAGCCAGTCCGTGCGACGAGCGGGTCACACCTACTGGAGCTTGTCCAGAACAAGGCTCCGCTGGTCACCACGATCATCAACAAGTTCGACACTGCGCTTAAGCATAGCAAACTGGCGGACGACGATCCGAACATCTTCGTGCTGGTCGACGAGAGCCACAGGACGCAGACAGGGCGCTACGGCGGCCACAGCCAGTTCGCCGCCAAGATGCGACGCCTCCTGCCAAAGGCCTGCTATCTCGGATTCACCGGAACGCCTCTCCTCAAGAAGGAGAAGAACACGCTCTCTACCTTTGGGCGACTGATCCACCGATACGCCATCGACGAGGCTGTAGCTGACGGCGCAGTCGTGCCGTTGCTCTATGAAGGGCGGCTTGTCGAACAGCAGGTTTCGGGAGCCGTGATCGACCGCTGGTTCGACAAGATTAGCGAGGGGCTGACCGAAAATCAGAAGCGCGATCTGAAGCGTAAGTTCTCTCGGATGGACGCTCTGGCCAAGACCGACCAGGCCATTCGGGCCAAGGCCTTCGACATCTCCGAGCACTATCGCCAGCACTGGCAGGGAACCGGGTTCAAGGCTCAACTCGTTGCGCCATCGAAGGCGGCGGCGGTTCGCTTCAAGGAGGTCCTCGACGAGATCGGCCACGTCTCGAGTGCCATTGTTGTCTCCCCGCCGGACGAGAACGAGGGCAACGAGGAGGTCGATCAGGAATCGAAGGATCTCGTGCGGAAATTTTGGTCGAAAATGATGGCGCAGTACAAGACCGAGGACGAATACAACCGCCAGATTATCGATGCCTTCAAGGGTTCCGGCGATCCGGAGATCCTGATCGTCGTCTCAAAGCTCCTCACCGGCTTCGATGCACCTCGGAACACGGTGCTTTACGTCTGCAAGTCTCTGAAGGAGCACAACCTCCTGCAAGCAATTGCGCGCGTGAATAGGCTGTATGAGGACGGCGGCACAGAGAAGCAGTTCGGCTTCATCGTCGACTATGAGGGGCTGCTGGGCGAGCTGGACAGTGCGCTGACGACATACAGCGCCTTCGAAGGCTACGAGGCGGCCGACCTCGCCGGAACGGTTCATGACGTCCGCGAGGAGATCCGCAAGCTGCCCCAGCTGCACGACCAGCTCTGGGACCTATTCAAGCCTGTCCGGAACAAGAAGGACATGGAGCAGTTCGAGCAGCACCTCGCCGATGAGGCGCTGCGGCACGAGTTCTACGCGCGCCTCAAAGCCTTCAGCCGGTGCCTGCATATTTCGCTCTCGTCGGACAAGCTGTTTGATGTCTTCGACGAGGCCAAGATCGATGCACTCAAGCGGGACTGGAAGCAGTTCTCTGAACTGAAGCGGTCGGTCCAGCTTCGCTACCAGGAGACGGTGGACGTCCGCGAATTCGAACCGAAAATCCAGAAACTGCTGGATGACCATGTCGTTGCGATGCCGGCGGAAACAATCATCGAGGTGGTAAACATCAACGATCCCGACGCGCTGAAGGCAGTCGTCGAAGAAACCGGGGTCTCCGAGGCCTCAAAGGCCGATCGCATCGCTAGCGCGACCCGGCGGGCAATCACCGAGAAGATGGATGAGGACCCTACGTTCTACAAACAGTTCTCCGAGCTGCTCGAAGATACCATCCGGGCCTACCGCGAAAAGCGGCTGTCCGAGCGCGAATACCTGAACAGTGTCGTGGATCTCGCGAGCAAGGTAGCCCGCAAGGATCGGGGGCGGGATGTTCCGGAGAGCATTAGGGGCGATGAGGATGCTCAGGCCTTCTTTGGCGTCCTGGATGGTCAGCTCAAGACCAAGGGCGATGATTCAGTGACCGGCGTCGAGGTTGCAGCGATCGCTCAACAGATCATCGACATCATCAAATCGCACCTGATCGTGGACATCTGGTCGAACGAGGTAGCCCAGAACAATCTGCGCAACGCCATTGATGACTACTTCTTCGATGTCCTGCGCGACGAGAAGGACATCGACATTCCCGTAGAAGTACTCGACGATCTCGAACTCAAGATTATGGATCTTGCCCGGGCCCGGTTCGCAGCATGACACGGGAGTTGCACTGCCTGCAGTACGGTGAACAGGAGATCCAGTACGAGATTGTCCGGCGCCCGAGGAAGACACTGGAGATCGCCGTCGAGCCGGATGCGTCGGTGGTGGTCGCGGCCCCGGAGGACGCGACACTAGACGCGATCGAAGCCAAGCTGCGGAAGCGCGCGGCATGGGTGACGAGGCAGCAGCGGTACTTCTCCCAGTTCCTGCCACGCACGCCCGAGCGCAAGTTCGTCGCCGGAGAGACGCATCTCTACCTTGGGCGGCAGTATCGGCTGAAGGTCATTCCCCATGTCCAGGAAAGTGTGAAGCTGATCAGAGGTTTCATCGTCGTGCAAACACACCGTCCGACCAAGCCAGAAGTTACGCGTGAACTGGTCGAGACATGGTATCGGGATCGAGCCCACATCAAGTTTCCGGAACGGATCGAACTCTGTCTCGGCCACTTCCCAGCCCCCGAGGAATTCCGGCCGAAAGGTCTCATCGTGCGGCAGACTCGGCAAAGATGGGGGTCCATGTCGCCGGCGGGATGTTTGCTACTCAATCGTCGTCTGGTTCAGGCCCCGGTCGATGCAATTGATTACGTGATCACTCACGAACTCTGCCACGTGGCCGAGCCTCATCACGGAGCAAAGTTCTTCGAACTTCTCTACAAAGTGATGCCCGATTGGGAGCGACGGAAGCAGCGGCTTGAGCGAGCCATGGCCTGAAAATTATTGAACCCAGCCGCAGCCAGATCGGAAAAACTCTGCTTGTGAAGCCGTTGGCCGTAGGGGTGAGCTTCGGACGTCCGGTTTCGTGGGCTGGCTCAAGTCCATTCGATGCCGCATCGAGCTTCCGCAATCGCCTGACGACAAAAAATTCACTCTGGTCAACTTATCGAATAACCAGCTTTTGACCACCATCCTCCTGCAGCATCGCCTCCATATCGTCCAAGCCATCGACGGCGGAGCGCATTTGCGCCTCACCCACGGCGCTAACTGACTCGGCATCCGTGACTTGGCCCCCAAAATCCATCTCCATCTGGCGCTGTTCCTCGGCGATGACGGCTTGAACGACGGGCGCGGTCTTCTTTGGGGCGAGATGGGTTTGCCATGACGATTGGCCATCAGCAGCCTGGCGCGCGGCCTCAACGTCGGCCTCGGATCCGCCTGAACCGTCAGCTGGCGGCGTCATCGGCATGGCGCGCATACTCAACGGCATATTGCCTTGCGGCCCCCCTCCCCCCGGCTCCGGAAACGGCAACTCCCCCGTCTGTGCCGCGTGGATCGCCTTGAACAGCCGGTCGTCAAAATACTGAATCCGCTTCGCCCGGACCGGCATCTGGGCATCGATGACCATGACGATTTCATCGAGCGGTAGGCGGCGCGCCTCATCCTCGGGCAACAGTGAGCTTTCTTCGGTCCGTGTGGATTGGCTGCGGCCCTCGAAGGGGTTCTTGCCGATGGACTGCGAGCGCGTGATGACGGTCTTCGTGGTCTTGCCGACCGCCTTGCTCAGCTCCTCGACGGTTTTTTCATCCGAAGGCGTCAGGTAGAGCTTCACACCCGCATTGCCTTGCAGGGCGCGGCGGGTGTTCTCGCCGTAGATTTCATCGAGGGCGGGGATGGTCTGGGTGACCACCGCCAAATGTCCGCGATAGGTGCGCAGGGTCTCGATGCTCTCGACCACGATCGGCATCTTGCCCAAACGATTGAACTCGTCGAGCATGATCATCACCGGCCAGGGTTCATCAGGCCCGGGATCCTTCTCCTGCATGGCGGAAAGGAGATCGGAGAAGAAGAGCCGGATTAGCGGCGCGAGCGGTTTGACCATCAGCGGTTGGACGACGAGGTAGACGGAGAAGGGTTTCTTTCGGATCGTCCGGAAATCAAAATCCGACACCGCCGTCGCCTCATCGATCGCCGGGTTCTGCCATTGGTCGAGCCCCGAGGTCATCAGGAGCGAAACATAAGAGGTCAGCGTGTCATTGTTGGTGGACGCCAGCCGCGTGAAGATCAGCTTGGCAGCCCTGTTGTCGACCTCATGGCCCCGCGCGAAATACTCCTTCTGCTTGTTCCCTCCCGAGGCCGCGATGCGGTAGATCTCGCCCAAGGTGGGGCGCTTGCGCTGGAAGGCCAACAAGCCTGCCGCCACGAAGAGATCGATCCCGCCCTTGAGGAGGCCCTGCACCCGGTCATTGTCGCTCTGCAAGAAGAGCGTCGCCAGGAGCTGCAGTTCCATCTGCTGGCGCGCGGGATCTTTCAGTTGATAGATGCGCAGGAGCGGGTTGTAGCGATGCGTGCGCTTGCCCTCCCAATCGGTGGGGGCAAAGCGATAGACCTTGTCGCCTTGGGCGGCGCGGTGCCGGGCCGTTGCCTCGAAACACTCGCCCTTCACATCGAGCGTCACGGCGGAACCCTGCCACGTCAGCAGGTTCGGAATGACGAAGCCCGTGGTCTTGCCGCGGCCCGTGGGGGCCACGATCAGCGCATGGGGGAAGACCTTGGAGCAAATGTAATTGGCGCGGGAGCCCGGCGCCCCCAGCTTGCCGAGGATGAACCCGGTCCCTGGCGCCCCGAAGAAGCCATTGGCCTTCATCTCGCGCGCACTCTGCCAATGGGTCTGGCCAAACCTTGTCAGGGCGGACCCCGAGAGGGCGAGGCTCAGCATCAGGCCGGCGGCGGCGAAGCTGCCGATGATCAGGTGAATAAGTTGCGCATCCTCCGGGCGGCGATCGAGGATCGCCAGATAGTTCTGCGCGATATAGGCAAAGTCGATCCCGGCCCCGAAGCCGAGATCCTGGTAGGTCAACACCGCCGAGGCGATGGTATAGCCCATGGCCCCGGTCACAAGCGTCACCAGCAGGACGCCCGTGGCGATCCGCGCTTTTCCCATGGAGGCGCTCAATGGACCTGACCCCGCTCGGTCTCGCCATCCACATCGCCAGTGCGGTGTTTTTCATACTCGGCGTCGGCAAGATCATCGACCACCTGGCGCAAGGCCTCCGTGTTGGCCGTCGCTGCATCCGATTGCAGGTAGACCTTGGCGACATAGAGCCGGTCGAGGCGGTCCTCGAGAACCTTGTCCAGCGCATCGGCATCGCCAGATGTGAGCCGGTCGAGTTGGCGAACGTCCAGCACCCGCGCGATCTCGTCGCGGAAGGCGTTCCGCTCCGCCTCGGTCTCGAAGGGCGCGGACAATTCCCCGGCCCGCTCATGGTAAAGAACACGCGCAATCTCGTCTGCGAGGCGATCGGCACTGTCAGACTGCGGCGCAGTTTCACCGCGGGCTGCGAGGAGCGCGTCGCGCGTTCCAGAACCAAGCCCCTCGCGCATCTCGTTTTCGCGGCGGACCTGGTTGATGGCCTCAGTGTCCCGGATCTCCACAACGGCCGGATAGGTCGCGCTGAGCCCACGAGCAAGGTGGGACGGCATGTCCGGATAGCGCGCGCGCAAGTCATCTGTGACAGCAGATGCAACAGATGTGCGGACATCGCGTCCCTCCATGATCCGGTCGACCTCGCGGGTGATCTCGCTGGCGCGCGCCGCATCGGTAATGGTCTCCCTGTAGGGCTCAGACCGGTCAATCACATCGCCAGGGCGTGCGAGCAGGTCCGGGTGTGCCTCGAGAAACGCGCGCTGCTCGGTCTCGATCCGGCGCTCCGCCCGTGAGACAACCTCCCAGTCCCGGTCCTCGATCTGCTCTGCTGTCAGGCCGTCTGCGCGCATCTCCTGACGGATTGTCCCTTCCATCGCCCGCACCGCGCCCTCATGATAATGGAACCGCTCGCTGACCGGTTCCGCTTCCATGACGCCATCCCGGCGCAGCACGTTCTCGCGCTCCAACAGCGTGCCAAGTTCCACATGTACATCGTTGAGAATGTCGCGGGCCTGTTCCAGATCGGCGCGGCGTTCGAGGTTCAGATCGCGTGCCTCGGCCACCTTGGCAAGATCATCTGCGATCCATTGATGCTCCAGCGCGGCACTCGACGCCCTGGTTTCGATCCGGGCCACCACTTCCGATGTGCTGATCCCGGTGCCGCGCAGGGCGGTGTCTATGCTCGACCGCAAGTCCGGCTCGGCCAGACGTTCTAGCTGTTTGGTGTCGATGTTCGCATCTGAATAGATCCCGCCCTCCGAGGGGGTCTCTGACAGCGTGGATGATCGCAAACCGAGAGGCTGCATGTGCTGGACCTGCGTCTGGATCTCGATGAGGCGTTTTTCCAGCACGGGACGTTCCGCGTCAGACTTCTCGGCGATCATGCCCTGCACCCGCGCGAGCTTCTCCGCATAGAGGCTTCTCAGATCCTCGAAGCTTTGATCCTCGGCCATATACACATCTCCTGTTCGATCTACCTGTCCGCCATGCGCCAACACCTCGCCCGCGCGGAAGAGTGCTGCGGCGATGTCTTCCCGGGCCTCCCGGGAGGCCTCTACGGCAAGCGAATGATAGACAGTTCTGGTGTTGGCGATCTCCGCCAGCGTCCGCGTCAGGTCCTGCCCCACACGTTCGCGCTCGCGGGGTGCGCGCCCCTCTTCTTTCGCCGCATAAACTTCGCTGGTGCGGGCTGGGTAATGCACGACACCGCGATCCATCCGGCGCGTGGCCTCCAGGCGCACGCCGTACTTCTCCGCCTCCTCGACCATGGCGAGGCGGAAGTCGTCATAGTTGAAGCGGTGGTTGCGCCCCAGAAAGAAGAACTCGCCTTCCTGCGAGCGGCGGTTCAGCACCAGATGCGCATGGGGGTGATCGCGGTCCTCATGCACCGCGATGATGTAATCGAAGTGCCCTGCGTCGGTCTGGAAGAACCGCTCGGCCACGTCCGTCGCGATGTCGCGCACATCCTCGCCCCGCGTGCCGATGGGGAAGGACATCAGCATGTGGGTCGTCTGGCCCAGCTTGGGCTTAAAGCCCGCATCCCACCGCTTGGCAAAGCGCTCGGTCAGGTCCTTGATGTCCTTTGCCTCGAGCTTCGCTTTGCCATCCAGGAACCCGCTCGAGTCGACGATATGGGTGGACTTGGTTGTGAGGTAGTCGAGCTGGTTTGCGAGCTGCGATTTGGTATGCGTGCCCCCGCCCCGGATCGCCTTGAAGACGGCTGGCCGATGCCCTGCCGCCGCGCGCGCAAGCTGGGTCTGCTTGGCCACGTGCAGACCTTGCATCGAGCCCCGGACGCGGCTCCAGCCATCCCGAAAGACCTCGCCCGTGACGGCATGGACGGCATCATTCAGCCGCATGGGCAAACTCCCTCAGCGCGGCCGTGGCCTGCAGCTGCATTGCGTCCCGACGGCGGCGCAGAAGCAGATCGATCTCGTCAGCACTGTCCAGGATGAACCGCGCCAGCCCGCGCATCTGCACAAGGCGCAATTCGGAGAACTCTGCACTCGTGCCACCATCAGCCCCCTGCCCCTGCCGGTTGGCCTTCGTCATCTGCTTGGCGATCTGCGCGACGCCATTGCCGACCTCGTGCAGCGAGGCGCGGTAGCGCGCCATCTCTGCTGCCATCTGCACGTCCGGCAAGAACACCCCGCCTGCCGCCTGGATGAGCCGCCGGAGCCCCTCGGCCCTGCTCTCGATCCCCGCCTTCGCCAACACCGCGTCGAGCGCCGCAAGCTCCGCAGCCGTGACCTTCACACTGACCGCCGAGACCGGGATCGCGGCATCCGTCTGGCGCTCGGCATCGGCTTTGAGCGTGTACTGAATCGCCCGCACCGACACGCCAAACCGTTCCGCCAGCACTGAAGTGGAAACGCCTTCCGCAGCTTCGCGAACGATCTCCATGCGGTCCGCATCTGTGAGACGTTTTGAACGAGACATGCGAAGAAAGACCCCCTATTTCCTGCCACCTTCCACCAAGGCTGCCCCTACCTTACGATAATATACCAAACTGTCAATTATATACTTACGTTGAATTCAGGCTCAGGCAGCCTTGGTGTCCGCTTCACGCCGCGGCCCGCAGGGACGCGGCTCTGTCGAGCCTCACCACCGGCACAGCCTCCAGCCTCAAAGGCCCCCTTCACCAGCACCGCCCGAGGGTCAGGCCGAACACGCATGTGTTCGGACGGAACCGCGGGCGGGCGCAAACCCCTCCGACAGGGCGGACAGGCAGGGTCAAGGAGGGCCAGATTTGGGTCCCCAAATCTCTGCCGCAAAAACCGGGAGGCCCTGGCCGATAGGTTTTTGTGGATGGCCCCCTTGAGGCTGACTGGCCGGTCTGTCGCGGCCTGATCCTTCCGGTCGGCGATCGTCTTTTGATCGCCGACCGGAAGCAAAGCGAGGTCGCTGGCGGCGATCACCCCCGCCGGACCCGGCATCCCTGAAACAGGGATCGGGCCGCCCCAAGATCGTCCTGGGGCGGCCCATCCTCGTCAGAGGATTTAGTCCTGGGGATCTTTCGCGCTCGGTGGGAACATCACCAGCTCCGAGACCGCGACAGGAAAGTCGAGCTTGAGGCTGAAGAACTCCGAGCCATCCCCGTTGCGAGTGTTGCGGAACATGGCGCCCACGCGTTGGAACCGGGTGCGCTCCTGGCCATCGGTGTCGGTGAACTTGACGGGGACGGTGGCGACGTAGTGGTTGGTCATTTGGGTCTCTCATTTTTGCGATGGGGATCACCCGGCACGGGGGCAAGAGGCCCGGTCGCAAGCGCAAATGCGGAGGGTCCACGGCTCCGCCGTGGAAGCCGTATTTGTGCTTGCCGGAGCGAAGCGCAGGGCACGATTGGGCCGACCCCGTGCGATCCACATCACTGAGCAAAAAGGAGAGACCCAGATGACCCTTTCCATCACGCAGCCGCCATCATCCGCGTTCGCGTCCCGCCGAGCCTGGCCGGGGTGCTGACGGAGCCCGCCCGCGTGGATGCGATGTTCTGCGACACCACCCGAGGGTTGTGCAGGTCTTCAGCCTCAAGTGCGACGTCTCGACCTCTCGGCCTTGCGCTGCTGACGATGTGCGAGGTGCGCACCATCCCCAGCCCGTACCGATGCGGATGGGCCGAACTCTGACGGGCTGGGTAGAGGGATGACGGTGCTGGACGCCGTGAGATGCAGATCAAGTGTGACCGATCGCACGCGCCATGAGATATGACGAAAGGACCGCCCGAAGGCGACCCGGTTATGGCCATCACGCGCCCAAGCTGTCGAGCATCCCCCTGGTATCAGGCATTCGCTTCAGCGAGTTGCCGATGTGTTCCCGCCAGCGCGGCCCAACCTCCATTGCGGTGGCATAGGCCCGAGCCAGATCATCGGGCCGGTCCTCGGCCATCGCTTCGATCAAGAAGGCTGCCTGCTCGCGGTCCTTCGCAGATTTCAGGCTCCCTGCCCCATCGCGGCGCCGGTCGGCAATGATCAGTTTGTGGATCGCATAGCGCTCCGGGCGGGGCACCTGCACCAGAACGCCGGATCTATAGATCGCCGCCGCGTGGATCGGCTCAGCGATCAGGAAGTTGAGATAGTTCAATCCTTGGGCGTTCACGCCCAAGGCTGGCAGATCACGGATGGTCTCATCTCCGAACGCCGGTGTGAGAAACTCGACCAACTGGCCACTGCCACCCTGGGCCCATCGCCATGTCCGACCTTGGTCAAGAGCTGGCAGAGGATCGAATTTGAGCGCTGAGAACGTCTCGGCAAGACCCGGGTCGACCTGATCCTGCAACGCAACGCTGAGCTTCTCGAACTGCGCGATGTCGATGTCGCCGGTGTTGGCCATACCGCCAATGGGCAGACGGATACCAAGCTCGCCTTCATAGAGGCGAAACGCATTGGTTCCAACGATGGTGCCACCCAAACGGAAAGTCCCGGCTGCCGCCATCGCCGACAGGATGGACCCGGTCGCCCGGTCGGTGGGGGTCATGCCTTCAGCGCGCAAGAGGCGAACGAGCCGCGACCGTTGCGCCTGCCGCTCCTTGGCGGTCGCGCGCAGATCCTCGATCCGGTCGATACGTGCGCGCGTCTCGTCGCTGTCCTCGCCGATATAGATGAACCGCATCTCCGTTCCGACGCGGCGCGCGGCATACCAATAGGCCTTGTCGCCGCGCTCCTTGAGAGTCGGCTTGCCTTCGACACCGGACAAAGCGTCGTCCTTCAAGAGACGTACCAGATCGGTATAGGCGCTCATCGCGATGCTGCTGAGTGGGGTCATGCCAATCATTTCCAAGTTTTGCTTGGCACACATATACCTATCAAAACAGGAAAATGCTAGGCAAAGCAATTTGGGCCCCGCCACGCGCATGAGAAACAACGAAAGGGCCGCCCGAAGGCGACCCTCTCAACTCACGTCTCCGCAGTTTTCTTTGCCGGGTCCGCAACCCGCATGACCGTCAAGCCTTTCGCTTCGGCCTTCTGCCCGAGGTTCAGCGCGACCCCGTTGCCGCCGAAGAGAACAACCCCCGTCGCCGCGAACTTGTCGTCCAGCATCTCGTCGTTGCACTTGAACGGTGCCGCCCGCCCATGCGCGGACCAGCGCGGATCGAAGCGCGCTTGCGCGACCCCGCGTGCTCGGGCCCACCGGGCCGCAATCATCTCCGCCCCGTGCTTGCCACCCTTGTGGCAGAGGAAGATCTCCTGGTTGCGGTTCTGCTTGATCCGTTCGCGAACCTTGTCGAGCGTATTGAAGATCACATCGACATCGGTCCAGTCGGTGGCGCCCGAAACGATCAGGGGCACCCCCTCGACTTTCGACTTCTCGGCGGTTTCCCGATCATGCTGCTCCAGGAGCTGCCGCGCCTCGAAGACCGCCCCGGTCTCTTGCGCCCGGACGCTTGCGCGCGACCCGGCTGCCGGGATGAAGGCGTGACCGGTCTCGATCTCGTAGCATTCCGCCGCCGCCTCGCTCATCACCTCGATAGCGCTGACGATCTCGCGCAGCTGCACAAAGCGCGCTTGCGCCTCTTCGAGCGCGGTCTCGGCGATCTCCGACCCGTCGTGGGATTTTGCCAGCGCGCCGATCTTGTCGGCGGTGCGGTCGACCTCCTTGCCGAGCGCCACCTTGCGCCGTTGCAGGATCGTCGCGAGCCCATGGGCCAACGGTTCGATTTCTGCCTCAAGGCCGGTATTGCGCAATTGACCGAGCAGGGTCTCGAAGCTCTCGCGGATGATGCGGTCGGTCAGGACGTGATCCTCGGGGATCGGCAGCTGTGCGTCCTTCTCGGTCAGCCCGAAAAGCTCAATAGTCTCGTAGGTGTTCGCATTGTCGTAAGCCATGTTCATTCTCCAGATATTGGGTTCGACCACCACGTGAGTGTGGTGGCATGGCCGAATGCCTGGTTTCCGAATCTGCCCGGGTCAGGGACGGCGCAGCCGCCGGCTTGCCGGGCGCAAAAGTTTTCCGCGCGCGGCACCCGACACATGCGCGCGCTCACGCACGGGACCGCCCTGCACCACTGGCGCCGCCCTCGCCGAAAAGTTTTGCGATCCTTGACGCGGGCTGATTTGGGGGCCATCCGGAGGATATGCTTCCGCACTCATGTGTGTGTGTTTTGACGGTAGGTTTGCCCGACCCGAGCAGGCAAACGGCCCGACCGGACGCGGGAGACGGATGGAGCGGCGGGATCGTTTTGCACCGCAAAACAGACCGAAGCGCAATCCGGCGGAGCGGCCAGGGAGGGACGTGCTCGCGAGGCGGGCAAACCGGGATGCCGGGTCCGACGCCGCGGTGAGGCCGCATGGCCGAATGCGCGACGGACCGAAGGGCCGTTCTCCCCTGCGACACGCGAAGCCGAGCAGGGGAGGCCGCAAGGCTCTGGCCGAGGTTGATGTGCAGGGGCTACGCTTTAGGCTATACGGATTACTTCTCCAAGCTTGCGACGTGATGGGACGGAGAGCGGCCATTCGCTGCGCGGTTCACGACCGTCCGGGACGCGGACGAACCTGAAATTCGGCGTCGAGCTGAAGTCGACTGGAACACACTTGCCTTGGAACCCGATGATCTACCGCCATTTGATGAGCGGTTTGCCATGATGCGCGAACTTTATGTGTCGCTGCCCTGGTCATAAGCAAAAGCCTCCGCCCCGATACTTCTAAATGGGAACGCCTAGGGCGCGCAGAATGCGAGTTCCCTCTGCTAACAGGATCAACTGATCAGATCGGACCAGCGGTCGATTATGACCAATGGTGTTTCTGACCGGTGCGAGACGCTGCATTGATATTTGAAAATCCTGCTTCGACACAAAGAGCCGCTCGAACGCCTCTTTCCAATTTTTGCCTTCGCAGATGATGTGCATCAACTCCATGAAATCGGCATAGTAGAGAAGGGGAAATGAGTCTCCGCGCAGCTCGTGTTCCGCTGCTTTCCTATTCTGCCACTTACGGCGCAAGTCTCCGTGAACCCTGCGCCGTAACCATGCTTCTCCCTCGATGCGGCGAAGCTCCGTCTCGATCACGTCTCGAAGCCGGTTCTCGATCTCGCCAAGAAGGCTGGCATGTTGCGGATCATAGTGGCCCACTTGGCCACCGTCCGTCCTGACGGGTGCAACTGCCTCGAAGCGCAGCTCGAAGCCCGCTGAAAACAGAACTTGCGGGTACACGTCTTGCGGAAAAGCAACCACTTCCGCGTTCAGTCCCGCGTCAATCTGAGCGGTTTCACGGTCTTCTGGGGACTGGTTCTCATCAAAGGCGACCGGTTCCCCCAACTCCTCCGCGAACACTTCCTGGCCCGCCGGATTGAACGGCTCGGCTCCACTGGAAATATCATGTAGACGAGCAATCCGGGCAAAGCCGACCATCGAGACACCGAGATGATCCTCGATGGCCCAGGGATTCTGGAGCTGTGCCATCCTACCCGCGAGCGAGGCCTGCCATGCCTCCATTTTCTGGAAGCGTTCCTGAAGAGGCTGGACCGCAGCCGCAGCCGCGACTGAGAAACTCTGCAACTGCTCGGCCAACGGAACAATTGCCCGATGTGCGGCTGTGACAAGCCCCTTCAGATCAGCGTCGATACGTCGAAGCACATCTACCGTTTCGGGACGTGTGATTGCACTGTGGGCGGCGGCTATGGCCGCTGACGTTTCAGCCCAATGCTGAGAGTTTGCGTATGCCGCAAACGCCGACTGGGCTTCGACCAGTGATGTCGCCAGCCTTTGAAAGTCTGCTCTGTGCAGCGTCTCAGCCGCATGTAGAGCTGATGACTGTTCAAACTGTTTTATCGCTTGCCGCACAGGGTCACTCTGCATCTCCCTGACGAGCCGCTGAGCCGGACTTTCGGCTTGCTCAAGCATTCTTGCCGCCTGAAAGGCCGGAGATTGCTCAAGCTCTCTGAGCGCCCGCGTGGCCGGATCGTTCTCCATCTGGCGCAGAGCTTTCTGAAGCGGGCTTTCAGCCTGTTCCAGCGCTCGACGTAGGGCGTCATTTACGAATGGTTCGCGAGCCACTAGACCGCCCCCTCCACCTCACGCGCTATCGCCCGCTGAAGCGTGCTGCAGTTTACACCCAGCTGCCCCTGCCGTTGCGTTGTCAAACTCATATCTAGTTCCGATCGTTTGCCTTTCAGTCACCCTAGCCCGGCGTTACTCGAATGTCAGCAATGCCGAACTGGGGCTAACCACCGAAGAACATGTTCAATGTCCGTTTTGGGCCGATCACGTCTGGCGTACGGCTTCAGTCCAGATCGACGCCGCCTAGGCGCGGCGCATGTACATGCGTTCGGAACAGTAACGCCGCGGCCGCGCCGGCCAAAGCGCCGAAGAGATGCGCCTCCCACGAGACGCCGGGTTGGCCTGGAAAAACGCCCCAGAGAAGGGAGCCA
Source organism: Thalassobacter sp. 16PALIMAR09 (assembly GCF_000765485.1). NCBI lineage: Bacteria > Pseudomonadati > Pseudomonadota > Alphaproteobacteria > Rhodobacterales > Roseobacteraceae > Thalassobacter > Thalassobacter sp. 16PALIMAR09. The sequence continues at coordinate 83,603 of NZ_JHAK01000009.1, forward strand.
TAGAGGACACCGACCACCAGTGCCGCGCCCAGCGTGATCAATAAGCGATCCACGAGGCCGCGCGCGACGAGGAAGCCAAACCAGCCGAAGACGAGCCCTGACGCGTCGATATGGATGGCCGAGCTTCCGAACAGCCAGACAAGACCGCCGCCGAGGCCGATCACCACGGCGTTCACGGCCAGCAAGGCCCGCGTGGTCGTAGCCACCAGCATCCCACCCATCACTAGGAGCGGCGGCGTATTGGCCATAAGATGCGCGAAGCTTCCATGCAGGAGGGGCATGGTGATGACACCATCCAATCCGCTGACATGCCGGGGGATCAGGCCGAAGGCCGGGTTCAAACCGTAGCCGGTGATCCAATTGACGACTTGGACCGCCCAGAGCAGCGCGACAAAGGCGACAAGCGCCGCAGTGCGCCGGAAGAAGACGCGCATGTGATCCCGGTTCATCATGTTGGCGACAGTAGACGTCACCACAGCGCCTTCAATGGTTTGCGCGCTGCACTGGATGCCGCCGCCTGCAACGGAGTTCGGGGCGGCCAACTTGGTCACAGCCAAGCCAAGAAAATGGCCTCGATCTTACACGGTGTTCCCCGGGCGAAAGGGCTGCGGTTCACGCTCGGGGCGCTTCAGGGCTTCCGCGTATTTACGGGCATTGTCATCGATTGTGCCGTGCCAAAGCTTCGAGACGAAGGCCCGGGCGTCTTGGACTGTCATGTCTTTCAGCGAAGAGGACAGCGCCATAAAAAGCTCATCCTCGCTGATCGCAGCGGCGCGGTGCATGGCGTCAGCGTAAAATGACGGGTCGTTGAGAATCTGCTCGCGCAGCGGCATCCGCGCGAGGTTCTCTTCCGGGATCGCCATGAAGATCGTGTCCTGCAGGTCGGCCAGATACGCACGCCGCGATGTGGACACCGGCTTTCCCGCCGCCTTGGCCTCCAGATATGCCTGCCTTGTCCTGTCGAGCTTCGACCTTGCATGGGTCATGATGACTTCACGCTGCCGGGCGCGTAGCGCGAATCCGGTGCAGCGCTCGATATGAGTGAGGAGATCTTCAACCTCTGCCCCAACATCAAAGCTCTCGAACCATGGAACCGTCCCTGATCTAGCCGCCACGCGCCCGCCCTCTATGTTTCGATAATATATTATTGTATCGCATTTACACCAGATCGCAAGCGGGTGGCGTCCTTCACGCAAACGGACATGGAAAAAGGGGAACCGTGGTCCCACGGCTCCCCTTTCGGTTCAGATCGTCTCCCCCTCGCGCGCCGATTAGGCAACCAGCGACAGCCCCGCGCCTGCGTCCTGCGGTTGCTCACCGCTGTCGATGAACGGGATGATCGAGAAGGTCTGCCCGCCGCGCTGTTTTTCGTTCTGCACGGCGTTGACGCGCAGATCGCCATCGGGCGTGTTGATCAGCAGCGACAGGTAGTCATTGCCCGTGCGGCTGCTTTTCGCCATCCAGGCCGAGCCGACGCGGATCGGTGTGCCCCGGGGCGAGCTGACCTCGACGCGGTAATCCGGGTGGGTCTCCTCGGATTTGTAGCTGTTCTCGATCAGCATGAACTCCAGATCGAACATCATGTTGGCGATGTAGCCGGTGAAGGCGTTGTCAGCGTCCATGGCGGTCAACTCGCCCGAGATCGAGCCGGACTTCATCAGGCCGTTCGAGACCAGCGGGATGATCTCGAATTCGCCGCTTTGGGTCGCGCGCGCCTCTTTCGTCTGCACCGCGTTGACCCGGAACGGGCCCAAGCCGACATCGATCTGCATCGAGACGTAGGGGTTGCCGCTGGTATTGCCGGTCTCGTTCCAGGCCGTGCCGATGCGCACCTTGCGACCGGATTGGTTGACTGCCGTTACGTCAAAATCCGGGCTGCGTTCGGACATCTTGGCCCGCGCCTCCAACTGGATGGCGATGTCAAAGCGCGTCGAGTGGATCATGCCGGTGTACTGAGCGGCTGCGGTCTCGACATTGCGGGTGAGGGTTCCTGCGAACATGGGATGGTTCCTTTTCAGATTGTTCGGTGCCTGACGTTCTTGCCAGCGCATCCGGGATTGCTTTCTCGACCCCTTGAGGGATCACAAATCAGAAAGCCTGCTTTCCTTTCAGCCCCGCCCACGGGTCAGAGCTGCCGTCCGAGTGGGAAGGCCCCCGCGCCTCCGGGTGCTACGCCCCTCCCCTGCCCGTCTGGTCTTGATTGGCTGCCCGAATTTTCAACGCTGTCCTCCGACCGCGCGATGAAGAACTCCTCCTCTTTGCCGTTCAACCGTTGCCCTTCCTGGTCGGTCAGACCGATGCAGCTGCCGTTCGGCACATAGGTGATCAGGTACTGCCCAAGCCGGTCCTTGTGGACAACGTAGCCGGTATTGGCCCAATGCACGGTCTGGCCGGCATCAACGGCGGCCTTGATGTCTTCGAGTGTCATGCGAACCTCCTCAAGAAGAATGGTGGGGAAACGACGCAAGAAGCCCGGTCGTCCAACCGGGCTTCCATGCAGTATTCGTTTGGCAAACGGCCAAGAGCTGTCAGGCGCTTTGCGTGGCTTGCGTCGCGCGCGCCGCCATCCAATCCTTCAGGCCAAGAACCGTTCGTCCGGCGGCGACTTCGGAGGCCCAGGCAACCCTTGGGTCGCCGCAGGGCTCATCGCCGGAATGCCGGTCGATGTGGCCATTGGCCATCCACGGCTCAGGCTGGATCCGTCGCAGCCAGTCCGCCATGCTCGGAATGCGGCCCTGGCAGTCTTCGCGGACATGCTGCTCGCCGATCCAGCGCACGGGGATTTCCCGACCCGCGCTATTGGTCAGGGTCAGGCCGAAGACACGTTCGGCCTCGAACAGGCCTTGGGCATGGTGACGCAAGGCTCGGTGCGTGAAGAGCGCGAGGTGCTCTTTCGAGGCGTCAAACCAATCGTGCACAGACTGATAGTCAGATGGCACCCCGCCGAATTTCCGGGCAGAGCTTTCGGCATGATGAAGCGGATGGGCCATCTCACAGCCCCTCGTCATAGCTGTGCGAGCATTCGACATAGCGGTCCGCGTGATCCAAGGTGATACTGTCGTTGCGCAAGTCCCAGGTCAGCGTGCCGTAGCCACCCTCGTTGTTCTCGAACCCCGGGTGATGGTGATAGGCGAGCGACCAGGCGAAGTCGCCCACTTCGGTGGCAAGCGGCTCCGGCAGGTTGACCTCTGCAGGCCGCACCGTCACATCCTCGACATTGCCGGAGTCGCCATAGCCTTCATATTCGGCAGTGACCTCGCTGATGCCAAGCGCACGTAGTTGCGCGAGCAGCTCCACTCTGGATGCCTTCAAGGTGGTTTCGCGCTCTGCACGCCACTGAGCCGCCATTGCGGCATAGTCGATTTGGGGATTGGTCATGGGTCTGTCCTCTCGTCTGAATTTGGGGGGACCGGGCGTGGCATTGGTCTGCACGCGCCCGGAAAGCGCAGACCGGTGAAACCCAAATCCGCGACGCCCGACCGGAAGCCCGCTTTGACTTTTCAGGCGGCTTGTTCTGCCGTCACGGCGGCGCGCTGCCCCACGATCCGGGCCAGAATCCTCCCCGTGTCGATCCCCTCCCCGTGCGGCAGGAACACCCTCAGCTGGAAAGCGATGATCTCCGTGAAGCAGCCAAGAGCTTTCAGACCATCGATCATGCCCCGATCCGCGCCAGAGAGCTCGAGGCGCATCTCGCCCGCGACACGGCGACGGGTCAGGGTCATCCCCCGGCCCAGATCGACAGGCGCGGTGGTGCCAAGGGCGGCGGTCAGCATCTCTTGCGGTGTTTGTGGGTTGGAGACGAGGAAGCGGGCGCGTAGCGCTGCGGCCCCGTCCTCACTCAGCGTGCGCCCGATCATGGCGGTCGCCCCATCGGGCGTGACCCGGTAGATGCGCTCATTGGTGGTCGGAATGTCCTTCCAGATCGGCAACAGCAGCCCGGTCAGCAAGTAGAGCTTGGTCGTGGTGGTCTTGGGAAGGGCAGCAGCCTCGGCATCCCAAAGCCGCGCAAACTCAGGCCTTCCGATCTCTTCCCAAGCCGAGGACTCGAACCGTGCCTCTTCAAGGTAGCTCGACCCGTTGGGCCGCACCGCCTTGCGCATCAGCGTGACAATGTCCTCGTCATACATCTGCATCGGGCGCGCCGAAATGAGCGCCGCGCGACCGGAGGCGCGATTGACCATGGGCAGCTTGTCGGGATTGCGCGAGAGGGCGTCATCTGCCGACAGCACATGGACCGGGTCGGTGACCTCGAGCCCGATGATCCGCGTGACGGCGCCAGATTTCGGGCAGGTCCAGAGATCCTCGGTGGAGACCTGTTCGATCTTTTCGCCACGCAGGGTTTCCACGCCGAGATCCAGCGTGCCCGCCGCGCGCGACCGTTCCGTCTGATCCGCGATCCGGTTCATGAACTCGGCAAAGAGCGCGTTCTGCATGTGGATGGGCAGCGCCAACACCCTGTTCAGAAACCGCTGAATTGGTGGCAACTCCTCAAGGAGCACCCCGTCCTTGTCGATCAGCCGCAGGGCCGTCCAGTCGGTGAAGCTCTCGTAGCTCATCGCCTCGGCCCGCCCGGCGGCAAGATCAGCGAAATACCCACGCATCGCCGCCCGCGCGATCGGGCTTTCAAGATTGTCCTCCTCGCGGAACATGCCTTGCGAGCCGGTCTCGCGTTGACCCTTGGTGAGCGCGCCTAGCTGGTCGAGCCGCTTGCTGATCGTCGACGTGAAACGTTTCTCACCATGCACATCCGAGGTGCAGACCCGAAAGAAGGGCGCGCTGACCTGCGCCGAGCGATGCGTGCGGCCCAGCCCCTGGATGGCCGCATCGGCCCTCCAGCCGGGCTCCAGCAGGTAGTGCCGCCGACGCTTCTGGTTCCTCGCAGTCTGCGCCGCGTGATAGGACCGGCCCGTGCCGCCCGCATCCGAGAAGATCAGGACATCCTTCTCGCCGTCCATGAAGGCCTGGGTCTCGGAGGAATTGCTGCTGGCGGCGCGCTTCTCGATGAAGAGATGACCATCCTCGGCTTTGAGAGGCCGGATGGACCGTCCCGTGACCTCGGCAACAGCCTCGTCGCCGAGCGCCCAGAGGATCTGATCCAGCGCCGAAGGGATCGGGGCCAGCGTCATCAATTCCATCATGGCCGCGTCGCGCAGAGCAAGCGCCTCGCGCGAGACAACGAGCGCCCCGGTCTCATCCCGTAAAGGTTCCGCCACCATATTGCCGTCGATCTCAACGAGCTTCTGCGCATGGATCGGGAAGGCCTGTTCGAGGTAGCCCAAGACGTAGTCGCGCGGAGTCAAGGCACCCTCGACGAGTTCATCCTCCGGGTCCATCGTCTCAAGTCGGCGCTTCAGCAGGCTCTCACCCGTCGAGACGACCTGGATGACGCAAGCCTTGCCCGCCGCCAGATCGTCCTTGATCGCGCGGATGATAGTCGGGCCTTTCATGCCCATCAGGAGATGGTTGAAGAAGCGCTGCTTGGTGCTTTCAAACCGGGACTTGGCCGAGGCGCGTGCGGCCGAGGCATTGGTCTCGCCAGAGGCGTCATTGATGCCGGTCGCAGTCAGTGCCGCTTCGAGATTGTGGTGGATGGTGCGGAAGGCGCCCGCATAGGCGTCGTAGATCTCGATCTGGGCCGGGGTCAGCGCGTGTTCGAGCACGTCATACTCCACACCATCGAAGCTGAGGGCACGGGCCGTGTAGAGCCCGAGCGTCTTGAGATCGCGCGCGACCACCTCCATGGCGGCCACGCCGCCTGCCTCCATCGCCGAGACGAAACTCTCGCGGCTCGGGAAGGGGTATTCCGGCCCCTGCCCCCAGAGACCGAGACGCGCGGCATAGGCGAGGTTGTGCACGCTGGTGGCCCCCGTGGCCGAGATGTAGAAGACGCGGGCGCGCGGTGCCGCCAGTTGCAGCCGCAGGCCCGTAAGGCCCTGCTGCGACGGTTTGACCCCTCTGCCCTGCTCGGAGCCTGCCGCGTTCTGCATGGCATGGGCCTCGTCGAAGGCCAGCACACCCTCGAAGCCCTCGCCCATCCACTCAAAGATCTGGCTCAGCCGCGTGGTGCCGCATTTGCCCGCCGAGCGCAGCGTGGCGTAGGTCACGAAAAGGATACCGTCGCCCATCGGGATGGGCTGGTCCGGTTTCCATTTGGAGAGCGGCTGGATGTCAGCGGGCGAGCCGCCGAGATCGGTCCAGTCACGGACCGCGTCCTCGATCAGCGTGGCGGATTTGGAGACCCAGATTGCCTTCCTGCGCCCCGCAAGCCAGTTCACGAGGATGAGCCCTGCGCATTCGCGGCCCTTGCCACAGCCGGTGCCGTCTCCGAGGAAGTAGCCGAGGCGATAGGCCCGTGCATCCGGGTCACCATCGGCGCGCGTCAGCTTGGTCTGGTCGTCATCGATCGCAAACCGCCCCGGCAGGTCACGCCCATGGGCATCATGCGCCATGATGATGGTCTCGAGCTGTGCCGCGGAGAGATGTCCCTCCTCGATCAATCGTGCGGGCAGGCGCAATTCCGAACTGGCGGCACCCGAAGGCACGGGTGGCGCGACAGAGGCCATGGCGATGCTTTCGACCAAGGGCGTGGGATGTTCTTGCGCACCCGCGACCTCGATCCGCTGCGGGCGGTAACGCGCATAGATGTCCGAGACGGGCGTGTTGTCGCGCGGGACATCGAAGCTCGTGAAGGTGAGCGGGCGAACGGCATTCGCCTGGGGTTTGGTGACGGCGACGGGCGAAGCGGCGGTCTTGCGCGGGGCCAATGATGGAAGGCCCGGCCGCGCATGGGGGATCGTTGCGGCCCGCTCGGCGGAGCGCGCTTGAGACCGGGTCGCGGCCACGGCGTCGACATATGCCAAGGCCTCATCCAGATCCTGCACGGTTGCGCGGATGCACGCGCCATCCTCCTTCACCTTGTCGAAGACCATCAGCTGGGTTTCCACACTCGTGCCGAGCTTGCGGTAGACCTGTCCCGGCATCGTGAGGGCCAGGCGCGGCGTGAGGAGACCGCAAGCGCGCGACCAATGCGCGGCATCGCGTTCGGGCGTGAATCCCGACGGCATGATCGCCACAAGCCGCCCGCCGGGTGCCAAGCGCTTGGCGGCCGCGATGAGATGCTTGGCGGCGATGTGTTTGTCGCGGGAGCGATCGACCGAGGAGGCGAAAGGCGGGTTCATCATCACGACGTCAGGCAGAACCGGCGTCTGCAACAGATCGTCGATATGCTCGCCGTCATGGTCTGTGACCTCATCACCGAAGACCGCGCGCAATAGGCTCTGACGAAATGGATCGATCTCATTGAGCAAAAGCGTGGCACCGGCCCGGGCGGCGAACGCGGCCAGGGCACCGGTGCCGGCGGATGGCTCGAGCACGGTCTCGCCCTTGCGGATCGCAGCCGCCTGCACCGCCAGGGCGGCAAACGGCAGCGGCGTGGAAAACTGCTGCAGCCGGATCTGCTGCTCTGACCGGCGCGTTTCCGTCAGAAGCCGCGAGGCAAGCAGCCTTGCAGCGGCGATGTCACCAGCCGCGCCGTCCCCACGCAGCAGCACCTCGATGGCCGCGGCCTGCATCAGGTCATAGGCCATGCGCCAGTCCCAGTCACCGCCGGCATCGCTGCCATGAAACGTCTCGCGCATAATGCGCGCGAGCGTTGAACTGCGCAGGGGCTGGTGGTCGATCTCCGTGCCGATTTGCGCGAGGGCAGAGGCGAGGTTAGCGTCGAATTCAACAGGATTGGGGAGCGTTAAGCGGGGCTTGGACATGGAGGTTTCCTTTGGATCAGGGTCTGAGTTCCAAAGGACAAAAAGCCCACTTTTGCTTTTCAGGGTGCCGGGATCAGACCGCGCTGACCTCCAAGGCTTGGTCAGGACTTGGGTTCGACCTTCCGCTTCGCATCAATCAATGCCTGTGCGGCCTGCATCACCTGAACCTGAGATGTTCCCGAGCGTGCATCCTCCAGCGCAGCGTGCACCTGCGCGCAAAACCACGCGTCATAAGAATTCGCTTCAGCGGCCACGGAAGTGCTCCTCGAGCCCGATATCCAGCAGCTTGCCGAGGTTATCGGGCATGTCTGCAACGCGCACAGCAACTGGGAAACGGTGCCCCGTCAGGTCAGGCGCGCATTGCTCCTCTAGCCCGAGGTGCTGCCCATCCTTTTCCGTCTCATTCATTGTGCTTTCTCCGACCGTATTATTAGCCGATGCTACATCTTCCAGCGTGGCGTCGTAAACGACAATGCCAAAGGGTCACAGCAAGCTGGCCCACTTACCGATCAGGCACCGCTTCAAGGGACGTCTCGAACCGCTCGTGCGCCGCCGCAGCTTCTTTCAGGAGCGCGTCGAAATTGTCAGGTGGATTTCCATCTTCCAGCATCCCTTTGAACGTCGCATAGGCATCCGTCTTGCTGCCATAGGCGCGCAGGGTCTTGTCGTCGTTCACCCAGGCCACCACGATGACCTTCGCATCGCTGTTGAACCGGTAGAACAGCCGATACTGCTGGAAGAATTTCGCCCGGAACCAGTGTTTGCGGTGATCGCCGAGCGTACCGCCTTGCCGGAAGGCGGCGGCACCCGGATCTGCCGGTATGGCCTCGGTGACCAGCTTGAAGATGGCGGCCAGCCGTTTCGTGCAGTTCTTCTTTTGCCAGGTCTTTGGATCGCGTGCCTTACGCGCTTCAACCTCCTCGATCAGCCCTTCGAGCTGGTCCAGAAAGAGCGGATGCGCATAAATCGACCATCCGTTTACGACAAGGGGCGCCCCTGCGGGCACGCTATCGCCGCTCATTCATCCTCGGGCGATAGCGGCGCATCGAGATCGACGTCAACGTCTCCGACCAGTGCTGCAAGACGGCCATGCAAAGCCCCATCGAACGCCCGAATGCGATCCGGATGTGCCTTGATATCGGCCTCGACAAAATCGAGAAAGGCGCCGAGCGCGGGATCATCCTCGTCGCTGCGCACGGGCTCGATATAGACCCTGCCACTCGGCTCGGTACAGTAACGAATCTGGTCGCCCTTGCCCAGCTTGAGCTGTTTGCGCACACCCGCCGGCACGGTCGTCTGATACCGGTCCGTGAGCTTCGAGACATCTTGTGCGAGCGCTGTCATGGCAGTCTCCTGAAAGAAAAGGGTCTTTGCTGTCCGCCACAGGTAATGCATTTGCATTGCCTTGTCAAGACAAGCCGCAGGATCTGCTGTCGCCGACCGGCCAATCAAACAGTTTTTCTGGAGTCGGATTAGAAAACTGAAAAACCCGCCGCAATGCGACGGGCTTTTGCTTTCTTTGTGCAATGAGGGGAGGCATAGTGCCCGCAGTCTCAAAGCTCAAAACCTATATGGCACCGAAAGTCTTTACTGTCAATGTATCCACCGTTCACGGCTGATGAAGAACACCACCTTCCGAACGTCCTATCCGCACCTAGGTTTGCGACCTATCTGCGCGAAACCGGCAATGATCGGACACGAGCTCTCCACCTATACCACTGGAATCTTCAAGTATCAGCCGCGTTCATGGTTCCACTCCATGTTTTGGAAGTTGCGCTGCGAAACGCGATCGTGGAAGCGATCGAAGCTGTCCATGGAGGAACATGGCCTTGGACACAAGGCTTCATCCGTTCGTTACCGAACCCGCGCGGTCCTGCATACAGCCCCAAACGAGACCTCGAAGGCTGCGCAGCGCAGCAACCCACTGCCGGAAAGGTCGTCGCCGAACTAAAGTTCGTGTTTTGGGAGAAGATGCTGACAAATAGGCACCAAGGCAGACTGTGGGACGAACATTTCTACGCAGTGTTTCCGGACGCGCCTCGTGGTGTCGCGGCCAACCAGCGCCGATCTGAATTAAGATCTGACATCGAAGCCGTGAGGAGGCTCCGCAACAGAATCGCACACCATGAGCCTGTTTTTCCGCGCGCTCTTCAGGATGATTTTGATCGGATCATCCGCTGCATAAGATGGCGCAACGAAACGACCGGCAACTGGGTGCTGGAAATCGAGACGGTACGCGCACTACTCGCAGTGCGCCCCTAAGGGTCCTGTCCCGCGAGATACTCCGCCAGCACCGGGCTAGCCGCACCTTTCGTGGAGCTGAGCAGCTCCGAGCCCGCAAGCGAGGCCTTCGACAGGCGTACGAGCCCACCAGTTTCCTCGATGCGGTAGCAGCGGCGCTTTTGCCGCCCGCGCCTGTAGTGGGTCGCGGTGACAATCTGGCAGGTACTGCCATCGGTGAGCGTCACAGGGGTGGCGAGCTTGATCTTGTCGCCTTCCTCGTAGTCCGGGATCGCAGCCCAGTCCTGGCAGCGCTGGCGCCAGGCATGAGCATAGCTGTCTGGGTCTTTCAGCTCGGACAGCAGGGCCAATAGGCTCAGTGGCGCGCGGGATTCGACCGGTCCCGCGCTTTCCTCCATGTCCTTGTAGCCCCAGCAGCCGTCATCATATCGGGTAAGGAATACGGCGGCGAAAGTGATGGAGCCATCCGCATCGGTGACATAGGTCGTGTCTTCGACAGGGGTGCCGTCGATATTTGTGACCTTTGCCGCCGCGTACCAAGTCGAACCCACCTTGCAGGCTTTGACCAGTTCCGTCTTGCGCCTTTCGCCCTCGAAGGTGCACAGCCGAGCAATCTCCGCTTTCTCATCCGCGTAGGTCTGGACGCGGCCGTCGGTGTAGAAGAGCCAACCCATCACGCCGCCCTCCGGTCATCGATTTCCATCAGCGCATCGAGCGGCACGCGGTAGGGCTGCATGGCGTCAAAATCCTCGCAATTGCCGCAGTTCTGTACGATCGCGAAGGTGTCGCAGGCATCCTTGAGGATGACCCGGAAGGTGCCGCCGAGGCCTGACGGCACCTCGTAGGTCCCGCCGATGAGATAATCCGAGGCCCGGCGCACGAAGACGCGGATGCTGTGGCCATCGGTGGCGAGCCGGATCGCCCCCCGCCCCCGGTCGATGAGCACCTGCACGTCATCCAGGATGTCGGTATAGAACTGGCCGGTCAGATCGCGAAACGCCATGCGGCGCTGCGCCATCCAGTCGGTGTCCCGAAACGGGTTCATGCCGTCGGCGAAAGCGAAGGAGGGATCGGCCTGTTCGGTGGTGACGATACGGGTGGTCGTGCCATCGATGCCGTTTGAGCGCAGATGCACACCATTGCCGACGATGAGGATCAGGGCGGGCCTGTCCACGGGCCCGTTCCAGTTGGGCAAGAAGGTTTTGCAGGCGCGCGCATGGGCGATCTGTTCCGCAACAGCGGACGCAGAGAACTTGAGAATAGCCATGAGGATGTCTTTCGGTTGGGTGTGGGAGGGTCGACCCGCGCGGGGAATGCCTCGCGCGAGTCGCGTGAGGACTCAGGCCGCTTGCGCGACCTCGCTGTCAGGCTCGGGGGTTTCCGCAGCGGGCTCCGCCTCATCACAGGCGACACCGGCGGTCTGCATCATGGGCGGGCACCAGGTGGCCACGGCAGCGCGCTGCGCGTCCGTGAGTGTGGCGAAAGGCTCGGCGAAGAGCTTGTCGCAGAAGGCGACGATCTCTTTCTTGCTCGACGAGGCGAGCGTCACCGCCTCTTGGGCGAGACCCAGATCCTCGCCGAGAATCTTCAGGAGCCAGGCCTTCTTGAAGCGGTTGAAGAGCGCCGCATTCGGCGTCCAATATGCGCGAATGTCGGGCATGATCTCGATCTCGAACGCATGCATCAGGCTGTCGCGCCGAGGATCCCGCGCGAAGCAGGACTGCGTGGTGCTGGCGGTGGCATAGGCCACGAGCTTGGCCTTCTCGCCTGCCTCCAGCGCGCGAAACGCCGCGAACTGATCGGCGGGCGCGCGGGTGTCATCGAGCCAGGAGAGATCAAGCGCATCATGCGCCGCCGCCACCTGCTCGAGCGAGGTCTCGTCGATCTCGTCCATCTTGGCATGGCTGCGGTATTCCTTGCGGGCATCGATCTTGATCGCCTGCGTGACACTCATGCCGCTAGCCAGAACATCACTGACCAGCTTGAAGAGCGTCACATCAAGCGTGGCCTCCGGATGCAGAGCCATGGCAGCCCCGAGGGCCATGGCCCGCTCGGTCTTGAGGTCCTCAGCCAGTGAGGCTGGATAGGTGATTTCGCCGGCGTGCGGGGCTTCTTCTCCGGGCGGGCCAGCCGAGGAGCCGCGCGCGCCCTCCTCTTTGACGGTGTCCTCCGGGCGGACGAGGCCAACTTGGAGGGTGATCTGCCCACCCTGCCACGACGCAATCACACCAGCGCGGGCGAGGTCATCTGCGCTATAGGCCTCCTGCAGGTCGCGGGCTTCCTCTTCCAAGGCGTCCACGCGCTCGTAAAGCGCGTTGTAGGCTTCGTCCTCGAGCCCCTCATCCTCCATCTCGAGCTGGAGTTGCTCGAGCTCGGTGGTGATCTCGTCGATGCGCTTCTGTGCCTCTTCATCCGGTTCGATCGGGCCGGGATAGACGCGGCCGTAGTCGGCCATGGTCGCGTAATCATAGCGCACCATCGCATCTGCCCAGGCAAAGCCCAGTTTTGCGCGGGCCTGCTCAGCGGCAGCCCCGAGTTTCTCGAGCAGGATAGTCTCGACCAGCGCCGCATCCTCGAGCACGGAATGCTCTTCCAGAAGGTCAGCCGCGACGGCACCGCCACGCGCCTCGTAGTCTTCGCGCACGAAAACCCCGATATCGTCGCTGACCTGCACCCCGCGGGATTTGAGCGCCTGACGGACAGTATAGGCCTGCAGGTAGCTGTACTCCTTGGTGAGCGCCTCGAAGACTTCCTTCTGCACCTCCTGGCTGGGATGCTCGGCAAAGGCCTTCATCGTGTCGAGCGTGATCACTTTGGCCCGGGCCGCTGCGCGGATGTCGGGGTGGATCAGGCCATAGCGCAACCGGCCTTTCACGGCGGCAACCGTCGCGCCGAAGGTCTTTGCGATGGTCTCGGGCGTCTGACCGTCGACTTCCATCATCCGCGCGAAAGCCTCGAACTCGTCGATTGCATTCATCGGCGCTTGCGTGATGTTCTCGGCGAGCGACAGAGCCGTGGTGACGTCGCAATCCTCGGGCACGAGGCGGCAGTCGATCTTGGTCTTGGCGGTGAAGCCCTTCGAGGCCTTGTCCGAGATCAGTTCCTTCAGCGCGGCGTGACGACGCCCGCCCGCCAGCACGGCGTATTTGCCGTCGAGTTTCTGGACCAGGAGCGGCTGGAGCAGGCCCAGCACCGCGATGCTGGCTTTCAGATGTGCGATGTTCTCGGGGTCGTAGGTTTCCGGCGAGTTGCTGCGCACATTGGCGGGGTGAGCTGTCAGATCGCCGATGGCGACGGAAGCGGGTTTGAAACTTGCGGTCATGGGATATCCTTCTCGATGGATTAGATGCGGCCCGCGCATTCAGATGCGCGGTCAATCCCCAAGGGCGGGGATCACAACGACAAAAGGCCCACTCTCCCTTTGAAGGGTCAGCGGGCCTTAATCTCTTGGGGTGTCAGAAGGGGGTGTCCCCTCCCCTACCAGTCGCACGCCTTCATGATGGTCAAAACGCGCATGGTGGTGGCGGGGTTGTCCGGCGCCTCAGCCCCGTAGCGGAAGTCGGAACCGGCTTCGTACAAATCCAGTTTCCAGAACACGGTCTCGCCTCGGATCTCGACCGCCCCGAAATCATGCCAGCCCTCGGGGTCATTCTCGGGCTCGAACGCGGCAAACTCACCAGTCGCCATCACCGCCTCGGCCATGAAGCCGTCGCCAGCCTCCATAATCGAGCGGGTCACATGCATGCGGCCCTGGATCGGCTGCGCGGGCGGCACCCCAAGGCAAGCGAGCTTGCGAAACGCGTCGTTCTGCGCCGCGATCACACTCGGATCCGGGCGGCCTGTCTGGGCTTGTGCGATGATGGTCATTGGGCTCTCCGTTGAGAAGTTGAAACACCCTTCCCAAAGCCTGCTTTGTCTTTTGCCCGGTTGTGGCCTTGCCAGAGCACTACACTATTTCAAACCACACCCAGAAAGACACCAACCAAGACCAAATCGACATCCGTTTCACACCAACCCTGCGACGCCCACCACTCCTTGGTGGATATTCGTGTCTTTCATGCTTATCGTAACGTCAAATGAACTGCTGAAAGCACTCAGATGCCATCACTCGAACTCCTCATAGCCTTTTTGATTGCGACAAGTATTTTTGCATACATGCCTGGCCCTTCGACACTATACGCCGCAGCGCAAACCATAGCCCGTGGTCGTCGAGCAGGTTGGTTTGCCGCTCTCGGGATCCATATCGGCGGATATGTTCACGTTTTTGCGGCTGCTGTCGGCCTTGCGTTCCTGTTTGAAGCGGTTCCAACACTGTACTTGGTTTTGAAATTGGCTGGCGCCGGCTACCTGATCTGGCTTGGAATCAAAATGTTCTTGACCAAAATTGACACTCAGTCGGAAATGGTCGGAGCAACCGAAAAGAGTGCGAAACGTGCCTTTTGGGAGAGCGTTTCAGTCGAAGTTCTTAATCCAAAAACTGCAATCTTCTATGTAGCATTTCTTCCCCAATTCGCAGATCCAAGCGCCGCATTTCCGATCTGGCTCCAACTTCTCGTTTTGGGAACAATCGTGAACATCATGTTTTCGAGCGCCGATGCGATATGCGTCATTCTCGCCGACAAGATTGCGGCGATTTTCAAGGCCTCAGGGTCAGAAAATCGAATTGCACAACGGGTTGGCGGAAGCATCCTGGTGGCACTTGGCGCCAACCTCGCAATGGATCGGCGCTGAAGAGCGATTGCACTCCTCTATGCCTCGCGCCAGCCGGGTACGAACATTAGTCGGAAGTGGTCTGTAGTGAGCAACCGACCGGTGCTCATGCGGCCTCGGCGTCCTCCCCTGCCCTACCCGCCTCCGACCGTGCGATCAGGTAGTCACAAGCGCGCTGCGCGTCAGCGGCGTGCTTGAAGATCGCGTTCTTGTCAGAGCGTAGAACGCGCAGCCAATTGTAGAGATACGCCGCGTTCAGCTCGAGCGTATGGGCCGTAAAGCCGAGCGTCTGGCCAAGGAACACCGAGGTCAGCTCGGCGACGATCTCTTCGCGGGCATAGGCCGTGTTGCCGAAGCGCGAGAGACCGTAGTCGCGGTTCAGCCGATGGCGCGCCTTGGTGGCATGGGCGAGCTCATGCGCCCAGACCCCGTAGAAGTTCCGCGGGTTTTCGAACCGCGAAACGGATGGCATGAACACCTTGTCTACGGGTGGCAAATAGTATGCTTCCGTCCCTGTGAAGACGGTCGTGATGTCGATGGCGTCGAAAAACGCCTGCATGTGCGGGATGGGTTCGGACGGCGGATGTTCAGGCGTTAGCTCAGGGTCGGGATAGAAGCTCTCGGGCAAGCCCTCGATCTGGCAAGCATTGAACACGCGGTAGGATTTCTGGAAGCGGAAGATGCGCGCCTCCTCGGACTGATCATCGCTCTCCTCCTGATCATCCTCGCCGCCAGCGCCTTTTCGGCTTTGGCCGTAGTAGACAACGATAGACGACTTCTCGCCCTTGCGAACCTTTGCATCCAAGGCATTGGCCTGCGGAAGCGTCATCCAGAAGGGCGAGCTATGACCCGCCATCACGGTGCGCATGGTCAGAAGGAAGTTGTTGACCCCCTGGTAGGGCTCACCGCCCACGCGCAGGGGTCGAGAGCTGCCACCTGCGGTCCAGGGCTTGCGCCACGGCAGGACGCCGCGCTCGATGATGCGGATGATTTCGTTGGTGATGACCTCGGAGGCATCGAATTTGGGCGTGCGGGATCGGGCCATGGCTGGCGTCCTTTCGAGTTTTGGTGAGAAAGACAGACCGGAGCCCGGCCCGGACCCGTCCGAGGGACCCCCAAGGTCCCTCATCTGTCAGTCACAAAACCGGAAGGACACTTTCCCTTTCTGCCAACCCGGAGGCACAGGCTGAGGAATTCTGGGGCCGTCAAAACCGCGGTTCACCTTCATTGCATACTGCACCCAAAGATCGGCAACGCACATCGGCAAAGAAGTCCTTAAACCTTATGATTTACAATATTTACCAATGATTTAGGACTTTCCCAAACCGGCAGGTCTCACCGGAGCTTGACGAATACCTCCATGGAGTCGGCGTTTCGGGCTTCGCCTGTGACAAGCCTTTTTAGGTCGCCGTCAGGGAATAGCTGGTGCTGCGTCCACCAGCCTCATCTTTCTCCAAGGCGCCCAAGTCGATCAGATCAAGGATGTCGCGATAGGCCGTGTCCTGCGAACACTTTGCGATCTTTGCATATTTTGACGTCGTGAGTTTGCCTTCGAACCCATCCAGCAGGCGGCTCAGTATGTCCCGCTGCCGGTCGTTTATGTTCGCCGCTCCGTATTTCTCCCAGAACCGCGCCTTCCGGAACACGGCCTCAAGGATGATCTCGGCACCATCGAATGCGCGGTCCAGGCAAGCCAGGAACCAAACGAGCCACGCCGTGACATCAAGCCCGCCTTTCTGCGTTTTCTCGAGCATGTCGTAATAGTCGCTCCGCTCCTGTCGGATTTGCGTCGACATGCTGTAGAACCGCTGGGCGCTGCCTTCGGATCGCGCCAAGGCCATGTCTGCAATCGCGCGCGCAATGCGCCCATTGCCATCATCGAAGGGGTGGATGGTGACAAACCACAGATGAGCGATGGCGGCATGTATGACGGGATCCGCCTCGGAGGACTGATTAAACCAAGTCAGGAAGCGCGCCATTTCAGGGTCTAACCGTTCAGCGCCCGGCGCCTCAAAATGCACGCGTTCGCGGCCATAAGGTCCTGATACAACCTCCATGGGACCATCACGCCACCCCCCTACCCTGATCCGGGTCATTCCGCTTCGCCCGGTTGGAAAGAGAGCCGCATGCCAGCCGAACAGACGCTCCGCGTCCAGTGGCTGGTCATACGCTTGGGTCGCGTCCAGCATCATCTCGACAACTCCATCAACATGGCGATCAGACGGGATCAGTCCACCAATTTCCAGACCCAACCGCTTTGCGATAGATGAGCGAACCTGATCCTTGTCGAGCGTCTCCCCCTCGATCTCACTGCTTTTGACGACATCACTGGTCAGTGTTCTGAGCATCGCCTCGCTCTGAAGATCGAAGCCAAGACCCTCCATGCGCCCCAAGAGTTTGCCTTGGCGGTGACGGACCGCAGCAAGTTGTGAAGACAGTTTGGCCTTGTCCCAGGTAAACTGGGGCCAATCAGGGAGTTCGTGAATGTAAGTCATATTTTGCGCATTCCTTGCGGAGATTATACGGCACAATCTCCGCAAGACAACTGCAAGCACCGCAGAGGGTGCGGAGAATAAGAGCGGCAATCTCCGCATGCTCGACCTGGAACTTTAATTTCAGCAATAATGCCGCTAAATTTCGTCAGTATCACTGTAGGAAAATAGCTCATGCACATCATGAACTTTGCTGAAGCTGGGCAATTCGAACCGCGCAAGATCGCTGCGGTTCTACGCACATCAACAGAAGAGATCGCACTGACCGTCGGCTTGGGCAAAGACGCGTTACAGAGCCGAGCGCGCATCGGTTCGGACAAGACACAGCGCCGCCTGCGCGAATTGGTAGAGGTGCTGAAAAAGGTCGAACCCCGCTGCGGCTCGGAACTGATGGCCTATGCATGGTACCGTTCAGAGCCCCTGCCCGGCTTTGGTGGCCGGACAGCCATGCAGCTTGTGCGGGAAGGCAAAGCGCAGCAAGTTCTGGAATATATCGATGCGGTTGATGCGGGCGTCTTTGCCTGATGCCGCTGAAAGATGGGCGCTACACAGGGCCGCCCTATCGCGCCCTGAACCCGGTCTAGGCGCGTGAACCCTTGTCCGGACGAGGCGCTGATCTCTGTGGAGGGCGCTTTAACGCCAAGGGCACCCTCGCCCTCTACACCTCGCTGGACCCAACGACTGCATTTCGGGAGACCAACCAGGTCGGCAGCCTGCAACCCACGATCCTGGTGTCCTACAAGGCCTACCTTGGGCCGATTTTCGATACCCGCGATCAGGACGGACTTGACCGGTAAAACGCAACCGAGGCGATGCTTGCCGACCCTGCATGGCGCATGGAGATGCACGATGGCCGACCTGTTCCGACACCGAATTTAGCAAGCGTTCTCATAGCGGATCGCTTTGGGACGCTTCTGATCCAAAGTTTTGCGAAGGGCGCGTCATCATCGGATTTCAACATCGTGTTGTGGAACTGGAGCAACCAAGGTTGCGGCCTTATTGTCGTTGACGACGAAGACCGTCTTTCAAAGATCTAATCCGCTGGTCCCGGCCTCACCGACGATGGATTTGCAGATAGTCTTCGATTGGGAGCATCAGAACTGAATGCAGGCTTTCTTTTGCAAGTTACCCTGAGTCATGGTGACATCCGAACCGTTCCCAATACCTCTGAACACACAACTCGAAGCAGCCCAAACAATCTGACCGCTGCGGGAGGCTTGAGTTCCACGTTATCGAAGGTGCCTTTCCTGTCGGCATTTCCTTTGGATAATCGAGAGCGGCTCCTTGCAAACCTGCTTGGTTATGGTGCCCTGCCCGTGTGGCTGACAATCGAAGTATCCTCTTTCTGTCCAAGTCCGCGAGCGCAGCCTCTGACCGTGTTGGATAGAAGTTCACAACTGTGAACCATCCCGAGCGATCCTTCTTGTCAGCCAAGTTCACAGCTGTGAACTCATCATGCAGCATCCCGCCGCATCAAGGCCATAATCATCGGTCCGCAGGAGAACTCCCCAATTGCTGCCTTTGAAGATAGGGTTCTCAAGTAGCCTCCGGGTGATCGGATATCCGCAAACCGTTCAAGCATTGCAACGATGACAACAGACGCCTCCTCGGGGCCCATATAGCGTTTCGCCTCGTCCCACGCGGAAGGCGAAATACCCATCATGGGCCTGACCACATCAGCTACCCGGACCAGATCGTGCCAGTGGCGCACGGGCTGCTCGGAATAGGCTTTGAATTCCTGACAGCAGGCGAGGACGAGACCAAGCGGTATATTCGGCATTAGTTGATCGTCGGCAGTTACCGTTGAGTTGGCCCCATCTTCAGAACACAGAAGGCTATCGGCCACTTCCGGAATTTCGCCCGCAACGCCGCCGCCCCCCGCTTTTTCTAAGCGAGGTTCAAGATCATTAGAGTCTTTATTTGAATTCTGATAGTGCTGCTCAGAAACAGCATCATTGGTGCTCATATTTTCTGTTTCACAGCCATCCAGAAGGCTTCGGGCGCGATCTAAAGCTGACCCCAAAGC
>NZ_JHAK01000010.1:0-70990 GCF_000765485.1 Thalassobacter sp. 16PALIMAR09
AAAATTACCAAATATATCAGACGTTTAGTTCTATGGTAAAATACTGGGGAATTAAGCGTGCTCGTTTACATCAACGCCACATCAACGACTGACGAGTCGCACACCTATAATTGTCGTAATCATAGATAATCACCGGCGCTTAGCGATAATCGATGTTGTTCAGCCGCTTTGAAGCGGATTGATTTGGCCGTGTGATGATGGACAATCTTGTGTGCTGGCGTTATGGCGCCAACCGCCTGCTTTGCCCTTCTGCAGCAGCCCCATTTCAATCAAGCTCGGGATGTCGCGATTTGCACTATCCTGAGTGCAATTGGCAATTATCGCCCATTTCGACGTGGTCATCCTTCGTTCTAAGCCGTCAGGCAAGCGGTTCAGAATCTTGATCTGGCGTACGTTCAGCGGCACCGGGGTCGCGCGCTCCCAGAATTGACCCTTGGCAATGACAGTGATCTGCCTGGTGTCTGCGTTAAGAAGGTCGTGATCGCTAATCGTGAGAAGCCGCTTGCGCCAGGATACTCTTTAAGTAACAGCAATTGGCATTGCTCATTGCCCTGGTGGCGTCACTTCCAAGGGCTTTTCCACGTCGATGAAGGCTGAGATACTGTGAGAGCAGCCAGGGTAAACTCGCTATCTTAATAAGATTTGTCTCCTCAGTTACACCTCCGACCTGAACAACAAATCACATCAGCATTCAGTTCATCAGCGTTAGAAAGACTACCTGGTCATGCGAGCACCTTGATTGGGCAGTGTCGCGCAATGTCCGGGATCTTTAACTTTTGGAAGCTAAGAATTTCGACGCCGTACATAAGTTATCAGTATTTGCTTGCTCTTTCACCAAAAGTTACTTTTTCGCTCGATGGTAAGTTTCATTTTGTTTTTTTCAGTGTATCTTCTCCCCACAGACCTGTACATGAATCCCGACAAAAAGGTTATGTTCAAGGCTAGGTAAGAAATGTCTGATATCACTAAAATGTATGCATCGGTGTCGCCAATCAACGCTGGCTCCCATGGGGATGTCTCAATCAAGCCAGCGACCAACCTGGAGTTTTCGCGCGGCATTAATTCAATTCCGGTCGTTGCGGCTGAGTTCCCTTCGGCTGCTCAGGATATGGCGATTGTGTTTACGGGTGATGACGACGCGATGGTGCCTGTCGCCTTGACCGGCGTGAAGCCCAACGAAAACGCATACCTCGACGAAGATGGAAAATGGACAGGCCGGTATGTGCCTGCATTCCTACGCCGCTACCCTTTTATTTTCGCTCGCAGCGAACCAGACACCATGACGATGTGTCTAGATGAGGGGTATTCGGGGATAAATCGTGATGGACGGGGCGAGCGTCTATTTGATGCTGACGGCAACCGGACCCAATATTTGGAAAATATGCTGGGGTTTGTAACTCAATATCAGCGCCAGCACATCGTGACGCAAGCTTTCTGCAAGCGTCTTGCAACGCTGGATCTGCTGGAGGCGGCAACTCTCAACGCTACTGATGCGGACGGTGAGACCCGCCGTTTGATCGGATTTCAGGTGATCAAACGTCAGAAGTTCAAGGAGATCCCAGATGCTGATCTCTTGACGATGTTCCGGTCTGACGAGTTGGAACTTTGCTACCTGCACATGCACTCGCTACAAAACCTTGGCATTCAACTTGCCAACGTCCAGACCTCTGAACTGGCCCGTGACCTGTCGGAGCCAGACGCGGCTGAAACGTTGCAATAGGGCAGAGGTTGTAAGCATAATGAAAACCCGCAAACTGGCGGGTTTTTTCGCTTAAATACCTGATGTATAATAAACAAGTATAAGTGTTATGCACGCAACCCTGCTTCAAAGCTATGATTTGAATGGCTTGTGAGGCGAGCGACTAAAAAACGATTGAGCAACGCTCTAAAACAGCCAGCCAAACGTAATCTGTAGTTCTTGGGTGCGTTCGTCATCCCGGTCATGGACCGGTTGTGCGTAAGAGATGTCAAACGGGCCAACCGGCGACTGCCACCGAAGGCCGACACCTGTGGTGCGGTTGAGCCTGCTGGGGGCCAGGTCGCTGGTGTCGTTGGTTGCATCGCCGCCATCCATAAAGGCGAACACTGCCAGATTGCGATTTTGACCGCTAATCATTCCCACTTCAAGTGAGTATGTCAGTGCGTACTTTCCTCCAACGACGGCGTCCTCTCCCGAGGTTTGCATAGCAGAAACCGGGCCAAGACTGTTTGGTTTGTAGCCGCGCACGCTGCCGGGGCCGCCGACGGAAGTGTTTTGGTTGAAGGGGAAATCGCCGCTGTTGGTAAAACCTGCGCTTGCCGCGATGCGCCCTTTTGTGAACATCCGTTCACCGAGCGGAATGATGCGTTGCGCTGACAACTGTCCCACGGCGTAGGGCGTTGAGCCTGCGTTCCCGATTTCCAACGATGTGATGAATGTCGAGCCAGAGGTAGCGAAGTTTTCATCCCCAACCATGGTCGAGAACTTATGGCTTAGGGAGGCATAGCCAGTGTAGACCTTGCCATCATCCAATACGTCGGCATTAGCGATCAGCGCGGGCAAATCGTCAGAATTTTTGAGGTCCAGTAGATTGTATCCGAATGCGATCGACATGCTGCGCCGTGGCCCGAATTCGCGGCCAAAGGATACCTCGGCGTCGGCGGTGCCGAAGCCAAAATCACGCAAAATGTCTTCGTGGGTTGAGATCTGGCGTACCGAGAATGAGAAAGTTCGCGACCAGGGGGATTCGAACAAGTCCAGGTCTGTCGAGCGTATGCTAAGACCACTGCTGTACTTGCTGTAGGACAGGTCTAGCGCCAGATTGTCATCAGTGCCCAAAAGGTTCGGCTGTTCCAGCCCAAAGTTGAAAGTAGACTGGTTAACGTTGTCGTAAAATACGCCCAATTTGTACGATCCTTCGGAAGGCATATCGAGGTCGAACGCGAGGGGCTGGGACTGGGCAGAGAGTTGGGACGCGAGAACGGACAAGCTGGACGCAAGAGTAAGCCGGTAGAGGAACTTGTAAGGCTTCATTCTGCTCTCTTGCGTGAATTGACGTACCGACATCTCAATACAGCCAGGTTGTAGATAAAAGGAATTAGTAACAAACAACTCCAACGATGAGACAAGTATCACGGTCAATTTTTTCCAGCAAGGCTAGGCTTTGAGCGTAGGTAAGGTGCAATGGGTGTAGCACGTTCTTTTTGAAATAAGCTCGAGGAGCAGATGATAGTTGTGTGCCTATTGCTCCCTTCGAAGTGCTACTGAAGGATGCTAACTGCGATCAGGTGGTTAATTTTCACATATTAAGATGCATTGCATTAACCAAAGTGGCATTTTTACATCCTTTGGCGAAAAGATTGATTGATGTTGCGAAGGTGAGTCTCTTTCGGCTGTAATAGCTTATCGCAAGCGATCTTTGGCTTCTGGGGTCTTGTGCGCGTAGGTACCAACAGGATACTTTCATCCTTTTAAGGGCTTTGTACTGGTTTGTTAGGATAACTTTTAAAGGGTTCCCGTGGATCTTAACGAGTAGCAGTGCGCGGGTTTGCCGGGGTGGTACTCTCCTGGTTGACACGCTTTTTGGGGCTAAAGTCGGCCAGCCGTGGGCGCTTAGGCGATACGGGTGCCAGCTACGGAATGGCGTGAGTTAGTAAGATATGACTGACAGACTTGACGACGAAAAGTTTGATGCTGGTGAGGACCGTGGATCAGATTTTGGTTTGGAAACACTCGAACAGCGCATCGTACTGTCGGGTGATGTCGCATTAACTTCCTCGGAACAGCCGTCGCTAGATAATTATATCCAGGTTGCGGATGCCGACGAAGCCACGGCCCAAGCCACGCCGCCCACGCTTGATCCTGAGGAAGAGGATTCGGATCTCATGTTGGTCGGGTCGAGCGGGTCACAAACGGCCTTATCGGCAAGTGGGGTTGACGCTCCTCTGACCGTGTCATCTGGTCAAACGCTGACCGGCAAAGGGAGCGTAGCTGCTGGCTTGACAAACAATGGGACCATTGCGCCCGGCCAGTCGCCAGGTGTTTTGCGTGTGACGTCCTACGATCAAGATCCCACGGCCACTCTTGAAATCGAGATCGCCGGGCAGCGTCCTGCGTCCGAAGGGCTGTCCGAGGCTTATGACCAGCTTTTGGTTTCAGGCACGGCGGAATTGGGCGGCACGCTGGCGCTGTCATTCTTGGATGACTTCACCCCAACCGCAGGTCAGGTCTTCGACATTATTCGTTGGGGCCAGAGGACGGGATCGTTCAGCGCGTTCACAGGCCTCTACGCCGGCAACGGAATGTACATGCGGCCCGTCTATTCGGCAGACCGCTTGCAACTGGTGGCGACTGCGGTTCCCGGTCTCGACCAGCTGAATGCGATTGGCGATGAGGGACAGGGCGTCATTGACGAATGGTTGACCGGGCTGGTTAATCAAGTGCCGCAAGAATTGACACTATCGGCGTCGCTGGACGTATCGGGCTTGCGTGTTTCGGGTGATTGGACTGTCTCCGTTTTCGAGGCGGTAGACGGCTGGCGCACACGACTGACCGTTGCCGATGGGACTGCAAGCTGGGCCATCTCGGGATTGACCGGCGGTTTGACCGATGTGGCAGGCAGCTATGAGTTCGGAGCCGGTTCGCCCACGCTCGCGATGACCGCGAATGGCGCGTTGTCGGCCTTTGGCGGGGCGTCCCTGTCAGGCGATTTTGCCATCGCTCATAATGCGACCACCGGTGGTTTGCAGGTTACGGCGAATGGCGTTTCTGCCCGGTTGGGCAACCCTTCGCATGGAGTTTCGGCCTTGGTGTCGGGTGCGTACCTTTCGGTACAGATGCAGGGCGGGGCGTTTGACATCGTCGCGACAGGTGATGGCACGATTGATGGCTTGCCCGGTTTCAGCTTTATCGGTCAGCTGGGGTTCGAGGCGTCGTCGGCCAGCGGCACGGCAAGGTTTGTGGCCCGTGACGCCCAGGTTGTCACCCCCGATTTGGGTGCTTTAACAGGGGATTTTGTCTTTGCGACGTCCTCCCAAACCACCGCGACCCATCGCATTCATCGATTTGTTATCGGTGCGGATGAAGTCAGCGGTGCGCTTACACTTGGTGCCTTGAACAGCACGCTGAGCACTGGTCGCCTAGGGATTATTGTCGAAAGCACCTCCAGCCTCAACGGCATTGGCGAGCTTACCACAACCAAGGCAGTCTACGGTCAGCTTGATTTGGATATCGCCATTGATGACACGTTCTCGCTGTCGGGGCAGAATGTTCAGCTGGCCTACAGCACTGCCAACAAGGCAACTTCGGCAGGGGTTGAGTTGCTGTCCGGTATGACGCTTTGGATGGATGTGGCTGCGGGGGCTGCCAGTATCGAGGGTCAGTTCGAGGCGACAATCGACGGTATCCTCGCGTTCTCGGGTCATCTGAAGCTGGACATCAGCACGACGACACGGCTTTTGTCCGATGCCTCCACCGTGCGCGTGGTGGAATACAGCCTGATGGGCCGCAATATCAGCGCGAGCTTTGGCGGCGAAAATGGGCTGGAAACGGACGGATCGGATTTCGTCCTTGTCTATTCAAAGGAACAGAATGGCGCGCGGTCTTGGATGTCCTCGCGCGGCGGCATCTATGAGGCTTCCGTAGCGGGCTATATGCTTCCTGACTTGGAAGTCGCCCAATGGTCGATTAACCGTGCCATTGGCGCGCTGCCCGATGCGGCGACAATCGATTGGTCGGTTCCGGCGAGTTTCGACTTGGGCGACAGTATTTCCTTTGTGCTGGACCAAGTCGGTGACGTGTTCAGCGTGCCGGTTTCAGGCGGGATCAACATTGATGGGAACGTCCTGTCGGGTGATCTGACCCTGACCTATAATCGCACAGACGACAGCTGGGTCATTGATTTTGACGATCTGACCCTTGTCGCGGCGGCGGCGGGCGTGGCCTTCACTCTATCTCAAGGGAATGGTCAGTTGCGGATCGACAGCAACCGTCGCGCTTCTGGCACGATTTTGGGAGCTTTGTCGGTCACGGGCGTTGACGGAATGACGATTGATGCCAGTGGCTCGATCACATTCGCCGCGGATAGTCCAGATTTGGCAATCACCGCCAATGGGGCAGTGGCGATTGACGGTTTTGCGCGCATTCAGGGTGATTTTAGCATCGAGCGTCAGGAAACCGCTGCGGGTGAACGCTTTGTCATCGCGGCCAGTGACGCGGCGATTGCCGTCGGCACTGCTGGTAACGGTGTTTCGGTCAGCGAGGTCGATCTGGCGATGGTTCTTGCGCGCGATGCGTTGGGGACGGCCGGTGTGGCGATGGTGGCCAACGGTTCTGTCGCATTGGAAGGTCTGGGGGGCGATTTGTCCCTGTCGGCGGCCAATGGAAGCGTGTTGGTCAACACTCTTGGCAGCCCAATCCAAGAGACGATAACCGTGGGCGGTCGGGCGCTGACGCTTGCGTTCGAAGACGCGCACGAGGTCAAGTCTGTTGCCGTGTCCGGCCTGTCAGTCAGCGTAGCCGGTGGCCCGACCATGACGGGCGACGCGCGGATCACTTCGCGGGAGTTGGCGATCGGCGGCACCACTCGCCGTCAACTGGAAATCGGCTTCGATAACCTTTCGGTTATCGGCATCAGCATGGGCGAGGCGACCGCATCCCTTAGCGAAGCGCGCGGTGCGGTGCTTGTCTTCAAGACTTCCGCGGGCGACACGAAATATGCGGTTCAGGCTCAGGGCTCGGTCGATCTGACCGGGCTCACTGGCGTTTCGGTTTCGGCAACGGACATGGCGTTGTCGTTGAACCGGACGGGCCGTGCGATTGATACACAAATCGCAACAGCGACAGGCTTCATAGCGCTGGATCAAGCGCAAGACGAGATACGTCTGACCGGTCAGGCGAGTGCCGCGGTTGATGGCGTCATGGCCATCTCGGGCGGGCTGTTTTTGGAGCATCGCGCGGATCAGTCCCTTTCGGTCAAAACCGGGGCGGGGGAGAGCGCGACGTTTGAGACCATCACTGGCGATATGCTGGTGATTGGCGGTTCGGACCTGAGCGCGGATCTTTCGGCGGGCGATGCCTCGCTGGTCTTGGGCGATGTGGATATGGCGCTGGCCCTCACGACCGAGGTCGTAACCGGCTCTGATCCCGCCCGTCGCTGGATTACCACCAGTGCAAGCCTGTCCGAGGCGCGCATCGATGCCTATGCCGATGTGGCCGTGACAGCCGGCATGCTTGAGATCAACCGCGGCTTGGCATCTGACGGCAGCCTGTTGGCGGCGGGAACGCCTGTTTTGGATTTCTCGGGGGACCACAGCATCCTGTTGCCCCTCGGCGGTAGTGAGTCGATGGCGTTGATCAACGATACCGAGCGGTTCACCGCTGCGGTCGTTGGTGCAGTTCAGATTGGCGGTGTGAACCTGATCGGCAAGATCCACGTCAATGAATATACAGACGACGCTGGCGAACCCGCTTGGGAGGTGCGCCTTGGTGAGGGAGAACTGACGCTCTCGACCGATGATGCGGCGGTCACGATCAATTCGGTCGAGGGGGCGTTCTACGTTACCACTGATGGGGTCAGCGGCACCGTGTCAGGGGTTGGCGCGATCATCGGGGTAGACGGCCTGACGGCATCGGGCGCGTTGACGGCCAGCTTTGCGGACAATGAGCTGTCGCTGGCGGGTAACCTCGATCTGGCTGTCGAAGGGATCGGCAGCCTGAACGGTGATTTTTCGTTCGTTAAGGAACAGGCGGAATTCGCGCAACCTATTGAACAGTTGGCGACCGCCACCGCCGCAAATGGGAGTGCATCCGACGCGGCGCAGAACGGCGGTGAAACCACCAACGCCAAGATCCACCTGGACATTACCGGCGACAATGGCGCGTTTGCCCGCGAGGGTGTCTATGCGCTGGAATACAACGGGGTGCGGCAGACCGTTTCGACCCTGGATGATAGTGATCGCCCGGTTTCTGACGCGGTTCTGGTCTCCCGCTTCCAGGACACACTCGCCCGGATTCCGGCTATCGGGTTGGGCAATGTGCTTGTCACAGGCACCCGTGCCGATGGCTTTACCTTTGAATTTATCGGTGCGTTGGCAGGCAAACCGATTTCGTTGGCCAATGCGCGCGACAGTGCCGGTTTGTGGCTGGAGCAACCGGTCGATCTTCAGGATGCTCCTGATTGGGGTGTCACAGAAGAGGTCAGCGCCGCCACCACCGGCGTGGATGAGACGCAAACCCTGCGTATGCAACGCAGTGGCAACGGGACCGACACGGATACTTTTACCCTGACCGTGGATGGCCAGACCACTGACGCGATACAGTATTTGCCCAACGGCAGCTTGGTAAACGAACAGCAAACGATCGCGATAACGGCGGTACCGACGACGTCTGGCCAATTCTGGTTCGATGTGAATGGTCAAACCACCGCGAAGATCCGCTTTGGTGGCAACCCCAGCTTCCAAACCGCCAAGATGCAAGGGGCATTCGAGGCTATTCTGGGGCAGGGCAACGTCACCGTCCGCTACGATACCCAGTTTACTGGTAGCAACCAGATCAACTACGTCGTTACCTTTGCCAATGACCTTGGCGGGCAGGATATACCGACGATTGTGTCGCACGTATCGACATCGGCCATCGACATTGAAGTGGCCGAGACCCGGAAGGCCAGCGCTGGATATTCGGTCGAAAAGCAGGCCAAGCTGATCGAGGATGCCTTGATTGCAACTTTCGGCGTAGGGTCCGCGTCGGTGGCATTCGCGGCGGGGACCAGCTTGTCGGACGTCACGTTCAAGGTCGACTTTGCCCGTGCCTTGGGTGGTAAAGACCTTGAGCTGATGACCGCGACCGGGTTCGCAGGTGCGACCTTTACCGCAGCGCAAAGCATCGCCGGTTCCACTGCAAAAGGCGCGGTGCAAGTGGTGCATCTTTATGACTCGCAGCGCCTAGGCGCGTTCGAGATGCGCATCGATCATGATGGCAAGACTTATGTGACCGCGCCCTTGGGCTTCGCGGCGACGGCGGTTCAGGTCAAGGCCGCGCTGCTGGCGGCGCAGGCGGCGGATGGAACGCGGCTGGCCTCGATTGGGGCGGATGTCTACGTCGCTCTGAATGAAACCGCTGGCAGCGGTGCCTGGGAACTGGCCTTCAAGGGCACGTTAACGGGTCAGATCCTGCCGTTGGTGCAGGGCAAGGTCTTGACGTCAATTCCCGCACCCGATGGCCTCCTGACCAACGTGGTCACTGGACGCACCACCAGTGAGATCCAGACGCTTGATCTCTCAGGCGATGCGCGTGTGCGCCTTTCGGTCAGCGGCGTTGCCGGGGCGACGGACGTTCTAGAGGTAGCCAGCCTTGATGCGGCGGCACTTGCGCAGGCATTGGGTGGTTTGGTCGTCATAGGTGCGGCGAGCAACGTCCAGGTCACCGAGACCGAGACGCCAGACGTCTATTCCATCGCATTCGTTGGCGGGCTGGCCCAGCAGAATATTGCCCGCATCGAAGTGTCACCTGTTCAGCGCGTGACCCTCGCTCAGGCCGACGGGGCGATGCCAACGTCGATTATGGCGCGGGTTGCTTCGTCTGATGTATGGTCCACGGAAGTGGACGTGCGCGGCATGGAGGCCGATACCATCGCGGCGGTTCTGAAAGCGCAGCTTGACCAGATGGACAATTATACGCGCGCCGATATCACGGTCAGCGTGGCGGATGCGGACAGCCTGACGCTGGACGTGGCGTTTATCGGCGGTCTTGCCGGCGCGGATGTCGAGGCGTTGGAGGTGATTTCGACCACCACGGCCCAGACCACCGCGCCGCGTTTCCTGATCGGGGCCAGCAACGTAACTGGCGCCGTGGGCGACAGCGCGACCGCCAGCCTGGAGCTGGCGAACGGCTCGCTTGCCCTGCTGATTGACACCAAGGAGGATGGCACGACCGGCTTTGCTTTGCAGGCGGGGGGGGACGTATCCCTTTCAGGCTTTGGTGATGCGGTGTCGATCAATGCAACGGGTGCGGTGCGCGTCAACGCGTTGGGTCGCGAAGTAAGCCAGACCATTCCGACCGGCGCCACATCCACCCAGCAGATCAGTTTTTCCGATGGCGTCGCCCGTCAGGAAGTCATCATCGACAGCGGCTCTGTTACCGTTGACGGCGTTGGCACTCTGAGTGGCGCGCTGACTGTGGTGCGGACGCAGGAAATCGTGCAGGGCGTCACCGTTACCGAGATGACCATTGGCGTTGACCAATTGTCGGGTAGCCTGACCCTTGGGCCAGCAACGGCGGATCTGACGGAGGGGCGTGGTGCGGTTCTGCTACGGCAGGAAGTGGATACCCAAGGCGGCGTGACCAACAAGGTTGCCGTCCAAGCCGATGGTGACGTGTCGTTGTCCGGTGTCGCAGGCATTGGCCTGCAAGCCGAGAACCTATCGGTCTCTTACAACCGTTGGGGGCAGGCCCTGTCGCGCACAGTTGCCACGCCAGGTGTCGACTATGTGGTCGACATGGCCGCTGGCGCCACCCGGATGAGTGGTCAGGCTGTGGCAACGCTGGACGGCGTGTTGGAATTGTCCGGTGATCTGTTCATTGAAAACGTACAGAACCAATCCGTCAGCCTGACGGATGATAGCCAGATCAGCGTGGATCAGTTGATTGTGGGCGGCACCAATATCGGGGCCAAGCTTCTGGCAGGCGCGTCTTCTGCCGCGCCAATTGTCGAGATCGGTGAAATCGATGTGGCCATGGTCTATTCGACCGAAGTTGACGGCAGCCGGTCTTGGGTTACCACCGAGGCTGATTTGGGCGCCTTGCGCGTTGCGGGCTACGATCTGGCCGATTTGAACACTGCGGCGCTTCAACTGAACACGGCCCTTGATCAGACGACCGGCGCAATTGATACGGCGCAAACCACAGTGATTGACTGGTCCGCCGGGGCCAGAGAGTTGCAGTTGTCGGACGTCAAAGCCCTGACCCTTGATCTGGCTGGGCCCGTCGTGCAGTTGCCGATCAATGGCGCACTAAATCTTGGCGGTGCGGTGCTGGGCGGGTCTTTCAAGGTCACGCTAGACCAAACCGGCACCAATGATGTCTGGACGATTGAGGCCGACAATGCCGACTTGGGCTATAACGCAGGCGGGGCCTTTATCGGTTTGGCTGGCGTCACCGGGACACTTGTATTTGAACAGGGCCAAAATCCGACCGGTACACTGACAGGCACGGCACAGGTTGATGGTCTTGGGGGGATCTCTCTCAGCGGTGCTCTGAGCGCATCGCTTGATGGCGCGGGCAACATAGCATTCTCAGCCACGGGCATGGACATCGCGGTCGATGGCTTCGGCACTATGAACGGCGATGTGTCGCTGCAAAGGTCGTCCGATGGCGACATCTTGCTGGCGGCGTCAAACGTTAGCGCCGATGTGGGCGCGGCGGGTGCAGGCTTTGCCATGAACAACGGCCAGCTTGGCCTCTATATAGCGGCGCGCAGCGAGGACCGTGCGGGCTACGCTCTCGTTGCGAAGGGTGACGTTGCGCTTAACGGCTTTGCAGGTATTTCAGCCACCGCTACGGACGCGGAAATCCGCGTGAACACGTTGCAGCAGAGCGTTTCCAAAACCATCGGCGGCGTTGACATCGCGTTCGATTCGATTGCCGACGTGCAGGAACTGTCCATAGGCAGTGCGACCGTCACCGTAGATGGCCTGGGCAGTGTTTCAGGCGCGATCGCGATCAGCAACGAGACATCTGTTAACAGCGCGGGCGAAACGGTTGTTTCGACCGAGATCGGTTTGTCCAACGCGGGCGGCAATCTGGATCTAGGGGCCTTAGGCGCGA
Source organism: Thalassobacter sp. 16PALIMAR09 (assembly GCF_000765485.1). Lineage (NCBI taxonomy): Bacteria > Pseudomonadati > Pseudomonadota > Alphaproteobacteria > Rhodobacterales > Roseobacteraceae > Thalassobacter > Thalassobacter sp. 16PALIMAR09. The sequence goes on from NZ_JHAK01000010.1 coordinate 11,801, forward strand.
GCATATCCAATGGGCGCGGTGCGATCCTGTTGAACAAGGTTGGCAGTGCTGCGGGCACCTATGCGGTGCAGCTAGAGGGCAATGTGGCCCTAACAGGAGCCGAAGGCGTCAGCCTTTCCGCGACCAACATGCAGATCAGCTACAACCGGCTGGGCCAGGCTGTCCAAGGTGTGTCCGTCGACACCGGCGCGGGCGAATACACGATCAACCTTTTGGATAATGAGACCCGGATTTCCGGTCAGGCCACGGCGCAAGTCGCGGGGCTGACTCTCTCGGGGGATCTGTTTGTCGAGGTGCGCGAGAACGTCACCAGCCAGCTTGTCGACGGCAGCGGCGCGACTTCGGCTGTTACGTTGGACCAGACGATCATCGGCGGCAGCAACCTGTCGGTCAATTATGCGCAAGGCGGGACGACCTACGCAGCCCTTGGTGGAGGTGATCTTGCCTTGGTGCTGTCGCAGGACGCTAATGATGCGAACGAGCGGTGGCTGTCGGCCACAGGTTCCATTGGCAGCATCTCTGTGCTGGATCAGGAGGTCGCCAGCATCGACAGTGCGAAGCTGGTGCTGAACCAAAAGCTGACGACTGCGGGCAATCTGATTGAGGATGCGAGTGCCCGTGTCATCAATTGGGGCAATGATGCCCAAACGCTCGCTCTGTCCGCACAGGATGCGGCGAAAACCGCCGTTTTGGATATGGCAGATCGCCGGTGGGAAATTCCTGTCAGCGGCGATATTGATTTCGGCGCGGCGCGGTTGGGTGGAGATTTCGTCATTGTTCTGGACAAGAACGATGACGGTGATCGGATCTGGGACATCACCGCGCAGGATGTGACGGTCGCCGTTACCGCGGGCGGCGCGAAGGTTGCGATCGAGAACGGCTCAGGCACGCTACACGTGGAATCCGGGGCGAACTCCGGCTCGATTTCCGGGGATGTGGTTGTCGCAGGTCTTGGCGGTCTGTCCGCCAACGGGACCCTTTCTGCAACGTTTGACGCAGACGATTTGGTCCTTTCGGGCACTGACGTCAATCTAGCCATTGACGGCTTTGGGGCCATTTCCGGCGATTTCGCCGTTGAAAAATCCGCCGACAGCCTGCTGGTCGGTGTGTCCAACGCGGCCGCCGACATTGGTGGCGTTACATTGTCCGGCGGTCAGCTGGGCCTCTACATCGGTCAGAACGCTGCCGGCGCGGACGGCTTTGCCTTGGTGGGTGCGGCATCGGCCAGCCTGTCGGGCCTGGATGGCTTGTCCATGTCGGCCACCGCGGATATCCGCATCAACACCCTGCGGGAGGCGGTTGATCAATCCATTACCTTGGGCGGCACAGACCTTGCGGTCGCCTTCGATAGCGCCGCCAATGTGCGCGAACTGGTCATCACTGATGGCACCTTGGTCATTGATGGGCTGGGCTCGATCTCCGGTGCGCTAGCGATCTCGTCTGAAACGACGACCGACGGTCCGGTCGAGACAACTCGTTTGCAGATCGGTCTTTCCGGCCTTGCGGGCTCACTGACGCCCGGCGGGATCGGTGCTTCCCTCACGGGTGGAAACGGTGCGCTCTATGTGGAGCGCATAACCACGAGCGGGACCGTTACCTCGACCGGTTATGCGCTGGATGTGGGCGGCAGTGTCGCCCTAGATGGTGTGTCGGGCGTTACCTTAGCCGCGGATAACCTCAACTTGCGCTATAACCGTTTGGACCGCGCGGTCGAGAACATGGTTATCGCAACTGGTGGCGACGACTACGTCCTGAACCTGCTGGATAATGAAACCCGCCTGAGCGGTGCCATAAACGCCGATATCGCAGGTATGATCGGCCTAAGCGGCCAGATGTTTATCGAAAGCCGCACGGGCGTAAATTCGCGGACTGTAACGCTGAGTGATGGCAGTACCGTACAGGTTGAGCAATTGATCCTTGGCGGCACGGGCTTGTCTGCCAATGTTGGTCCTGCGGGGATCGGCGCGGAATTGACCGACGCGGATGCGGTTGTAATCCTTTCTACTGAACTCGGCGGCGCGGGTCGCCGCTGGGTCTCGTCGGTATCCTCGATCGAAGAGGCGGCGATTAGCGGCTATGATCTGGCCGATTTCGATGATGCGCGGCTCACCGTCAATACGGAGATCGTGGGCGGCGCGTTGCTTCTGGACGGGACCACCCCAGTCATTGACTGGGATGCGACCAACGAAACCGTCACATTGCTGCCCGGCCAGAGCCTAGCGCTGTCGGGCGATGAGCGTGAGCTGTCCGTTGAACTGGACGGTGCCTTGAATTTGGGACCAGCCTCTCTGCGCGGTGATTTCTCGATCAGCCTCGATGCCTCCGACGCGGGCGAGCAGGCATGGCACGTCGTGGCGCGTGATGTGAGCATCGCGCTTGAGGTCAACGGTGTGCGCGCAGGTCTGGACAACGGCCAAGGTGATCTGTGGATTGGCAAGAACGATGTCACCGGTGTCTATGGCGCGGCTGAACGGTCGGGCAGCATCCTTGGCAGCGCCTCGCTGACGGGTGTGGATGACCTGACACTTGAAGGTGATTTTGCGACCAAATTTGATAGCTCGGGCAACCTGACGCTGGCCGGTGCCGTCGATATCGATGTGGCAGGCTTCACCACAATTAGCGGTGAATTCGCAGTCGAAAAGCCCGCCCTCGAAACCGCCAGTGTCGTACTTGAAGACGCCGCGCTAACCGATGGCGCGACTGGGGCGGTGACTGAGACGCAACAGGGCGGTGTGAAGCAGTCCAGCCGTTTCACACTTGATGTGGCCACCCTCAAAGACGGGGCCTTGGCCGTGCGGGAAGGCGCGTACACCTTTGCCTATGGCGGCAGCTCTGCGGCGGTGACGCTGGCGGGCACCGACAGTGACCTAGTCTGGCAGCGGAAACTTGCCTCAGCTCTAGAGGCACTGTTGGGCTTCGGCAATGTGTCTGTGACAGGCACAAAGGCCGATGGATTCGAAATTGCCTTGCGCGGCGATCTGTTAGGTCAGGCGTTGACGGGTCTGACCCTAACCCAGCCCGTCGATCCAGCGCTGGCCTACCAGAACCAGCAGGTGGCCACCCGTATCGCAAGCGCAACCCAGACCACTGGAACGCTGCACGCCATCGAGCACGTGGACGCGACGCTCACGGGGACTGCGGATTTACAAATCGTCTTTGCGCCTGCGGAAAATTCCAAGTTCAGATTGTCGGCTACGGACAGCAGCGGCGTGTTCCGCGAAGGCGTTTACGCCTTCAGCTATAATGGCAAATCGGTGTCGATAGACACCCGCGCCATCAGCGGCGCGGCACGGGATGATGTCAGCCTGCGCACAGGTCTAACCAACAATATGGAGATCCTGTTCGGATCGAACAACGTCAGTGTCTCGGGTACCCGCGCAAGCGGGTTTGTGATCGAGTTAAAAGGCGATCTGGCGGGGCAGGCGATTGCGCTTGATACAGACGGTCAGGGCACGGGCTTTGCAATGACGCCGCCGGTTGATCCGTCCCTTTCTTATAGCAACACAGATGCCTCAACGGTGTTGAACCAAGGGGCGCAGGGGACTGCGGCCTCGGCCTACACACTGGTGATTGACCGCGATGCCGGCGCGACGCGCAATTCGGACAGCTTCCGCCTACAGTTCGCGAACAGCCCACGTTACGTCGATGTGAAATATGTCGATGCCCAAAGCTCCCAGCCTCGTCAGATTTATGATGCGCTGGCAAAGGCGTTTGGTCTTGGTTCTGGCACCAGCTCCTTTTATGGCAACAGCACTGTGCTGTCGAAAACCGCCTCGGCGGATTTGGCCGTTCGCGCCATCCAGTCGCCCACGGCGCAACAGCAGTATACGATCGAATTCAAAAATGCTTTGGCACAGCGCGTTGTTGACATGGGGGCCATGAGTGCCACCAATGTCGGCAGCACTAGTGGTATGGGCTATACCGTGAGTGCCGAAGCAGGCGCGGTCGCGCCCGCAACCGGAGCGGTGCACCTGCTGGAAGGCTACGGCGCAGATGCGCGCGGCAGCTTCACACTGACCTTTGCCTACGGGGGCGATACCTATACCACCGCCGCGATTGACGCGCAGGCCAGTGGGTCCGTTGTGGCGGCGGCTATCGCGGCAGCCAGCAACGGGAGTGCCGCCTTCTCGGCCACCGGTGCCACGGTTGATGTTTCGGTCACCGCTCAGGATCAATGGCGACTGGCCTTTGCTGGTGCTGCGCTTGGCGCGGAAATACCGGCGATTGCCCGCAGCTTTACCCCCGCAGCCATGCCCGAAGCGCGCCTAAGCTCGGAAATGACTGGCATTGGTGATTATGCTGGCACTTACTTTATCACTGGGATCGACCTTGCCGTGTTTGCCGGTGGTGATGCGTCAGCGGTCAAGGATGCAGTCCTCAGCGCAACCCGTCTGGACGGTACGACCCTTGCTGATGCAGGTGTGAACGCCAGTGTTGTGCTGAGTGCTGAAACCGGCACATGGCGGGTCGACTTCGGTGGTATTGCGGTTGGGCAGAGCATGGATGTCCTGCGCGTCATGGCTTCGGCCGAGACGGCACCAAATGCGTCACTGACCCAGACCCATGTCGGCGCAACGTCGTCCGAGGTTCAGACCCTTACCCTTGGCGCGTCCGGTCCGTTGCAACTGGGCTACATGGGTCAATATACCGACATTGTCTTGGCGGAAAACCTAGATGCGGCAACGCTGCGATCCGCTCTTGAGGGTCTGACCTCTCTTGGCGCGGGCAACGTCAGCGTTGCGCTGAACGATGATGGCAGTTTTGACGTGTCGTTTATTGGTGATCTTACGGGGGTGAACGTCGGCGACATCGTTGTTGCTGCGGTCGCATCGGTTGATTTGGGCCTGTCGGACGGCGCGTTGGCCGATCTGATTAAGGTGAAGCCCTCCGGTGCTGCAGATTGGCTGCGCACCGTCGAGGCGGATCAGACCTTGGAAGGCGATGCAAGAACGCTCGACTTATTGGAGCGCTTGACGCGGGCCATCGGCCTGTTGCCATCGGTCGGTCTTGGGAATGTGGAGCTGGTTGCGGTCGAGGGATCGGAGACGGGCTATTACCTGAAAACGATTGGCGCTCTGACCGGTCGCGCGCTTCCTGCGATTGACATCGCGCTGGCGCGCGCGGTGGCCGCGCCGGAAAATTACCTCAAGATTGGCGCAGCGAACGTGGACGCCGCGCTGGGGAACGCGGACAACGGGATCTTTGTTGAGGATGGCGCGCTTGCGCTGGTTATCGGTCTCGAAGCCCCTGCGACCGATGGCGTTACGGCAAATCAGCCGGGTTACGCGCTGGAACTCTCTGGCACGGCGCGCATCAACGGCTTTGGCGGTGCGATTACCATGTCTGCCGATGCGGCGCTGGCGATCAACACGTTGGGCCGTCCGGTCGATCAGACGGTCAAGACGGGTCTGACCACTGCGGATGCGCAGGTGACCTTTGCCGACGGCCTGGAGCGGCGGGAGTTGACGATCAATGAAGGCAGCCTCGCCATTGACGGCCTTGGGTCTGTCACGGGTGCCCTGAAGATCGTCTCGGCCCGCGAGACGGTTGCGGGTGTCACCACCGTCAACACAGAAATCGGGATCGACAGCGCGACGGGTGCTCTGACCCCGGGTGGTGTGGGTGTGTCGCTCGCAGACGGCAAAGGCGCATTGGTTCTTCAAACCATTGAGGCCGCGGATGGCACCGTGACCACCAAGTATGGCTTTGTCGCCGAAGGTGACATCGCGTTGGAGGGCGTGCCGGGCGTCACCTTGTCCGCGGACGATCTGATTGTGGCCTATAACCGTTGGGGCGACGACCTTGCCGTCGACGTCGCCACGGCAAGTGGCAGCTACAGCGTGAACCTGGTGGATGACGAAACCCGGTTGCGCGGATACATGACAATTGGCGTGGCCGACGCGATCACTGCACAGGGCAACCTGTTCATGGAGGCCCGCGACGGTCAAACCGTCCTGTTGGCCGACGGCAGCACGGTTGTCGCGGACCAGTTGTTCATCGGTGGCGCGGATGTGGCAATTTCGGTTGGCAATGACAGCATCGGCGCGGAACTTTCCGAAACGGATATCGCTCTTGCGATCACGACCGAGCAGGTCGCCTCGGGCACGCCGCGTCGCTGGCTGACTGTGCAGGGCAATGTGGGTGAGGCTGGCCTGAACGCCGGTGTTACCGCGGAAATTGACCGAGCGGCCATCTATCTGAACCGTGAAATTGTTAATGGTGAGGTTCTAGCCGCCGAAGGCACAGCGGTTGACTGGAACGGGGCCAATGATGACGAGAGTACGGCCCTTGTGGTGTCGGACAGCACCACGCTGATCCTTTCCGAAGGGGCCGAACGGTTTGATTTGTCCGTCAACGGCGCGTTGACCTTTGGTCCGGCGCGGATCAGCGGTCAATTTGGTCTGGCGTTGGGGAACGACGAGAACGGCGATCAGACTTGGACGATCACCGCCGAAGATGCCTTCGTGGAATTGGCGGCGAGTGGTGCCAAGGCGCAGTTGGTCAACGGCGCGGGCACGTTGTTTATCGCCGCTGACGGTAGCCGGTCGGGCCAGATCTCCGGTGATGCGAGCCTGACAGGGGTAGACGGCCTGACCCTTGAGGGCAGTTTTGCCGCCAAGTTCGATGCAGCCGGAAACATGCAGCTGGCCGGTGCCGTTGATCTGGCGATCGACGGCTTTGCCTCTGTTAATGGCGAATTTGCGGTCACTCGCGTCATCGCAGAGCAGTCCGAGGCGCAGATCGTGGCGGCCAAGGCTGTCGAACAGGTGCGCGGCACCGTCACCCGCGTGGATCAGGGCGGCCTCCTGACCCCCACCACTTATGAGTTGACGGCTGCAACGGGTCGTGACGACACGCTGCGGTTCCGCGAAGGGACCTATGTTTTTGCGCGTACTGGCGCCAGCGTCTCGATTAGCTCGCTCGGGACCGATGGCGCGGCCCTGACCGATGCGGCCTTCGCCGCGCGGTTGGTGACTGGCCTGTCGGCGATCTACGGCACTGGCAACGTCGAAGTGACCGGCACCCGGGCTGACGGATTTGAAATCAAGCTCGTCGGCGCTTTGAACGGCACCGATCTGACCGGCCTGACCATGACCCCACCCGCCGATCCGGCGGACAAGGAGGACTGGGGGTCCACCAGTATTCTGCGGTCTGCAACCGCGCCCAAGAACGACAGCCGGTATCTGCTGCTGAAACCCGCCAACATCAACAACGTGTCCGGCGCGAAATTCACCCTGGATCTTGGCGATTTGGGGACCACGCAAAGCATCCGTTACATTGCGGACAAGAACCGTCAGCAATCGGCAATCCGCGAGGCGCTAGAACCCCTGGTCGGTCGTGGAAATGTCAGCGTTAGCTCCGACAACTCGACGGGCGGTGTGACCTCGCAGGGGTATTTCATCCGCTTCCTTGGCGATGATCTGCCTTCTGATTTTGATGCGGCGGCCTTCACGACGGCCTCAAACGGCTCGGTCATGGATGGGGTGGTGCGTGTTTCGGCAAGTGCCTCGACCTTGACCGAAGGAACGTCGGCCAGTGGCACCGTGCAGGTTCTGGACCTGTACGATGAAAACATTCGCGGCGCTTACACCCTTAGCTTCGATGCGTTGGGCGCGACGTTTGCCACCGGCGACATCCCCTTTGATGCAACGGCGACGCAGGTGCGCGATGCTATGCGCGCGGCTGAAACCGCGTCGGGTGACACCTTTGTCGGTGAAGGCGGGGATGTTTCGGTCCAGATGGTGCTGTCGGAACTGGGCCACCAGATGTGGGAGGTCACTTTTGAGGGGGCCACCCTGGGGCGCCAAATCCCGGTGATGACCGGCATGATCTCTCAGATTGAGATGGCCCCCGAGGCGACGCTGACGAAAACGGTCAGCGGGAGCACAACATCCGAAGTACAGCGCCTGACACTTGGCGCGGCGCAAGATCTCTTTGCGATCTCTTTTGGTTCGAACACAACGGCACCGCTATCCGCCACGGCGCCGGCGGCTGACGTGCAGATTGCGCTGGAAAATCTGCCTACTGTGGGCAAAGGCAATGTCCGTGTCACGTCCGCAGGGGCGAATGCCTTTGATATTGCCTTCGTCAATGGCAAGTCGGAAAGCTATGTGCCGCTGCTCAAGCTCAGCGAAGTGCAGGTTTTGGACCTGCGTTTACCTGATGGTCTGGCCGATACCGTCACGCTGCGTGCCGCAGGCAACAGCCAATGGCAGGACATCGCAATTGATCTGACCACTGGCGATACCCGCGCGGCACTGGCGCGTGCCTTGGGCGGTTTAGAGAATGACGCGGGCAGCATCGTCTACGGGGCGGGCAACATCGCGGTTTATGCCACGGCAACCGAGGGTGTCTATACGCTGGTTGGCGTTGGTGCCAATGCAGGCGTCGATATCACCGATGTTGTTGCGGGCCTGACCCGCGCCGTCGACACGGCACCTGACTATCTGCTGATCGGTGCAACCGGTGTGAATGGCATCGTGGGTGGCCCGCAAGCGGGTGTCGCGCTGACTGATATGAACCTTGGCTTGGTCATCAGCCGCACAATGGACCCTGACACCGGGACGTCCGCCACCAGCGGCTACGCCTTGCGTGCCGATGGCGGCGTGGCCTTGTCGGGTATGGGCGATGCGGTCAGCCTGACAGCGACGGGTTCCGTTGCATCCAACACCTTGGGCCGTGCGATCACTATTGACGTGCCCGCCGGGCTGGATGGCACAACCTATGCGCTGGAATTCAGCGATGGCACCAACCGTCGCGAGCTGATTGTGGATGAGGGCACCCTGACCATTCAAGGTCTTGGGAGCGTGACCGCCGGTCTCGCCATGACGGTGCTGTACCATGATGTGAACGGCCTCGACACGACTGATATTCGCATCGGTCTCGAGGACGTGAACGGCGCGCTGGATGCCGGGGGGCTGTCGGCCAACTTGACGGATGGCGAAGGGGCGATCGTGCTGCGCAACCAGCAAGGTATCGGGTCGCGCTACGCGGTGCAGGTCGAAGGCGATGTCGCCTTCGAGGTCGGCGGTTCGGTCGAGATATCGGCAGATCGTCTGCAAATCGCATGGAACCGTTGGGGCGAAGCCTTCACGGAAAGCGTCCGTACCCCTTCGGGCTACTATGATGTTGACCTCATCGACAACGAAAGCCGTCTGCGCGGATATCTGGGGGTCAATGTCGCTGACACCATCACCGCCGAAGGTGAGTTGTTCATTGAGGTTCAAGAGGCGCAGACGATCGCCCTTAGCGATGGCAGCACCGCCATTGTGGACCGTGTGCTCATTGGAGGCGCGGATGTCTCGGGTGGGATCGTCGCGGGCAGCGCGACAGTCGCGGCCTTCGACGATTTGGATGTGTTGGTGGCACTATCCACCGAAACCACATCCGATACCAATGGCGCGCGGCGCTGGATTTCCGTTGTGGGTGACGTCAGCCGGGCCACGGTCGGCGGCTATGAACTGGCGCAGATCAGCAACGCGAGTTTGTCGCTCAACCAGAGCCTGTCTTCTTCAACGGGTGTGGCCGCCGCTGCGAATGCGGCGGTGATAGATTGGGCTGATGATACGTTGACGCGGTCGCTAACCAGCGATCCTTCAGATGATCTGTTGCTTGATTTTGGGGATGAGGTCTTCGCTGTTTCGGCCGAAGCAGATCTGAACTTGGGACCGGCCCATTTGAATGGCCTCTTCACCGTGAGCCGCAACAAGGAAGAAGAGCGTTGGGAAATCACTGCGGATGATGCCAGCATTGGCATGTCTGTTGGCGGTGTGGCCATGTCGCTGTCCGATGTTGAAGGCACCTTGATGCTGGGCGACGATGGGAGCCGCAGCGGCACCATGACCGGTGAGGCCAGCCTGAGCGGTTTGGACGTCATGTCTTTGGAAGGTGATCTGGCCGCCAGCTTCGACAGTAGCGGCAACCTTAGCATTAGCGGTAACGCAGTGCTGGATGTACTGGACATGGCTGAGATTGAGGGCGATTTCATTGTCCAACGCTCGGTGCAGGACAACCGCTCAATGTTGGCGATCGGCATCGCCAACTTCCGCGCCGGCTTCGAGGTTGGTGGCGTCGGATCGGCCGGTTTGCAAAATGGTCAAGCGATGATCCTGCTCGGCAGCGGTGCAGATGGCGCCTCAGGGTATGCGATCAAAGGTAAGGCGACCGCTGTGATCGATACCCCGATCATGGACACGACCGGTCAGGTCACGATCGAGGGCAATACCTTTGGCCGCGCTATAGACCGCACCCAGACCGTTGGTGGCACCGCCCTTGCCATGTCGTTTGATGAGACCCGCCAAGAAGCGGCTATCGACTTTGGCGACCTGGACGTGATCATTTCGGACGGGGACCTGTTGTATGACGCCGTTGATGCGGTCAGCGACGGGATCGCGACCCTCAAGGCGGATATCACGCCGGAATACGATGAGTCTGGCACCAATGTGAATGACAACCCGCTGGCGGTGGAGTTGCCGGTCATTGGCACATCGTTGTCCCAGATGGTGGGCGCGGATCGCTTGCTGATGATCGGGGATTACGTTCAGCGCTACATCGGTAATGCCGACGATTTCGGTCATTTGGCCGCGCCGGTTTATGACGAAGATAGCCTGAGCCAGCCGACCATGAAGGGCTTGCTATCCTACCTTGAAGCAAACTGGCTGCCAGAACTGGGTTTGTCCGAAGGTGCGCTAAAGCTGGTCACCAGTAGCGACGGCGTCAAGATCGCCTTTGACGATACCTTCCGCATTCAAAGCGATGTCACTCTGCGCTTCGATGAGGCGGTTGAGGACTTCTTTCTATCGATCGATGGGGAGGTGAACGCGGCCATCGATGTGGCGCTGGATGTGGCCTTCGATATCGACATCAACTGGTCGGCGGGCGATTTCGACTTCAACCTGAAGCGCTTGAACTTTGATGCCACGGCCGAGGTCGATGACATCGATATTACCGCGTCACTGGGGCCGCTTGCTGTCAGCATCGGGGATGTGGAGCGGGAAACCGGGTCATTATCACTCGCACTTTCGGGCAGGGTCGAACAGACGACCAGCGGCTTGTCAGTCGTGAAAACGCGTGACGAATTCACGCTGGATCTGCCGGTCTATGCAGAGCTTGGCAGCCTTGATCTGGCAGCAGGCAAAACCCCGCGTTTGATCGCCTCAGGCAACCCGTTTGCGGGTGATGTTGCTTGGACGACCGAGAATTTTGACGCCATCGGTGATTTCACCAACCTTTCGGTTGTTGACCTAATCCTCATGTTCCCGGACTTCCTAGAAACCCTGCAGGACATTCAGGACAGCGATATTTTCGCCAATGGTTTGCCGTTCCTGGATGCCGGTCTGGATCAGGTCCTGAACTTTGGCGAGGGGTTCAAAACCGACGTTTACGACAAGATTGATTTCAACCGTCCACGCGTTGACCTGCTAAGTGTTGACCGTGTCAATGTCACTCCTGTGAACGTGGATGGGTCTGAGAAAATCGCGTTGGTCAATCCACAGGGCGGCCTGACCGAAGAATTTGTTGATGGTCTGGAAGTCACACTGTTCCAGTTTTCCAACGGTGTGGAAACGGAAGTTGGCACCTATGCCATCGACACGCTGCTGGATGAGCGCTCGGTCACTTTGCGCAGTGCATCGGGCCTCCAAGGCACCTACCGCATGGTCATGCATGAGGCGCGGGAGCAGATCCAGACCTTGCAGGAGTTCATGGATGCCGTGAACCGTTCCGGTGTGCTGCCGGCGGGTTTGCGGATTACTTTTGATCCTGTGGAACGGTCGTTCGGTATCCCGCTCGCCTTCAGCTATGATCTGACGCCGTTCGACATCCCGCTGAACTTCGAGCTGGGTAGCGATGCGGTAAACCTGAGCACTGACGCACGTGGCAGTATGGCTGTGCATGTCGCGGGCACCATCGGCTTCTTTGCGGACCTCGATGGCAAGACCTTCCTTGGGGAAAAGGGGCAGATCACCGAAGACACGAACCTTTTCAGCGATGAGACCTTTATCTTCGATACCTCAATGGTGGGTTACACGCTGGAACTTGGCGGCGAGAAATATGAGATCGTCGGCTATCGTGGTACCCATGTGGTGGCACTGGATCGCACCGTAGACGAAACCATGAACGACATGGGCTACGTCCTACGTGAAGGTTCGTTCACGCTGGGCATGGAAGACGTTGCGTTGACGGCGTCTGCCTCCCTTGATGTGACAGATCTTGAGGTCGGCGTGCAACTGGGTCTTCTGAAGGCTACGGCTGGCGGCGCCGGGACTGGTTCGGGGCTGCATCTGGGGGCCGATGTCTCGGTGACGCTGGATCGCAACCCGGACGAAGTCGTCAAGGGCGACACACGTTTTGCGTTCAGCGAACTCGATGCGTCTGCGTTGAACTTTGATCTAAGCGGTCAAGCTTCGGCACGGTTGCGTGGTCTGACGATTGATCCGGGGCTGGGGTCGGATATTCCGTTGGCTCCGAATATCGAGGTCTCGTTGACAGCGATGGACCTGTTTAATCCCGGTGACTTCAAGGTCATCGACCAGAACCCGATGTATGCCGCGGACGTGGAAGAGCTAATCCGGTTGGGGCAGGTCGCGGAAAACGATATCGTCGTCATCCTGCCCGATTTGGGCGCCATGTTCGACTTCAAGGATATGTCCTTCGGCGACATCATTTCCGCCACCCGAACCGGCCTGGAAATGGTGCGTGACGCGATCGAAGATCAACCGTTCTATACGGTGGTGATGCCAATCGTTGGCCGGTCGCTCGAGGACGTGTTCCCGTTTGTCGATGAGTTTCTTGGCAAACTCGAAGAAGCCGAACAGAACCCCGCCGGAGCGATTGGTGAGGTCGAAAGCATCATCGAAAACGCCCTTGGCATCACGGATGACAACACCCTTGCTGTCGAGGATCAGACATTCGCGTTGGCCATCAATGGCGACACTCTGGACATTCACCTGAACCTCGGGGCTGCGTTCTCTGAGAACTTCGGCTTCAATCTTGATCTGCAACAGTTGGCGGCGATTGCTGGCCCCGATGCGTTGGCTGGTTTCGACTTTGTCGATGACATTGCCGACGTCATCAATCCGGGCGCGGCGGGCAAGATCAACCTGTCGGCGTTCGTGAATTTCCGGGTGCAGGCGGGCGTACGGCTGACCGATGATGGACCAGAGGTCTTTCTTTACGATTACAACCCCACCCGTGTGGCGCAAAATGCGGTCGCCGCTTTCGGGGCGGTGAACTTTGCGAACCGTTCGTCGAGCTTGTCGGAAACAGAACGGGATAAAATCCTGACCGATCTGAAGTCGACCATCGCCGCGCAGGGCGAGGGGGTTGTGGCGTTCTCGGCGACTTTGAACAGTCATTGGCTGGAAGAAACGGAAAACAGCGAGACTGACCGCAACATCGATGCGGTGCATGGCGCGGGTCAGCTATCAGGTCGCCGGATGGATGCCATTGTCAGCATGGCTGACTGGCTGAGCGAGCAGACGGGCGTAAAGGTCACTCTCTACGCGGGTGCACAAGAGCAGTTGGCCGAAGGGGAAACCCAGGCTCTGTTCACGGAAGTCACCGTCGATCAGGAATATGCGGTTGCTGCCGACAAGGCGCGTGGGACTTACGCCAACCTAGGCCTGCGCGTGGCGGGGCAGGACCTTTATCTGGGCTTGGAGGCTGGTCCAGCCAAAATCGGCGTTGTGGGCGGCACGGCCGCGATTGACGGCGACGGCATTGCCGCCACCGAAGATTACGCGACATTCACGGTCAAACTGGACCAGAAGTCGGGCCGCGTGGCGGATGACGGCAAGTTCTATTTTGGTCCCGAACGTCTGAGCGACAACCTCAGTTACGCGTTAGACGGGGCAATGTCACTGAACCTGCCCATGTCGCTACAGGTTTCGGGCCTGCCCGACATCTCGCTGTCTGCCTTCAATGTAAAAACCACTGATGCAGGCTTGCAGGGTCTTTTAGACATGGCCGCGGGCCGTCCGATCGAGGGGCAGGCGCTGATCGTCGAGGTTCCGAACGTCCAAGACATCATGGACCAATTCCTTGGCGACTTCTCTTTGTTGGGAATGCTGACAGATCCGGGCCGTTTGTTGGACGGTGTGGATGGGGCACTGGGCGTGGTGCAGGACACACTGTCTGACGAACTGGCCCGTGACATTCCCTTCATCGGGGACAAACTGTCGAACGTGGGGACGTTCGTCCGCGATGTGCGTGTCGGTTTCCTTGAGGACTTGCGCGCCAAACTGTCGTCCGAGGGCGGCACGGTTGGCATCATGCGCAACTCGCTGTGGGATCTGTTCGGCAGCACGGGCCTGGACATCATCCTAGACCACGATGAAAACGGAACCGTCGATATCAACGACATCAGTGTCTACTGGGTGAACCGTGATGGTGAGAGCCTTGGCGACTGGGTCATGGGCGATCTGCCCCCATCCGCCGCTGATGGCATCGAATTTGATATGAACATGGGTATGCATCTGGCGGGTGCCGATGTGGATATCCCGCTGGATCTGAACCTGCCCGGTTTTACGCTCGATATCGACGGCGGTTTCAGCCTTGATTTGGGTTGGGCGTGGGACTTCGGTTTTGGTATCTCGACCTCATCTGGCTTCTATTTGAAGACCAACACTGATGATGAGCCAGAAATCCGTGTCACTGCCAACGCTCTTTTGGAGGGAGAAGGCGGGAATCCGTTCACCGCAAACGGGTCGCTTCTCTTCTTTGGGGCGACCGTTGTGGATGCGATGCCCAATGGCGAAAAGTCCGGTGTGCGCGCCATTCTCGGTATTGACGTAAACGGTGACGAGCGCGGCCGCCTTCCGGTCACGAAGCTATTCTCGCAATCGCCAAGCCAGACGTTCGACATCGTCTTTGGTGTAGATACCGAAGTTGACTTGGAGATGACCCTGCGGGTTATCGGTATCGACGTCATGCCGACACTGGCGGCCAACCTGACCGTGGATTGGGATTGGAATTATGGCGAATCTGTAGCCAAACCAGTCGTCGATATTGTCGATCTGCGGATCGATGTAGGGTCGCTGGTCAATGACTTCCTGCTGCCAACCGCGGAACGGATCGCGGGTGTTCTTTCCCCGTTCGAGCCATTTGTCCGGACGATGATTACTGACATCAACGGTTTGGATTTTATCCGCTTTGCGGGCATTGAGCCAAATCCGCTCGGCCTTTTGAACGGGTTCCTCAAACTCAAGGGTAAGCCGGAAATCCCACGGGCCTTCTTCGACGCGGTTCTCTTTATGACCGACCTGCCGGATACGATCCGTAGCTGGGGTGATGGTGGCTGGATCATGTTGGGCGACCTGAAGGGCTTTGGCTCGGGCAACGTGCGTTCGGAAGAAACCACGCAGGCCATTGATCCGGCTCTGTTGAGAAAAATGGCTGACGTAGAGGCGAAGTCATCCGGCGCCAGCTCCGGCAGTTTCTCGGCGGGATCGATCAAGGAAAATCGGTCGGGCTTCAAGGCACTGGAATACTTAAAGGACTTGGACAATTGGAAAGCGCTGATGACGGGTGGCGACGCCATTCTGTTCAGCTATGAATTGCCGCTATTGGGGCTAGGGCTGAGCGCGCAAGTGCCCATTGCGCGCGTGCCAATCGGACCGATCATGGTCAAGGTTGACGGTATTGTGGATTTCAAAGCGATTGCCGATCTGGCCTTTGGGTACGACACCTTCGGTATCCGCAAAGCGATCGACAGCGGTAATCCGCTTGATGCGCTCGATGGGTTCTTTGTCCATGACTGGACCTTGCCGACCTTCAAGAACGGCAAGATCGTTAAGGGCACAGGTGGTGACGAAAAAGATGAGTTTTACATCTCCGCTTCCGTCGGCCTGAAACTGGGTGTGAACCTCGGCCCGATTTCGGGTGGGGGTCTGGCAGCGATCAACTTCTATGCAGGTCTAGATCTGCAAGACATCGCAACCTCGGAGCTGACCAAAGACACCTTTGGGAACGTGACCAACGTCGATTGGATAAGCGATGGTCGTATCCGTGGCAGTGAAATGGCCACGATGTTCGAGTATGAAGGCGGCGGTTTCAAAAATCTGTTCAATATTACGATGGGCGCGGATTTCGTCGCCGGCATCTTTGTTGAACTGGATCTTTTTCTAACCACCATCACCTTGTTTGAGGCGGAGCTGTTCCGCATCAATCTATTCAACTTGGAATATAACGCACCACGTGTGCAGCCCTACCTTGCAACCAAGCAAGGCGACACCCTGCATCTGAACATGGGTAGCCGCGCCGAGCTGCGCAAATATTTCAACACGACCGATGGTGGTGAGAACGTTGTTCTTTCCGGCAGTGGTGGCACGGTGAACGTCGAATTTGACGGTTGGTACCAGAGCTATTCCGGCGTGCGCAAAGTTGTGGCCAATTTTGGCGACGGGGATGATAGCATTGACTTGACCCGTTTGCGCGATGTGACCGTTGATATCGACGGTGGCGCGGGCAAGGATCAGTTCTGGGCGCGCCACGGCGGCGGTACGCTGCGGGGCGGCGGCGACGCCGATACCATTCAGATCGGCTATTTTGAGGAGGGCGAAACCGGCACCGACTCCGACGGCAAGCCCACTTATTCTCCAGGCAACTTTGTCTCTGGGACCGGGACCAGCACCGGGTGGACGGTTGAGGGCGGCGACGGAGACGACCGCATTACCACCGCGCTTGGGAACGATACGATCAAGGGCGGGGCAGGCAACGACCGGATCAGCGCGGGCGGAGGTAACGACGAGCTGTGGGGCGGCACTGGGAACGACCGTCTTAGCGGTGGCGGCGGTTACGACACATACGTGTGGGAAGACAACTACGGTGAAGACCGGTTCTCTGATAGAGACGGCAATTCGGCGATCGACCTCTCGCGCGTCAGTGCCGGGATCTCGGCCACGATCACCAAGCGTTCAGTCAATATCATTGACAAAGGCACCGAAGAAGAAATCCGCATGTCCGGCGCGACCATCGACGACATCACCCTGACGTCGGCGAGCGACACAATCTACACCACCTCCTTCCCGGAGTGGGAGATCGACATCCGCGATACTGGCGGCGAAGACGATTACCATTTCCGCACCGCACGGGCGAGCGCATCCGGTGACACCGGCACCATCAACCTAATCGAGAGCGGTAGCGACTTTGACGAAATTATCGTTGAACAGGGCACCGCGCGCGCGACGAATGATGCGTTGCAACTGGGGCTTGGCCGTCTTGAGAACGGGCGCGAGGTTATCACCTACACCGATGGGGCCGTTGAACGCCTGACGCTGCTGGGTAAAGGCGGGGCATATGATGCTAACCGCATTGAATCCTTCGGCAAGGACGTACGCTTTGCCGCGCTGGACGATCAGACAGTGGTCAATCTTGGTCGCACTGAACTCCGCGCCATTGGTCGGACGATCTGGCAAGACAGCGAGCTTATGGCGAGCGGCGTGATCTACGAGTCCATCCGCGACATCGAGATTGACCACGACATAACCATTCTGAACGCAGGCATGTCACAGTCCAAAATGCTTGACATGCGAACCTATGGTGACCGCTCGGACATCATCCTGCGGGCGGATATCTCGTCTTCGAACGACATGACCAAGAACACGCTCGGTGATGCGTGGATGCGGTTCCAGGTGGCCGATGGCAGCTTTATTAACGACACTGGTGTGAAGATCGCCGGTGCCGATGCCTATGTCATGATCAAGGCCAAGAACGCGGTGGGGTCCGTTTCGAAACCGATCCAGACGCGTGTTGCCGAACTGACGGTTGCAACCGCCAAACATGGCGTGGGCGACGTGATCTTCGTTGAAGATGACGATCTGACTTTGGTGGAAGAGCGGGCGCTCTTTAGCATCGAGAACCCGGGCTATGTGCTGGATCAAACCCCGCCTGACAGCCAGTGGGAATCCGAGGTTAAGTGGGTTTTTGATACGGCCGAAGGTGCCGACGAATGGCGCGATCTGTTGCAGATGAACCGGGCAAACATCCGCGATGATGTGGCCATTGAAGTCGCTCACGGTGATCTGTCTATCGACATTCTGATTGACGACGGCCTTTTGAAGCTGGAGGCGGGCTATGTCCGTGTGCTGGAAGATGACCGGGACATCACCTTCACGGTCGATGATATGGACATGGTCAGCGGCCAGAGCCGTCTGGTGGGCGCAGGGCTGCTGACGCTGCGCACTCAGAAACTGGTGTCTGACTACTTTATGGGCACCGCCGCCGAAGATGTGAGCGGTGAGGATTGGTTTGAAGACGAAGCACGCCAGTCGTCCCTGCCGGGCTTCTACTTCTCGTCACGTGATATTGCTGCGATCGCGGATGGGTTCGACCAAATCCACATCGGCCGCAGTGACTATCAAAACATGATGCGCCTAGGGGACATAAAAGTCGCCGAGACGGTAAAAATGTCCGGCAACCTGCGCGATGACACCACCCGTGTGGCGAGCTGGCGGGACGAGACGTTCCTGTACACCGACCGCATGAGTGTTCAGGGCGACGTTCAGGCCCCAGACGATATCTTGCATATAAATGCTCGCCTTCTGGCGGTTGAACCCAAAAACCTGCACGACCCCGATGGTTTGCCGGACTCCGGTCTGTTCGCCCGTGAACTGGACATCAACGTGGGTCGTCAGGCGGTTATTTCCGGTTGGCTGAAGGCGACTGACCTCATCACTTTGGATGTCTGGCAGGACACAGGCTCGGTCTTCCACAATGATGACTATATTACGCCGGTCTATAATGATCTGGCAGGCTCGCTGGGTCTGAAAATTGACTCGACTGCACTGCTGACAACGTCGGCGGATGCGTCAAACATAAACATCTATTCGCAAGCGGCTATTGAGACCGCCGGCCAGATCGAAGTCAAAGGCGATGGGTCCACCATTGATGTCGCCGCCGATGGCCCGATGATCCTGGTCCAGTTTTCACGCGTGTTTGCCGAAGGCGACAATTCCACCGTGCGCATGGTCTCTCAGGATGTGCTTTCGGTGAACTCTGGCACCTCCATGCGCGTGGGCGTCAAGAATACACCCGTGTATGCCGATATCTCGGGTATCGTGACCGACAGCGGCTTGGGCACCATGACAACCTCGGACGGTATCTGGTCCTTTACGCTGGATTCTGCGGCAGTGGCCGATATGCAGATCGGGGATACGGCAACCGACAGCTACACATTTACCTCCGAAGAAGGCGTCCAGAAAACTGTCGATATCAATATCGAGATGACGGCAAATGGCGCAGTGGTTGAAGAATCGTCGGGCGTCTTGTTCGATGCGCTCGGCTTCTCCGGCCTAAACGGCCAAGTTTATCTGGAATCTCAAGGGGCTATGCTGCTGGGTGGCGCGATTTCGACGTCGGGTGACCTCGTAATCTCGTCCAAAGAACAAATGTACGATGGGCAGATTTTCGGGGCTCGCAAACTCCCAGACGGGAGCGAAAACCCCGACTATTATCCGCGCTACAACATCTTCAACAAATCCGCTTATTTCGCGGGCATCGCCGACGCAACGCCAGACCATTATCTGGCGCGGCGCGACGACAATGGCGACCTTTATGCGCAAGGCTACGGTTTGCTCGTCACCGGCCAGATCGTCAGCCTTGGCGAAAACAAGTCGCTGACCCTGCGATCGGATCAGGAAGTCATTGTTCGGGGCATTGTAGAGGCCCGTGGCGCAGGAGCCGAGGTCACACTTCAGTCGGATGAGTTCCTCTACGTTGAGGCATTTGTGACGGCGAAAGAGGGCCTAAACCTCTACGGTGGTGTGGACGTGAACGGCAATGCACTGACGTCAGGCGGCGCGACGGCAGACAGCCGCGGTTCGTCTATCTACGTAGCCGCAAACGGCACGATCCGTACCGAAAATGCGGATGGTGATATCCATGTGAAAGGCGCGCAAGACGTTGATATCTTTGGCGCGCTGGTTGCTGGCGGCGAGATCGGTGAAACGGGCGTTACCTTTGCGCTAGAAGACGGAAATGGCGCGTCCGATATTTTGGTTGAGGCCGGTCAACAAATCCGCCTAGAATCCGGCCTATTGGCCAGCGGTGACGTCACCGTTGTGGGCGGCACACCCGGCGGGGACGATCATTGGACCGGCGCGGACATGATCACCGCCCCGGCAGAGAATCCGAACCTGATTTCGGTGTTGATCAATTCGTCCGGTGGTATCACCGCGTTCGGGCTGGGTGCAGACGGGCGTGGCTCGACGGTCAGCGTTACCGGAGATCAGCGGATTGAGATCATGGGGACCGTCACATCGGGCGGCCGTCTTGTGCAGGAATTCGGGCCGCTCGATCCAGACGACATTTACGGTGAATACGTGATGCTGTCCCAGACCGTGGATTGGTCTGGCCGCGACAGCACCGTCTACCTGGAAAGCGAAGGCCGCATTTACATCGGCGGGCGAACGCTGAACGAAGCGGGTGAACAGATCGAAACCGGCGGCTATATTAACGCCAGCGAAGCGATCATCGCGCGGGGTGGCTTTGATGCAGAAACCGGCTTTGGGATGTTGGTTCATGCCGCGTCCGAATTGGTGGTGGAAGGTCGTTGGGATTACGACGCCGACAATGTCCGCAGCCGCGCCCCCGGTGAGAGCTATTCTGATGGGTTGATCGACCTGTACGGTGTGGGCGACGTGGATATGCGCGGGACGCTGGTTTCAGGCGGTCGCAGCGACATGCAAATTGATGCAGTCGGCAAATACATCGGCCGCGATTTGGTTAACTACGATGTAGACTCGGTGATCAAGGTACGCGCCGACCGTCAGTTGCTCATCCACACAGATATCAGCGCAGGCAAGCAGGTCGATTTGATCGGCGGCGTCGATGCTCGTGAAACAGCCGATATCAGCGTTAGCGTGGCTGGGGGCGCGGTTGTGTTTACCATCGTCAACCCGGGCCTCGGCTATGACAATCGGGTCACGTTCGCGTTGACCGACGGCACCACGACCAAGGACGCCACGGCGACGTTGGATGCCGACGGTCGTATAACCGCCATGGACGTGGATGCGTCTGGCCTTGACCTGACCGCTCCGCTAACTCTGACCTCGGACGGGGACAAGTTTTATGGTCGTGGTCTCTCGTTGTTGGGTTCGGCACAAATTTTGACCCTTCGCGATAACGCAGAAATCAACCTGAACGCGCCGGGCCGAGTGGATATCCTGCCGCCGGGCGATGTGCAGGAATTGGTTCTGTCCGGCTGGGCTTATCGCGCCGATGGGAAGCTGGTTCCCGCGGTTGGCGATGCAGTTGGCAACAACGACCTGACCGTGCTGGTCCAGATCGACAAGCTGCGCTACACTGTCGAGGCGGCAATCAGCTTGACTGAGGCCGAGACCGCCGATTTCACGACCATAAGTCAGTTGACTGGTCTGATGAACACCAAGCTCGCGACTGCCGATTGGGTGGTTGTCCAGTCCGATGCGCCTGAGACTGGCGTCACCCCGCAGTTGAACACTGTCTATCGTGGTTTTGAGGCGATGCGCGTGATAGACGAGCGCGATCCCTCTGACCAGGTGCCAGACATTGCGGCCAAGCTGCGTGATGGCCATATTCGATTTACCTCGCCTTTCGAGGTCAGTGTCGTGCAGACGTCGGATGTTGCCGCAGGCGCGACCGTGCACACTGTCATAACCGCGGCCGGAGAAGATTTGACCGATGCTGCCATCGGCAGCGCGATAAGCGGCCATACTAATGAAAACGCCGATCTTTTAGGTGTTGCCTTCACCGCCGACGCTTACGGGGCGCAGACAAACGGCGCGGGCAACGTGGTAAAAGTAACCTCGTCCCAGCGTTTCTCGATAGATGCGCCAGGGCAGGGTTCGCTGATCAACATCGGTGCACCTCAGGGAGATAACGGCAAGCTATACATCGCGGGCAAAATTCGCGCCTACAGCTCTGTCGTGCTGAACACCGGAAACGCCGAAGCTGGCGAAGGCGTCGATCTGGCAGCGACCGGTGTGCTGGAAACTCTGGATGGTGACATCACCTTCGATCTCAGCTCACAGGCTCTGTTGCAGGGTGACATCATTGCGCGTGGCGCGGGCCGTGATGTGGACCTGAAGGCGTTGGGGCAATTGCGCATCCAAGGTCTGATCCAAGCCGATGATGCGGTCACCCTGACCGGTGGTGTCGATGCTCGTTCCTTGTGGATCGACAACACCGCGACCGTGCGCGCGGCGGATGCCGGCGGCTCAATTACGCTGGCGGGCCCGAACGAAGTCTTCGTTGATGGAACGGTTGAGACCTTGCGGGACGATCAGACCATCTCCATCGGTTCCACTCAGGGGACCGTGACGCTGAACGAGGCGTCGGGCCGCATCAATGCCGCGGGTCAGTTGGATATCTGGGGCATCGTTCTCGATTTGCAGGGGCCCATCACCAGTACCTTCAATTCCGGCACCGCCACGCACGAAGTCCGTTTGGACGCAGTGGACAGCATAGTTTTCGGTACCGATCTAACAGGTCACAGCGACGCCAAAGTGCTGATTACCTATGGCGCAGCGATGACGATGGTTGATGCCAGCATGGACGTTGGCAATGTGACCATTAATGGTGGTCATCTTGTCATGGGTGCCGTCGTGGAAAATGTGCGGCGCGGTGCTAACCTGATGGCGGCCCATAGCGTGAATGTCGACCTTTGGGGGGACCTGACCCTTGAGTCAGCAGCACGGATAGCGACATCTGACGCGGACTCGACCATTACAATTGAGGTCACGGGGCTTGACACCATCGGCACCATTCATGCCGGTGCCACCATCGACGGTGGCGTTCTGACCGCTACGGGTGATCGTGCGGATGTGTCGATCACAGTGGCCGATCAATTATCAATGGGCACGCGTGCAGCGGACGGCGTGGCATTTGGGGGCCAAATTCGAGCCACGGGTGACATTACCTTGAACGGCGGTGCGGGATACGGGGATCCTTCGTATCCGGGCACCGGGCTGTGGGTCGATGCGCGATCAACTGTTGAGTCGGTGAATGTGGCGGGCGATGCGTCTGGCACCATCACCCTCAACAGCCAGCGAAACATGGTGCTGAACGGCTTTGTCCTCGCAAAAGACGCGGGCGGTGTGGTTGACATCAACACTGGAAAAGAAGCCAATATCAGCGGTGCGATCACAGGTCATACCGAGGTGAATATCAGCGGGGGGCAAACAGATTCCTTCGGCTTCTCGGTTCTGACGTCCGAGCTTATCTATCGAATGAACCAAGCAGTTCTGGATGCAGATGGCGTAGAAGTCATCGCGGCAGACACGTATTTCGTCGATGAAAACGGTTATCTCATGGGCAGTGATCTGCTCGGGGTCGTTGATAACTCCGGTGCGTGGATCCAAGAGACCGCCAATGCCGAAGGCGCGATTGTGGCAGCTGTCTTGGCGGCAGGAGCCACGGCATCGGTCGGCACAGAGGCTGTCGGTACGCCGGTGCGTATCACCGGCGCGGTGATCGATACCGGCCTTGGCGGCACCATCCGGATCGAGGGCACGGGCCTGCTTGATCTGAATGGGAACATTGGTCAGGCAAATGGCTCTGGCAGTGCAAACACCGCCACGATTGAAATCGAAAGCCTTGACAGTGCGCAGATGATGATCCGCGCAGACGTCAATGCATCCGATCTGATCGACATTTCCGGTCAGGATCTGAACCTTATCGAAGGGGCGTTGGTCAAGACGTGGGACACTGGATCTCGTGTCAATGTGATTGCCGACGGCAACGTCCTGATCCAATCGCAGCAACTGTCGGACAGCGCTCTGACCAATGCCAAAATTTCTTCCGCAGGAAGCGTGCATGTGCGGGCTGATGGTACGGTTTATGTGGCGGGTGACATATTCGCGGAGGACACGGTTTGGGCGAACGCGTCGCGGGATGTGTCTGTGTACGGCTCGATTAAGAGCGGCGAAGGCAACACCGCAGGTAAGCTCCATGTGCGGGCCGGGATTTCCACAACAGTCGTAGATGCGACCGCAGCCAGCGCGACCGTTGCAGCGGACAGTTTGGGCAGCGGTTCGATCTACGTTTTGGGAGAGGCGAACATCCAGTCTGACGGCACCGTTCAACTGGAGGCCGGAACCGATGTTTTCCTCGATGCGTCGGCCTCTAGCAGTGCGGGCACGCGCAAGGTTCTGACGCCAACCTTCCGGACCGAGACGATAACCTACGACAAGCTCACAGGGTACAATCAGGAAGTTGCAGGCGTGGTAGACGTGCCTGTGGTGAAATGGGTTGAAACGACGATAACCGAGCAAGAAGGTTTGGAGTCGGTCAAGGTGGGCTATGAGTTTACCACGATGAACGTAAACCTCACGCAGCTTGGATACTTCAACGGCACAACTCACCGAGAATATTTTATCGAAGGTGTGGACTACCTGAACCGCGCGGTTCCAGTTGACTCAACCGACAATAAGGTGGCGCAGTACGGCAATATCCCGGTAATTGACTGGGCGAGTTTTGGCTTGTCGGTGCCAGAGCAAGACATTCTAGAGAAAGATGGCGTTTATAAGGAATACCGTCAGAAAACCTTTGGTCAGCTGCTAGGCGCGCATCGCGAGGCCGTATTGCAGACCATCGGATACAAGCCGGTTTATAAATTCGAAGCTAGCGAGCTTAAAATTCATCGTGTGATTAACGGCAATCCCACTGTCGACGTTTGGCGGCCCGAATGGACCCGTCCGCTGGCCGCGGGGGAGACCCGCCTGACGCATCGCGTGAACTTGCCGGTGGATGGTATCAGCGACATCTGGATTGAGCTGCCTGTCGGTGCCGAAGAAGATTTGGCCCGCGTCGTAACCACAGGCGCTGGGCTTTTGAGCCCCGAAGTGGTCGGCACCCGTTTTGATACAGCGGAAGCCTACTACGATAAGATCAAGTCGGATTGGGAGAAGGAGTTCCGGGGGGCTTATGAGCGGTTAGCTGATCCGAACGAAGGTCATAGGAAATCGACCAACACAGTTGACTATGATGGCATGGATCACACCTGGCAGGTCGTGTTCGATGGGGGGCAAAGCACCAATCGTGTGGCGGGCGAAACGGCAGCGGGCAACGTGGCCTATCGCACCTTTAAACTGACCGATGGCACCACCGCCGAGCGCTACTATATTCCCGGTTGGGCACAACAAGCGAGCCCGCTGACGCAGAGTGAAATCAATGCGCTAAGCGAAGGCAATGTGGGGCGCGACTATTTGGGTCGCCGTGTTGTTGCGCCTGAAGGTTTCTTGCGCTCTGGCAATTTGACGTCCGATCTACAGATGCTGGGCCGCGCCAATGCCAGCGACGTGCGCAACGTCGGTGTTGATTACAACTGGGTTCACAAGCAGTACAACTTGTCGTCGTTCCGCGCGGACCACGTTTGGGCAGCGAACAACTATACGCTTGCCAACGCCACTAATTCTACGCAGGCGCACGCAATTGATGCCGTCGTCAATAACGGCCAGTCTTACTGGTTCGGGATGGTCAATGACGAGTATCATCGTATTATGTACGACGTTAAGTATAACCAGAGCCAACCTGGTGCGATTGCGAACAGCTTTTGGGCGGGCAGAACGTATCGCTTTAGCGGTTATGAGAGCCATTACAGAAACTGGAACCCCGGCGAACCGAACGAATGGGATTATCGCGAACATCCGATCCAGGGTTACACCCAAGGTGGCCTTGACCGCTGGAACGACTTGCCGCCTTGGTCGCGCCTCCAATTTGTCTATGAAACGGGGAATTACTGGAAGTCTACAGTTGAGACCGAGGATTACGTCGATTACACGGCCGAGTGGAAGTCAAAAGAGCATCAAGTCACTGATACTCGCGGTTTCTTGCAGTTCCAGTGGGTGTCCAACGACCAGTCGGTTTTCCAGAACCGTCCCAAGTTCCGCACGTTTGATCTGCAAACCAAAGTCGTCGAGACCGCCAAGGAAACCGTTTATCGCGATGTGGCGCAGTACACATCCGCTACCAAGGACATCACGGTTCGCGTCATGTCTGATGGTGTGGGATCGTTCTCGACATATAGTGACGCAATCATCGAAGCTGCCAAGCTGAACATTCATTCGGGCCGTGATGCGATTGTCTCAGGGCTTGTATCGACGACAGGTGACATGAACGTGACCTCGGCGCGCGACTGGTCGCTCGCCTCCACGCGGACACAGCTTGTTGACGGGCAGACCTTGCCCGCAGCTACCTCCGAGCTTCAGATTGGCAACAAGCTGAACATCAATGCGGCGCGGATCAGTACCTTCGACGAGGCGTCGCTGATCACTTCGGCGGGCGATGTCAGCATAACCACCGGCGCTGATTTTACCCACAAGGGTGAATTGACTTCTGACGGTGACATCACCATCAACGCCGGTGATCAACTGACCGTGCGGGGCAAGCTGCACGCGGTCGACATCACCCTGAACGCGGGTACGGATGGCACGGGTGGCGTTCTGACCGCGGTGACAACGGACATCCGGGCCAGCTCCGATGGTGAGTTGGGTGATCTAATGGTGACCGCTGGGACCACGTCGGGCAACATCACCTTTACCGATAGTAATATCTACGTGAACCGTGTGATGACGCTGAACGCTGCGGCGGGCGGTGTGTTCTCAAGCGGTGACAACGTCCAATTGCGCAGTAAGGATGCTGTGCTGAGCGCGGCCAGCCATATCCGCAGCGATGTGACGGGCACCTCAGGGGCGTTCAAGATCCACACCGAAACGCTGGACGCAGAGGTGACTGGAGACGGTGAAATCTGGCTCGATAACGTCGCGATGACGGTATACGCGCCGGAAACCGACACTGCGGCGGTTCTGGAAGCCGACCTGCTCGTTAAGCGCGCCGTCACGGCGGCGGGGAACATCCGCTTGAACGCCGATGGCAACGTCACCGCTGATCTGGTGCGCGCGGGCAGCCTGGCGGGCACCTTGCACAATGTGGCTATCAGCACACCGCTCAGCATGGGCGACGTGCGTGATGAGGCTGGTGTCGCTCGGCGTATGATCACCTTTGACGAGGTGTACGGCGCGGATGTCACCCTGACGGCTGGCACCTCGGTCGATCAGACGGCAGGGAGCGTTCTTCAGGCCGAGCTGCTGACGTTGAGCGTCAATGAGGCGGTCACTCTGGGCGGTTTGGACGTCGACACGCTGGATGTAGTGACACATCGCCCAGGGGACATCTCCCTTACGACGACCGGCACCGGCGACCTATTGGTGCAACGCCTGGTCAGCCAGGACGGTCTGATCGACCTCAACAGCGCGCGTAATCTTGTGTTGGCAACCCGCGCTCAGGTGGGGGCCGATATCACCAGCGGTATTGTCGCTGGTCGTAGTGTGGATCGCACCACGCCCCAGGGCGGCGGTTTGTCCGATCTAGACACCGACGGCTCAGGCAATATCGAGTTGGACGAGCTGCCGCTGGATGTTCGACTGGTCACGGCCGGCCATGTCCGGTCTCTGGGCGCAGGTCCGCAGATCAGCGTGGACACCGATCAGGGCGGCGCGGTTGAAATCATCGCGGCCACAGGTATCGATGCAGTTTTGGATATCGCCGAACTGCGCAAGGCAGAGACCACAAGCGGTGATTTGACGCTAAAGATCTCGGCGAACTCCGATGTGGATGCTATCCTGCTCAGCGACATTCGTGCGGATGACGGGAGTATCGCGATCACCTCTGCCGAGGCGGCGGAGGTTGTGAGCATGTCTGCTGCCCTGACCGGCGATGTCTCGATGAGCACGCTGACTGGTGATCTTGCTTATCGTGCGACCACGGATGGCGGCCTTTACGAAGTGCGTAGTGCCAACGGCGACGTGCAGGGTTCGGGCTATGCTCAGAACCTGACTTTCACCGCGGCCAACACGCTGGATATCGGCGCAGGTATCTGGCTGGATGCCCAGAACGTCGTCCGCTTTGAGAGCGGTGCAGATTTCCAGATCCCAACCACACAGGCCTACACCGCCCATACCCTAGAGGTGTTCTCGTCCCAGAACATCGTGGCTAACGAACGTGTGAGCGTCGGAACAGATGCACAAGATACCCGGATCGAAATTGGGTCTGGCGGGAACATCACGCTCTCGTCTCCGCTCAGCACCCGTACGGGCGGCGCGGTGGACCAGATCACGCTGAACGCGACCGGCGATGTGGCTCGCCAGATTCAGGCCAAGTCCGAAGTGGGCGGTCTGCGTGTGGTAACCGGGGCCTCGGGCGAGGACTACTTGGAAGGCACGTTGCCTACGGGTGATGCCGCCCTTGGGGTCTACGAAGCTTCGGGCAGCTATTTCACCGACCGCGTGGTTGCGGGCGGTACGACCTACTACATCTACGACGCTGCGTTCTTCAGCCTCGACAGATTCCCGGCAATGACGGACGAGCAGAAGAGGGCCTACAACTTTACCTATTCGGTGGACACGACCATATCTGGCCCAATCCTGTCATCGACCGAGGACGGCGTGAACGCCAGCCTTTACAAGATCGACGTGGACGGGACGACAGGTGCCCTGGGGGTAGGGGATGAAATTGTCCTGACGTCCTCCGAGGCGAATGTACCACCCGCCAAATCCGTTCAGCTGCGCGATCGCGCCACCGCAGAGATCACTCAGCTTGTGACTGCCGAGCGCGCCTCGATGACGCTATCGGATTTGACGGCTAATGGCACGGTACAGCTGCAACTGCGTGACACCACGGGTGGTTGGGCCACGGTTTCGGCGGCGGTCACGATCGCCGATCTATCTTCCTTAGCAACGGCGATCAACGCGGTCTCTGGAGAAACGGCGATATCCGCCGTCATTGAAAATGGCGACATCGTGCTCAGCCGCGCGGATAACAAGGCGATCGAGGTCAAGGGCTATACACATACGCCCGCCGCTACCCTTACCCCAGGGGTCACGCAATTGGCAGTCGATCTGGTTAGCGGCGATATGACCGTAGCGGGCAGCCATATGGAGAGCACAACTCTCAGCAGTAGCACGCAAACCCTTGCCGCGACTGCAGTCACGCCCAAGCTGGTGGATCAATTCGCCAGTAGGGTAACGCTTTATCAGGCGCAGACGCCCTACAACCTGATCACGATCAATGCCCTCAGCCCCGAAGGCACCACGACCGGCGATGTTGAACTGGTCGCGGGCCAAGATATCGATCTGGACCGTGTCAGCATTAACGCCACCGGCACCGTGGACATTACGACAACCGCCGGCGCGCAAGCTGACTTTGTTCTGACGCTCGAAGATGCGTCCGGACGGGTGTACGCGCACAAGGTTCTGGGTGAGAACGATGTGTCAGGTGCCCTGTTCTTCGATCCAGCGACTGTTGTTGCCGGCACTCACAGCGTGCGCAGCGTATTGCGCGATCTGGACGGGAATATCTCCTTCTCCAGCGGCTATGCGACGATCACCGGCAACAGTGGCATTTCGGCGAGCCAAACCGCGTCTATTCCGACTATGAACGTTCCTGGCGTCACGGTGGGGTCAACTCAGACCGTAACGGATGCGCAGCCGATCCTGTCGGGCGCTGGCGCGACCCCTTGGACACTGGTTGAGCTGTATGACGGCACCGACACCCTATTGACCAAGGTGCGCGCAGATCAAACTGGTAACTGGACCGCGACCTTGCCCGTAATGGCAGAGGGTGCGCAGTCGATCTACGCTAAGAACTTGACGGATACGGGCGTGCGGAGCGCAGCCTCCGCATCGGTTGATTTCAGCATTGATACTTTGCCGCCAGCGGCACCTATCATTGAAGCCTCAACTGGCAGTGCCGTCACGGGTACATCTGCCGCTGCCGCAGGGGCGATCGTTAAGCTGTATCTGGTCGATGACCTTGAGGCTGCGTTGGGCGACGTTTCCGGGGCCGTGAATGGCGATGGTAGCTGGAGTGTCCCCTTTGATGAGGCAGCTCTGCTGGCTGAAAACACTCTGGCGGACGGGGCCAACGCGTTGGTGGCCCGCGTCACCGATGCCAGCGGTAACACCTCTGGTGTTTCGGGTATCTTCAGTCTGGTTATCGGTCAGGTTGCCGCGCCGACCCTAAGCCTCGATACGCCTGCCGATGCAAACGTGAGCATCAACACCCTGCACGAGGGTTATTTGCTGACCGGGCAGGTAGATGCAGGTAGCGTCGTGACCGTTAGCGCCAGCCAAGAGACAACCACGAACCCTGCGCATACTGCATGGGTAGAAGGGGGCAACTGGTACTATGTCCTGCAAAGCTCCGATCTGACGGGCTTTGCCGATGACACGTTCACCGTAACAGTGAGCGCGGTCGACCCCCTTGGCGGCGGCAGTGCAGCAGTCGCGACCCAGACCACTGATCTTTCGCTAAGCCTAACGGCCCCCGATATTGCGTTGACCGGTGTCTTCAATGTCGTCAGCGGAAATGATCTAGCTCTCGGCGGGACCGTGACCGCTGCAAACGTGAACGCGGGCGATGTCGTGCTGAAAGGCACCGCAACCGCCGGATCTACCGTCGATATCCTTTTGCCCAACGGCGACCTCCTTGCGCAGAATGTCTCGCTGGACGGCACCAACTGGCGCCACACAATGACGCAGGGCAACTTTGAGGCCATCGGCAACGGCGAAACGAACCTACGGTATCGGGCGACCCTCGCTGGCAACGAACAGATTGCCAGCGCAGTGATCAACATGCAGGTCGTCCAGCCTGCGGCGCCTTCGTTGCAGCGTGTGAACGATGACACCGGTGCGGGTGACTATATTACACAAGACAATGATGGCCTTACCCTATTTGGTCTGTCCGAGCCGGGTAGCACCCTTACGCTGGCCTATCGTTTGGCCGGTGAAACTGGTAATGGCACGGCGATTTCTTCGGTTCAAATCACCAACCCAATCACCGGCGCATGGACCGCACAGCTGCCGCAGATCACCAATGCAGGTAGCAATGACGGCGCAATCGAGCTGTTGATGATTGCCACTAAGGACGGCATTCCTTCGACACAAAGCATTGCAAATATCATCATCGATACCGAAGCGCCCGACGCACCCGTGATCAACGTCGCGGCAGAGACGTCGGCCCGCCCTGTGTTCTACGGCGATGCCCAAGCGGATGGTTTCATGGCGATCTATGATGCGTCGGATGACCGCATTTTGGATACGGTGCGCGTGGATAGTGACGGCACTTGGCTGTGGACCCCTGACGAGGCGTGGCGCCCCGACGTAGCGCGTACGATTTACGCGACGGTGCGCGACGAGGCCGGTAACGTGTCGGCACAATCGCTCCAAAAAACGGTTACGCCAGAGGCGGCCGCTGTCTCTATGACGCTGAAGCCGATCACCGGCGACGATATCATCTCGACGACCGATGCGTCCGGCGCGATCACGATTTCGGGGACCACCAGCGGTCTGGCGATTTATCTGGGCGTTGAAGGTAGCACTGTCACCGAAACCGTTAACTTGGGGCAGGCCTTGTCGGGCGCGACCATTGATAATGGCGGCAAAGGTTTCGCTGACGGCGCAGCTGTGACCTTCGTGACTCCGGCTGGTGGCGTTGCCGCGACCGGTACGGCTGTCGTGACGGATGGCGTGCTAACAGGGGTCGCCTTGGCCGATGGCGGTTCGGGCTATATGGTTGCGCCGCAACTCACGGTAAGTGCAAATGGCGTGACCCCGACGGCCACGGCAACTGTCAACGGCGGCGCGGTCGACGCGCTGACCCTGACCGAAGCAGGTAGTGGTTATTTGGCTGGAGTGACACCCTCGGTTACTATTTCAGCCCCTGATGGGGTGGATGCCGCCGCAACCGCAACGTGGAACACTGACGCCGACATCGATGCAGATTGGAACACCGCAAAAGACGCGGTTGAATTCACAATTAACACGGCCGGAACAGGATACGGCGCCGGAACCACGGTGACGGTGACCGATGGCACGAATTCTGTGACTGCAACCACGACCGTTGTGGCTGGTGAGATTACGGCCGTGACCCTTGGTAGCATTGGTGCCTTGGATGACACCCAGACGCTTTCGGTCTCTGCAATTACAGACGGCGCACGCGAAGCCGTTGCACTTACCATCGATACCGCCGGTTCGGGGTACAGCAGCGCGGTACAGGTCACGCTGGCCGACGGTGGCTCACCTGCGAACACTGTCACGCTAGATGCAGCGGATGTGACAATTGTAAACGGTGTGATCACGGGGCTGTCGACGGCAAATACGGATCTAAGCGGGCTGACCGACAAATCCTCGCTATCCATCAACATCGCGGAGCTCGCTGTCACGGCGACGGCGACTGTTGTGCGCGATGGTGCTGGGATCGGCAGTACCTTCACAATTACCGAAGGTGGCGCCCGCTATGCAACGGCACCTACGGTCACTATTGATGCGCCTGAACTGGTTGACGCTACTGTCACCGGCGTTTTGTCGACCGAACCACAGGATTATTCCGTCACGATGTCGGCTGCGATGCGGGCGGCCTTTGGGCGGGTCGAGACGCTCACCGTTTCCTCGGGTGGTGCGGGATATAGCCTGAACGAGACCGTGCGTCTCAACCTGAATAATGCTGACGATACTACAAAGCTGGACCTTGGCATAAATGACGGCACCGGATTGGGCGTCACGGCGGCCATCCCGGCGGCATCGACAGTCGCTGAAATCCAGACGATCTTGGACGCTGTTCAGGCTGACGTCTTTGTCGTGGCAGATGCTGATGTGGGCGCACGCTTCCGCGCAGATTGGTCTGGCGACGATGTTGTGTTTACCTCGGCCAACGGCGGCGCGGGCTACACCAGCACGCCGACAGTTACGATAACAGACGCGGAGGGAACGTCCGCGACAGCGACTGCTGTTCTCACCGACGGCGTCGTCACCGATATAACCTTGGCCGCCGGTCATGGGTTGACATCAGGTTCCGCACTGTCCGTGGAAATAGCGGCCCCGGCCACAACGGCTGGCATCTTTGATATCAGCTACGTCGGCGATCTTGGCCGCCAGGCGATCGAAACCGACATGAGCCTGTCGGTTGCGGGCAGCGCCAGCCTAAGCGTTGTGCGCCAAGGTGGCCAAACCCCGACCGTAACGCTCAGCGCGCCTGATGACGGTACAAACGGCCGTCAGGCCACTGCCGTTGCGGTCATCAATGACGATGGTGAGATCACAGGATTTACCGTCACCGATGCGGGAGCAGGGTACACCTCTGCGCCGACCGTCACAGTGTCAGGTGCCAACCCCACCGCGCTTGCACCTGTTGTGGTTACGACCTCGCTTGCGACGGAAACCGTTGTTACGGTCAGCGAAGAAACAGGCACTGACGAACAACAGACGATTAGTCTTAACGAGGTCACTTCAGGCACATATTCGGTTGCGTTGCAGGTGGACGGTACGATCTATCGTTCAAACCCGCTCAATTGGAACGACAGCGCAGCTGACATGCATGCCGTGCTGCTCGCAATGAATGTCCCCGGCGCGGATTATGACGTGCAGCTTGTGGACAGCGAGTATCAGATTACTTTCGAAGGTAGTTTGTCGGGTCGAAATCTTGCGACCATGACGCTCGACGCCAGCAACCTTGTCGGTGGCAATGCGGTTGTCTCTGAATCGGTCGCCGGCTCGAACGTGGCGACTGCGCAGGCAAATGAACAGCAACTGCTGGATATGCGTGGTGTGACCGGTGGCACCTTCACCCTGACATTCCCAGATGACTTGAGCTCCAGAAATCTGACTACAAATTCAATCACTTGGGATGCCAACGCGACACGCAGCGATCAGGCCAACGCGATGCAGACGGCTCTGAATGATCTGGGAGTCGGAGACAGCGGCACCGATGACTTTACCGTCGCCGAAGGCGCGTCGGACGGTCTGTTCACCATCACTTTCGGTGGTGATCTGGCGAACCGGAACGTACAGGT
The DNA here is from genome assembly GCF_000765485.1 of Thalassobacter sp. 16PALIMAR09. NCBI lineage: Bacteria > Pseudomonadati > Pseudomonadota > Alphaproteobacteria > Rhodobacterales > Roseobacteraceae > Thalassobacter > Thalassobacter sp. 16PALIMAR09. The sequence goes on from NZ_JHAK01000010.1 coordinate 45,621, forward strand.
ACTGCAGATCAATTCGGATCAACTGACGGGCGTTGGTCCGCGGATCGTAACGACGCAGGACGGTGTGTCGAACTCAACCCTGTCGCGGACCGTGACATGGGACCGTGCGGGCAGCGGTACGTACGATTCTTCGAACGTTGGCCCGTTGACCATTTCACAAGTTACGGGGTCCTCGGCCAATGCGACGGCACAATTGTTTGGTCAGGGCGATACCTTTGATACTGTGGAGTTGGTCAAAATCGACGCGGGACCAGAAGTTGTTTTGGGCACGACGACTGTCAGTGGCGCGGGTGAGTTTGGCTTTGTGCTCGATAACTACACGCTGGCTTCGGGTGAAACACTCAAGGTGCGCAGCACCAATAGCGCCTCGATTTCCGAGGCTGTGACCTACAACGCGGCGGCTCCGATGATTGGTGTCGAGACTGTTGCCGAAGACGATATCGTCAGCGTCACCGAACTGGACAAGGTCGTCGAGCTGCGCGGTATGGCAGGGTATGATGTGACGCAAGTTACATTGAATATGGCGGGCCTCTCTGCACCAATCAGCGTCGGCACTACCCCCACCGTCTCTGGCGAGATTCTGGCTGGCGAGGGGCAAATGGTGTGGCGGATCAAGCTGCCCCAGAGCGCGTTTGCGAGCCTGAGCAACGGTGAGCAGACGCTTGAGTTCACAGCGACCAATGGGTCCAGTGCGACAACGATTGCGCGTAAGGTGACCTTTGCAACAACTGCACCTACTGAAACGCCCGCATTTGGGCAGACCGGTGCGCAGCAAACGACGCTGACGACCACCAATCCACGCCCTGTTTTGGGCGGGTTTGGCGCCGGCGCCGGCGCCACGGTCGAGGTCTACGATCAGGATACTTACACGCTGATGGCCCGGGTCACAGCCGACGCGTCGGGCAATTGGAGCGTGGCCGAGTCCGATTACACGGATGTTCTGCCTGAGGGTGTCACGAACTTTATTGCCTTAACTCAGGACGCCTTTGGCAACTATGGCGCGTTGGACGCGAACAATAAACTTGAGATCAACGTGTCCCTTGGCGGTGTGAACGCGCCTAGAATTGTCGGCATCGACAACAATACAGGACGTCCCGACGACGCTGTGACCTCCGCTGCAACGCCGCAGATCCGCGGCTTTGCCGACGCAGGGGCGACGGTGGAGATTTTCGTAGACGGGGTTTCTGCCGGCAATACGGTAGCGGATGGGCTTGGTCATTGGCGCTACACACTGGGCAGTCAAACTGACGGCACCTACAGCATCACGGCCACGGCTAAGATCGAAGGGTTGACCTCTGACCAGTCAGCGGCATTCGACGTGACCGTCGACAGCAGTGTTTCGACCCCTGCGATTGATACGCTGGCTGCGCAATACGCGAACCCGCAGCCGACAATCTCGGGCACCGCCGAGGCGGGCACAATCGTGCGGCTCTACATGAAGCAAGGCGGCTCCAACGTGCTGTTGGGCGAAACCAGCGTGGTTCCGGCACCGGGTGCTGGCTCTTCGGGTACGTGGCGCATCACGCCGTCGATCATGCTGCCGGACGGGGCCAATCTGATCTTTGCCGAGGCCGTCGATAGCGCGGGCAACGTCAGCACAGCGACCGCTGATGCAACCTTGACAGTGGCTGCAGCGACCCCCGCCATGACCATGAGCAAGCTTACGGGTGACAATATCTTGACCTTGGCGGACCTGGAGCAGGGCGCCTTTGTAAGCGGCTATGTCGACCCTGGTTCGTCAGTCACTGTGTCGATTGTGGGCCGCGATTCGCTGGCTACGGTTCAGGGCAGTGGCCGCTGGTTCTATCAACTGACACAGGACGACTATGACGCGGTTGGCGTGGCCGACAACGTAACTGTCACGGCCACGGCAACAGGGGCCAACGGTACGACCACCACGGCCACACAGGTTGCAAATTTCCGCACGGAAAAAACCGCTATTCCGGCAAACCCCGTTCTGGAGGGCGGTCTTGTCAAAACCAGTGCAGGGCAAGCAGGCTCGGTCTTTGGTAAGGCGCAAATCAACGCGAACGCGCTGTCTATCAATTCTGCACAAGGCATCGATGTGCGGTCGAACGTCACCGTTGCAGATCTAAAAGCGGGCGGGTCCAACGTCTATTTGTCTAACGCAGGTGCTCTGGAACTCAACGCCGAGATGGCCTCTGGCGAAATGGCGATCCGTGCCGGTGGCACAATGGTCATCCATGACGCGCGCTTTACCTCGGACGTCGCGGGTAACGCGATGGAGTTCATGTCAGGCGATAGCGGCATTTGGAGTGGCGAAGAGGCCGCGCTGCGCAGTCGCTTGGCCAACCTCGGCCTGACGGGCTCAGAAATTGATGACGCTGTCGCGGAGCATAATTTCGTTCTGGATGGCGTTGACATGGGCCTGACCGGTGGCGTGCTGATCGACCTGATTGACGCAGGGACCGAGGGCGACGTGGTTATCAAGACCTCGGGTGATGTGCGCGAGGTTCTAAAAGACGATATGGGCGATATCCTGTTCGACCTGCCGCAATACGCCCCGGGTGAGTTACTGGGCCCACAAGGTACGATCAACAAAGAGCTGTCCACCGACGTCTATGCCAAGAGCTTTAGCGCCATTGGCCGCAACAATGCGTCCGCAGCGACAGCTTCGGCTGTAACCGCCGTTTCGCAGCTCGAATTCTCGGACGGGCTGAAAAGCTCGGGTGGCAACATATCGCTGGATTGGGCCGAGATGCCCACGCCTCTGATATTGGACAGCGACTCGGCTGGTGTGCGCGATGGCGTCTACGCTCTGGCGGGCTATTTCAGCACCAATGTTGACATCAGCTTTGCAGATGGTGTCATCGATGTTGTCGGGCTGTACGTGGATGTGCCCACGGCAAACGCCGGTACCGGTAATGTCACGTTGAACGCCAAAGAGGTGACGGTTGCCGGCACCATACGTGCCGAGGATGCAATATCAGTCACGGGCGGAACTGATGGCGTGCTGATCAGAGACGGGGCTTATCTGGCCTCTCAGACTGGCGACGCAATTTCGGTTCAAACAGGCTCTGCGGACATAACCATGCTCTCGGGGTCGGTTATCAAGACCATGGGTGCGACCACGCTGAACGCTACCTCTGGCAATGTGACCTTGGGTCGTATTCTCTCGGCCAACCCGGCACTTGACCTGACCGGCGGCGGAACAGCCCCGACTTCGGGGTCGATTACCGTGACCGCAGGCGGTCAGATTCTTGACGGCGACACGCGTTCCGTCAGCGGTGTCGAGGTTCCGAACATCGAAACCAATGGCGCTATCATTTTGTCCGGTGCCGGTGGTATCGGCGCAGAGGGCAACGGCATCGTCCTAAAATCCGATGTTGTGGACAGCCTTTCGGCTGGCACGGGCGATATCGTTGCGGATCTGACCACGATGTCGGGGGCCTCCGTCACGGTGAACGCATTGGATGCGGACGACGTAACACTTAGCACCGATGCTGCGCTGGAGGTCGGGACCACCGCCTCGGATACTGGTTTTGACATTGCAGGCGACTTCGCCCTGACTGTGGCATCGGGCAACTTGACCGATACCGCCACGCTGGCGGTAGACGGCACCACCACGCTGGACGTGGCGGGCAGTGTGATTATCGACAACGCGGCCACCGACCTGAACGGTGTGGTTGTGACTGGCGCGCAGAATGTCTCGCTTGTGGATGCGGATGATATCAGCCTTTCGGGCACCATCATCGGCAATCTTGACGTTGACGCCGAGGGCGCAATCTCGGTCGGGGCAACTACTGTTGGTGGCACCCTGACGCTGGACAGCGCAGGCACGCTGTCGGGCAATGGTCCGCTAGATGTGACTGGAACGTCGGCCCTGATCGCTTCGGGCGTGACGCTGGCGGGTCTGAACGACTTTGGCGGCGCTGTGGCGCTGACGGTCACTGGTGATACGGTTCTGAACGATGTGAACGGCCTGTCGGTGAGCGGCACCAACACCGGCGGGCTGACCCTGACGGCAGGCGGCGTCGCGGCGCTGGATACCCTTACCGTGGGCACCACCACCACTGCGGCGGCTCTGAGCGTCACCGCCGAGGGCGCGATCACTGATATTGCGGGTCTGATCACCGTTCACGGCACCAGCGCTCTGACCGCAGGCAGCGGCCAGAACATCGCCCTGAATAATGCAAACCACGTCTTCGACGGCGATGTACGGGCCGAGGGTGAGGATATCACTCTGACGGCAGCGGGCGATCTGGGCCTGACGGCGATTGCCGACGGCTCGGTCAATGTGACTTCGTCGGGTGAATTGCACCTGTTTGGTTCGGAGATTGATGACAACCTGATCATCGACACCGCTGGCGCGGATGTGGGCGCGAACTCGGTTGGCGGTTACATGCTGCTGAATACCACCGGCGCTGTTACCTCTTCGGGGGCGCTAGAGATAGGTCTGCACTCGACCATCGTGGCGGACGGTCAAACGGTCACGCTGGACGATGCGGGTAACGACTTCATCGGCGATGTACGGGTAACCTCCGCAGAGAACCTGACCATTAAAGACAAGAACGCTCTGGAAATCTCGGGCGTTGTTTCGGGCAGCCTGTCGTTGGAGACTGGCGACGCACTCACCCTGGGCAATCTGACGGTTGGTGCAGTTGGCACCAATGCGGGTGCACTCGACATCAGCGCCGGTGGCGATATGGCCCAGAACGCGGGGACCGATCTGTCAATCTATGGCACCACCACAGTTAACGGCGGCGCAAACGATGTGAATTTGAGTGCGGCGACCAACGACTTTATCGGTGCTGTGTCTGTGGTCAATGCAGCCTCGCTAGATCTGACCGACGCCAACAATCTGGTCCTTGGTCCTGTTGTGGTGAACGGTACCGAAACCACCGTTACAACCGGGGGCGAGGACGTCACCGTTCCAGCCACAACCATCACCCTGACCGGCAACTTGACCCAAAGCGCCGCAGAGAACGAGGAACTAATCATCACCGGTGGCCTAGCGGTCGACCTGAACGGTGGTAGCCTTACCTTGAATAATGACAAGAACGAGATCGGTGGTCAGGTCTCGATCCTTGGGGCTCAAGACGTCACCATCGCATCGGCCAAGTCTTTGCACTTGGTCGCAGCGGAGGTTCAGGGGGATCTGAACATCAGCTCGGCTGGTCGCATATTCAATGCCACAGGCTGGACCGTTGGTGGGACCACCGTCATTGATGCCGCTGGCCAGGATGTTGTTTTGCCTGCGGACCACAATTTCACCGGGCCGATCACGGTGATTGCGCGTAACCTGACCATTAATGATGTCGATGACGTCCAGTTTGCAGACCTAACCCTGAGCGGGAACCTGACGGTTACTGCGGCCGGTAATATCTCGGCCAGCGGTGTGGTCTCCGTTGCCGGGCGCACCGACCTGACTGCGGGTGGCAATACCGCAACCGTCACCATGTCACATGCCGCAAACAACTTTGGCGGCTCGGTCAGTGTTGCAAATGTCGGCAATGTGACCCTCGCCGATGCGAACGCTCTGATTCTTGGGCAGCAGACCGTCGCGGGCAATTTAGACATCACAGCCGGAGGCCATGTGAGTGACAGCGGCGCGGTGAAGGTGTCGGGCACGACCGAGATCACCGCGACTGGCTATAATGTCGTACTGGATGGGGCGGGCCATGACTTTGTCGGTGCGATTTCGATTGAGGCGCATAACAGTACGTTGCGCGATGAGACCGCACTAACGCTGGGCACCGTTGATCTCTCCGGGACAATGGCGTTTTTCGCACAAGGCGATGTGTCTGGTACGGCTGTCGTGACAGTGGACGGCTCCGCGCTGATCAATGCGGGCAACCACGACATCACGCTTGCCAACAGCGCCAACGACTTTGGCGGATTGACCAGCTTGCAGCGTGTGAACGATGTGACGCTAGTAGACAGCAACGCCTTGGCTCTCAGTGGTCGTGCGACTGGTGTCGATGCTGACCTGACCGTGACGGCAGGTGGGGCCCTGATCCTAAGCGATGGCGTTTCCACAACGGGCAACCTGAACCTGACTGCGGCTGGCGTTAGCTTCGGCGAGACCGTGGTAGAGGGCGACCTGACCGTTCAATCGAGCGGCGCAGATATTACCCAGCGTCAGTTGGCTGCTTCCACCATCGATAGCACTCTGCGGGTGGCGGGTGATGTTGATGTGACTGCTGCCAACGTGGTGCTCGATCATGTGAACGCATTTGACGGCGCAGTGTCGCTGACCACCTCAGGCAATGTGACACTGGCCGCAGAGGGTGCGATTGCGTTTGGCGTTTCTTCGATCGCTGGGGATCTGGCCGCAACCAGCGTCAGCGGTATGACGCAAAGCGGCGCAATTGCCGTAACCGGTGCAACAACGCTTAGCACCGGGTTCGACGCTGACATGTTGCTGGGCAACGTGGGCAACGATTTTGGCGGTCTGTTGCGTGTCGCCGATGGTCGTGACGTCGTTGTCACGGATGCCTCAGCCGTCGCTATTGCGGGAACGACGCTGCGCAATCTGACCGCAACCGCTGGTGGCGCGTTGAGTGTTGGCGCGTTGACCGTTGGTAACGATCTGAGCCTGACGGGCAACACGATCGCTAATACGTCCACGGACATTCTTGCCGTAACCGGCGAAACGACCATGGCGGCTACGGGCACCATCACGCTTGACAACCTGCACCAGTTTGGCGGGGCTGTTGGTGTCACCTCGGGCAGCGATCTGACCCTGCATGACACGAATGCACTGGAACTTTCGGGGGTTGATATCTCCGGCGATCTCACTTTGACCGTCGACGGGGCAATCACGCAAAGTGCTGGGTCGTCTATTTTGGTAGCGGGCGCGGCGGATGTTGTGACGACAGGCGCCGCCGACGTGACCTTGAACGAAGTGGCCAACGACTTTGGTGGTGTGCTGAGCATTGCGACCACAGGTGTGGCCACGATCACGGATGCGACCGCACTGTCGCTAGACGGATCGGTCGGAACCACACTTGATGTGACTGCGGGCGGCCTTGTGGGCTTTGGCGCGACGACGGTAACGGGTGCCGTTACAGTTGCGACAACGGGCGGCATCGCGCAAAGCGACGCCGTCGTCTTCAACAGCACAGCCGCCCTAAGCGCAGGTGCCACGATCACATTGCAAAACGCGGCAAACCAATTCGCAGGCGTTGTCACTTTGAACGCAGGCGGTGATGCCAGCCTCGTTACCGTGGACGCCGTCAGCGTTGAGGGTCAGCTGGATAATGGTCTCAGCATCCACGCCAATGATGCGGTCGACTTAGGCGACCTGCATGTGGAGGATGATCTCGAGATCGTCGCGCATGGCGATATTACCCAAAGCAACGCAGATGATGCACTGTATATAGGTGGCCAGACCACTCTGACTGCCAATGATGGTACCACCGATTACAACATCACGCTTGCGAACCGAGTATCTGAGACACAGTCCGTCAACGACTTTGTCGGCAGTTTGCTCATCACTTCGGCAGCTGACGTCGATGTTCGGGCAATTGAAACCCTTCGGGTTGGCGTGACGTCGTCCACTGACGCGGACATTTACGCGGACGACAAGATTTTCCTAACGGGTGCGACCGTGGCCGGCACGCTGAACGCGGTTGGTAACTTTGACATGACCGGGGACATTTCCGCCCAGTTCATCGACCTGTATTCGGACAGTTTCCTGAATATGAACGGGCATTCGATCACCGCTACGGCGACGGGCAGCGAGGGCTACGTGAGGGTCGTTGCCGAAGGTGACATTACTCTGGGCCATATCGAGTCCCAGAACGGTGACATCTATGTGGAAAGTAGAACTGGCCAGATTACCGATGGTCTGCTGACCAGCGCTGGGGAAACAAATACACAGTGGAACATCAAGACCGCAGGTGTTGTGTCGGTCGTTGCGAACGAAGGATCGCTCAACGCGATCCTCTGGTCGCCCCTATACGATGGCAATGGGGAAACCGCGGACGATACCGCGAACACCATCGACATTGCGGCCTTCAGCGTGAATCAGATGCAGGCACCCGACGGTGTGACAGTCACTGTTGGAGAGGGCGTTGATAACATCGCATTCACCGGTGATCTATACGCGGAACGGGATGTGATCGTGAACTTGGGCAGCGCCAATTTCACAATGTCCGAGGGCACAACGCTGTCGGCAGAAGGGGATATCCGGATCTCTACCACCGGCTCGGTTACTCTTTCAAACATGCAAGTCATCGATGGCAGCACGATTGACTTGCAAGTGGGTGGTGACCTTATCGGGCTGACCAACGCGGATGGCAGCGCGAACCTCTACGGCTCGACCGTTCGTCTGAATGTCGGCGGCTCTATTGGCGCGTCTGATCAGGCGATCAGCATTGATGCTCAGACCGGCGCGGCGGGCCAGAACGGTGCAATCCAGTTCATCGCGACCCCCAGCGATGCGCATCTAGAGATCACCACGCCGAACGATGGCACCAACCGTCGCACGGTCGAGATTGGCTCGGACAGCGACGATTGGGTGGTCGGGAATACGCTGGATGTGACCGCGACCCACGCGGACTTGGACATCCTGGGTGACATCTCCGCAGCGCATGTTTCGATTGAAGCCCAGGCAGGCGCGCTGACGATGACTGATGGCCGGACCATAACATCGCAAGGGGATGTTATTCTCAGTGGTTCTGCCGGTCTGGCCGTGTCTAACATCATTGGAGATACCACGGCGGGCACGACCCAGACGATCACCCTGCGCAGTGATCTGGGCAACATCTCGGAACTAACGGCGAATGAAAGCGCGAACGTTGTGACGGCCGGCGCACTCACGCTGGATGGTCAGAGCATCGCGGTTCTGGGTTCGGGCGATCTGGATGTGGACGTCGGGACGATGGACATTACCACCACTTCCAGCAACGCGGGGGTGGCTAACATTGAATCCCTCAGCAGCCAGACGGTCGTGACCGGTAGCGATGTGACAGGTATCCTGACGCTCACAGTGGATCAGGGCGATTTGACCCTTGCGGGCGATCTGTCGGCGGGCGGCATCATGTTCAATCTGGCCGATAGCTCGGCCTCTGACACGGCGCGGGATATCATCATCAATGATGGGGTCAGCTTGTCGTCGCTTGGTGCCGCGACCTTGCGTGCCACTGGGGATGTTCTGCTGAGCGACATCAACGTGGCAACGGGCGACCTGACGATTGTTGCGGATGGTGAGGTGCGCGACAATGCGGCGGGTAATGGTGCAAACGTGACTATGGGCTCGGGCGAGCTGTCAATTGCATCGCAGGCAATGGACCTGACCCTAGACGTGGGCAATATCAAGTCGTTGACCACGACGCAGGTTGATACTGCGGCCACGCCAATTAACATTGTCTCGATCAACGAGAACACACACCTTGGAGACATCTCTACAAATGGCACAGCCATTTTCCAGCAGACGGCGGGCAATCTGACCCTGACGGGGTCAATCTTTACCGATGATCTCGATATGGATGTCTTGGCGGGTAACCTGAGCCAGGAACAAGCCGCCGCCATGACCGTCACCAACGGGTTCGATCTGACGGCAAGTGGTAATATGGCGCTGTCGTCGATCACAAGTCAGGATGGCGACATCACGATCACGGCTGGCGGCACATTGACAGATGCTTCGCCCACGCGCGAAACAGCGATCATTACGACCAACGCAACGGACGCAACCGTCACCATTCAGGCCGCCCAGATTGGCTCAGAATCGGAGATTGGCGACGTCGAGATTAGGTCGAGCCATGTCGCAAGCCTCTCTGCCACGACTGGTGGTATCTTTGTGGAACTACAAAGAGGTGGTGATCTGGGGGCTGCGACCGCCACCGGCGATATCGCGATCACTCAATCTCTTGGTAGCTTGTCCCTGACCGATGGGGTGACCTCCTCGGCTGGTTCTGTCGGGTTCGCTACGGTGGGCGGTTTGATTATGGACGCGGGTTCGTCGATCACCGCAACCGATGGCGTGACGCTGGATGCGCAGGGTGGCGATCTGACGCTGACGTCGGTGACTGTTTTGGGTACCGGCACTGGCACGGCGATCAGCAGCCTGTCGGCCAGCGGCGATATCATTGATGGTGTGCCTTGGGTCGATGGCCCCAGCCTGGCTGACGTAGACGGCTGGAACGTGAATGCACAGGGTCTGCTGAGCATCTCTGCCACCAACATTGGTGCGGCGGACCAGCGTCTGAACGTCCGGTCAGCGGATCTGTCCGATGTCTCGGCCAGTGGTCAGGTTTACATGGCTGCCGCGGGCACTGGCACGGGCACCGTCACTCTGGGTGGCGGCAGCGCGACCGAGGGTCGGTTCGACCTTCAACTGTTAAGCGATAGCCTTTTGGTTGAAGGCTCTATCGAGGCGAGCAACGTCTCGCTGGTTGTCGACAACGGCACCATGACCATGGAAGACGGCATCCGTATCGTCGCCTATGAGGACATGGACCTGATTGCGCACGGCGACATCGCCCTGAGCCAGATCCAGACCACGGACGGTACCATCACCATTGATGCGGGCGAGGGGCAGATCCTTGATAATAGCGACGCAGAGACGTCGAATATCATTGGCTTGACCGACGATGCGCTGGCGATCATGCGAGGTGGGTCGATTGGTGAGAAGCGGATCGTTGGCGCTCACAACGTGGGTGACATCGACCTGAATATTGCCAAGCTGACCGATCTCGAGGCTGGGGCAGGTGGCATCTATCTGGACAGCGCTCGGGCGTTGGAAATAGGCGATGCCACCACCACGGGTGAGTTTGAGGTGCGTGTCACCACGGGCGACCTGACCCTGAGTGGTGACCAAACCGGCCTGCGCGCGATCCTTGAGGTGCAACAGGGCGGTCTGATCCAACACGATGGCGTGACCCTGACCACGATTGGAACCAGCGGCACGGCGGCAAGCGGCGATCTGACTGTGACCGCTTTGCGCGATATCACCCTGTCCACGATGAAGGTTCAGAACGGTGATGTGAACATGGTCAGCGAACTGGGTCTGGTCGAAGACGGCACCCTGGCCGACGATGCGGACCGCGCAAACCTGATCATCTTTAACGGCCAATTAGTCGAGATGAACGCAAAATCCATCGGCACTAAGTTCGAGGGAGGCGACATCAACATAGATGCGCTCGATATCGATGAGTTGGTGGCCTTTGAAGGCGGCATCTTTGTTGGTCTCAATGGCCGCGATGGCGCACTGGCTAATATCGCGAGCGCCACAGCAACCGATGAGGGCGCAGACATCGTGATCACCTCAGGCGATGGTATGCTGAAGGTCGAGGCGGCGACTGCCGACGATGATCTGCGTCTGGACGTCGCGGGTGAGGCTGATACGGACTCGTTGTTCCTGGGTACGCTGCGGGCGGGCGGGGATCTGACCCTGCGCAGCGCCGCGGGCAACATATTGCAGATCGTTGACACGGATGTTCAGGCAACGACCGCGGGCGCGCTGACCCGTTTGGGTGCGGGCGGGAATATCACGCTGACCGCTGCGACCAACGATTTTGCCGATCTGACCGTTGAAACTGGCGCAGATGTGCATGTGGTCGATGCCTCGGCGCTGAACTTGCTGGATGTGACCACCACAGGCGACTTCACGCTCGAAACCCAGCGTCAGATCGCCATGCAGGATAATACAGCGATCCGTTCGGGCGAAGATGTGAGCCTGCTCCTGGCAACGGGTAACCTGACCTTTGGCATGAGCCACGAAATCACCTCGGGCAACGATGTGAATGTGGATATCAATGCGGGCGATTGGACAGCGATCACCAGTAGCAGCATCACTGCCGCACAGGATGTCTTTGCGGATGTGGTGGGTAACATTGATCTGCGCGGGACGACTTCGGTCGTCGCGGGCCGGACGATCGGTTGGGTGACTGACAACTCAATCGTAATGCAGGGCATCACCACGTTGAACGCTCAAACCGGTAATCTGTCACTGGTCAGCGACGTGGCGGGTGAGATCACCATGTCCGACACCTCGACGCTAGAGTCGGGCGGCGACATGTTGATCGATGCTAAAGACGGCGATCTGACGCTTTCTGATACCAGCAAAATGCTGGCGGACGCTGGCGACCTACAAATCACGCTACGCGATGGTCAATTGACGGCCACTGGCGCCACTCAGGTGGCCGGTGACGGTGTGAGTATTGAACTGCAAACGGCGGACCGTTCGGTCAATCTCAGCGACACGACGGTGGTCACTGCAGATCAGACCGATCTGACCATCCACCTGGTACAAGGCGATATTACGCTGGCAGGCAGGACCACCCTGAGTGCCCAGTCGGATGTGATCGCGATGATCGACCAGGCAGGCGATATCGAGGCCAGCGGTGTGACCATGTTCACAGCCACTGATGACAATGTCATGCTTTCCACCGAAACCGGAGACGTGTCGTTCCGAGATCGGAGCACGATCACCTCAGGCACTGATGCAGTGATCCTGATCAGCGAGGGGAACCTAACCACGCGGGCGGCCACCACCGTAACGGCCAGTCGGGATATTCTGGCAACCTTGCTGGACGGCTATGTCAACTTCAGTGACCGGACTATACTTGAGGCTGACCGCAATGTGGTCATTGCGGCCCGCAACGGTCTTACCGGCAGCGAACTGTCGGCGATGTACGGCGAGAATGTGAACGTCATAATCACCGAAGGTACGGTGAAAATGATGGACAGCGCGCTTGTGGATGCGACCGATGACGTAGAGATGGAGGTCGCTCAGGGCTATTTTTGGATGCAAGACGCCGAAACCCTCATCCGCGGGACGGACGTCAAGGTGACGGTCGAAACCGGCTTGACATCCCGCGAGGGTTCAATCTGGCTGGACCGGATCGAAGGCGACCAAAGCGTTTGGCTTCGGGCGTTGGATGGTCGCATCCTCGATAATACGGCCGCGCAGGACGAAGATCTGATTGTCACCACTGCCATGTCGCTAGAAGCCAGCGATGGCATCGGCCTCATCTGGGAAAACAACCTAAACACCGACGCGGACTATTTCAGCGGGTTCAACAGCCGCTCGGGCGGGATCAACGTTCAGAATCGCACAGCGCTCACCATTGGTAATGCAGGTATACTGCCCGACGCGCCCCGGGGCCTGGTGAACTACGGCGAAGAAGACATTGTCTTGATTTCACCCGGTGTCATTACGCATTTGCAAACGTCCTACGGTGTCGGCGACCGATTCGATGACGGGACAATCACCAACCTGCGCGGTCAGGGCCTGTTCTTGGTGCACAACCTTGGCCAGCCCTTCTTCTGGGAGCAGCAGAGCGATACGACCCGTGCCCGTATTTCTGCTCAGTTTGGCGCGCCAGGAAACGTAGCGCTGCGCGAGCTTCAAGCCGAGGCGTTGCAAGAACAAGCCGAGCGGGAGCTTAGGCTGCGCAACGCGGGTGAGGCGTCCAATGCCGATCAGCTTGACGGGTGGAACCGCTTTGACGCTGAAGGTGATGCGTTCAGTAAACTTGCAGAACGGCTGAACAGAATTGGGCAAAGCGAAGAAATACGGTCGATCCGTAAATCGCGCGAATTGCTGAACATCACGCTTGTTGATACTGTCGAGGGCGGTCAAGTTGATCCGTATTCTCTCATTCAATCAGCAAGTGAGCGTTTTGATCAGACCAATGGAATGGAGCAGTCAGACCTGAACGGAGCTGATCTTGACGCGTCACTTCTGCCCGAAATTGATTGGTTGTCGGAGAATGAGGCAGGTGATGACGATCGCATTGAACAACGTCCGGTTTTGCAATCTGCGCTAGCGCTGGCCGATGATGATTTGGATGCACCATTGATTGCCGCTGAATGATCTGTTTACACAATTCCAAACATGACAAAGGAGCTAAGAAATGGCTGAAAAGAAAGAGAAGAAGATGGACGAAAAAATCCAGGAAACCGTAGAGGCAACTGCAGAAACCGCGACACGCGATGTACGTGTACGGTTTGACGACTCTGAAATGACGTCGAACTATGCAAACGTTGCAAACGTCGGCATGAGCAAAGACGAAGTCACACTTTTGTTCGGGACGAACAAAACCTGGGGCGCCGTGAAAGACGAGGTTGTTATTGGACTGTCCTCGCGCATCATATTAACGCCCTCTGTCGCCAAAAGTTTTGCCGAAACGCTGCAACGTGTTCTGAATGAATACGAAAAGCAGGTCGGTAAAATCGTATAAAGGACTTTATAATGAAACGCTTGAAAATCCTGCTGCTTGGAACTGCAATAACGGCTGTTTTGGCGGCATGTGAGGGAGTGCCTGAAAAGCCTTCTGCGTCTTTGGCGTTTTCTAAAGAGTCCGTTAGATCCAGAATTCCCGCCGATATTAACCTATCCAGCGGGAATCTGGGTTTAAAAGATTTTATCCGGCTGCTGTCGGTCGCAGATGAAAGTATCCGCGCGCAAGATGTGGAAATCGCCCTCGCCGAACAAGAAGCGCTTGGTGCATGGGGCGTGTTTGAGCCGCAAGCCTACGCTAGCTTTGACCGCACCTATGAATTCACCCAGACGAGTGCCGAGGAGTTTCGTGCTCGCGGAACGGGGCTGGATTCGACGGGCACGCCGAACCCTTTTGAGGCCGACATCTCCAAGGCGCGTGCCGGTATCGAGGGCAGAAGCCCGGTGGGCATTAAGATGGATTTGTTTTATGAGATGGAGAGAGCCCGTAACTCGTTGCAAATACCAGCGGCTCGACCTAGCCCCGAGTATTCAGCTGCGGTGGGCGTTTCATTCATTATTCCAATGCTGCGCAACTCTGGGTCTGAATTTAACAAAGCACCTATTGAAGTTGCCCGCGTCGAAAAGGACATCGCCGAAGAGACCAGCCGACTTGTCAAATCGCAGAGGGCCTTCGATGCGATCAAGACCTATCTCATGGTGCAACGTGCCCAGTCTCGCGTTTATTGGCGCCAAGAGGCGTTGGATACAGCCAAGGAGCTAGAAGCTGAAATGTCGGCGCAGGTCACTGCGGGCTTGCGGTCTTCGGCGGATCTGACCGAAGCGGCAGCACGGGTGGCTGAACAACAAGGCCTACTGACTGAAGCGCGGCAGGATCTAAATGAACAGATTGGCGCATTCCAGATTTTTTTCCTTGCGATTGAGCAGGATATTCAGCCTAAGCGCTGGATGCCGTCTGATCCGCTTCGCTCTCCTGCCGCGCAGTTCGTCAGCCCATCGCGTTTGATCTCGCCGGATGAAGCGGTGCAAAGGCGGTCCGAAACCCGCATCAACGCCCTCCGGATCGAGCGCGAAGAGATGAACGTCCTGATGGCGGAAAACCAGGCTCAGCCTGAGTTAAACGTTAAAATCGATGCCAAGCAGTCTTTCTTAGCCGATGAATATGTTCCGTTCCGCGATCTCTATGGCAAAGATAACCCCTATCATTCGTGGCGCGCGGGCTTCGAATTCCGTCGTGGCCTACAGGGTAACATTACCGAACAAAAACAACTTGAAGCCGCCCAATTGCGCGAGACGCAAGCCGAGTTGACCATGAACGCCTTCCGCCAGCGGATCGCCAGCGAGATGAACGGCATCAAAGGCATTCTCGAGCGGGCAAACGATCAAGTGCGGCAACAATCGGAAATGGTGGATGCCTATTGGGACTTGTTTAAAGCAGAAGAGCAACGTGCGCAGTCCGGCCAGTCTTCACGTGTTGAGGTTCTGAACCGCGAACTCGCGTATTACATCGCTAAGGAAGGGCAAAGGGACGCAATCGCGCAGCAAAACCTGTCTAGTTATCTCGCTTCGCAGATCAGTGGCACCTTGCTGGCCCGGATGGGGATCGAATGACCCCTTTCCGGCGATGGCTGCAATATATTGTCCTGTGCGCTGTACCGACGCTGCTGGGGGCGCAGACGTCTGACATGTCACAAGTGAATTATGCCACCGTGGGCCTGTCCTCGGCCGCGCCGGTGTTGGGCGGGTTCACCAAATGCCGCGCCGAGCTTGACTTGGCCTTTGCTGTCTCGGGCCTTGTTGAAGACACATTAGTGGAAGAAGGGCAGACGGTTCACAAAGGCGATGTTTTGATGCGTCTCGACCAAGAGGTTGAGCGGATCGAACTGTTGCGTCGACAGGCCGTCATGGACGATGATGCTGAGCTGCGTGCCGCCATTGCCCGCGCCGACATCGCCTTGCGCCAGAAGGAGGCCGCCGAGCGTCTTCACGAAACTACCGGCGGGATCAGCCGCGAAGAGGTTCAGAACCGTGCGCTGGCCCATAAACTTGCGGTCATCGAAATCTCTCGGCTTGAAGCGCAGGCCAAGATCAATGCTTTGGACTATGATACGGCGCAGGAAAACCTTGTGCGCCGGACCCTTGCGGCCCCCAGCACAGGGATTATCAGCAAGATTGAAACTCAAACCGGCGAAAGCGTGCAGGCGAATGACCCTGTGATGATGCTTTGTGATCTGAGCCAGATCAAGTTCACGGCCAGTATTCCCGTGACCGTTGCGGACGGTTTGTCCAAGGGCATGAAGGTGACGATCCAGATTACCTCTCGCAATACGGTGGTCGACGGAACAGTCGATTTCGTGTCGCCGGTCGTGGACTCCGCATCCGGTCTGCAAGAGGTTAAGGTTTTGATCGATGAGACGTACGAGTGGTTGCGACCGGGGATGAATGCCGTGCTGGTGGTGGCCTCTTAACCCGAACGTGGACGCGGATGGCTAAGCAGACATTCTATGATCAATGGCACCGGATCGCCGAATTGCGGATCGGACTGCGCCCCTCGGTGCAAGTGCGTCAGCAGCGATATCGTGAAGATGTCTACTACGTTTATAACGAGGTCATCCATGCGGGATTTTTTCGCGCCCGACCCGAAACCCATGAATTGGTTCAGCGCATCCGTCCAAACCAGACCCTGCACGAGGTATGGCGCACATTTGTTGATATTTCACCCAAGACAGCACCGGGACAGAAGGATTTCTTTGATCTGATCGCGGCACTTTACCGGGCCAACATGGTCTACGTGGAAGGCGGTGTGAGCGAAGAACGTTTGCTGGAGCGGGCGCTGCAAAAAAAGCGAAAGCCGCTGGCTGCGCGCATATCTGAGCTTTTGTTCATGCGGGTTCCTCTGCTGGACCCCGAGCCGATGTTGAAGCGACTTCTGCCGCTGATCAACGTGATTTACAGCCTGCCCGCCATTCTTGTAGTTTTGGCAACCTGCCTATGGGCCGGGTACGAATTTCTTATTTCCTCGGACCGTGCCTTTGCGCAAAGTCAGAACATTCTACAGATGGGTAACCTGATCCCGCTGTATCTGGCGATGTTTTCAACACATTTGTTGCACGAGTTCAGCCATGCGGCGCTGTGCAAATACTACGGAGGTCATGTGCGGACCACGGGTCTGATGCTGCTTATGTTCACGCCGCTGCCCTATGCGGATGTGTCGGCCAGCTGGGCGCTCCGCAACAAATGGCATCGAGCGGCCGTGGGCGCGGCGGGAATGTACTCGGATGTCTTTGTTTGCGCCATAGCCACAATTGTCTGGGCCTATTCCCCACCGGGCCCATTAAACGAGGTCGCCTCGAACCTTATGTTTGTGACGGCAGTCTACACAGTGGTGTTCAATGCTAACCCGCTGATGCGCTTTGACGGCTATTATATCCTTTCGGACATCAGCGGCATTCCCAACCTACATGAAACCGCAAAAAAGCAGGTGACCGAGCTTTTTCGAACCAAAGTTCTGGGTGAGGCGAGGACTCAGCTGCACCCGGTCAGCACACGGCGGAAATCCTTTTTGGCCGCTTTCTTCTTTACCTCGAACCTATACCGTATTCTCATTATGGTCGGGATTGTGAAGTTCATTGCCGATCAGTACTTTGGACTAGGCTTGGTGGTTGGTGCCGCGCTTTTATACACTACGTTTATCGCACCGGTGGCCAAGTTTTTGAAACCTGTGCGAGACCCGCGCTTCATGGCAAAACATCGTAAAAAAGTAGTCACTACCGGCAGTGTGTTTTTGGCCTTGGTGATGTTCGTGGCCTTTGTGCCGCTTCCGTTTTCGCGCGTTCTGGACGGCGTGGTCGAAGACCGTCAGAAGACCCGAGTTTTCCTGCCACTCAACGGGATCTTGGATCAGGTTTATCCGGAAAATGGCGATCATGTGGCCCAAGGCGCTGTTATCATTCGATTGCGTAACCCCGAGCTTGAACTGGAATTGCAGGGTCTTCAGGCGAAGATCTCCGGTGTAGAGGCACGGATGAACCAGTCCCTGACCGAGGGGGGGCAGACCTACGCCGCGATCGAGCAGGAACTCCAAACTATGCTCACCACCCGTGACTATTTGGAATCCGAATTGCGCAAATTGGTGATCTATGCGCCGCATGAGGGGACTTGGGTTGCCCAGGAATTGCGGGCCTATTCAGGGCAATGGTTGTCCCGCGGGGCCGAGGTGGGCGCAATTTCTAAATCGCAGGATTATCAGTTCCGCGCCATCCTCGAACAGCAGGGCGCCAGTGAGATTGCCGCGATGCGCGCCGATGAGGCCACCGTGAAGGTCGAAGGATTGCGCGCCCAAACGCTTGATATTCCGCAACTTAGCGTTATTCCATTTTCGCAAAAAGAGCTGCCATCGGCGGCCGTTTCGCCCTTGGCGGGTGGCGCGGTGGCGATGGATCTGCAAAGCCGCGACACGCCTCAAGCGGCTGAGCGGTTCTTTCTGATCGTGGCCGACCTTAGCAGCGGGCCAGTTGCCGATAACCTACTGGATGGCCGCCGTGGTTGGATGCGGGTGGCCTTACCGCCGCGATCCTTAGGTCTGCGTGCCTACGACGGGCTGCGTCAGTTTTTTCAAAAGCGGTATAAGCTGTGACAGATCGGCGGGCCCTTTCCGAAGTCTTGGATAAGTACGCGGGATTGCCCTTGGCTGGCGACAGCAACTGGCAGGAAGGTGAAAACGTCTCCGCCGTGCCCAGTGCTGCGCTGTTGTTTCTGAGCACTCATCAGCCTGACTACAAACGCCTGTGGCTGGACCGCCACGGGACGACCTTGAAGACCAAACTGTTGGCGCTGCAACGTCCCCTGGCGCGCCTTGGCAAGTTGGCCGATCAGGTGATTTCCGCGCGGGCGGCTCTTGAAGACTTGAATGAAGATCAATTGGCCGAACAACTCGCTGACCTGCGCGCCTCATCTAAATTTGCGTGCAATGTTCAATCAGCGCGCACCACCGCACCGCACGTTCATGCGATGGCTGGCATCAACGAAGCGGTGCGCCGTGTTTTCGGTTTTCGCCCGCACCGCGAACAGATCATCGGTGCGTTTGCGATCCTCGAAGGCTCCATCGCAGAAATGGCAACGGGCGAGGGCAAGACGCTGACGGCCAACCTCTCGGCCATCGCGGCAGCCTGGCAAGGGATGCCGGTGCATGTGATCACTGCCAATGACTACCTTGCGGCGCGGGATTGCGAGTTGGGGCAAGTACTGTACGCCTATTGCGGGGTTACGGCGGCCTCGGTCACGGGCGAAACGCCGCCTAATGCGCGGGCGGCAGGCTATAATCATGAGATTGTATATTGCACGGCGCGGGACATGCTGGCTGACCACCTGCGCGACAGCTTGATCTTGTCGGGCAAAGCAGGGCGTTTGAAACATGCTTTGGCCGGCGCTCGCAACGGAGGCAAGGGCGAGGCGAGTGGCATCGTTATGCGCGGGGTGCATCAAGTGATCGTCGATGAGGCCGACAGCGTTCTGATTGATGAGGCTGTGACCCCGTTGATTATCTCTACCCCAAAACCAGACGAGCTGCTGGCCGCGGCAGCGGTCAAGGCGGTAGAGCTGGCCCGCGCCTTGACGGAGGACAAGGATTACACGATCAACCAAGACGTGCGTAACGTGGAGTTGACCCGTGCAGGCCGCGCGCGCTTAGCAAAGATGGTTCTGGACGCCGGTCCGTTCTGGCAGCGCCGTGACCGTGCCGAAGAGTTGGTGAACACCGCCCTTTATTCCATGAATATGATGGTGCGCGACAAACATTATATTATTCAAGAGGGTAAGGTTGTCCTTGTGGATGAATTGACTGGGCGATTGGCACGAGAACGCACATTGTCCTTGGGGATGCAGCAGGTTCTTGAGGCGGCCTTGGATCTTGAGATTTCGCCCCCTAGCGAGGTGAGCGCGCGCCTCAGCTTTCAGCGCTATTTCCAGCGGTTAACGCGGATCGGCGGTATGACCGGCACAGCCAAAGAGACGAAGGCGGAGCTGGGTAAAATCTATGGTCTCGCTATCGTGCCGGTGCCGACGCATAAATCCTCCCAACGGCGAAATTTGGGCTATCGGGTGTTTGGAACCAATGCTGAAAAGCTACACGCAATCGTTCAGGACGCTTGCGAGTTGTCGGCAAAAGGGTGTGCGGTGCTGATCGGCGTGAAAAGCGTTCTGACAAGCGATGATCTTTCCGAGGCCTTTGCCAAGTACGCGCCGGATCAACCGATTGAGACCCTGAATGCCATCAACGATGCGCAAGAAAGCGCGATTGTTGCGCGCGCAGGCCAGTCCGGCGCGATCACCGTGGCCACCAACATGGCCGGACGCGGGACCGATATTAAAATCGAAGCCGCTGTGCGCGACACCGGCGGTTTGCACGTGATCATCGCCGAGACGAATGATTTCTCGCGGATCGACCGGCAGTTGATTGGTCGCTGCGCGCGGCAGGGGGATCCGGGTGCTTTCATGCGTTATGTGGCCTTGGATGAAGACGTCGTTATGCGATTCCTACCGTCTATACTGCGCCGGTGTTGGATCACCAGTTTCCGCACTCGCATAGGCCGGCAAATGTTGGCCCGCTTAATGCTGTACATCGCGCAGAAACGAGCAGAACATCTGGCCTACAAGCAGCGTAAAGTGTCGCTCGATAACGAGATTGAAACCGAGAAGAGCATGATATGACCGCACATTCTGCGACTTTGGATGCAAGTTTTGCCACGGCTTTGAGCGCTTTGGCCGAGTTTTCAGGCGCGCCGTCGGCATTCTGGCCCGTTCTGGTCCAGACCGTCCAGCGTCAGTTGAATGCACGCGCGGTTTGGCTTGTTTGGCGCTCCGGGTCGGAAAATCCAGGGTCTTGGAAAGTATTGGATCAACGGCCTTTGGAGGCTTCGGTCCCGTTAGAGGAGGTGCTGTCGCTGGCTGTCTTGAAAAAACTCGGCCGTGATGGGGTGACCGTCGGGCAGGGGCTAGGGGGCAATCTTGCTCTTGGCGAATTGCAGACTACCGACTCAAACAAGCAAATCGTTTTGATTGCAGATTTAGGCGGCACGGCCGCAGCACTAGCAGCTTTACAGAAACTGACCGGTTTTTTGAGCGTTCCGCAAGCGTATGATGCCTTGCGTAAGGCCAAGTCAGGAGCACGGGACGCGACGCGGCTTGCACACACCTTGGAATCCATGGGGCGAGTGCTGGATTCGGAAAACTTTGACAAAGCGACTCTGACCTTTGTGAATGATCTTTCGGAACGTTTTGCCTGCGAAACAGCCTCAATCTCTTGGCGCGCGTTTGAAGGGTTGCGACTGCGCGCGACAAGCCATTCCGAAAAAGTGGCCCGCCGGTCGGAGACAACCTTCCTTCTGGAGGAGGCAGGGCAAGAGGCCCTAACCCAAAATAAGGAGGTCATGCTGCCCGCCACGGACCAAAAGCAAGTCAGCATCGCTCATGAAGCTTATGTGCAGGTGGTCAAACCTGGTCACATTCTGACTCTGCCTCTTATCCAGCGCACCCCGGACGGACAGACTATCGAACTTGGTGCTGTGACGCTGGAGCGTCAGCGTCAGCAATTCACCACCGCTGAGCAATGGGCTTTGCGCCTTTACTGCGAGATGGCCATCGTCCCACTTGTCTGGCACGCTCAGAATAGTAGATGGATGATGGTACGCATGGGCCGTGAAATGGCCCGTTCAGTGCCAAAGGCGCTGAAGCCGCGCAGCGGTGCGGGCAAGCTATTCACGGGCGCGCTGGTGGCGGCCGTTGTGGGGGCCTTGTTTGTCCCGCTGCCTTTCCGTTTGTCTGCGACGGCGGTGTTGAAAACCGACGCCTCTGCTTTTGTCGGTGCTGCCTATGACGGATTTATCGAAAGCAGCGAGATCATCTTGGGTTCGGTCGTGGAACAGGGCGACGTGATCTTTACCCTTAACACGTCTGAACTGGTGTTGGAGCGCAATGCGCTGATCGCAGAGCTGGCCCAGGCCAATCGGGACGCGGAAATCCGGCGGTCGCTCAATCAGTTTTCGGAAATGCAGGTTGCGCAGGCCAAGGCCGATGAGTTGCGCGCCAAGCTATTGAGGATCGATCAAAAGCTTGCCGGGGCCAATGCCGTTGCACCCATAAGTGGCGTGGTCGTCGAAGGCGAGCCTGCCAAGAAAATAGGCGAGGCTGTGCGCCGTGGCGAAAGTCAGGTCACGGTCTCTGCCCTGTCGTCGTTGTATGTAGAGGCGGCGGTTTCCGAGAGGGACCTCAGCTTTATTGAGGTCGGCCAACCGGTAGATTTGACCCTTTTGGCGCGTCCCAAGGACATGTTTTCCATGTCCGTCGCCCGCACGGTGCCGGCGCCTGCGGTACAAGATGCCGACAATGTGTTTCCCGTCCGGATGAGCGATCCGGAAACACGCGCTGATTGGTGGGTGCCGGGTATGACGGGGGTGGTCAAAATCTCCGCTGGAACGCGTCCTGTGTGGTGGCTCGCCTCGCGCAGGCTGGTGGATTATTTACGGTTGTTGCTTTGGTTTTGAAGTAAACCAAAGCGAGTACTTTAGCACCCAAACAGCGACTGACGATGAGCTTCGTTCATCGCATACGAGGCTTTGTCGTCTCAGAATTATGCGGCTGCCAATTCTTCTATAGGCGGGCGAGGCAGACAGGACCTGGCTATACCCCTATTCCATCCGGGCCAAGCCGCTTGATTTTTGAGCCACTCAAGAAGTCCTTGCAATAGATTTTGCGCAAGTGACCAGCCGTTTTTATCGAGTGCGCCTGAACGGGTGTCGCATCTCTCAGCGCAACTAGCTATTTGGGTGATGTCGTGACGCCGTCCTGATTAACAAGTTTGATCAGAAACGAGCGATGCGGAGCAAGCTTGTGTTTGCAGCACGGGCGTCCTTCAGACTTAGCTGTAGCTTGTTTCCGTGCGTCGGCTTCAAAGGACTCAGCTTGCCCCCGCAGTGGATGAGAGCTTCAACTGTGGCACTTTAGCATGCTTGCTTAGCCTTTTATAAGTTTTCTTCTGAAATCGGGTCTAAAGCGTGATCAAATGACATCGCTAATCTATTCTAAATATCCGTTAGCCTGCCCCACCATCAGGGCGTGGATTTATCACTTCCCCCACCCCAACCACCACCATCCCCGTCAAATGCCACACGGCCGCCATCACCACCCCCATATTAAACGCAAACTCGTTGGCGCAGCTCTGCTTGAAGAACTCGCCTTCTAGAAACATGCAGGACCCTTTGCAGAGCTGAACGACGGGGCATGACATGCATTCCTCTCTGAAGGCAAAATGCGTCGCGGTGTCGAGCGCGATGGCGTCGAAGTCGGCCACATGGCCAATCTTGTGCGCGCCCTTCGCACCAGTGTTCTGGCAGGTCATGACGTTCCCGCGCAGATCGACAGCGATGGCGTCGTGGCTGTCCATCCCGCATTTCTGGCCGAGGGCCTCGATGGGCCGCTGGCGCTGGATCGAGGCGTAGAACTCGTCGATGCGCTCGCCGAGGCCAAAGGCGTTGGCGTCCTCGACCAGCGCCTCGAAGATCGACCGCGTCAGGCTGTTCAGCTCGGTGGGCTCAAACCGCCCTGTCCCGATGGCAGTTGCGGCGTCATAAACATTCACGACGCCCTCGAGCCCGACGAAGATGTCCGGCCCGACCTTTTCCGCGAACCAGGCCGTGAGCGCCCGAAGGTCGTGATGCTGGCGCGTCAGAACCGCGTTGAACCCGGTCTTTTCCGGCCTCTCGGCCAGCAGAGCTTCAATCCAGCGCCGCTTGTCAGTGTCGTCTAACGGATCCGGCCCGCGCAGATGCTGCCCGGGCCCATCATGCGAGATCGTGATCGCGATGTCATGCGCCGCGATGAAGTCAAGCTTTTCACGGTTAAGG
Source organism: Thalassobacter sp. 16PALIMAR09 (assembly GCF_000765485.1). NCBI lineage: Bacteria > Pseudomonadati > Pseudomonadota > Alphaproteobacteria > Rhodobacterales > Roseobacteraceae > Thalassobacter > Thalassobacter sp. 16PALIMAR09. Next base: position 69,672 of record NZ_JHAK01000010.1, read on the forward strand.
AGCGAGCCGTTGGTGATGATCGAGAAGCGCGCTGTCGGGAAGCGCGCGGCCAGCGCCGGGATCAGCCGCTTGATCTTTGCCCAGTAAAGGAAGGGCTCCCCGCCCCAAAGTTCGATCTTTTCCGGGGCGTCGGTGATCCAGCCGTCAAGCTGGGTCAGGAAGTGCTCGACATCGGCCAGCTTCGAGACCGTGGCATCGGCGATCTGGAATGCCTGACTGCAATAGCTGCAGGCATAGTTGCAGGAGAGCCCGAGCTGGATTTTCAGCACGCGGGGTGCGCGGGATTTTCCGAGGGGCTTGTCTCTGGCTACTTTGGGCACCGAGGGATACTCGCCGGGATCGACGGGCAGGGGCAGCCCCTCGCAGTCGGAGGTGTGCGCGTTGTAGCGGATGGAACTTCTGGCGCCATCGGGCGCCTCCAGGGTCAGGTCAAACCACATCAGTCAAAGAGCCTCTCTTCAAGGTTGTCAGGCAGGGTCACGCGGAAGTTCGCGACCACCTGCACATGGGGGGTGCTCCCCGCACGGGGGTGCTGGTTGTGGGGAATATGCGAAGGGAAAAACACCGATAGCCCGGGGCGTGAGTGGACGGAGTATCCGTGGCGCGGCTCAAAGGGCAGCCGGCCTTCGTCGAAGTAGCGCGAGGGGTCCTCGATCACAAAGCGCGGGTTCCCAACACTGTTGATAGGCTGACCTGCGCCACTTCCGGTCAGGAAATGCACGCAGGTCAGATCGCCCTCTCGGCTGTCTTTGTGGGTCGAGATGAACCCGCCGGGGGCAATAACGAGCGCGCGGTTTTCGCAATGGTCGGGATCAAGGTATTTGGCCCAGGGACCAAGCACCGCCCGTGCACAATTAAAAAGATGTGCCTTGAGCGCTTGGCCAGCATCACTGCGCTCCAAGATCCCGCGCACCCGCCGCTTGGAGGCAGACGGGACGTCATGAGTTTCACTCCAACCAACAGCCGCAATAGCCTCATCCGCCAGCTGTCGGTTCACCACCCAATCCAGGGGCGTCTCAAAGAAGTTGACCTGGGTCGGCCACAACTCGAGGCTGGTTTTGCGCACCTCCATCTTCAGCACCGGCAATTGCAGTTGCAGTTGTAATAGGCGCGATTGCCCGTGACTGTCACAGCGCCAGTGGTGCCGCCCCCGGACAGGCTGGTGACATAGCAATTGCCAGTGCAGGCGCAGTTGCTCCCGCAATTACCACCCAAAGCACGGATGGGCCCGGACACGGGCGTTCCGTTTGTGACGGTCACGGCGGTAATGTCGCCCGCCCCAATGGCCGGCTTGTTGGCAATCCGGGACCAATCGATTG
>NZ_JHAK01000011.1:0-56375 GCF_000765485.1 Thalassobacter sp. 16PALIMAR09
GTCGCCACCAAATTCGGCCTCTGCGCGGAAAATATCGGGGTCGATGTCAGGGGCCAGTAGAACGACCGGTATTAGATCGTTCAGTACACCGCGCCGACCGGAAACTGCCAATTGCCGCAACACTTGCATCGTGCGATGCGTGCAGAGCAAGTGCGCAAGCAGGACAATGTCCTTGTTTGCTCGACGGCTGATGTCCGTCAACAGGTCTGCAAGCGGGTCATGTGAAAACAGAACGCTGTCACGGTCAGGTACATAAGCCTCGGGACGCCCCGCCGATGGCCATGTAAATAGCACACCGAGCGTATCTATCTCGAAATCATGCCCGATCTGCGCATAGCGATAGAGAGCTTCCGACGATGTGGTGCTGTATTTGTGCACAAAGGCAGTGACTTCGTTGCTGGGCAACTGCCGCAGCGTGCGACTCAATCCATCTTGCGAACCGAGATCGTTTTGTCCCTCAACCGCAAAATCCGTTGCGGGGTCAGCGGTCTCATCCGGCCATTCGATCTGACCTAACCGGTGCGTCGACGGAATAGATACATCGAACCGCGCGAAATTCACTTGCGCGGTGCGATCCACGCGGTTGGCGATCGGTTCAGTGCCCGGCAGGCGGCTGGTGGTAACATAAATTTGTCGAACGCTTGCCCCAAGCTGCGGGTCGGCAAATGCAATCCGGTCCGGCGGCTGAAAAAGGCCCCCCCAGATCAGAAGGGGGGCGATTAGGACCTGAAACGGCATGAGGGCTCGCTACACCTCGCTGTCAGAGACGCGGAAGAAGATCGCATAGAGCGTGGGTACAACGATCAGCGTTAGGACCGTGGCAAAGCTCAACCCGCAGATAATCACGACCGCCAGCGATTGAAAAAACGGGTCCCACAACAGTGGTACGACGCCCAAAACTGTCGTCAGCACGCCAAGCGACACAGGCCTGACACGACTGACCGCAGCATCCACAACAGCGGCCATGCGTGCCTTTCCGTCTGCGATCTGGGTGTCCGTCTCGTCTATCAGAACGATGGCGTTCTTGATCAGCATGCCGGTCAGGGACAGGATGCCAAGGATGGCCATGAACTCCAACGGTGTTTGTGTGCCTGCAAGGCCATAGATCACGCCGATTAGCGCAAGCGGAACGACCAGCCATATGATGATCGTCTGCCGCCAAGCATTGAATAGAAACAGCGTCACGATGAACATCGCGCCAAATCCAATCGGCATTGTCGACGCCAGTCCGGCGTTGGCCTCTTGTGAGTTGCCGTATTCGCCCTTCCACTCCAGGCTGTAGCCCGGCGGCAAGTTGATCTCCTCAATCTGGCCGCGCACCTCAGCGAACAGATCGCCCGAAAGCACACCCGGCGCATTGTCGGACTGGGCAGTGATCGCAAGCTCGCGGTCGATCCGGCGTAGGTTGCCTGCCTCGAACACGATGTCGAAACTGCCGACCACTTGGGAAATGGGCACGTAGCTGCCCGTTGCTGCGGCAAAAACCTGGATGTTGCGCAACTCTCCAATGTCATTTCGGGCGGCGTCCACTGGGCGCATGACGACGTTCAGAAGCTTATCGCGTTCGCGGTAGACACCCAGATTTGTGCCGGTCAGATGGCTGTAGATCGCGTTGGAAATCTCGCCCTGAGTCAGCCCTAACCGGCGCGTGTTCTCGATGTCGATGACAGGCCGCACCACCTGAACCTGCTCGCGCCAGTCGTCCTTGACCGCAACAGCGCCCGCATCCGACATGATCGTCTTCGCTTGTTTAGCCAGATCGCGCAGTACGGCTGGGTCCGTCCCAAAGAACCGTGCCTCGACCTTGGACCCACCGCCGGGACCCAGCACAAACTTCCAGACCTTGGCGTTCGACTCCGGATAGGTCTCGTCAATATGACCCTGCAACTGCGTCCGCATATTCTCAATCTGCCGGTAGTCTTCAACGTCCACCAGAATTTGACCATAGGCCGCATTCGATCCCTCGGATTCGTAAATCAGCATGAACCGCTGGTGTCCGGCACCCACAACGGTGTTGGTGCCGGACACGCCTTCGATACCACGTGTGTATTCCGCAATTTCAAGAATATCCGCTTCGGTTCGGGCGATATCAGTTCCCTGCGGCAGGAAATAGTCGATCACGAACTGCGCACGGGTCGAAGACGGAAAGAAGCCCGGCGGAACTTGGCTGAACATCGCGATGGCGGATGCGAAAAGCGCAACCACGATACCAACAGTCAACAAGCGCACCTTGATCGCGCGGGCCAACAACTTGCGATAGCCGACAAGCATAAAGTTCTCTTTTGGTTGAGTGTCCGCAGCCCCCTTCTTCAGCATAAGAGTACAGAAGTACGGCGTCAGCCAGATCGCTACGAGCCAAGAAAACAATAGCGCGATGCCGATGGTCCAGAAGAGCGATCCAGCATATTCACCGGTGTTGTCTGGTGAGAACCCAATAGGCGAAAATGCGAGGATGCCGACGATCGTGCCGCCCAGCAGGGGCCATATTGTCTGTTTGACAACAGCACGTGACGCCTTTGCTGCGTCTTCGCCGCGTTGGACGCGCACCAGTGTGCCCTCGACCACCACAATGGCGTTATCGACCAGCATACCCAATGCAATGATCAAAGCGCCCAGCGAAATCCGCTGCATGTCGAGGCCATAGAGGTACATGCCAAAAAGCGTGCCTCCGACGGTCACCAGAAGGATACCACCCATCAGGATGCCGGACCTGAGCCCCATAAAGATCAGAAGCGTGCCCACCACAATGGCAAGCGCCAGTACAACGTTGACAACAAAATCATCCACCGAAGCCTTCACGCTCGCCCCTTGATCCGATATCGGCAGAATGCTGATCCCGATAGGCCGGTCGCTTTCCAAATCGGTGATGCGGTAGCGCACGGCATTCGCCATGTTTACGACATTGCCGCCGAGCTGGTTGGACACGCCAAGACCAATTGCGGGCCGCCCGTCGCGGTAAAGCAGCGTTTGCGCGGGTTCCGCGACCCCGCGAGACACCTCGGCAATGTCGCCTAAACGAAACGATATTCCGCTCTGTGTATCTGTGATCAGCAGGTTCTCAATCGCATCCAGCGACCCGACTGCACTTTCGGGCCGGACGGACAGGCGGGCCATACCCGCAACAATAGACCCCGCTGGCGTAACGAGGTTCTGCCCTTCCAGGAGTTGCGCGATCTGTGATGGGGCTAGGCCCAGTTCTGTTAGGCGGGCGGGTGAGTATTCGACATAGATCACCTCGTTCTGGACACCGCTGAGGACGACCTTGGACACACCTTCCACAGTTACAAGCTCTCGCTGCAAATCCTTAGCGTATTCATGAAGTTCAGCTAGAGAAAATCCCTCGCCGACAATCGCATAATACTGGGCAAACACGTCGCCGAAATCATCATAAACCTGCGGCGCCAGCGCGTTTGGAGGCAGTTGCGACTCCGCATCCAGTATCTTGGCCCGCATCTGCTGAAAGCGTTCGTTCAGTGCCGTGCGGGTCCGTGTTGAGGCGATTGTGAATTCAATCGTGACAGTGCTTAGACCGGGCGAAGAGACGGAGCGCACCTCGTCGACGCCTTGCAGCTGCTGTAACGCATTCTCGACCACTTCGGTGACTTCTTCGGCCACCTCTGCGGCGGACGCGCCCGGATAGGGCGTGATGATCTGGGCTTGCCGGATGACAAATTCAGGGTCTTCAAATCGCGGCAAAGCGGTATAGGCGAAGTAGCCTGCGAACAATATAAGAAGGGTCGCGACAGCAGAAATCAGCCGCTTTTCTAAGGCAAATCGGGCAAGATCCATAAGCTTAGTTCCCGACCGAAGTGATAGGGCGGACCGTCATACCAGCGATGATCTGACTGACCCCCGCCGCAATGATCGTATCGCCGTCCGTGACCCCATCGATAACCACAACTTCTGTGCCGCTTGCTTCCCCCAACATGACCGATTGCGCCGAAACCACGCCGCTTTGATCGACCAGCCAAACGAAGGGTGACCCATCCGAAGCCGCAGCAATGGCGGAAAGCGGTGCTCGCACCTGTGCAGCCGACCCCGCAGTTGAGGCGATCACATTGGCGATCATTCCGGGCAGTATCACCGCTCCTTCAGGCACTTCGACTGCAACGCGCCCGCGATAAGTCTGTGTGGCGCTGTTGGCCTGGACGGAGAATTCCACTGTCTCAGCATCGAACACCTGGCCCGGCAAGGCATCGAAAACCGCTGTGTTCGCAATCTCTCCGGGGCCATTGCGCGTGAGATCGGTCACATCGGGGCCGGGGATGTCAAAAGCGAGGTGCACAACATCCAGACCTTGAAGCAAGGCAATGGACTGCCCCGCCTGTACATTCGTGAAGTTTTCAATATCGCGCCGGGCAACAATTCCATCGAAGGGCGCTGTTAAGGTCGCATCTGCAAGAGCGTCCTGCGCGATTTTGACCTGAGCGTCTATTGCCTCAAGCCCAGCTTCAGCCGCGGCGATGTCTTCGGGGCGTCCACCAACCTGACCGATGCGCAACTGCTCTTGCTGAGAGCGTAGATTAGCCTCGGCTACGCGAGACTCCGCTTGCGCTGCTTCCACTTGTGCACGTGTCGATACACCCCGTTCAAGCAACTGCTCGGCGCGCGTCAGTGCCTCGCGCGTTTGATCCACCTGTGCTTGGGCAGACGCCACAGCTGCCTCCAATGCCGCGATTTCCTCTTGTCGCGCCCCAGCCCGGAGCGCGTCCAACTGCGCCTCAGCTTGAGCGCGCTGGCTTTGCAGCTGTTGGATCTGGTTTTCGAAATCTCGAGGATCAATCTGGGCAACCACATCCCCTGAAGTCACTTGCGAGGACGCACGGATCGGCAGGTCTGTCACTTGGCCGGAGACCTTAAACGACAATTCAATCTCGCGCGAAGGCAATACAGTCGCCGGGTACCGGCGTGAAACCGTTTCTTCTGTGGATTCTAACGTCACCACTTTAGCTGGGCGAGGAACTGTCTCTTGCGAGAATGCGGACACCGTCAGCGCAATATACAGGGCTGCCGCTGACACAAAAATGTTGCGTGGATCCATAATTGTGGCTCCTATTTAAATTCTTTTTTTCTATATTGTATCGTTAACAGTATTTTTGATGCAGGACCACCTTAATGACAGCGCTCCAACAAATCTTACTTGGGACTGGGCTGCTTGCATTCAGCGCCGTTGTCCACGTCAGCGTAATTGCGATCAGCATCCCTTTTTTTGCTCGGCTGTCCAGTTACATGCCTTCTGACAAAATGCCCCGCCTGCGAAGCGTCATATTTCTTTTGTTCGCCGTAGCAATTCTTGTTGTCGCACACACTATTCAGGTTTGGTCTTGGGCAGCTTCGTTCCTTTTGATGACAGGATTGCCAAACCTCTCAACTAGCTTCTATTTTGCGACAGTAACCTACACGACGCTTGGCTACGGGGACATTGTGCTGGGTCCGGATGCGCGCATCGTGGCAACCTTTTGTGCGATAACCGGCTTGCTGACCTTCGGCATAAGCACGGCATTCTTGATCGGCGTGCTAAATCGCATTTTGCCGGATGTGTTCAAAGAGGAAGGTTAGCACGAGCGCCACGGTCACAAGTGCTTGAGTCTTCTCGTGCGACTCAAGCCATTGCTTGGACCTTGCCCGAAACCTCACGTCAAGTTGCGGCGCTTTTTCGCGGCGAGAGGCTGATGTCAGCATGATTTTGGGTGCTCTGAATGTCTACTATGGCAATGGACGTCGTGATGGGGAAGAAAGCATGCCGCAACAGCAAACGAATGCTGCGTCAGCAAAGCGCGAAAACCCAAGGTCGGCTTCGTCCCGCGTTTTTCCTGTTAGCGACGCATGCGGCGAAAGTTCGCTCTTGGTTCAGTCGGATCGGGTCCTCTGAACGACCGGTAAGGCGACATACGCGTCAACACAGTGATGGACATGCCGCGCGTTTGAACGAATGCTGCGTCAGCGAAGCCCGAAAAGTGAATGGCCGCAAAGTCTCGCGCATTGGTATTCTGTGAGAATCGCCATGAGTTTCCAATACCTATCTTAAGTAGGCCTCAAGCCCTTGATCAACTCCTCCTTCCGATGCTTGGGAACGGGCAGGTAAGACCCCATCGTGACGGCCATGTTCTCATGTCCGATGTTCATGCCCCACGCCTTGAACTCCTCCACGGTCGCGCACCGGTCGTTCGCCATCTTGATCAGGGTCGTGCGGAATGCGTGGGGGGTGTATTGTGGTAGTTGTACCATTGCAAAGGCGTTACGAATGATCTTGTTCAAAGGTGTCGTGGTACTGAACGGCTCACGCGAAAGTCCGATTTTTTGGAAACCACCCATTTCTGCCAGCCCCATCTGCGCCTTAGGGAAAAGCGCATCAGACGGGCCAAAAAGCTTATCCGTACGTAAAAAATGCACCCAAGCCGTGAAGCACTGCAGATAGGCAGGATCAACGGGCATAAACACCGTGTCGATATACTTCGCTGCCTTGGTGTTCACCTCGCGCGGGTCTTGGAACACCTTGCCGTTGAACAAGTCGATATGCCTGAGCCGCAGGGACGCCACAGCCCCTACCCGTGCGCCCGTGAGCATGAGGAAGGCAAAGAGCGCCTTGTCGCGCATCTCGAACTCGGTCGCGCTGGGCATAGCTTGGAACGCGTGCAAAGCCGCTTCCGGTGACGGGCATTCTTTCTCATTGGCGGTGTGCGCAATCCGCGCGGACTTGCGGTTGTTGTTGAAATACCGCGCGTCACTGTAGGTCAGAACCTTCTTGTAGCCGCTTTGCCCAGCCAGCCAGTGAAAGAACTTGCGCACAAGTGCGAGTGTCGCGTCGATAGTCGAGTGACTTAACGGCATTCCATTTCGGTTTTTTGCTTGGGAGAGGTAGACTTTGAATTTTGCGGCCTGGTCGATGTGGAACCGTTTGAACGGCTTAAAGCCTGTTGACTGCTCAAACTTCAGCATCGCCGCCAGAACCTTATCCGTGGTCTTGGCGTCCAGGCCATCAGCTTCCTCCAGATAGAACACATATTTGCGCTTCATCCGCTCGTTTTCTTCAACAACTCTACGCATCTATATTTCTTCTTTTTAAAGGCGGGTTTGGGGTCAATTTCGAGCGGGTCAGACGGACCTCTCAAAGTGCGGTTTTGAACTGGGCCTGAGGGGTTCGTTTAGGCTTAGGACCCATCCTTGAAGGCGATGTCGTAGAACTGGCCAAATTTACCTAAGTCGCGCCTCCCCACAAACCGTTGCAAGTCGCCCTCACACGCCTCACACAGCCCTTTAAAACGGCCCCGCACATCCGTGATCGGAATGTAGTCGACCATCCCCCACAAAGGTTTTTGAGGCGCCTTGCAGGTAAAGCAAAACATCTCTTCATTACTCATCTTGGCCGATTTCTTGGTCCGCCTTTCTTCAAGGTAGCGGATCAACTCAGCGCCAAGGATGTAGTGGGGCACATGCGAGGTCATCGCCTGCAAACCGCTTGCACGCCATGAGCGGACAGTTCGAGGTGTCACGCCCAGCGCGCCACCCGCCTCCTCGTAGGAATAGAGGCGGTGCTTTTTGACCCTATGCGTCGCCATACGCTTGGCCATTAGTCTTGACCGCCCTTGTAAGGCTCAACGCGCCGGGCATTCACCCATGTGTTCAGATCAACACCGCGATAGATAATCTTACGACCAAGACGATAGTAGGCAGGCCCGGTACCCTTGTGACGCCACTGCGCAAGCTTTTCACGATTGCCGATAACATCAAGTTCCGTATCGCCAAGGACATAGCTGCGATCTTGTTCAAATAGATTCGCCATGGTCAGACTCCAGTTGAGTTAAACTGAAGCAACCCAATCCGTTGCGAGCCAACTTGTTAAGACGTAAGTAAACCCCAAATGCTTTAATGAAAAAGGCCTATTCTTTGGCGACTTTTTTATCCGTCTCGAGCATGTTGGCGATCTTTTGTTTGGTCGTCATCGCTTCAGGACGGATCGCACCCAATCCTGCGAGAGGAGAGGTGATTTGAGGCTCTTTCTCTACATCTACTTTTGCCTGCTCTATCGCCCAGACTGCCGCGTTCTTAACATTTGCCTTTATGCCCAACAGCGCAAAAATTTCTTCTAGCGCACGGCCATATTCCGTCGACGGGTGATTACCCTCGCGCGCTATTCCAAAGGTAGGCAGCTTACCTGTGCCACGATAGATCGCCATCGCAAATCTCAGCGCAATGATACGCGCAAAATGGTTGGGGGGTCTGTGAGCGTCGCTCCAGTATTCTGCTTCTTGTCTCTCAAGCTCTTGTTTTCGATTTAAGAACTGCCTCTCCATTTCTCGTGAAAGCGCAAAAAACGAAAAAGACAAACCTTGGTCGATTGAGGAAGCGAGCAAAAATGCATCGATTTGTGCCGGGATCTCACGCTTTTTGTCTCTTCGAGCGCCCTCATCTATCGACGACCACAACCTAAGAGCCATCTTGCGCTGATCTGCATCCTCTTTGGACACTTGCGCAGATATTAATTCACGTATCACCACAGCGGCTTCCAAGATATTTTCAACGGCCCTTTTCTCACAAAGAAAGTCTTGCTTGTTGTCGTGAATAACTGGCTTTGAAATATCAAAAGGTGGTTCTGACAATGCCAAATACTTCAACTTTGGCAATTTATAAAACCGCTCGGTTAGACCATTGAGGCGCTCAACGAGTTCATGGAATTCCATAAAGTGATGTTAACTACGACCTTTTAGCATTTCAACCATTTGTATTTGGTTTGTTCCAATTGCCTCACTTAGAAAAAGTGTTTATGCGATCGACCTTTTGGCATTTCTTTAGTAACTAATTCGCACAACGTCAGCACTGTTCCCGCTTGCATAGGCAGACCAGCGCTCCATCAATGACCTTCTACGGTCTAAAAGACCGCTTCTTGCATAGGCCCGCTCAACGTCGGACCCCACTTTATGAGATAGGCTCATTTCAGCAACTTCCCGTGGAGCTCCTGCAACCTCCCCTGCCCAATCGCGGAACGTCGAGCGAAAACCGTGAACGGTTACCCCTTCAACATTCATCCGACGCAACAACATCAGCATAGACATGTTAGACAGTGGCTTATTGCGCTTCTGTCCCTCGAACACATACTCAGACTGCATTGCTCGCAACGGCTCTATGATCGCCAGCATTTCATCTGTCAGAGGAACACGATGCTCCTCGCCACCCTTCATCCGTTCTTCGGGGCAAAGCCAAAGCCGCTTTTCCAGATCAACCTCCTCCCAACGCATCCCCAAAACCTCACCCGTCCTAGAACCCGTAAGACACGTGAACCTCAGTGCTTGCGCTGACATGGCGTTGCGCTCCTTTAGGTCCGCGTAGAATGCAGGCACGTCCTGCCATCGCATCGCCTTATGGTGCTTCACCTTAGTCTTTACCTTAGGCAGCGCCTGCGCGTCTTTGATCGCGGTCACCGGGTTTTCACCGGAACGCATCCCCTTAGCTTTCGCGACATCCAGTACCGTCTTGATGCGTTGCGCCAGCCGCTTGGCAGTCTCATGCTTTTCCGTCCAGATCGGGCCAAGGCACATCATCACCTCAGCCTGATCAACGCTATCAATCGGCATGCGGCCAATTTTGGGAAACGCATAGTCGCGCAGTGTGTTGATCCATTGCTGGCCGTGCTTGGCGTTTTTCCAAGTGGGCATCCTATCAATGTGAACCTGTTTCGCCACATCTTCGAATGTTGGGATTTCGAGGGAGGCATTAAAGCGGGGGTTCAACCCTTGCTTTGCCATCCGCCGATATTCGAGCGCGCGTTCTCGGGCTTGGTTGAGCGTCACAACATCTGCACCGCCCAAACCAAAATCCGTGCGCAGCGGCGCTCCCTTCCTATTCTTCTGGCCTTTTACTACAACGCGCACAATCCACCTGCGCGCACCTGAGGGATCGACAACCAAATATAGGCCACCGCCGTCGCCATGACGCCCAGCGCCAAGGTTTTCGACCAGCTTTTTGTCAACTTGCCTGATAACGCCAATAAAAATACCACATTCTATACCACTCAAGGTACAGATATGGATGCCATCGAAATAAATTCAATGCCGCCTACGGACTACGACAAATCGCACAAAACAAAAGAAAAATACCGCTCAGGACGACCTACTCAAATCAGTAAGAAGTGGCAAGTGGCGGACTGGGGAGGATTCGAACCCCCGACCCCTTGATTCGTAGTCAAGTACTCTATCCAACTGAGCTACCAATCCGCGTGTGGGTCGTTTAGCCCCCAGCTCCGACACACGCAAGGGCTAAATCACACAATTTCGAGAATGCCATCGCGGGGCAAGCAAATGCAAAAAGTGGTCCCGTTGGGCCCGGTCTCTTTTAGGGTCAAAGTCCCACCGTGCCCCTTGATCAACTCAGCCGCAATGACGAGCCCTAGCCCCGTGCCCCCCTTGCGCGCAGTGCCCTGAAACGGCTGAAACAAGTACTCTTGCGCGCGCGGCGGCAGGCCCGGCCCAGTATCCACAACCTCAATCCACCACGCACGTGCATCCTCATGGGCGCAAATCGTGATCGTGCCCGGTGTGCCTGTGGCCGCGATCACTTGGCGCGCATTCCGGACGAGGTTCCCCAACACTCGGTGCAATTGATCCGGGTCGGCGCGAACCTGCATACCCGATGGAATGTCCGCGCTGATGCTGGCCACATCGGCAGCAACAGCCAATTGCTCAGATTCGGCAATGTCCTCAGCCAGCGTCGCAAGGTCGAACCGCGTAAGGGCCGGTGGGCTTTCCTCCGCCTTGCCAAAGGCCAGCGTCCCCTCGCACAGCGATACGGCGCGACTGATCGAGTTCACGATCTTGGGGCCCACACGCTTTACCGTTGGATCATCCACACTTTCAAGACGATCGCCCAGTAATGTCGCGGTCGTGAGAATGTTGCGCAGATCATGGCTAATCTTGGCCACGGCACCGCCCAATTGCGCAAGACGCTCCTTTTGCTTGAGCGATTGGCTCAGCTGGCTCTGCATCGCCGATAACGCCTCTTCTGCGGCGCGCAGTTCCACCACCGAGGAGGCGGGCGTTACGATCCGGCGCGCATCCTCCGGGGCTTCGGCGAACCGGTCCATCTGATCCACAAGCTTACGGATTGGCATCACCAACACCCGACGCACCGCCATAAACAGCAGCACCGCCGTGATCGCAGAAATCATCAACGACAGCCAAAAGATGTTACGTCCATACTCAAGCAAAGCCGCATGAAGCGGTCGCGAGTCGAGCGCGAATTCGATCTGTATGCCGCCACCCATCACGGGCTGGCCCAGAACACGGATCACCTCGGGTTCGGGGTTGATCAAACGGCTCATTGCGTCACGAATTAGGACCCACGCACGGTCATCGCGCAGATCAACCGTCTGCCCGACGGGAAACGGCAGAGGGCCCGACAGCACCAATTCCCGCGCCACATCCCGGCGCAGAACGACGTTTAGAACGCCCGCGTTGCGCAACAACTCTTGCTCAACCTCCGGCGCGATCATCTCACCCGCGGCCAAAAGGTTGAGAGACGCGATTTGCGCCCGCTCTAACCGGGCCAGCAAATATTCCTCGCGGAAGCGGGCAATCGAGGGCAGAAAAATCAGGATCTCCGCCACCATGACGAAAATCACGGTCAGAACAAGGAAGCGGCCAGAAAGTGTGTTGATCATCGGCTCTGCTGTGTTGGGTGTGCGGAGGGGCGCCCAATTGGACGCCCTCCCCTGTCATATATAATTGACACCGTCCTGTCCAATATGGCGGCGCAAATTTTGCTTATGGTAGAACCTTTTGCACGAAACGCACGACCCGTTTGACCGTTGGATTATCGAACAGGCGCGGCACGTAATATTGCCCTGCGGCACGCTTGTTGATCTCGGCGAGCGTTGGGTAGGGCGCGATCATGGCAGCCACGGCTCCGATCTTGAGCTTGTTGGCCAATACAAGAGACCACGTCTGGATCAGCTCCCCCGCATGGGCCCCTGCAATTGAGGCCCCCACCGGACGGCCCTTGACGATCATGACCTTGATCAGACCCTCCGTTTTGCCTTCGGCGATTGCGCGATCATTCTCATGGTAGGGAAAGCGGACAACCTCCAACTTGTCGCCATGCGCCTCACGCGCCTGCGCCTCCGTCAGGCCAACCTGAGCCAGCTCAGGGTCGGTGTAGGTGGCATAAGGAATATGATCCTCGCGGATTTTGGCTGGCAACCCGAACAGCATGGAGCGGATGATTGTCGCCCCGTGATAGCCCGCAACATGGGTGAACTGATGACGTCCCGCAGCATCCCCAATGGCGTAAACCTTGGAATTCGTGGTTTTCAGCGCCATGTCAGTTTTCACGCCGCGCCGATCATACTCAATCCCCGCCTTTTCCAGATCAAGCTTATCGACATTGGGCTGACGCCCGACCGCCATCAACAGGTGTGAACCCGCAAAGACCGAGCCATCCTTTGTATGGACCTCAATCGCCCCTGCACTGCCCGCGATCTTTTCGGCAATCTGCCCTTCCGCGATCTCAATCCCCTCGGCACGCAGCCGATTTAGGACAACCTCTGCCATCTCCGGATCATCCCGGCCCAGCGCCTTTGCGCCCTCGAGCACTGTTACCTTTGATCCCAAACGCACATGCGCCTGCGCCATTTCCAGCCCGATGGGACCACCACCGATAATGATCAAATGCTCTGGCTGCTCACGCAGATCGAACAAGGTCTCGTTCGTCTCATAGGGGACGGTATCAAGCCCCGGGATCGGCGGCACAAAAGGGCGCGATCCGGTCGAGATTACAACACGGCGCGCCGTAATCTGATAAGGGCCGGCCTGCACAGTTTTGGCGTCAATAAACTTGCCAAACTCCCGGATCACCCGAACGCCCATCCCCTCAAACCGCTCTTGGCTATCAACGGGTGCGATCGTGTCGATCACCTTGTGCACATGATCCTTGGCCGCGGCATAGCTGACCTCGGGCATTACCGGGGTCACACCAAATTTGGCGCCATGGGACATCGCATGGGCCTGCTTGCCCGCCGCGATCAACGCCTTGGACGGAACGCAGCCAAAGTTGAGGCAATCGCCGCCCATCTTGTGACCTTCCAGCAGCACCACATCGGCCCCCATCTGGCTGGCACCTGCGGCCACGGACAACCCGCCCGAGCCTGCGCCAATAATCAGGATATCTGTTTTAATCTTTTCCATGGGTTCGGTGCTTTCTTTGAGCATTGCGTCAGTGCTGTTCAGCGCGTTCATTGTGCCGAGCCTTTGCGAAACTTTTTGAGGATAATTGGCAGGACCGAGAGAGCAGCCAACCCGAGAATGGGGCCGATGACATGCGGTTCAAAAATAATGCCAAGATTAGGCGTCTCACCGCGAGCAAACACCTCACCAAGGCCCGCACCCACCCATGTGTAGACCAAGCCACCCGGTAGGATGCCAAAGAACGTTGTGAACACGTAGCGTTTAAGCGAAACCCCCATGAACGCGGGGATCAGGTTGGCCACAAAAAACGGCACGGCAGGGACAAGGCGCATAATAAACAGGTAGGAGACCTCATCCTCTTTGATACCGTCTTTGATTTTGCGCACGGCCCCTTCGGATGCGTCCAACTTGGCGGACATCTTGTCCCCTAAGCCTGACTTCGCCGCGAGGAAAATCGCCGTGGCCCCGATGGTCGCGGCCCCTGCGTTAAACAAAACACCCGGAAACAGCCCGAACAAAAAACCGCCCGTCAGCGTGGCAATCGCCGCACCCGGCAGTGAAAAGCCCACGATCACAATATACGCCCCGACAAAGGCCAACGCGGTCAGCAGGTAATTGGCGTCCCGAAATCCGATAAGCGATTCGCGATTGTCCGCAAGCGTTTGAAACGACAGCGTATCGCGCAGAGCATAGGCTCCAACGGCGGCGACGGTGAGAATAGCAATCAGCGGCAGGTTCTTTACCAGCGTGCTTTTCTTGGGCGTATCTTGCGGCATTTGTTGGTGTGTATCAGTCATCGGAATAATTTCCTTGGTAAATCTAAGATCGTGAGCCGAATTGGCTTTCGTTGCAGCCTTGATGCCTCATGCACGGTGCGGGAGATAGCCAACCTCACGCGGGGGTGATGTCAGGTGATGGGATTCGGGGGTAAAACAGGGCTTTGTGACAAAGCGTGTCACCAAACCTTGGGCCAAACACGCAAATCAGCACAAAAGATGTAACATTCTACACCCGCACGCCGTTGACAGGTCCCCTCCCCGCGCTTATGCAGCGGCTTCACGAGATTAACGCCTGTCGAATCCCATCCGGGCACCGACTTGATAGGAGCACCGACATGAAACGCACGTTTCAACCGTCCAACCGCGTTCGCAAAAACCGTCACGGCTTCCGTGCGCGCATGGCCACCAAAGCTGGTCGTAAGATTCTGAACGCACGCCGCGCACGCGGCCGGAAATCGCTGAGCGCCTAAGGGCCTCGTAGCGATGAGTGTTGAGCCGCCGGTGCCCCGGACCAAAGGGACACCGGCGGTTTCTTTATGCGTACTCAAAAAGCGTGCCGATTTTCTGCGCGCCGCCCGGGGCCAGCGTGTGCCTTCCGGGTCTTTTTTGTTGCAGGCGTACAATCGCCGCGATGAAGATGTCGCTTTGCGCGTCGGCTACACGTGTTCCAAAAAGGTTGGCAATGCCGTCGCTCGCAACCGCGCCAAGCGCCGCCTGCGAGAAGCCGCGCGCCTTATCCTCCTGCACCACGGACAGCCCGGCTGGGACTATGTCCTGATCGGCCGCGCCAACCAAACAGCGGCACGTGATTTCCAAGACCTGCTCTTGGACCTGCGGCGCGCGCTCAGCAAGGTACATGGCAAATGACGCCGCTTGCATGGGTCTTTTCCTTACCGGTTCGCGCGTACCGTGCGGTTTTCTCACCTATTGTGGGGTTCAACTGCCGCTATGATCCGACATGCTCGGCCTATGCGCTTGAGGCTCTGTCCAAGCACGGCGGGCTCAAAGGCGGGTGGCTCGCGTTCCGACGCATTCTGCGCTGTCACCCTTGGGGCGGGCATGGCGTGGATGACGTACCCGACTAATGTGCAGACATGCGAAATAGCGCTCCTACCGATGTCTTTCTTTTCCAAGCCCCGCATCTAGTGTAGCAGCGCGTCATATCCCGCAGACGGGCACGCACAGGAGCAACGATCATGCTTGACGACGACAGCGACATTCACCCGCTCTTTGCCGGGGCCCCGAAAACCACTGCCTTCAAGAAACTGCGCAAACGGCTGGTCCGCGACACACGCGAAGCGATTGAGCGGTATGGCATGATTGAGCCGGGCACCCGGTGGCTGGTCTGCTTGTCGGGTGGCAAGGATAGCTACACGCTGCTCGCCGTATTGGCTGAGCTGCAATGGCGCGGCCTGTTGCCCGTGGATATCTTGGCCTGCAACCTTGATCAGGGGCAGCCCGGCTTTCCGGCCACGGTCCTGCCTGCGTTTCTAGAGGAACGTGGCGTGCCGCACCGGATCGAATACCAAGACACCTATTCCATCGTCGTTGACAAAGTCCCGGCGGGCCGGACGTTTTGCGCGTTGTGTTCGCGGCTACGGCGCGGCAATCTTTACCGCGTTGCACGCGAAGAAGGCTGTTCGGCCGTCGTGCTTGGCCATCATCGCGACGACATTCTTGAGACGTTCTTTCTGAACCTCTTTCATGGCGGCAAGCTGGCGACAATGCCGCCCAAGCTGTTGAATGATGAAGGGGATTTGTTTGTCCTGCGCCCCTTGGCCCACGTGGCCGAGGCGGATTGCGACGCCTTTGCCAAGGCTTTGAACTATCCGATTATTCCCTGCGATCTGTGTGGTTCGCAGGATGGCCTGCAACGCCAAGTCATCAAAGCCATGCTCGACGGGTGGGAGGAAAAAATCCCCGGTCGCCGTGCAAAAATGTTCTCGGCGCTCATGCAGGCCCGTCCCTCGCATTTGCTGGACCCCGAGCTGTTTGATTTCGCCGGCCTCATGAGATCTGGCGAATTTGAGGGAAATGATAAGCAGGTCCCAGAGCTGCGTTAAGCAAACGGTCAGCAACACGGGTTAACACTTGGCACCAGACTGCGAGCCCGAGGAGTGACCCATGCACCGAACATCTGCCCGACCCGCCCGATTGCGGGCGGCCCTACAACGCTGGGAAATAGCCGCGACGCTTCCCATCTTCGTGCTTTTGGGTGCGGTGGCGGTTGGCCTGACGGTAGGTGAAATCGCAGGGCTATCGGTGGCAGCTTTGGGCCTGCCCGCCCTATACTACCTGCGAAAGTGGGCTATAGCGTCAGTGGCATCGTCCCCCGAGGCAGCACCTCAAACGGAACGCGACCTCTTTGTGGATGATGCAGATGCCCTGATGTCGTTTTGCGCGGGCACCAACACGTCTACGGCTGTAATGCTCATCGAAGTGGATCCACACCTGATGGTTGGCGGTGAGTGGCGCAGCAAGTTCACGGATGACGTATTTACCCGCGTGCAGAAACGATTGGCTCTGTGTGTCCGCGACACCGATATCGTGGCCCGTTGCGGCGACAACGTTTTCGGGGTCTTGCTTCAACCCATCCCGCGCGCCGATCTTGATATTGTTCTGTCGATCGTCGAGCGGCTCCAATCTTGTGTGAGCGAGCCAATCGCACTTGAGGGGCAAACCCTCCATTTTCACAGCGCCATTGGTCTGTGCCTCGAAGAACGAAGCCCCGCCCCCACAGGCGCAGCTATCGTAGCGGCCGCAGACTGCGCCTTGCGCGCCGCACACCGCGCAAACGATGGCGGCGTCCGCTCATTCACCAAGCAAATGCAAAAAGACGTCGAGGTTGAGCATCAGCTGGCGGGACAAGTCCAGGCGGCCCTCGCCACTGGCGCGATCCGGCCATGGTTTCAGCCGCAGTTGTCAACCGACACAGGCATTCTCAGTGGGTTTGAGGCGTTGGCACGATGGCATCACCCGGAATTGGGTATCTTGTCACCAAGGCAGTTTTTACCAGCCGTTGCAGCAAGCCATGCATTTTCGCAGCTTGGGGAAGTGATTTTGCTGCACAGCCTAAAAGCCCTAAAGTCATGGGACACCGCAGGTCTGCGGGTGCAAAGCGTGTCGATCAACCTTTCGGTAGAAGAACTGCGCGACCCGCGTCTTGCGGACCGGATCATCTGGCAAGTGGACCGCTTTGACCAAAAGCCGGAACGTATCTGCATCGAGATCCTCGAAACAGTGACACTACAGGATGGTGACGATGCCATTATCCGCAACTTGCGCACCTTGCGGGGGGCCGGATTTCGGATGGACTTGGATGACTTTGGCACAGGCCACGCCTCAATTTCGCACATCGCGCGGTTTGGCGTAGGGCGCATCAAGATCGACAAATCGTTTGTGGCAAACGTCGACACGGACCCAAACCAAAAGCGACTTGTGGCGGCGATCCTATCGATGGCCGAGCAATTGCGCATCGAAACCCTCGCCGAAGGGGTCGAAACCCCGGGTGAACACAGCACACTCGCCCAACTTGGTTGCGCCCATGTGCAAGGCTACGGCATCGCAAAACCGATGCCCTTCGAGGACACCATCGGTTGGGTCAGCGCCCACAACGCCAAAATCGCAAACACAAGGATTGGCAATCGCCGCTTAGGCTGATGCGAAACACAACCTGACCTCCCCACATTTTGATCGCCTGACATAGGCGTAGCGCCCTACCTGCGACGGGAAAGCGCTTGACCTTTGGCCCCTGCCGCTATTGAACACCGGGGACCAAATGACTGCCGGGGATGCGCACAGAATGGACGACCAAAACAAGAACCTCATCCTTGCCACCGCACTAAGCTTTTTGGTGATCTTGGTCTGGTTTGTCCTCTTCCCACCAGAAGAGCCCCAGGCCCAGGCACCCGCTGTGACAACCACCGCTGATGGCACCGCTGTCCTTCCACCTGCAGCCCAAGACGCTGGCGTTGCAATCCCAAGCCTAGCCGTCACGCCTGAGCAATCACGCGCCCAAGCGCTTGGCTCGACCCAGCGCATCGACATCGAAACGCCCCGCCTCGAAGGTTCGATTTCCCTGACAGGCGGTCGCCTCGATGATCTAGCGCTCAAAGACTATAACGAGACACTCGAAGACGACAGCCCGATTGTCACTCTGCTCTCACCCGTGGGCGGCGCGGACGCGTATTATGCGCTGTACGGCTGGGCCCCCGGCGGCGATCTTGGCTTTGACCAAGTCCCCGGTGCGGCCACCGCATGGCAGGTCGAGCGCGGCACGACACTCACACCAACCTCACCCGTCACGATCCGCTGGGACAATGGCGCGGGCCTGATTTTCCGTCGCACGTTTGAAATCGACGAAGACTACATGTTCACCGTCTCACAAAGCGTCGAAAACACTGGTGCCGTTGAGGCGCGAATGGCCCCCTACGGCATCGTTGCGCGGCACGGTCAGCCTGACACGGTTAACTTTTTTATCCTTCACGAAGGTGTGGTGCGCAAATCCGACGGCACCCTGTCCGAAGTCGACTACGACGACATGACCGACCTTGACGTACTGCCCCGCGAAGGCGCTCAGGCCGATGTGCAAGAAGTCGCAGGCAACGGCTGGATCGGCTTTACAGATAAATACTGGATGACGACACTAATCCCCGGTGATGGCCAGCCCTTCACCTCGGTGACCAAGTATGTCGCAAGCGCTGACATCTATCAGACCGAAGCCCGCCTACCGACGATGTCTATCGCGCCGGGCACAAGTGCCGAGGTCAGCACCAAGCTCTTTGCCGGCGCCAAGGAATGGGAAGCCATCCGTAGCTACCAAAACGACAAAAACGTTGAAGGTTTTGTGGATAGCATCGACTGGGGTTGGTTCTATTTCCTGACCAAGCCGATTTTTGTGGCCCTGCATTGGCTAAACCTGATGATCGGCAACATGGGCTGGGCGATTATCGCACTGACCTTCGGGATCAAGGCGATCCTGCTGCCACTGGCGTTCAAATCCTACGTATCCATGGCGAAGATGAAAGAACTTCAGCCTGAGATGGAAAAGATCAAAGAGCGTGCTGGTGACAACCGCGAAAAGCTCCAAAAAGAAATGATGGAACTGTACAAGACCGAAAAGGTGAACCCGGCCTCGGGTTGCCTGCCGATCTTGCTGCAAATCCCAATCTTCTTCTCGCTCTATAAGGTGATTTTCGTCACGATCGAATTGCGCCACGCTGCTTGGTTCGGACCGTTCCGCGACCTTTCCGCACCCGATCCAACGTCCATCATCAACCTCTACGGCCTGTTGCCAAACGCTGCACCGAACCCAGAAAGCTTTATGGCGCTGATCTTTATCGGCATCCTACCGCTCCTGCTTGGTATCTCGATGTGGTTCCAGCAAAAGCTGAACCCAGCACCAACAGACCCCACGCAGCAAATGATTTTTGCGTGGCTACCTTGGGTGTTCATGTTCATGCTCGGCGGCTTTGCATCGGGTCTGGTGGTGTACTGGATCGCGAACAACACGATCACATTCATGCAGCAGTACGCGATCATGCGCAGCCAAGGCTACACGCCGGACCTTTGGGGCAACATCAAAGGCGGGTTCAAGAAGACCCCCAAAGATGCCACGGCAAACGCCAACAAAAAACCAAAGGGTAAGTGACCATGCCGCATCTAGCTGAGATCTGGCGCCACCCGATCAAGGCTCATGGACGCGAAGCATTGGAACGGATCGTGGTACCCACCGGCGGCACCCTACCCGGGGATCGTCGGTGGGCTGTCACACATGAAGCCAGCAAACCGATCACCGGTTGGAGCCCTTGCGCCAACTTTTCACGCGGCGGCAAAGCCCCTGCATTGATGGCGATCAGCAGCGCGTGGGATGCCGAGGCAGGCACCATTACCCTGCACCACCCCGAACGTCCCAGCATCACGTTTGATCCCGATGCCGACGCTGATGCGTTTCTTGAATGGGTGGCTCCGTTGATGCCCACCGACCGCGCGGCCTCTACCGGGATTATCCGGGTTGAAAACCACAGGATGACGGACACTGACTACGCGTCCGTTTCGCTGTGCAATCCCGCCAGCAATCGCGCCGTAGGCCAAGCCGTCGGGCTGCCGTTGTCGCAGCAGCGGTGGCGTGGCAACCTGTGGGTCGATGGGCTGGCTCCGTGGGAAGAATTCGACTGGGTCGGTCGCGATATTCGGATCGGCGGTGCACACTTTCACGTGCACGAGCCGATCACTCGGTGCAGAGCCACAATGGCCAACCCCGAAACCGGGCGCATCGACGCAAACACACTGGGTGCTCTGAATGACACCTGGGGGCACCAACATTTTGGCGTCTATTTGAAATGCATCCAAGGCGGTGAAATCGCTACGGGTGACACCGTTGAGGTACTTTGATGTCCACGCTCCCGTTCCCCGAGGCCCCCGAGCCTGATGCCGCCCTTCTTGAAAAAGGGCGCATGCTTTTCGCGTCTGAGACTGAGTTTCTCAAGGGTGTCGTGGCCATGGATGGCTTGCCCCCTGCTGACCGGCTTGAGGTGTGTTTTGCGGGTCGATCCAACGTTGGGAAATCCAGCCTGATCAATGCTGTGACCGGCCGTAAGGCACTGGCGCGGACCTCCAACACCCCCGGCCGCACACAAGAGATCAACTACTTCACCGTCTCTCCTGAGCTGTTCCTTGTCGACGTACCCGGCTACGGCTACGCCAATGCACCCGTCGCGGTTGTGCAAAAATGGCAACGTCTGCTTAAGAACTACCTGCAAGGACGCGTGACACTCCGCCGCGCCTTTGTCCTCATTGACGCGCGCCACGGCGTGAAACCTGTCGATGATGAGATCATGTCATTGCTCGACAGTGCCGCCGTAACATTTCAGGTCATCTTGACCAAGGCCGACAAGGTCAAAGAAGTGGATCGCGCCAAGGTCCTGACGCAAGTACGCGGCGCACTGACGAAACACCCCGCCGCCTACCCAGAGCTGTTGGTGACGTCGTCCGAAAAAGGCTGGGGCATTGCCCACCTGCGCGCCCTGATCGCAGGGCTGGAATAGCTAGACGTGCTGGGCGCCGTTGATCTCAATCTCGGTGCCGGAAATATAGCTGCTTTCGTCAGAGCATAGGAAAAAGATCGCGGCGGCCACCTCGGAGGGTTGGCCAAGGCGGCGCATCGGCAATTGCTCCACAATCTTGTCTGTGCCCGGTGATAGGATCGCGGTCTCCACCTCGCCCGGTGCGATTGCGTTCACGCGCACCCCCAATGGGCCAAAGTCATGGGCCATTTCGCGGGTCAAAGCAGCCAATGCGGCCTTGGACGTCGAATAGGCCGCCCCAGCAAAGGGATGGACGCGGCTACCCGCGATTGAGGTCACGTTCACGACCGATCCCTTGGCCGCAGCCAATTCATCCTTCAAACCACGTGCTAGCACGACAGACGCGAAAAAGTTAACGTGGAACACCTGACCCCATGTGCGCAGGTCCGTCTCAAGGGTGTTCAAACGCCCCCCGTCGGGTGCCTTGGGCGAGATGCCTGCGTTGTTTACCAGCGCATCTAAGCGGCCGTCCAAACGACTGCGGATATCGTCGATCGCCGCCATCGTGGCCTTGGGGTCGGCCAAATCAATCTGAACGTGGTTCTCCGCCCCAGACCCCCACGGGCACTCATTGGGAAACGCATGACGGGAGCACGTCAGCACCCGCCAGCCTTCGTTGCTGAACCGTTGAACCGTGGCGTGGCCGATCCCTCGGCTGGCTCCGGTCAACACCATAGTGCGTTGTGACATATCATAAACTCCTGCCCCACCCTTGCGCCTTTCGCAAGAGTCGCACAAGCCCCTTCCCCTTCCGCAGGGGCCGCGCTAGAACCGCTCCACCTTTTTACCCAAGGCCGCGCCCTATGAAAAAGCAGACTGCCATGACCCGCGACTACATCGCCACCGCCCGCACACTAAACGAAGCGCTCCCCTATTTGCGCCGCTATGATGAGGCGATTGTCGTCATCAAATTGGGCGGCCACGCGATGGGATCGGACGAAGGAATGGCCAGCTTTGCCCGCGACGTAGTGTTAATGCGCACCGTTGGTGTGAACCCCGTGATTGTGCATGGCGGCGGACCAATGATTAACGCGCTGCTGGACCGATTGGGCGTGCAATCGACCTTTGTACGCGGCAAGCGCGTCACCGATGCAGAGACTGTCGAAGTCGTTGAGATGGTTTTGGCAGGCCAAGTGAACAAACGCATCGTCGCCGCGATCAACGCACAAGGCGGCAAGGCCGTGGGCCTATCCGGCAAAGACGCGGGCCTGATGACCTGCACGCAAACCGACCCCGAATTGGGTTTTGTCGGCACGCCGTCCCATCTCGATCCAGGCCTCCTGCAGCAGCTATTCCAAGCCGAGATGATCCCCGTAATCGCCCCCATCGGCGCCGGCGAGAACGGCGAAACCTTTAACATCAATGGCGACACCGCCGCTGGTGCCATCGCAGGCGCGCTCAAGGCTGATCGTCTGATGCTCCTCACGGACGTGGCAGGCGTAAAGGACGCAAGCGGCGAGGTCGTGACACAAATGACCTCTGCACAAGTGCGCGAGATGACCGCCGACGGGACAATCGCGGGCGGCATGATCCCCAAAACCGAGACGGCAATGGATGCGCTGGATCAAGGCGTTCGGGCCGTGGTTATCCTAGACGGACGTGTACCTAATGCCGCCCTGCTTGAACTGTTCACAGATCACGGCGCAGGCTCATTGATCCGGGCAGAATAGCTCACACAACCGTGGTTTGTGATCTGCGCACAACGCGTTAGAACAAAGCCATGGAAAACGAAGCTATCATTCGCCTCAGTATTTTTCTGGGCCTTTTCGTCATCTTGGCAAGCGTGGAGTGGTACGCTCCGCGCCGTGCGCGCGTGCAATCACGGTCGGGCCGATGGCTTACGAATTGGGGCATGACTATCGCCAACACCCTCGCGCTAAGGGCGTTAGCCATAGCACTGCCGTTCTTAGCCGTCGGTGCGGCGATTGATGCAGAAACGCAGGGCTATGGGCTTTTCAACATTCTAGAATTGCCACTTGCTCTAAATATTGTCCTGACCATCCTGATCTTCGACTTCGCGATCTGGTTGCAACATCTCATAACGCACAAAGTCCCGTTATTGTGGCGACTACACCAAGTACACCACTCAGATCGCGACCTAGACGTGACCTCTGCGATCCGGTTCCACCCCCTGGAAATCGCGTTCTCAATGTTGATCAAGATTGGTCTTGTCTATGCGCTTGGACCAACTGCGTTGGCCGTTATCGCATTTGAAATCCTCCTGAACGCGACCGCAATGTTCAACCATGCCAATATCGCAATCCCGAAACGTGTCGACCGTTGGCTACGCATGTTCATCGTCACGCCCGATATGCACCGTGTTCACCACTCTGATCAGCGTTCCGAGCACGACAGCAACTACGGCTTTGCCCTTTCGATCTGGGATCGAGCCTTTGGAACCTACATTCCGCAGCCTGACAAAGGGCACGATGGGATGACCGTCGGCCTGCGTTGGCAAGACAGCCGAACCGCACGGTTGGACTGGGCACTACTACTCCCGTTCCGCAACCGGTGACCGTGCCAATATGAGCATTTAGGGAACAAAGGAGCGATTAACCTTAATCCTTCGTTAACTCGGCTCATGCGAAAATAAAGCGCGGTACAGGGAGGAGTCCCGATGGCCGTGAACGAAGGAGGCCCCCATCTCTCGCTCTATAATAGCGCCTAGATGGGGGCTGACGCGTTTCCTTTGTTCGACAAAATACTCCCGCCGGAGGCTCCCACCTTTCCATCCCATTGCGACCACGGCACAGTACATCCCATGACATATGACACTCTTCAAACGGAAGCCCGGGAACGTGGGCTAATGCTGCTGGGCGGATTTCACCCCAACGCCGAAGACGCTTGCCTAACGGGCACGAAAACGCTTCTTCTGCTTGGCCCAGATCCCAAAGGCTTTTGGCCAGTGCTACAATCCGCCTCTGAATTTCAGGCGGCTAATCCGGTAGATTGTTGGTCTCGAAGAGTACTTGGCAATTGGGCCTGTGAATTAGGGGCCAAAGCTCTGTTCCCTTTCGGTGAACCGTTGCGTCCTTTCATTTCTTGGGCGCTCAGGTCCGGGCGGTGCCACCTTAGCCCGGCCACTTTGTTAGTGCACGACACCCATGGACTCATGGTATCGTTCAGAGGTGCTTTGGCCTTGCAAGAATATGTTGAGCTGCCACCGCCTCCCCCCTCGCCTTGTTCGTCATGCGTGGACAAGCCATGCATCGCGGCCTGCCCAGTGGGTGCACTACGCTCGGGGTATGATACCGACAAATGCCATACACACCTCGACACCCCCGGAAACGACTGCATGGCCAAGGGATGCCGCGCGCGGCGTGCTTGCCCGGTTTCTCCCCAGCGACCTGATGCGCAATCGGCGCACCATATGCGGTATTTTCACCAATGAAGTTGATCCTCTTGCGCCATGCAAAATCAAGCTGGACTGACCCCCTCCAATCGGATCATGAGCGGCCGCTGAACGCGCGTGGCGTCAAGAGCGCCGCGGCAGTTGGAGATTGGTTGCGGGCGAAAGGTCATCTCCCCACCCAAATCCTATGTTCCAGCGCCGCTCGCACGCGTGAGACATGCGACCTGATCCGTTTTGAAAGTGTGCCGACTGAATTCTCCGATGCACTTTATCTTGCAAGCGAGGGCGTCCTCAGCCGCATCATCGAGCAAGCCGATGACGCAGAATGCTTGATGGTGATCGGCCATAACCCCGGCCTTGGGGCGCTTGCCCTCCAACTTGCGGGTCCAACGTTTCAGGACGACGCACTCTATGCGTTTCCAACAGGGGCCTGCCTTGTACTAGAGGACGGTGCCGTCACGGACTTTACGGTCCCCCGCCGCCTTCTTGGCGCCTCTGAGCTCTAACCAAAGCAAAAGGGGCCCCCGAAGGCGCCCCTTTTCAAAATATGTCGTGCCGAGCGCCCAAAGGGCGGCGGCTCAATGACCGAGAATTTGGCTCAGGAACAACTGCGTCCGCTCATTCTGTGGGTTGGTAAAGAACGGCTCCGGCGCGTTTTGCTCAACGATCTGGCCTGCATCCATAAAGATCACACGGTTCGCGACCTGACGGGCAAAGCCCATCTCGTGGGTCACGCACAGCATGGTCATGCCTTCTTCGGCAAGCTGGATCATCGTATCCAACACCTCCTTGATCATTTCGGGATCAAGCGCCGAGGTCGGTTCATCGAACAGCATGATGCGTGGGCGCATGCAAAGAGAGCGGGCGATCGCCACACGTTGCTGCTGCCCCCCCGACAGCTGACCGGGATACTTGTTCGCTTGGTCCGGGATCTTGACCTTCTCAAGGAAATACATCGCTGTTTCTTCGGCTTCTTTCTTGGGTGTTTTGCGCACCCAAATCGGAGCCAGCGTGCAATTCTCAAGGATCGTCAGGTGCGGAAACAGGTTGAAGTGCTGAAAGCACATGCCAACCTCTGAGCGGATCTTATCGATGTTCTTGAGGTCCGAGGACAGCAGCGTGCCATCCACGCTGATCGAGCCTTGTTGATGCTCTTCCAACGCGTTGATGCAGCGGATCAGTGTGGATTTGCCTGAACCCGAGGGCCCACAAATCACGATCCGTTCGCCGCGCTGGACCGTCAGGTCGATGTCGCGGAGCACGTGGAACGTCCCATACCATTTATTCATATTCTGAATGGAAATGGCGACCTCATCCGAGATTTGCATCTGGGAAGTGTTTACTGCGGTATCAGTCATAATGACGTCTCCTTAATGACGGTCTGTGCGCAGCTGGCCTTCTAGCCACTGCGAATATTTCGAAATGCCGAAGCAGACGACGAAGAACAGGATGCAGGCAAAGGCCCATGTTTCCCAATAAACGCCCGCCCAGTCGGTTGAACTGAGGATTGGCCCGCGGATCATACCCACAAGGTCGAACATCGAGATCACCGACACCAGCGTTGTGTCTTTGAACAACCCAACGGCCACGTTCACGATACCCGGGATCGAGATCTTGAGCGCTTGGGGCAGGATGATCAGCCGCATGGCCTGAGCATAGTTCAAGCCAAGGCTATCGGCCGCTTCATACTGGCCAGTCGGCAGGGCCGCGAGGCCACCCCGGATCACCTCAGCGATATAGGCCGCTGAGAACATCGTGATCATGATGATCACACGCAGGATCAGGTCTATGTTGCTATCGGGCGGAAAGAAGTACGCCAGCACCACGTTGGCCACGAACAGCAGCGTGATCAACGGCACGCCGCGTACGAACTCAATGAACACAACGCAGACGATCTTGATCAACGGCATGGAAGATTGCCGCCCCAGTGCCAGCACAATCCCCAGCGGGATCGACAGCGACACACAGACAACGCCGAGGATCATGTTCAGCATAAAGCCACCCATGTTCCGGCTTTCCACCGCCTCAAGCGCCATGAAGCCGGGCATGCCGCCCGCGATCATCCCGAAGGCCTGCCAAACAACCCAAGCTCCGACAACACCGCCGCCAAGAGCAGCCGCAAAGCCGTATTTGTCGAGCTTGGTAAAGGCGTAGTAGCCCACCATCACGCCAGCCAGAGCACCGATTGGCGTCAGGATCGTACCACCCCAGATGAGCCAGAAGGCCACAAAGGGGTACAAGCCCGTCGCGATCAGCATCCACCGTGGCAGATACATCGGAAACAAAGCGGGCGGCACCGCAAAGAACAGCAGCGCAAAGGCCAAGGACGGGCGCCAGTAGAACTCAGATGGGTATTCGAACCCAAAGAGCATCTGGGCATACCGCTCCGTCAGGACCGAGAAACAGCCGCCGCCGCTGCCGGCGAGGACCTCACGACATTCGCGGATGTTGTTGGTGACCCATGTGCCGTTCACGATCCAAGGGATCAGGCCCGACAGCAGCCAATAGACGACATAGATGCCGACGGCTGTTGCAATGGCGTTGGGCACGCTCGAAATGAGGTTCGTCTTGATCCAATGCACCGCACCTGTCTCCCCCGGAGGTGGGGGGGCTGGTGGGATTTCTTGGGTCCGGACGAAGGCGGTGGAATGATCTTGGGCCATATTACCGCTCCTTCAATTTAACAGAATTGTTGTACCAGTTCATGAACAGCGAAATCAGAAGGCTGATCGTGAGGTAAAACAGCATCAACAACAGCACGCATTCGATCGCACGGCCCGTCTGGTTGAGCGTGATGCCCCCCAGAGTACCGGTCAGGTCCATATACCCCACGGCAATCGCAAGCGATGAGTTCTTGGTGATGTTCAGATACTGCGAAATCAGCGGCGGGATAATCACCCGTAGCGCCTGTGGCAGCACCACCAGCGACATGATCCGGCCCGGACGAATGCCCAGCGCGGCAGCAGCCTCAGTCTGCCCCTTGGAGATCGCAAGAATACCGGCGCGCACGTTTTCCGCGATGAAGGCACCAGTATAGATGCTCAGCGCGAACCACAGTGCAATGAATGAGGTGCGCAGTTGCAGCCCACCCTCAAACCGGAAGCGTCCCATTTCGGGCAATTGCACCCCCACTGGGCGGCCAAGGACTAGGTACATCACCAGCGTCGGGACAACCAAAATCGCCAGTGCGGGCAGCCAAAATGGCAGTTCCTTACCGGTCGCGAACAGGTGTTTTTTGACGTAGCTCTTGTAGACAAAGATCCCGATGATCGAGGCGATGAACGTCCAAAAGACAAACATGCCACCCGCATCAAAGGTCAGCCGTGGTACGAACACACCTTGGTTCGTAAAGGCCATCACTCCGAAGATCAGCGTTCGCGCAGGGTCGGAGCCATCACGCGGGATGCGGAACTCTGCGATGGGCGCAAACACGTTGGCGGTGATCGTAAAGATAATGATCAGCCAGATCAGCACAGGAATGTTGCGGAAAATCTCGACGTAAACGGACATCAACTTAGAGATGATCCAGTTATTCGACAGTCGCAGCACACCGGCGATAACGCCGAAGATTGTCGCCGTGACGCAGGCCAAGAAAGCCACGATCAGCGTGTTCATCGCACCTACGACAGTGGCGCGAAGGTGCGTGTCCTGACTGTTGTAGGGAATTGGCTGCTGGTTAATATCGTAGCCCGCAGGCGCGCCAAGGAATTCGTAGCTCAGGTCTTGACCAAGACGGTCAAGGTTAGCGAGCAGGTTGCTCACCAAATAACTGACGGAAAGAATAATAGCCATTAGGGCAATAAACTGGAATGTGTAGGAGCGGTACCGCGTATCGCTCAGCAGCATTCCGATGCGGAAATCACTTTTGGGTGGATCACTCAACGTGGTCATAAGTCTGTCCCCGGTTCCCCTGGGTCTGGCCAGTTTGGCGGCAGCGCGTGTGTCGCACTATCCCTGCCCTAGGGTGTGTGGTGGTCTGTAAAGGAAAAGGGCGCAACCTTGGTTGCGCCCCTTCCCGTATCGGATCTTAGCGGAAGGGGGGGCTGTACAGCAGGCCGCCGTCTTTCCACTGAGCGTTCAGCCCGCGTGCCAGACCGATCGGTGTTTCGGAACCGATGTTGGACGCGAAGATTTCGCCGTAGTTACCACCAACTGCCAGAGCGCGCTTCGCCCACTCTGCGTCGAGGCCGATCATTGCACCCAGATCGCCTTCGCGACCCAGCAGACGGTTAACCTCGGGGTTGCCGGACTCGGCGTCGAGGTTTGCAGATGTCACACCCAGCTCTTCAGCTGTGATGAGCGCGTTAAGCGTCCAGCGTGCGATATCGCCCCACTCGTTGTCGCCGTGACGTACCAGCGGGCCGAGTGGCTCTTTGGATACGACGTCGGGCAGCAGAACGTGTGCGTCGGGTGTTTCGAAGTTAGCGCGCTGAGCCGCCAGTGCGGAACGGTCGGTTGTGTACACGTCGCATGCGCCAGCAAGGTACTGCTGAACAGCTTCGGAACCGGTTTCGATTGGCACGGGCTCGTAGCTGATGTTGTTGGAGCGGAAGAAGTCAGCAAGGTTCAGCTCGGTTGTTGTACCGGTCTGGATGCAAACAGTCGCGCCATCAAGCTCAGTCGCGGAGGAAACGCCGAGGTCTTTGGGGACCATGAAGCCCTGACCATCGTAGTAGTTCACGCCAACGAATTCGAACTTGAGGTCCGTATCGCGGGAGAATGTCCACGTTGTGTTACGTGCCAGCAGATCGATTTCGCCGGAAGCGAGCGCGGTGAAGCGTGTTTTGCCGGTGGTCGGGACGAAAGTCACGGCATTGCCGTCACCCAGTACAGCCGCTGCCACGGCGCGGCACACAGCCACGTCGAAACCTTGCCACACGCCATTTGCGTCGGGCTCAGCGAAACCGGGAACGCCTGTGGTTACACCACAGTTCAGCGTACCGCGGGCTTTGACTTCATCAAGTGTGGACGCGAATGCGCCGGATGCTGCCAGCGTTGTCGCAGCTAAAGCACCCAAAAACAGAGTCTTTTTCATATTTACCTCTTCCTGATCCACCGCCCCTGTTGCCGGAGCGGCCTCTTTTTAGCACGCCCTCAGGCGCGCCAATGATAGCTGTGAGGAAACTCTACCCCCCTCACTGGCGTGTAGGGTGGGCAAAACTTCGCCAATTGGCAAGATAGGTTTGCCGACAAACCTTGCAAGTTTCGCTTAACGCAGCGGAAGTTAAACCATTCCAGCCGCATTCAAAAAACCTTTAGATTCAGGAAGCGCATGCAAAACAGGCGTTTACGTTCGCGTAAGCGCCAAAAACGCAGCACCTTGCAAAAACGCAGTTTTTTTGGCCGCGGCCGAAGCGGTGGCTTCTTCATCCTCGCCCCACTGCTCTTCTTGCCAAAGCTCATCGATTCGGGCCGCCTGCCAGAGGTCTTCCATGCTCCAAGCCTCTTTTAGTGCTGCCAAACCAATGACCAAAGACCCCGAGATCGTGACAAACTCATGGAACGCGGTCAGGTGAAATGGATCAAGTGCATGCACCTGAGCCCGCAACGCATCCGTGGCCGACGCGGGCTGCGCCACAGGGATAACGCCATGTGTTGTGTTCAAGCGGGCGCCAAAGGTATCCGCCGCCCAATCCAACAGCGGGTCCCACGCGGCCTTTTGCCGAGCAATCAGGCTATCTGGGTGCGTGGCGCGATAACACAGCAGGTCCGAGCCGCCGTATTCGGCCAACATATCGGCCACCTCAGTGCGCTGAGGGATGACCTTATCAAGGGTCGCATTGACCGCACGCGTGATCGGCATCGAGAGCGGATCAATCTGCTCTTCTTGTGCATCCCACTCAACCGCCATCGCATCGGCCATCGCGCGGGTTGGCACGACCAGCGGCGTCTTGAGCGGGCTTTTCACCGGACGCCCATCCAGCGTCACGCCAAAGCCTGTGTCCAATTCAGTAACCGATGCTGTTTTCCAGAATCGTTTTGCTGCCCATTCCGTCATGGCCTGCCCTCTCTTGTCTGTCTCTTAATGACGACCTGCGTTACACGTTCAACAGGGCGTGAAGGTCTTCAAAATCTGATGCGATACTCTGCGCCCCTGCACCAAGCAGGGCCTCGGGCATATGATAGCCCCAGTTCACGCCAATACCGCGCACATTTGCCGAGTGAGCCATCTGCATATCGTAGCTGGTGTCGCCTATCATCACCGTCTGCGCGGGTGTCACGCCCGCCTCGGCCATCGCCGCCAATAGCATCGAAGGATGCGGCTTGGACGGATGGTCATCCGACAGCTGTTGCGTATGGAACATGTCGCCCAGCCCTAGGGCTTCGACCATCCGATCATATCCGCGCCGGGACTTGCCCGAGGCGACCCCCAAAAGGGTCCTGTCCTCTGCCGCAAGCACCCTCAGAAGATCGAGCGCACCATCAAACAAGTCTGAGGCTTCACCCCGCGGGGTGCGCAGGGCGCTGGCACGGAATTCTTCCCGGTAGCTTTGGGCGATTTGATCAACCGTGTACGCTGAAAGGCCGGGTTTGATCCCGTGGATCATATCCTCGACCGCTAGGCCGATGCCGTTGCGGACCTTATCCGGCGCGGGGCCGGGCAGATTAGCAGCATCAAACGCATGTTCCATCGCCGCCATGATCTGCGCGTAGCTGTCCAGCAAAGTCCCGTCGATATCAAAGACGATCAACCGTGTCCGGTCAGCCATCGTCATCGCCATAGAACGGATCATTGGGCACATCCGCCGGGGACCACCCCATTAGATCCCACGTGTCTTGCATATGCGAAGACAGCGGCGCGGTCAGCGAAAGCTGCGCTTTGGATGTCGGATGCTCAATCACCAGTGAGCGGGCATGCAAATGCAACCCACGCGACACATCACCACCGATACCAGCGCCCCAACCATCGCCAAGGTTTTCCTGCCCCGAGCCGCCATATTTACCATCCCCAAGGATCGGATGCCCGATCTCGGCCATGTGCGCGCGCAGCTGGTGGGTGCGGCCTGTGATCGGCACAAGGGCCGCCCAAGACATCCGCCCGCCCGCGGTTTCCAGCACGGCGTAATCGGTATGCGCGCGTTTCGCGCCCTCGGTTTCGGCGATGGCGCGGGGGTGGACGCAGTGCATTTTTTCCCCTTCGCCAGCGGCACCACGGCCTCCGGCCTTTACCAGACCAAATTTAATGGTGCCCTTACGCGGCAAGGGCGAGCCGGCAACCGCCGCCCAATATATTTTGCGCGTTTCCCGGTGGCGGAAGCTTGCCGTCAGTGCGGCCGCAGCGGGGCGCGTGCGTGCAAGCACCAAAACCCCAGAAGTATCTTTGTCCAACCGGTGGACCAACCGTGGGGGTTCATCGCGTTCGTACATCAACGCTGAGGCCAAGCCATCAACATGCCGTGCCTGACCAGAACCGCCCTGCACCGCAAGCCCACTGGGTTTGTTCAAAACAATCACGTCCGCATCGCGGTAGATCACGCACGACTGGATCATCTCCGCATCGGCACGACTGACCTGACGGGTATACTGCGGCGCGGGCGCATCGGGCAGCGGCGGTATCCGCACGACTTGCCCAACGTCTAGGCGCGTGTTGGCTTTCACCCGGCCCTTGTCCACGCGCAGATCACCCTTGCGGCACATCTTTTCGATCTGGCCTTGGCTGACCTGTGGGAAAATGCGGCGTAGCCAGCGGTCCAGCCGCTGATCACCATCCTCATCACCGACTGTGATATGTTGTACACCGCTCATGCCATTGCTCCCCGAGCCACTGCCACGCCAAGCGCAAGCCCAGCGATCGAGACCGTCACCGACAACAGAACATACAGTCCCGCCGCGCCGATCTCGCCTTTTTCAAACATAGTATAGGCTTCGAGCGAAAAGGCCGAAAACGTCGTAAAGCCCCCCAGCACACCCGCCATCAAGAACGGCGCCCACTGCCCAAGATCGTGTTTTGTAAGAGCCACGACACACAGCCCCATCAAGAACGAGCCCACAACATTGACCGATAGGATCGCCACAGGAAATCCCTCGGACCACATGCGATGGATCCAAAAGACCGCAAGATACCGCAGCGATGCGCCGATTGCGCCGCCCAAGGCAACATAAGGTAGAGCGACATAAGGTAAGGAATTCATGAGGGGGCTTTGCGCCTCACACGGTTAGAAGTCAACCACCCCGCTTGGCGCGCAATTGGGAAAAATAGCCCAAACGCCGCGTCATCTCACGCTCAAAGCCCCGCTCGACGGGGGAGTAATAGGTCGGGCGGTCCATACCTTCGGGAAAGTAGTTTTGCCCTGAAAACCCATCCTCAGCGTCATGATCATAGTCGTAGCCGGAGCCATAGCCCTCGTTCTTCATCAACTGCGTCGGCGCGTTCAGGATATGTTTCGGCGGCGGGTGCGAGCCTGTCTGCTCTGCACTGCGCATCGCGGCTTTGTAGGCGACGTAGGCGGCGTTCGATTTCGGCGCGAGCGCTAGATAGGTCACCGCCTGCGCCAAGGCCAACTCTCCCTCCGGGGAGCCAAGCCGTTCATAGGTCTCCCAACATTGCAGGCACACCGACTGCGCCTGCGGGTCCGCAAGTCCGATATCCTCAACTGCCATACGGGTGATCCGACGCGCCAGATACCGAGGGTCTTCGCCGCCCTTCAACATCCGCGCGAACCAATAAAGCGCGGCATCCGGGTCCGAGCCGCGCACAGATTTATGCAAGGCCGAGATGAGGTTATAATGCGCATCACCGGACTTGTCGTATTGGGCCGCGCGCCGCGACAGCCGCTGTCCCAAAGCCTGCGCATCCAACGGCGTCCTCAACCGCCAAGCGGCGACTTGCTCCACAAGGTTCAAGAGCGCACGCCCATCGCCATCCGCCATTTCTTGCAATTGAACGCGAGCATTGTGTTCTAGCGGTAGGGTCCCACCCAACTCCGCCTCGGCGCGTTGGGTCAAAAGCTCCAGCTCAGGCAGCGCAAGACGTTCGAGCACCATGACCTGACATCGGCTCATGACAGCGGCGTTCAATTCAAAGGATGGGTTCTCGGTGGTGGCACCCACCAGCGTGATCGTCCCGTCCTCCATGTGCGGCAAAAACCCGTCCTGCTGGGCCTTATTGAAGCGATGGATTTCATCCACGAACAGCAGCGTGCCGCGGCCCTGTTCCCGGCGCAGACGCGCGGCCTCAAACACTTTGCGCAACTCAGGCACGCCCGTGAAAATCGCGGAAATTTGGTGGAAATGCAGGTCCGTTTCCTGCGCCAAAAGGCGAGCGATCGTCGTCTTGCCCACGCCCGGCGGCCCCCAGAACACGATGGATGACAACGTGCCCGAGGCCAGCATTACCGACAGTGGGCCCTCGGGGTTCAATAGATGCGTCTGCCCAATCACCTCCGACAGGGATTGGGGGCGCAACCGATCCGCAAGAGGTCGGGGCGCACCGGAGGCAGAGGCGCTGTCCGCGCCCGGCGATGATGTGTCAAATAAATCGGCCATGGGGCTAGCCTATCCCGCCCCCTTCGGCGGGAAAAGCCTGCATCAGTGCATCTTGGTGGCCAACGCAATATTTACGCAAACGCAGTCAACGCCATCAAAATCCATGATCGGACCCGCTGGATCACACACAATGCCAAACCGACGCGACAACCGCCGCGATGCATCCGGCACGATCCCCAGCAGCGAGGTCGCGCCCACTTCGCGGGCAGCATTCACCATTTCACAGCCTAGCTTCATTTGGACGATCATACGTTCGCGGGCCGGCACATGGCGGGATACGAAAACTCGACTGCTTTCCCAAATATGCGGCCCAATGGGGGCGGTCTCCCACAACAGGTTGGTTGGGATTGTCTCTAGCAGACCGTCTTGGGCATCTTTGATCATGTAAGAGTAAATGCCACAGCGATGCGTCGTTGGCGTCAAGCGCACACCGGCCATCACCTGACCGTTATGATGGACAGCGACCCAACGGCTAGCGGGCGTGTCGTATTGGTCAAACTCCATGCCGTCGGCTTGGGGCAGGTCCCACTGATTGCGGGTAATAAAATTTTCATGCCGCG
Organism: Thalassobacter sp. 16PALIMAR09; assembly: GCF_000765485.1. Classification (NCBI taxonomy): domain Bacteria; kingdom Pseudomonadati; phylum Pseudomonadota; class Alphaproteobacteria; order Rhodobacterales; family Roseobacteraceae; genus Thalassobacter; species Thalassobacter sp. 16PALIMAR09. The sequence continues at coordinate 34,438 of NZ_JHAK01000011.1, forward strand.
CGCGTAAAACGTTAGAAAACAGCGCGCCATGTTCGTGGATATTCGAAAAAGATAGTGTCGTGACTTCCATAATGCCCTCCCAGGCGATTAAAGCCTACGACCACCCGTTCTGTCAGGAGAGGAACCCATACTCCCTTGCCTTTCGGACGGCTTCGGCGGTGGTCCGAGCGTCCAGACGGGTACGCGCGGAAGACAGGCGTGCCTTCAAGGCACTCTCTGAAATCCCCAGCTCAGCAGCAGCTGCTGTGTGTCGGTAACCTTGCCCCATCAAGATCAAGGCCGACAGCATCGCGGGGGTCAGCTCTTGTGGCGGCGCGGCGAGTTCATGCATACGCTGCAGAATCCTCATCGCCTCCGCTATCTCAGAGTCCGAACATTCCCGGTCATCACGCGCTATTCCCATCAGCGACCGTGACGTAATCTTACCAAAGGACCCGACCGCCCCGTAAATTAGGCCGTGTCCTTTCGCTTTTCCGAGAATGTCGAAGGGATCAGGCATTGCGATCTCGCTCCAGCGCGCACTGCCTAAAACCCCTACCCCCCAAAATACCAACGGGTCACGTAACCCATAGGCATTTTCGTCGTAAACAGTCTGCCAAGCCTCTGGATAGGTCGAAAACTTATACAGCGGAGAGGCAAACCGAATATGCAAAGCAACCGCACAGCCCTTTGGAGCCAGAGTGTCGAGTTCATCGACCAGATCCAAAAGAGGGCTTCGCTCATGCATAGCTTTTTAGACAGGTTGCCCGAAACAGGGTCAAGAGTATCCTTGCGGTAACGGAAGGAGTGATACCCATGGGCACCCCACTTAAGCCGACCGACTTTGCGCAGGTCATGATGTTATCCACAGCGGCACGCGCCGACCTGTTGGAGTTTTTCGGCAGCACACTCGTTCAACCATCAGAAATAAATCAGTTAATCGCACAGATGTCGCGTGAACATTCTCTGAGCGCACCGCGCCAGAATTAACCGCTCTTTAATTAGAATCAGCAGCGTTTCACGCCAAAAAAAACCGCCCAAATGGGCGGTTTTTTGTTTGCTTAGGTCTCAGTGGGCGGAAACTTATTCGTCCGCAGCCTCTGCTTCGACCCGTGCGCGGTCAGCAGCGCCTTTGGCGTCTACGTCGCGCTCAACGAATTCGATAATCGCCATGGGCGCCATGTCACCGTAGCGGAAGCCCGCTTTCATGACACGAACGTAACCACCTTGGCGGTCTTTGTAGCGTGGCCCGAGGATGTCCATCAGCTTGGTGACGTAAGCATCCTGCTTGAGCTTCGAACCCAGCTGGCGACGTGCGTGCAGATCGCCACGTTTCGCAAGCGTGATCATCTTTTCGATGATCGGGCGAAGTTCTTTTGCTTTTGGCAGGGTCGTCTTGATCTGCTCGTGCTCGATCAAGCTTCCGGCCATGTTGGAGAAGAGCGCCTTGCGGTGCTCATGGGTGCGGTTCAGGCGGCGATAGCCCCGTGCGTGACGCATGATGTCATTCCTTCAGTTACATTTTGCTTTGTCAGGGGCCCGGTGCGTGCCGAACCCTCACCTATTGGGGCATGAGTGCCCATATAATCCCCGGCAAACCCGGGCATTGTAGAGGGCGGGTTTGACCCCGCCCCAATCGCTTAGAAGTTGTCTTCGAACTTCTTCGCGAGATCTTCGATGTTATCGGGTGGCCAATCCACAATGTCCATCCCGAGGTGCAGGCCCATGCCCGAAAGCACTTCTTTGATCTCGTTGAGGGACTTCCGACCGAAGTTTGGAGTGCGGAGCATCTCGGCTTCGGTTTTCTGGATCAGGTCGCCGATGTAAACGATGTTGTCGTTCTTCAGGCAGTTTGCCGAACGCACGGACAGTTCCAGCTCATCCACTTTCTTCAACAGAAGCGGGTTGAACTCGAGATCGTCTTCATCGTCCTGCGCACGTGCGGCCTCTGGCTCATCAAAGTTGACAAAGATGCCCAGTTGGTCCTGCAGGATGCGCGCGGCGTAGGCCACGGCGTCGTCCGGCGTGATGGACCCATCTGTCTCCAGCTTCAGCGTCAGCTTGTCATAGTCCAGCACTTGACCCTCACGGGTTGGCTGCACGTCGTAGGAAACTTTTTTGACGGGCGAGTAGATGGCGTCGATTGGAATCAGACCAATAGGCGCATCTTCTGGCTTGTTTTTGTCAGCAGAGACATAGCCTTTGCCGGTGTTTACAGTCAGTTCCATGAACAGGTCGGCGCCGTCATCAAGGTGACAGATCACGTGATCACGGTTCAGGACTTCAATGCCAGTCGTCTCAGAAATGTCGCCGGCGGTCACGATCTGTGGACCTTTGGCGGAAATCGAAACGCGCTTGGGGCCTTCGACGTCCATGCGGATCGACACACCCTTGAGGTTCAGGATGACGTCTGTGACGTCTTCGCGAACGCCAGGCACCGAAGAAAACTCGTGCAGGACGTTATCGATTTGAACGCTCGTGATTGCTGCACCTTGCAGCGAGGACATGAGAACACGACGCAGCGCGTTGCCCATTGTCAGGCCAAAACCGCGCTCAAGCGGTTCAGCCACAACTGTGGCTTGGCGTGCGGGATCATTGCCCGGCTTGATGTCCAATTGTTGTGGACGAATTAGCTCTTGCCAATTTTTGTGGATCATCTGGATGTCGCCTCCATGCTCGTCACGATCGGGGACCCGTCGGCCATGACACTCGAGGTTAATAATGACAGTCCCGGCCCAGCGGAGGGTCCGCGCAGGCCGGGGGCAGTTCGAAATATCTTAAACGCGGCGGCGCTTAGGAGGGCGGCAGCCGTTGTGCGCCATGGGCGTCACGTCGCGGATCGATGTGACCTGCAGGCCAACAGCAGCCAACGCACGCAGTGCACTTTCACGGCCCGAACCTGGGCCCTGAACTTCAACCTCAAGTGTCTTGAGGCCGTGCTCTTGTGCCTTTTTGGCGGCGTCTTCTGCGGCCATCTGAGCAGCATAGGGTGTCGACTTACGCGAACCCTTGAAACCCATTGTACCAGCGGACGACCACGAAATGGCGTTGCCTTGTACGTCGGAAATAAGGATTTTTGTGTTGTTGAAGGAAGAATTGATGTGGGCGACGCCCGCTGCAATGTTCTTCCGCTCTTTGCGCTTAGCGCTGCGCTTTGTATCACGTGCCATGTTTCAGAGCCTCCCTTACTTCTTCTTGCCTGCGATGGCCTTTGCGGGGCCTTTGCGGGTACGAGCGTTGGTGTGTGTACGCTGACCGCGCACGGGGAGGTTACGGCGATGGCGCAGACCGCGGTAGCAGCCAAGGTCCATCAGACGTTTGATGTTCATCTGTGTGTCGCGGCGCAGATCGCCTTCGACAGTGTAGGTGGCGTCGATGTGCTCACGGATCGCGAGGACCTCAGCATCGGACAGCTCATTTACGCGGCGTGTTGGGTCGATACCAACAGCTTCACAAATGGCGGCTGCGGAGGTGTGGCCAATGCCAGTGACATACGTCAGGGCGATTGGAACGCGCTTCCCTGTAGGGATGTTAACGCCAGAAATACGGGCCAAAATGGTCTTCCTTTTGGTTGCGGGTCCGTTGTGCCAGACCCTTTTTTCACAACAACAGGCCCGAGCGATAAATGCAGCGGGCCTGCGGAGAGGTACTCATACGCCGAATCGAAACGCGGCGCGGTTCCCGAACGGGACGTTGCCAACTAGGATCAATCCATGGGTGCGTCAAGGCCAGAAACGCAACAACGTCGCATAACCGGCACTTCGGCGTAGAATGAGGTGCTTAGCGGTCGAGAACCGCACCGATTTGCGCAGCGACTGCGTCAATCTCTGCCAAACCGTCGACGGCAAAATGATCCCCCAAGGCGTAGTAGTAGCCGATTAGCGGGGAGGTCTTTTTGTAGTATTCCATCAGCCGGGTCTTGAGGCTTTCTTCGTTGTCATCCGCGCGGCGCTTGAACTCGGTGCTACCGCAGTTCGAGCACTTGCCGTCATCCGGGATTGGCTTGGTGATGTCGTTATATACCTCACCGCAGCCACCACAGGTCGAGCGCGCGGTGATCCGTTGAACCAAGGCCTCATCGTCAACACGCATCTCGATGACAGCGTCTAGATGGGTGGCATGCTTCATCATCAGATCGCGCAAAGCATCAGCCTGCCCCAGCGTCCGTGGGAACCCGTCGAAGATAAACCCACCGCCGTGATCACCGCGGAGCTTTTCTTCGATCAGGCCGATCACGATCTCATCGGTCACAAGTTGCCCTGCATCCATGATCGCGGCGACCTTTTGGCCCATCTCGGTTCCGGACGATCGTGCGTCGCGCAACATGTCCCCAGTGGAAAGCTGGATCATGCCCCGCTCTTCGACAAGGCGCCGCGCTTGCGTGCCTTTACCTGCGCCCGGAGGCCCTAGAAGGATAATATTCATCTACGTGCTGGTCCCTTTTTGCCACCACGTTTCTTTCCGCGCAGTTGGCTCTTCTCAATCAGCCCCTCATATTGATGGGCGAGCAGATGAGACTGGATTTGCTGCACAGTGTCCATACCCACGGACACAATAATCAGGATAGATGTCCCGCCGAAGTAGGCCGTGATCGCCAATTCGTGGCGCACCATTTCGGGGATCAAGCACACCAGCGCCAGATAACCCGCACCCAGAACCAAGACACGGTCCGTGACATAGGTCAGGTACTGCGCCGTCTTCGCGCCGGGGCGAATACCGGGAATAAACCCGTTCTGGTTTTTGAGGTTATCTGCCACGTCTTCAGTCTTGAACGCCACGTTGTGCGTGTAGAAGTACGTGAAGAAGACGATCATCACAGCAAAGAACAGCAGGTATAGCGGCTGACCGGGGCCGAAGTAGGCCAAGATAGTCGCCATGATCGGGCTGGTCTGCTGCCCCGAGAACGTGCCGATTGTTGTGGGCAACAACAGCAGGGACGATGCAAAGATCGCGGGGATCACACCAGCCGGGTTTACTTTGATGGGCAGGTGGCTGTTTCCACCGTCATAAACCTTCATCCCCACCTGACGGCGCGGATACTGGATGTGTATCTTACGAAGCGATCGCTCCATAAAGACCACGAACGTCAGGGTCACCAACAGCATGGCAACCACACCAAAGATGGCAGCAGTGGATAGCGCGCCGGTCCGACCGCTCTCAAAGAACTGAGCAAGGGCGGAGGGCAGTTCAGCGATAATGCCGACAAAGATAATAAGGGAGATACCGTTGCCGATGCCGCGTGCGGTGATCTGCTCACCCAGCCACATCAGGAACATGGTCCCGCCCACGAGGGTGATCACACAGGCCGCACGGAAAAACAGGCCCGGATCGGTCACAAGACCGCCGGCCTCAAGGCTCACGGCGATACCGTAGGCCTGCACCGTCGCAAGGACCACGGTCCCGTAGCGCGTGTATTGGTTGATTTTCTTACGCCCCTGCTCACCCTCTTTCTTGAGTTGCTCAAGCTGGGGAACCATCGCAGTCATCAACTGAACGATGATCGAGGCCGAAATGTAGGGCATGATCCCAAGGGCAAAGACGCCCATACGCGAGATTGCGCCGCCGGTGAACATGTTAAGCACGCCTCCCAAGCCAGCTGCGGCTTGGTCAAAGAATGCGCGCAGTTCTTGTGCGTCGATACCGGGGACAGGGATATACGTCCCGACACGGTAGATGATCAACAATCCGATCGTGAACACGATGCGTTGGCGAAGCTCTTTGGCTTTGCCAAATGCGCTCCAGCTCATGTTCGCCGCCATTTGCTCTGCAGCAGATGCCATGCGGGCCCCTCTTTTTTAATAGTTACGCCGCAGGAAGGTCGTCCCTACCCGCGGCGTCAGTAAAACGTCACTTTTGATGTAGGGGCCAGAGGCCCCGCTCACAAGCGCTTATTCTGCCGCAGGTGCCGCAACGGTGAGCGAGCCACCGGCTTTTGCAACAGCTTCGATCGCAGACTTGGACGCGCCAGTCACTGTGATCGTGGCTTTCGCGGTCAATTCGCCCTTAGCAAGAACGCGGATACCGTCCAGCTTACGACGGACCAGACCCGAAGCGATAAGCGTATCTTCGGTGATATCGCCAGCTTCCAGTTTCTTGTCGTCGATGAATTTCTGGATCAAGCCCAGGTTTACAACAGCGAATGCTTTGCGGTTTGGCTTGTTGAAGCCACGCTTTGGCAGACGTTGGTAGAGAGGCATCTGGCCGCCCTCGTACCCTTTGATCGCCACACCCGAACGGGATTTCTGACCTTTGATACCGCGGCCACCCATTTTACCGGTGCCGGAACCGGGACCACGGCCAACGCGTTTGCGTGCTTTTGTGGCGCCTGGGTTGTCGCGCAGTTCATTGAGTTTCATATCGCTTCTCCTATGCCGGACGCGCCCCCGAAGCGAATTGGGCGGACACGGCGTTCATGGTTGATCTTGTGCGGTCAGAGAGTCGCCCCTCACCACCGGCTGCGTATAGGACGGCTACTGGCTGAACTCAACACCCATTTAACCCGGACCCAACCTGTCAAGAAAAACCATCGGAACCGAAGCAAAAGGTAAGGAATTCCTTGGGTCAGTTTTCCCTTACTTACCTGCGCTTTGGATACAGTGCTACGAAAACGAATACGCTGGTGAGCGTGCGGGCGTCCGGTGACACCCCAAAGTTTCAGGTAACGAGTATCGCCCCTCGGGCGAGTAAGGATGCAGTATGGCGGTCGGTGCTTTGCCCGCTCCGGTTCTGTGCGGTTTGATCGCAGGACTTTTGAGCCTTTATGGGTACATCCCCTACATCTACGATACGCTGCGCGGGCGCTGCCGCCCCCAACGCTCCAGCTGGCTGATCTGGTCAGTTCCGAGCTGTGTGTTCTTCTACACCCACGTGACCGAGGGCGCTGGCGCTTCGTTGTTTTTTGCTGCGGTACAATGTGTCTGCACGGTGATCGTATTCCTGACCTCGCTGCGGTGGGGGATGGGCAGCTTTCTGAGGGCACCCGATGTCTGCGCTATCGGCGTAGCCTGCATCGGACTAGCCCTATGGTACTGGACGCACGATCCGCTAATCGCTCTTGGCCTGTCGATCCTCGTGGGGATGAGCGGCGGCGTCATGACAGTGATCAAGGCCTATAAACGGCCGCATACCGAATCTTTTGGACCATGGGTTATCGCGGCGATCGCCTCCACCCTATCGCTTGTCGCGGTAGGTGAAATGAACTGGGTCTTGCTCGCCTACCCCGCCTACTTGTGGACCCTTCGCGTGATCATCGTCGGCGCGATGGTTCTATCGCCTTACCGTAGTCCTCCAGAGGTAACATGGGGCGGTGAGTTCGTGCATGCCCCCGAGGGTCACTTGCGCCACCCAGCGGCCTAGCCCCCCAAGCTCTCCACTACAAACGCAAAACGCCCCGCTGTTAAGCGAGGCGTAAAGCGTTGGCTAAGCGGGTTTCCCCGACAGGCCTTATTCTTTGACTTCGATGATCTCGACAAGATGCGGGATCTTGTTGACCATGCCGCGAACGGAAGGAGTGTCTTCCAACTCACGGGTTTTGTGCATCTTATTCAGGCCCAGACCGATAAGCGTTTCACGCTGTTTGGCGGGACGACGGATCGGCGAGCCGATCTGTTTGACGACGATAGTACCCATGACTTAGGCCTCCTCAGCGACTTGAGCGGATGCCTCGGGCGCTTCGTCACGCTTGGGCAGGATGTCAGCCACTTTTTTACCGCGACGCGCAGCGACCGAGCGGGGGCTCGCTTCTTTGCGCAGGCCGTCGATGGTGGCGCGGATCATGTTGTAGGGGTTCTGCGAACCTTGGCTCTTGGCCACAACGTCCTTGATGCCCAGCATCTCGAACACAGCACGCATTGGACCACCAGCAATGATCCCGGTACCCTCTGGGGCAGTCCGCATGATCACTTTACCGGCGCCGTGGCGGCCTTCCATGTCGTGATGCAGCGTACGACCGTCGCGCAGAGGCACACGGATCATTTGACGCTTAGCTTGCTCGGTGGCTTTACGGATGGCCTCGGGGACCTCCTTCGCCTTACCTTTGCCGAAGCCCACACGACCGCGTTGGTCACCAACGACTACGAGTGCGGCGAAGCCAAAACGCTTACCACCCTTAACAGTCTTGGAGACGCGGTTGATCGCGACAAGGCGATCTGCGAATTCCGGAGTTTCTTCTTCACGGTTGCGGCCGCGGCCACGACCTCTTTGTTCACGTTCAGCCATGTGGCGTCCCTTTATCTAGTGGGCAATCGGCCCAATTGGATCGATCCTAGTGGCCAATGGCCCCGGATCATCGAGGGCGCCCCACCGGAGCGCCCTACAAGTCTTTAGAACTTCAAACCACCTTCACGTGCAGCCTCGGCCAGAGCCTTGACTTTGCCGTGAAAGAGGAAGCCGCCGCGGTCGAAATAGCAGGCTTCGACACCAGCTTTTTTCGCACGTTCCGCGATTGCAGCACCCACTTTGGTCGCAGCTTCTACGTTGTTCACGTTGACGCAGCCCAGATCCTTCTCAAGCGAGGAGGCCGAAGCGAGTGTCACACCGTTTACATCGTCGATCAGCTGCACGCTGATGTTCTTGTTCGAGCGGTGGACGGAGAGGCGCGCGCGCCCGTCTGCCAGTTTCCGCAGTTTGTTCCGAACGCGCAGGCGGCGCTTCAAGAACAGGTCTCTTTTGCTGTTTGCCATTTGTCCGGTCCTTACTTCTTCTTACCTTCCTTGCGGAAGATATACTCGTCTTTGTACCGGATCCCTTTGCCTTTGTAGGGCTCGGGACGGCGCCATTCGCGGATGTTAGCCGCAACCTGACCGACGAGTTGTTCATCAATGCCCTCGACGCTGATTTCGGTAGGCTTGGCAGCTGTCACAGTGACGCCAGCAGGCACATCGAAGTTCACATCGTGGGAGTAGCCGAGCGACAGCTTCAGGGTGTTGCCCTGCATCTGAGCCCGGTAACCAACACCAGAGATTTCAAGGTCTTTCTTGAAACCAGCGGTCACACCAGTGACGAGGTTGCCGATCATTGTCCGCGACATACCCCATTGCTGACGTGCGCGCTTGGACTTGCCACGCGGCTCGACAGAAATGACGTTGCCGTCAACAGTGATGGTCACATCATCGGTGGCGGTGAAGCTACGAGTGCCCTTGGGACCCTTAACTTCGACCGTCTGGCCGGAGAGTTTCGCCTCGACGCCCGAAGGCATCTCAATAGGCTTTTTACCAATACGAGACATTTATACCGCTCCTTAGAATACGGTGCACAACACTTCACCGCCAACATTGGCGCTGCGTGCAGATGCATCCGACATCACGCCGCGAGGCGTGGAGACAATGGAAACGCCCAGACCCTGACGCACGGACGGGATGTCCTTGACGCCGAGGTAGACGCGACGGCCCGGCTTGGACACGCGCTTAAGCTCGCGGATAACCGGGGTGCCTTCGTAGTACTTGAGGCTAATTTCGATGGCCGGGTGGCCGTCTTTGTCCGTGGTGTGTTCGTAGCCACGGATGTAGCCTTCGTCCGCCAACACGTCCAGCACCCAAGCCCGCAGCTTCGACGCAGGTGTCGAAACAGTGGATTTGCCGCGCATTTGCGAGTTACGGATACGGGTCAGCATATCGCCGAGAGGATCATTCATTTTTCTATTCTCCCCTTACCAGCTCGACTTGACCATGCCGGGGATCTGACCATTGGAGGCCAGTTCGCGCAGCATGATCCGCGAGACTTTCAGCTTGCGGTAATACGCCTTAGGGCGACCGGTCAGCTGGCAACGGTTATGCAAACGAGTGGCGGAGGAGTTCCGGGGCAGTTCGGCCAGTTTCAGCCGCGCCTTGAAACGCTCTTCCATCGATTTGCTCTCATCATTCGCGATCTCTTTAAGAGCGGCACGCTTGGTAGCATATTGCTTCACCAGCTTGGCCCGCTTCTTTTCGCGTTCGATCATGGATTTCTTAGCCATTCTTGATCGTCCTTTAGCTGTTGAAGGGCATGTTGAAAGCTTTCAACAATGCTTTTGCCTCTGCGTCCGTGTGAGCGGTGGTGCAGATGATGATGTCCATACCCCAGACTTCGTCGACTTTGTCGAAGTTGATCTCGGGGAACACGATATGCTCTTTCATACCCATGGCGTAGTTGCCACGACCATCAAAAGAGGTGCCCTTCACGCCACGGAAGTCACGGACCCGTGGCAATGCGATAGTGATCAGACGATCCAGAAATTCGTACATCCGGTCGCCGCGCAGCGTCACCTTGGTACCAAGAGGCATGCCTTCACGGACCCGGAAGCCAGCGATGGATTTCTTGGCAGTGGTGATAACAGCTTTTTGGCCGGCAATCGCGGTCAGGTCGTCCTGAGCGGATTTGGCTTTTTTGCTGTCACGCACGGACTCAGCACCGGCGCCGATGTTCAGAACGATTTTATCCAGACGCGGGATCTGCATTTCGTTCTTGTAGGAAAACTCTTCCTTCATCGTCGCACGAATGGTGTCTTTGTAGACGCCCTTCAGACGGGGGGTGTAGTTTGCTGTGTCAAGCATTAGATCACATCTCCCGTAGTTTTGGCGAAGCGGACTTTCTTGCCGTCTTCTTCGCGGAAGCCAACGCGCGTAGCTTTGCCGTTCGCGTCCAGAACCGCAAGGTTCGACAGGTCAACCGGCATCGCCTTCGGGATGCGGCCACCTTGGCTTGCTTGCGACTGACGTGTGTGGCGGATGGCCATGTTTACGCCCTCCACAACAGCTTTGCCCGCAGCAGGATCAACAGACAGGATATCGCCCTGCTTGCCTTTGTCTTTGCCAGCCAGCACGACAACGGTGTCGCCTTTTTTCAACTTAGCAGCCATCTCACAGCACCTCCGGTGCGAGCGAAATGATCTTCATGAAGTTCTTCGCGCGCAACTCACGAACCACTGGCCCAAAAATACGGGTGCCCATTGGCTCGTTGTTGTTGTTGAGGATAACGGCCGCGTTGCGGTCGAAGCGGATGGCGGTGCCGTCTTCACGACGGACTTCTTTGGCGGTGCGTACAACGACTGCCTTGCGGACGTCGCCTTTTTTCACGCGACCGCGCGGGATGGCTTCCTTAACCGAGACGACGATGATGTCACCTACGGATGCGTAACGACGCTTGGAACCACCCAGGACCTTGATGCACTGAACTCGGCGTGCGCCGGAGTTGTCAGCGACATCCAGATTGGTCTGCATCTGGATCATTGGTTTCTCCTGACCTTTGGGGGAGCGTGAGACCCGCCCATGTCCCCATGGTTTCGATTAATGTTGATGGTAGTCGCCTTACTCGGCAATCACTTCCCAACGCTTGGTCTTCGACTTCGGCGGGCATTCTTGGATACGAACGGCATCGCCAACGTTGAATTGGTTGTTCTCGTCGTGAGCCCGGTACTTCTTGGACTTACGAACGGTCTTTTGCAGCAGAGGGTGCTTGAAGCGACGCTCAACGGACACAGTCACGGTTTGTGCGTTCTGGTTAGAGGTCACAACACCGGAGAGGATTCTTTTAGGCATATCTCAGGCTCCCTTATTCAGCAGCGGCCGCAGACGCGGCCTTTTCGTTCAGAATGGTCATCACACGGGCAACGTCACGACGAACGGTACGCACGCGTGCGGTGTTTTCCATCTGGGAAGTCGCAGCTTGGAAGCGGAGATTGAAGGCCTCTTTCTTGAGGTCTTTCAGCATATCACGCAGCTGATCGGGCGTTTTATCACGCAATTCGGTGGCGTTCACAGGCCTTTTCCTTTTTTCAACATCACTGGGGGGCCCCATTAGCGGGTGACCCTGATTCCAGTGGAGTTCGGGAGTGAGCGTGCCGGATACGACCAATTGGCCCGTCGCGCAAGCCCTTTAGGCCAAGTTTCTCTGCCATTCAGGCGCCACAGTCTTTCCCAGCAATTGCCTTGGGTCGGTCTCTGTCTTGCCTCGGCCAACATTAAGGTTGTGTTAATCAATTCGAAACGAGGCCGATATGAACTTCTTCACTTCCCTTGCCCAACTGCGCCACGGATTTGGCGGTGGGGCCAAACCGCCAGCCCCCGAAACCTTTGACGAGTTGGCACACGACATCGCCCCGAGCTTTAAGGCGACGTTCGACCAGGACCCGCCTGCCCCGATTTTGGACGACGCCGCCATCATGGCGCGCGCGGCACTGGCCGCAGGCCACGTCGCCAGAGCCGCCGAGGTGGAATACGCGAAACACTCCGCCTCTCCCGCGGATTGGCCCTCAATCAACACCGCAAAAGACTTGGACGTGGAAATGGCCGAAGACGACCCCGAGATAGACCTTGATGCCGAACTGTGGAACCACGCCTTTCCCGAGCCCCCGGTTTTGGACACGGGCCTTGAGGTCCTGTTCACCACAGACGGCCCTGCACCTATCCGCGTCATCGAAGGCTTTGATCCCGACGTGGAGGCACTAGAGGTCGAGATCCAACGCGAACCCGGCGATGACCGCCCCGTAGAGGGCACTGATCTGGCATGGTTCTTGGACGATGACGGCTCCTACGGCGCCTCGATCACTTTGCGGCTCGGTGCAACGGACACAGCCCCTGCCGCAAGCACGATCCTACGGCTGAGCGGTGCCGACGATATCGAACTTGAGAAGGTCTCGATCAAGGTTACGAACCCGACGGCCTAACGCGCTTTGCCCCGGATGGACTTGTTTACCATCCGACTAAAGCCTTTCTCACGTTTGCGCCGTTGCGCAACGCTCTCGGAGTTCACGCGGTCCTCAGCGACCAGCTTTTGCCAGCGCGCGAGCCGCTCAGGCTCAATCGTGCCCGCCGCGATACCCGCTTGAACCTTGCAGCCCGGCTCACCGCCATGGGCGCAGTCGCGAAATTTACACTGGCTGGCGATCTCTTCAAGGTCCGAAAAGACTTCACCAACGCCACTGGCCGCTTCGGTCAACTGCAACTCACGCATACCCGGGGTGTCCAAAATGGCGGGACCGTCGGGCACAAAGAATAACTGTCGCCGCGTGGTCGTATGCCGCCCGCGCGCATCATCTGTCCGAATATCACCAGTCGCCACACTCAGATTACCAATCCCATTAGTAAGCGTGGACTTACCCACCCCAGACATACCCAAGAACCCGACCGTCTGACCCGGTCTACACCACGGCGCGAGGACACTGCGGACTTCGTCCCCCTTCGCATTCACCGCAATCACTGCGGCTTCCGTCATTGCTTGGGTCTGCGCCACGTAGTCCTGCCAATCAGGCGCTTGGTCCTTTTTGGAAAGGATCACGACGGGCGTCACGCCAGCCTCAAGCACCACCGCGAGGAACCTCTCGAGCCGAGCGACATTGAAATCAGCGTTGCAAGAGGACACGATGAACGCGGTATCGAGATTTGCGGCGATCATCTGCACATCGCGTCCCGGCCCAGCCGCGCGGCGCTTGATCTCTGTGGCGCGGGTCAACACGCGGCTCGCGGTGGGCAACTCCCGGTTCAACATCAGCCAGTCACCAACCGTTGTGGCCGCCACCCAAGGAAGGCTTTGATCAATTCCGTCGCCCACAACATGGATGGAACTGCGATGGACCTCTGTCACCCGCACGGGCGGATGCGCCAACAGTTCATCCGCATCGACCTGATTGGCGAAAAACGGCCGCCATCCAAGCGCAGCTAGGGGCGACGCCGCAGGCGCCTCCGTCTTTCCAAGAAATTCACCGTAGTCACGGACCATTGCGCACCCTCTCGCCTGCTCGGGCTTAATACGCTAAGACGCGGCCATGACCCAGATAAAATCCCTCTTCGTGACCCGCCTTTACCAATCATCGCTCACCACCTTTGGTGACGCCATCGATCCAGAAGAATTTTTGGACAGCTGCATCTCAATCGCCGAGGACGATGAAGCAGGCCAAGAGTGGTGCGAGGCCAATGGATACGCCGGATACACCAGCTACGCCTCGCTGAGCGATTTGCCGTGGCGGTTCCCGATCTTTGCCGATGTGGTCAAAGCCTTGGACAAGCACGTCGCGGAGTTTGCCAAGGACCTCGCGTTCGATCTGGGCGACAAAAAACTGGTACTAGAAGACATCTGGATCAACATCCTGCCCGAAGGCGGCATCCACACAAGCCACATCCACCCCCATTCAGTCATCTCTGGCACGACCTATGTGCAAATGCCCCAAGGGACATCCGCCCTCAAACTAGAGGACCCGCGGTCTCAGATGATGATGGCTGCCCCGGTCCGAGCAAAAGACGCGCCCGAAGAATTGCGGACATTTGTATACGCCAAGCCAGAGGTTGGTGAGCTGTTGCTGTGGGAAAGCTGGCTTCGACACGAGGTCCCCATGAACATGGCCGAAGAGGAGCGCATAAGCGTTTCGTTCAACTACAAGTGGGAATGAGTGCCGACGCGCTAACGATCTCGTTTTCTGCAAGACGTCCTTATTGGGGACACACTTCGGTTTCAGAAGAAGGCTCTTAACAGATAGTCGGCAGGACACAGATCACGATGACGCAAGCCCTATTCGATTCTACCGACCTCACCGCCATTGTCGTCATGTTGGTGGTTTTTGCGGCTCTGCTGTTCCGCATTTTTCGGCGCAAGAAACGTTGGGTTATTCTGGACGGCTCTAACGTGATGCATTGGCGCGAAGGCAAACCCGAAATCCAATCGGTGATCGCAGTCATTACCCATCTGGAGCAACGCGGTTACACGCCCAGCGTCGTGTTTGATGCGAATGCTGGCTATTTACTGATAGGGAAGTATCAGCACGACAAGGCGCTTGCCCGCGTGCTGGGTTTGCCGACAGATCGCGTAATGGTCGTGCCCAAGGGCACTCCCGCCGACCCAATGATCTTGCGCGCCGCACGCGACTATGGCGCCCCGGTGGTCACAAACGACCGGTTCAAGGATTGGGCAAAGGACTTCCCGGAGGTCAAAACCAAAGGCCACCTCATTACAGGCAGACTAGAACCTAAGCGCGTCGTTCTTGATCTGCCCTAAAAGAAAAACCCCCACCGATCTCTCGGCGGGGGCTCTTTATTTGGGACCGGTGTGGCGCAATCAAACGCCACGACCAAGGCTTACCAATCTTCGCGAACAACAGTCCGTGTTTTGATTGGCAGTTTCATCGCAGCAAGGCGCAGAGCCTCACGAGCAACGTCCTCGGATACACCGTCGATCTCGAACATCACACGGCCGGGTTTAACTTTGCACGCCCAGTAATCCACGGAACCTTTACCTTTACCCATCCGTACTTCGACGGGCTTAGAGGTCACGGGCAGATCGGGGAAAATCCGGATCCAAACACGGCCTTGACGTTTCATGTGACGCGTCATGGCACGACGAGCAGCTTCGATCTGACGCGCAGTGATACGCTCAGGCTGAAGAGCCTTCAGACCGTAAGTCCCGAAGTTCAGATCGGACCCGCCTTTTGCCTCACCGCGGATGCGGCCTTTGTGCATTTTGCGGAATTTAGTACGCTTTGGTTGAAGCATCTGTTTCTCTCCCTAGCGACGACCGCCACCTGCACCGCGAGGTGCTGGGCCGTCTTGGAGTTCCTGGGCCTTACGGTCACGTGCCGCAGGATCGTGCTCCATGATCTCACCTTTGAAGATCCAGACCTTGATCCCGATGATCCCGTAAGCAGTGGAACCTTCGGCGTGAGCGTAGTCGATGTCCGCACGCAGTGTGTGCAAGGGCACGCGGCCCTCACGGTACCATTCGGTCCGTGCGATTTCGGCACCACCGAGACGGCCCGCAACGTTCACACGAATGCCGAGGGCACCCATACGCATTGCGTTCTGTACGGCGCGCTTCATGGCACGACGGAAGGACACACGACGCTCGAGCTGCTGTGCGATGCTTTCGGCCACGAGGGCAGCGTCAAGCTCGGGCTTGCGCACTTCAACAACGTTGAGGTGCAGCTCGCTGTCGGTCATCGCAGCAAGTTTGCGACGCAGGGTTTCGATGTCTGCGCCTTTCTTGCCGATGATGACGCCAGGGCGCGCAGTGTGCACGGTAACGCGGCACTTTTTGTGAGGACGTTCGATGATGACACGGCTGATGCCGGCCTGAACGCACTCTTTTTCAATGAACGCGCGGATCGCGAGATCCTCAAGAAGCAGATCACCGTAGTCTTTGGTGTCGGCGTACCAGCGGCTGTCCCAGGTGCGGTTCACCTGCAGGCGCATGCCAATCGGATTAACCTTCTGACCCATTATGCTTGCTCCTCGACTTGACGGACGACGATTGTCAGCTCTGCGAAGGGCTTAACGATCTTGCCGAAACGACCACGTGCCCGCGGGCGACCGCGCTTCATGGTCAGGTTCTTGCCGACATAGGCTTCCGCCACGATCAGCTCATCGACATCCAGGTTGTGGTTGTTTTCACCGTTCGCAATAGCGGACTGAAGGCATTTCTTCACGTCAATCGCGATACGCTTTTTGGAGAAAGTGAGGTCGGACAGAGCCTTGTCCACTTTCTTGCCACGGATCAGACCAGCGACGAGGTTCAGCTTCTGGGGAGAAGTACGCAGCATGCGGACTTTCGCCATAGCCTCATTGTCGGCCACGCGGCGGGCGTTTTTTTCCTTACCCATGGCTTACTTCCTCTTTGCTTTTTTATCGGCGGCGTGACCGTAGTAGGTACGCGTCGGCGAGTATTCCCCGAACTTCTGGCCGATCATCTCTTCGGTGATGTTCACGGGCACGTGCTTGTGGCCGTTGTACACACCAAAGGTGAGGCCCACGAACTGGGGCAGAATTGTAGAGCGGCGCGACCAAATTTTGATCACGTCGTTCAGACGACCGCTGTCGCGGGCTTTCTCGGCCTTTTTGAGGACATAAGCGTCGACAAAAGGACCCTTCCAAACAGAGCGAGACATGGATTACCGCCCCTTCTTCTTGGCGTGCCGCGAGCGGATGATCAGCTTGCTGGACGCTTTGTTTTTGTTACGGGTACGAGCACCTTTGGTGGGCTTACCCCATGGTGTCACTGGGTGACGACCACCGGATGTCCGACCTTCACCACCACCGTGAGGGTGATCGATCGGGTTCATGACCACACCACGCACAGAGGGACGGATGCCCTTGTGACGGTTGCGACCAGCCTTACCGAAGTTCTGGTTGGAGTTATCGGGGTTCGAGACCGCACCAACCGTTGCCATGCACTCCTGACGGACGAGACGCAGCTCGCCGGAGGACAGACGGATCTGAGCGTAGGAACCATCACGACCAACGAATTGGGCGTAGGTACCAGCGGCACGGGCGATCTGGCCGCCTTTACCTGGCTTCAGCTCAACGTTGTGCACAATCGTACCGATGGGCATGCCGGAGAAAGGCATCGCGTTACCGGGCTTGATGTCGGCCTTAGCGGACGAAACAACCTGATCACCAATGCTCAAACGCTGAGGCGCCAGGATGTAGGCTTGCTCATTGTCGGCATACCGTACGAGCGCGATGAACGCAGTCCGGTTGGGGTCATATTCGATGCGTTCGACCGTGGCCGTTACATCCATTTTTGTACGTTTGAAATCGACGATACGATAGAGACGCTTGGCGCCCCCGCCTTTGCGGCGCATCGTGATCCGTCCGGTGTTGTTGCGGCCACCATTTTTGGTGAGGCCTTGGGTCAGCGCCTTTACAGGGCGACCTTTCCACAGCTCCGAACGGTCGATCAGAACCAGCCCGCGCTGGCCCGGCGTCGTCGGCTTATACGACTTTAGTGCCATGTTTACTGTCTTCCGTTGTCTGGGCGAGAGCCTGCGCTCCCGCTATGTAAAGCCCCCCGGAGGTGGCCGGCGAATGCGGAACATTGCACTGTTGAAGGCGCTTTGTTCCGGGTCATATTGGTGCACAGTTACACACCCGTCCGACCAAACGCACAGCCCCGGACGAATCCGGGGCGTGTTGCGATGGTGTCTGTTAGGAGCATTGCGCGATGGGGTCAAGCGGTTGGGGTCCGAAAAGCCCTCCAAACCGCAGCCATCGTGGCCTATCGCGGAAAGGCATCGGCGCGGGGGTATTCTGGTGCCGGTCTGCCCCCGCCATGCTTGGACGCTGTCGTGCGCCGAGGAGTGGTCAAATATTGACGCATAGGCTCCTCCACGAAACGCCACATAAGGTACCCCGCACCTAGAGTGATGGCTATGGTGAAAGGCCACCAAAAGAGCGGAACCGCATTGTCGGAATAGCCCCCAACCCGCTCAATACCCTTGAAGAGAGTGATCGCAACAAGCGCGTGCACCATATACACCGAATAGCTGATCGTGCCGAGAAAGATCATCCAGTTGGGGGGCTGGAACTGTCCGATAAACAATAGCCCAACCAAGGCGGCCCCAGCGAGGACGAACGCCCAATCCTGACCAGTCACCAGGCACAGCATCATCCCCCCGATGATCACGCCGAGCGCGAGCATCGATGTTCGCGAAGACAACCGCCCCACCCCACTGAGGCAGCGGCAGACGATAAGGCCCAAAAGGAACTCAGGCAGCACACGCAGAACCGAGAAATTATAGGTAAGGCTGGTCAGCTTTTGGCCACGCGGGTTGCTGGGAAAAATGTGTTCGGGCGCAAGTTCAACAGCGATGATGATCGCAAGGAAGACCGCTGCACCCGCGCCAACCAAAACTTTGCGCGGCATGACCAAGCATGGGTAGGCCAAAACCGGAAACAAAGCATAGGCGGCAATCTCCGCGCTAATGGACCAGGACGGATAGTTAAGGGTCAATTCTTCCAATACGCCAAACCCGTGCAGCGCAAAGAGGTTGGCGAACAAAACCGTGCCAAAATCGTATTCCGGTGCCTGCCCCAATCCGGCAGCCGCACCGCCGTACAAAATCGCCACCGCCGCAATCAGGGTCACAAAGTGCACCGGATACAAACGGGCAAATCGCTTCCAGAGAAACAAGCGCCATGAAAAACGCTTGTCTGCCAACGCCGCTCCGTAAACGTGGAAAATGACCGCGCCCGACAGAACGAAAAACAGATCCACCGCGAGGTAGCCGTTTGCAACAAATGCCCCACCAAGCGATGTCTCAAAACGCTGGTCAAAATGAAAAAGGACCACCCATACGCACGCAAACGCACGCAGGGCGGTCCAAGCTGAAATGTCTTGAGGCAAATGGCCAGTAGACCGCAGAGGGCCCGCGCCTTGTGAGGAGTTGGAAAATTCCGAAGCGGGAGAAATGGTCATACTCAGCCTTATTTTTCAAATGCATACTCGGCCTGTCTTCACCAAAATAGGCTAGCCGATTTGTCTGTTTTGCGGCGGGATGCTTAATAATTCGTTATTGAAAACAGCAAGATACGTGCCAAAAAAGTTGATTTAACTTAAGACACATTAACCCAGCGGCATGCCCAACAACCGGGCAACTGCTAACTCAGGCAGGCCAAAGGGTTTTCGCAGAATGCAAAGCGCATTTCATAGATTTAGAAAGATGAAGATGCGCCGAAAACAATCGTTTTAGGCGTCAAATAATCACAAAATATCGCTGAAATTGCTCATTGGGCCACCCGAAGCCCCCCACTTTTCGCCATTCGTTAACTTCAAACAGCGTGCATAAACGACACAACACCCCGAAAACGAAAAAACCCCGGCCACTTTCGCGGCCGGGGTTTCCAATTCTAGCGAAGCTCGAAAGCTTACAGACCGGTGCTTACGTCGATCGTGTTGCCCTCTTCGAGCGTCACGTAGGCTTTCTTGACGTCTTTACGCTTGCCGAGCTGACCCCGGAAACGCTTGACCTTGCCTTTGGTGATCGTCGTATTGACCGCCTTAACCTTCACACCAAAGAGGCTTTCAACGGCTTCTTTGATCGCAGGTTTGTTCGCATCGATGGCAACTTCAAACACGACAGCACCGTTCTCAGAAGCCATAGTGGCTTTCTCGGTGATGATCGGCTTGCGCACCACATCGTAGTGTTTTGCTTCCGTGCTCATGACAGGCGAGCCTCCAGTGCTTCGACAGCTGCTTTCGTGAGCACAAGCGTGTCACGGCGCAGGATGTCGTATACGTTTGCACCCATGCTCGGCAAAATGTCGAGCCCGGTGATGTTCGCAGCTGCGCGGGCGAAGTTTTCGTCCACAGTTGCTCCGTCGATCACCAATGCGCGCTTCCAGCCCAGCTCTTTGATCTGCTTGGCCAATGCTGCGGTTTTACCAGCAGTGGATGCGTTCTCGATCACAACCAGTTCGCCCGCTTTTGCTTTTGCGGACAGCGCGTGGCGCAGACCCAGCTTGCGGAACTTTTTGGTCAGCTCGTGGCCGTGGCTGCGGGGCGTCGGGCCCTTATAGACACCACCACCGCGGAAGATCGGTGCCGAGCGAGCGCCGTGGCGTGCGCCACCGGTGCCTTTTTGGCGATAGATCTTCTTGGTCGAGTAGCTGACTTCCGAACGGGTCTTGACCTTGTGGGTGCCGGCTTGTGCGTTGTTACGCTGCCAACGGACCACACGGTGCAGGATGTCCGCACGGGGTTCCAGACCGAACAGGTCCTCAGAGAGCTCAACGGAACCGGCTTTGCCGCCGTCCAGATTGATCACATCAAGTTTCATGCTTCACCCCCTTCAGCGGGCGCATCGGCGACAGGCGCTTCAGCAGCAGCAGTGGATTTCAGACCAGCTGGGAAAGGCAGACCCTCAGGGGCCTTCTTTTTCACAGCGTCCTTGACCGTAACCCAACCGCCTTTTGATCCGGGGACAGCGCCCTTGATCATAACGAGGCCACGCTCGGCGTCGGTTTTCACGACTTCGAGGTTTTGGGTCGTCACGCGGGCAGCACCCATGTGACCGGCCATTTTCTTGCCCTTAAACACGCGACCTGGGTCCTGACACTGACCCGTGGACCCGTGCGAACGGTGCGAAATCGACACACCGTGCGTGGCGCGAAGACCGCCAAAGTTGTGACGCTTCATGGCACCGGCAAAGCCTTTACCAATCGAGGTCCCGGTCACGTCGACCTTTTGACCTTGAAGGAAGTGCTCAGCCGAAAGCTCTGCACCGACTTCGATCAGGCCGTCTTCTTCAACGCGGAACTCAACCAGCTTACGCTTGGGCGCAACGTTGGCTGCGGAAAACACACCGCGCATCGCTTTGGATGTGCGTTTTGCTTTCGCATCACCAGCACCGAGCTGAACAGCTGTGTAGCCGTCACGGTCCATGGTGCGCTGTGCAACGACCTGGAGGTTGTCGAGGTGGAGAACGGTCACAGGGATCTGCTTACCATCTTCCATGAACAGCCGGGTCATGCCCAGCTTTTTGGCGAGGATACCGGCACGCATCAGCTTGTCTCCATCACGGAGATGTCCACGGCCACACCAGCTGCGAGGTCGAGCTTCATCAGCGCGTCAACGGTCTGGGGGGTGGGATCAACGATGTCCAGCATCCGCTTGTGCGTGCGGATTTCCCACTGATCGCGCGACTTCTTGTCGATGTGCGGACCACGCAGGACGGTGAATTTTTCGATCTTGTTCGGCATCGGAATCGGGCCACGTACGTTGGCGCCGGTGCGTTTGGCCGTGCTTACAATCTCTGCAGCACTTGCGTCGAGGACGCGGTAGTCAAACGCTTTCAACCGAATACGGATGTTTTGGCTCTTCATGAGGGAAGGCCTTTCGTATCAGCATTTGGGTCTGAGAGGAGGACTTCGGACCACCCGCTGCCCTCGTCGAGACCACGACAAAAAGAGGGCCACGCGAACGTGACCCAATGTCGTAGCGCGCGTATAGGGGGAGTCGCATGTTGGCGCAAGTGCTGAGTGCGGACTGGTTTCGTTTGCGGTCATGATTACGAGCTTTCCACTAGGGCGGACCACTTATGCCGCTACACTCCCCCCCCCGCACACGAAAAAGGCCGCCCGTGGTGGGCGGCCTTTTCTATTTCTGCCGTAGGGCGTTTGCGAACAAACAGGCCTTACTCAGTGATGTTCGACACCACACCGGCGCCGACTGTGCGGCCGCCTTCACGGATAGCAAAGCGCAGGCCTTGCTCCATGGCGATCGGT
>NZ_JHAK01000012.1:0-41866 GCF_000765485.1 Thalassobacter sp. 16PALIMAR09
GGGGGAGCATCATCCGCGCCCCCAGGTAATTTCGCGATCCTGGATCGCTGTGACGTACTCAAAACCGAGATCGCCGGAGAACAAGACCTGCTGGCTTTCATGGGTGTAGCGCCAGGTCCGCGCCACGGTGAGATCGATCAGACGGCTCTCATAACTGATAGTGATCGTGCAGGTGTCGGCGTCATCCTTGATTTCTGGCACATCAAGCCGTCCCGAAAAGGCCTGAACCGGATCGGCGATGATGCTGCCATTCTCGGCCAGAAGCCCCAGCCAGATGCGGCCCGGCAGGCCCTGACGCGCTTCATCGATCGCCATCTGCACGAGATCCAGCGGCACGCCGGAAAGCGATACCGCCGTGCCGCCGGCCACGACCTCTCCGGTTTCGTCAATCGCCCCGAGGCCGAGTAGCGACCCAGCCCCAGCCCACGTTTGCCCATTCCAACTCACCTCTCCCAGCCCCGACCAAATACGCACCCAGCCCGTGGTGAACTGGCCCTCGAAGAAGATGACCGGCCTGAGGTTTTGATCAGCCAGCGCGGTTGCAAAAGCGACGGTAAGTTCGCGGCTCATCAAAGGGCCTCCCGGGCTGAGATCGTGAAGCGGTGCTGATCCGCACGGCCGATGACCGAGGGAACCGGGGCCGTCAGGCGCAACAGGACCGACGGGGTCTCAAGGCCGAGGAGCGTGCCGACCGGGATTGAGGCCCGAAGCGGCGGCACGAAGGCGAGCGTTGCCTCACTGCCGAAAGGCGTCACATCCGCCGTCAACTGGTAAAGCCTCGTGGTCGCATCACTGCCCAGCTGGAAGAAGTCACCGGCGCGCAGACCAAGTCCCCATCCCGCCGTGCTCAGGGTGAAGGCTCCCGCAACCTGCGCCTCGGTGACATAGGGATTTCCAGCCGCCAACGGCACCTCGATCGAGGGATCGGGGAAGAGGAACCGGCCGCGCACTCCACCAAGGGCGGTGAAGAAGGCCGAAAGCCTCCGGGCCTTGGCCCCTTGGGTCACCGCCATCTCGATCTGGTATTCCCACCACGACGCACCCCAATCTTGGATCTGCGACGTGCCGGTAAAGGGCGAGCGTGCCTCGGCCACAGACGTGACCAGGCGCCGCTCGAGCGAGGTGACGAGCGTCAACGGCAAGACAGGAATGGCCATTTCAGATTACCTGACCCCGGCGTCGCCCATCGGCCACGCTTTCCTTCGCGATGCGGGCGATTTCCGGGATGGCCGCCCGAAGGCGCGCGTCGATCTGCTCGGCCACGCCCATCTGCGCCCCGCGCGCGTCGATATTGACGGTGACGCCCGCGCCAATGCTGCCGCCTCGGCCATAGTCAGCTGCCTCGCGCCGGTTGAGCACCCGTTCTCCACGTTGCAGGATCGTCGGAACTTCGTCTGGTCGAAGGCCCGCCCAGGAGCCAACCGGCCCCACGGTCCCACCGGAATGCATCCGAGGCGCGCCAGCGAAGGCCATGGCTGGCACCTGCCGAATATGACCTGAGAGCCCCACGATGCCGCCGGCATGCGAGACAGACGCTGCGAGCGACCCGCCGCCGAAGATGCCAGAGAGCGCATTGGCCAGCGGCCCCAGCACCGCGCGCTTGAAGGACAGAACTGCAAGGTCCGCCAGGATCGAGCGCACGAGGCTTTTGAAGTCGAATTTGCCGGTTTCGACAAAACTCCGAAACGCGCTTTCCGCACCCCTGAAGGCGCCGGTCAAGGTTTCGCCAAGCCCTTTGCCCCAGTTCAAGGCCTCTGTGGCATAGGCCTGAAGGGATTCGGACACTGCACGCCACCCGGTGGCGATCCGTTCTCCGGCACTTCCTGCCGCGCCACCGGCACGCCCCATGGCATCCGACAGACGATCTGCAGAGGCCGTGGCCTCATCCAGAGCTGCCGCACCGTCTTCACCGGTCCCCGCCACCGCATCCCGAAGTGCGTTCCAAGATGTCAGTGGGGACATTGCGCCATTGGCAAGATCAGTGGCGATCTGACGGTAGGTATTCGCGGTGGCCAGGGCCTCAGAAGCGGCATCATTGAGGCCAAAGTCGGGGACCGTGATTGGATTGTCCTCAAATGCCCGCCGGAACGCCTCAGCCGCGGCCGTGCCGGCGTCAGCCGCAGATCCCGCAAAGGGGTTTTCCAAATCGCCGAGGCTGATCTCGCCGATCTGACCAAAGGCCGTCTCGATCCCGACAGCCGCGAGCGCATCCCGAATGCTGCCGGTAAAGGCATCGACCCGGCGGATGACGCCGTTCAGCATCGCCTCAATCCCGTCGATCATCCGATTGGCCGCGGCATAGACCATCTCGCCGATCACGCTCGGCAAGCGGCCCCAGATGGCGCGCACGGCCGCAAGCGCCCCCTCGAATGTGTTTGCCGTGGCGTTGCCGAAAGCCACCACGCTTTCAATGGCCGAAGCCATGCCAGCGGCCGCATCCGCCTTGAGGTCGAAGAACATCGCCGTGGCGCGCGCACCCGCCGCGGAGGCGCCCATTCGGATCCGCTCCCAAACCTCGACCGCCACATCCTTTAAAAGCCCCATGGCGTCGCCAAAGCCGCCCGCGCCCTCCATGAGCCGGGTGAACCAGTAGACCAACTCACCCGCGCCCACGATCAACGCGCCAATGCCAGTGCGGATCAGTGCGCCCTTCAGCACAACGAGCGTGGTGGCGAGGCCTCGGACAGAGATCGCCGCGGCGGCCATGGCGGCCACCCAGCGTCCGGCGAGGAAGGTGGCGAAGGTCCCTGCATAGATCGCCAGCCGATCAAGGTTGGCCAATACCGCGTCGAAGGCTCGGCTAATGGGGCTGGTGCTGGACGCAAGGGCGACAAACGCATTGGCCACTGCCTCCAGCGTGGGCGCCAGCGCAACCGCGATCTGGTTGCGCACCCCGGTAAAGACCTGCCCGATGCTGACTAGCGCCAGTTCCGACCGGCGCATCGCCGCGATGGCATCTGCGTCCAGTACCGCGCCCAATGCCTGAGCCTGCGCGCCAAGCCGGGTCATTTCCGAACCACCATTTTGCAGGAGCGGAATGAGCCGCGTGGCATCCGAGGCCATAGCCTCGAGATAGAAGGTCATCTCCTGTTGGCTGACGCCAGCGCGCTCAAGGCTATCGACATAGAGCTGCAGCGCCTCCGGACCCGAGAGCCGGGCGAACTGATCGGCTGTCACGCCCACTCGGGGCGCGATGTTCTCGAAGAAGTCGGCCATGGGCCCGCCGCCTGTTTGCAGGAAATCCCCCACCCGGTCATTCACATCCTGCAGGATCTGCGCGAGCTTCTCCTGCTCGATCCCCACCGTGGCCGAGGCGGCCGACCAGCGCTGGAAGACCTCCGGGCTCGCATTGGCCACCTGGGAGAGCTGGCCGATCTCATTGGCGGCAGCCACTGTCGAGCGGGTCATCGAGCCAACGGCCGCAGCAAGCGCTGTGGCCGCCGCTGTCGCCGCGATCCGCGCGCGCCGCGCAAAGGCGGCCATGCGCGCATTGGCCTGGTCCATCTCTCGGCTGAGACGGCCAAAGCCGCGCAAGCCGGCCTCACCGACACCTTCCAGCTCGGCACGTACCTGACGGCCGCCGGTCGCGGAAAGCCGGACGCTGACACGTTTCTCTGCCATCTCACCATTTCCTTGGTGGGTCACACCTCGTTCCGGATGGAAACGAGGTCAGGTCAGGCCTGATCCGGCCTGCAGGGTTTCGTTGATCTTGCGCACCATCACCGCCTCAATGGGCGGCAGGAGTTCCGCGATGATGAGTGGCGAGAGCCCGAGGGCTGCGCCGAGTTGCAGGGCCGCACCCATGTCCCAGCCGAGGACAGCGCCGCCACTCATGCCGCCCACGACGCGCACCTGTCCGCCTAGGCGCTGAACCAGATCCCAGATCTGCCAGCCCTCGATGGTTCGGGGTTGATGGAGTGTGCGTGGGCATTCTGCGCACACAGAGGGGCATGCGGCGCAGTACTCACCGCCCCCGCCGAACTCCCAGTCGGCGAGAGCGGTCAGGCGTTTTTTTCCGCGTCCAGAATGAGGGCACCTGCGATGTATTTTGCCTGGAAAGCCTCGAAGATCGGCCAAAGTTCAAGCAGGGCATCGATGCCCTCTGGCGTCAGAGGCAGCAGTTTGCCGTCCTCGTCCCCAACGCCCTCCCAGTCTTTTACAACGATGCGCGCCACGGCCTTTGCGACGATCCGGGCGAGATCGTCGTTGGAATGGGCCGCTTCGCCCTCAACCGCCGCCGCGGCGATAATCGTCGGATCGCTCCGTGCTGCCAACATGATGGCGGTGGTCAGCGGCTCCACCAGCAGCCGCACGCCATGGCCGAGGTCGAGCCACCGGGGTTCGGTGGAGAGGTTCAAGCGCAGCATCAGTAAACCTCGCGGTCGTTGGTCAGGGTGACGGTGCACATACGACCCACAACGGGATCGCTGGCCGCCTGCCAGTCGAAGGTGGCCTGCACGCCTTGTGGGCCGGAGATCTCGATCCGGGGTCGGGGGAGATAGACGGCATGCGCGGTGACGGTCAGGTTCGCGCCCGTCGGCAGTGTGTAGGAGAACTCCAACTCGCAGGCCTCGCCGTTGATCGCCTGGGTCACGAGCGTCTGGTCAGCAAAGCGCACGACGACATTGCCGGTAAGCGCCGCGATAGACGGGTCTGCTCCGTCGATCTTGCCGTCGGCCCGGATCGTCTCAATACGGTCGAGATTGTTGGCATAGGTAAGGTCGGCAGAGACAACGTTACCGATGTTGGCGCCGTTCCGCGTGATGGCCCCATTGAAATGTCCGAAGCGTTTCAGCGCGATACCGGCAGGCGTTCCAGTGGACGTACTCGCGGCGATTTCCTCGCCTTGTGCAACAACGCTTGCGGTGGCCGTCAGCAACCCAGAGCGCGCCATTTGCCAGTTGAGACTGTCCACCATACAGCCAGAATACATCGCAAAGCGCGGCACCTCCGGCATGCCCGTTTCAATCGAGAAACTCGGCAGCGACCAGTTTCCGGAGCGGAATTCGTGGCTGTAAGGTACCTCGGTGCCCGTGGTTACGGGCGCGCCAAAAGCAGCCTTCAGCCAGAAGCCGAAGGCCTCGGCATCGATCGGGATCACCACATCCCCATCCGCCGTCACCGCATCCTTGATCGGGGCCTGCGGATCACGGCCATAGCCTAAGAGTTCTGAGGTCTGCAGCGGCTGCTCTGCCCCTAGCGTCGTGCTTGCAAAAGGCATCTTGGTAAAGCCGCTCACGGGCGGCGTGCCATAGGTCGTCTCGAACGCAAGCGCCATTTGCGCCCGCGCTCCTTGGGCTCGTGCCATGTTTCAACTCCTCAGATGTTTGGGGTCAGCTGAGCGGGTCAGCCGTTGAATAGTGCAGCACCACCGGGATCACGGCCGCCTTCAGGCTCGCCGCGCCCTCAACAGGCAGATCGACAGGCTGCGGCGCTTCCGCCTCAATCCAATCGCAAAGGCCACCGAGCGTTCGGTCGTCAGCGAGCGCTTTCCCAATACTGGCGGACAGCGTGTCGAAGGCCGCGTCGCGGGCGGCGCCTTGCACGACCGCCTCGATCTCAGCGCGATGCTGGTAATGGTAAGCGAGCGGCGACATGGTCACCTCGGGTTCCCCCGGATCACCGTCGCGCAGGATCAGTAGGCCATCGGCAGGCACGCGTTCGGGCAGCACCTCGCCACGCAGGGCGGTTGCGGGCGACGACGAAAGCCGCGCGTACAGCGCGGCGAGTATGGTTTCGCGAAAGGTGGGCATGGGTGTTTGCTATCGTGCAGGTGCGGAGAAGGTCCATTTCGAAACCAAGCTCTGGATGCTGCGCCCTGCGCGAATGTCAGCTGACGACTGATGTCGACAAAAACAGCGACATTGGCAAAATCAGGCAGGCATTCCATCTGCTTTCGGGAGATTGGGGTCCATCTTATCCCACGGCTGTGCGCTGTTAACGTAAATGTCACGACTTGGCGCGTACCAGCTCGGATCATCCAGGCTCCCTGCGAACAGGATCATAGCCCCCTCACTTGCCTTGTTGATCAGGAACAGCGGTGACCCACAGTCAGAACAAAAGCCGCGAAGCATCGCATGGCCGCGATCTGCTCGGCGCTCGAACCACTTTGGGTCCCCTTTTTCGAGCTTGAAATCTGCCTGTTTCACCAGGACAGCCGGAAAATATGCACTTCCAGTAGCCTGCTGGCAATCACGGCAATGGCAATTCCCCATGTATCGGGCAATACCTTCGGACCTGTATCGGATTGCTCCGCACGCGCAGCCACCGGTGAACTGTTCTGGCAACACAAGTATTCCTCCCTCGTGTATCTTAGGAAGGAGAACCAATTTCGCAACACCATTAAGGTCCTGCGAGGCTGTGTTGGGAGAGCGCTCCTTGGACCATTGGGAGCCAAGGGCAGGTTTGTCCGCATAGCCGATGTCACAACCTTCCCCCCAGCCAGTCCGCCACGATCCGCCCCGGCAAGCTGTCATGCGCGCGCTCTGCGTCGCGCGCCAAATCGAGCCGTTTCGCCAGCTTCACCTGCGGCACCAGAAGGAAGATCGGCACCGTGGCCCGTCCGCGCCCGGTCTTCGAGCGCGATACCACGCCGAGCCCGCGGTTGTTCAACCGCCCATCGGCGACGAGCAGGCTTGTCCCCCGGTGTCGATACACAAACCGCAACCTCAGACCACGTCGCCGTTCCCATTCGCCTGGGGTGATCCTGCCACCGCGCAGGCCACGACCGGCAGCAGGCGTGGGGATCGCTAGCCAGAACCCATCCTTGGACCGGATCAATAGTCCAGTGTCATGAGCGCCAACAATGACCGGCGCCTTCGACCAAACAAGCGCTGCTGCTTTCAGGCTTTCGCCAGATTTGGGATAGGTCTGGCTCCGGATCGAGTTCGCAAGCCGTCTCCCCAGACCCGCATGCGTGATCTGCCCGCGCCAAGCGGACTTCAGATCCGTGCCAGCTTCGCGCATCGCGGCGCTGACGGCCTTTTCGCCCGCCTTGATCTCGGCT
Organism: Thalassobacter sp. 16PALIMAR09; assembly: GCF_000765485.1. Lineage (NCBI taxonomy): Bacteria > Pseudomonadati > Pseudomonadota > Alphaproteobacteria > Rhodobacterales > Roseobacteraceae > Thalassobacter > Thalassobacter sp. 16PALIMAR09. The sequence goes on from NZ_JHAK01000012.1 coordinate 7,007, forward strand.
GCCATCACGGCAACGAGGTCCGGTGTGATGTCGAGGCCAAGCTTCATGCAGGGGTCAGCTCAATCGTCCAGATCAGCCGCTCACGGTCACGCTGCGGTTCGCCCTGGATCAGGAAGGTTTCCTCGCCGATCAGGATCTGCTCCTGAGGCCGAGGGTCTGGGATATCCGCCACCCGAACATCGATCCGGGTGGTGTCCGAAAGAAGCCGCGCCGCACCAAACTCGGTGATCTCGTCAGGGCGGCGCAGAATGCCGCGGGCGCGCGTGAACTGCCCTTCGCTGTCCCGATGCCAAATCTCGACCGAGAGATTGGCATCGAGGAACAAGACATCAAGAGCATTAGCAAAGGCGCTCATCAGGTCCGCTTGGCCGAGCGCAGCACCTGCGGGCGGGTGCAGATCGGCAGCGGGTTGCTTTCGATCTCGAGGCGCACCCATTCGTCACGGTCACGATCCGGGATCATCCGCGCATAGAGCGGCAGGCCGAGAGTGTTCACCGTCTCGAACGTGTCGGCCGGGGCGTAGTAGATCTCGAAGAGCCCCTCGACCCCCTCGGGATAGAAATACGCCTTGTCAGTCGGCACGCCGAAGCCAAGCCCGCCCCGATAGCGACGGAAGGTGATGCCGCCGAAGCTGACCTCTTCCCCCACGCGGCCGCGCAGATCTGCCGCGGCAGCGGTGTTGAGATAGGTCTCGCGCACCTCCTTGTGGGCAACCAGATCGGCGAAAAATGCCGAGCCGCATTCGGCACGCAACTGCACCTGACCAGCGGCCAAGCCGCCCAGACTGTCCTCGACACTCTCAATCATCGCCTGGCAGCGTTTGCGCAGAGCGCCCGAGGCGGGGGTTGCATTGTCGAGATCGAAGTCGACCTCCGCGGCCGGTGTGATGCCGAACTCGGTGAAGTAGTTGATCACCGTGGCCCCGTCCTTGGGGTCCTTCACCACGCCTTGGATGCCGTTGAAGAGGTGGAATTCAAACGTGGCTTCAGCGTCATTCCGAAGCCGCGCCATCTTGCGGGCCACCTCAGTTTGCACCTGCTGCACCGCCGTTTCCGATCTGAATTCGCGGATGCCTTGGATCTCGGCGGCCCAGAGCACGTCCTGTTTCTTGAACTGGCGGCAGACGAAGGCTCGCATGTCACGCCGTTCCGGCACCTGCTGCTCATATGCCGAGCCGCGTTCCGAGAACGGGATCAGCGACAGCGTGCCATCGCGGCTTTCGATCATGACGGTGCGTTGGCGCACGCCGCGCGACCCAAAAAGGCCAGAGCCAGACAGGATCGCCGGTTTGAAGGGGATGTTTTCCAGAGCTCGGGTGAGCTCGATGATGCTGAAGGCGTCGCCCTCGAAGATGTCCATGGTTGCCATGGGGATGTCCTTTCTCTCTCAGGCTCAGCGCAGGATGATGCCGATTGTGGCAAGCGCCGTGGTGGCCGCGGTGATCTGCGCCTCGGTCGCGCCCTCGGGCCAGACGATCTCATGCTGGTTCACAAGCGTGGGGCCGCGCAGGATCACGACGCCAGGCGCATCGGCATCCGTGGCATCGACTGCGGCCCAGAGAATGCCGGCGGCATTCTGGCTGCCATTTGAAGCACCCGGGGTCAGCACGGTGTATTTTCCGCCCGTGGTGATCTTGCCGAGCACAGTGCCGGGCGAGAGCTTTCCAGCGCCAGAAGCGATGGTAACGGTTTCGCGGGTGTAATCGCGCAGGACTTCCCAGACGAGGAAGCCGCCCGCGTGTTTGCCTTCAGTGAGCGTCGTCATGATGCGTTAGCCTTTCGTCTTGAAGGTTCGGGCGATCACATCGCCCCAGGATTGGGTGGTGGCCGCACGCCCGGGCTGGGCATGGGAGGCGGTGATGTCGCGGGTGGCTTCGGCCTTGGCCGAAAGAAGTCGATTGCGGACCTCGTCGAGACCCACATCTTCTTCGAGGAAGCGGCCTGCCATCTGCGGCTGGCCTGCAAGGCGACAGAGATCGATCACGGCACGTGCATGGGCGATTGCCTCGGCGCGGACCATCGCGGCGGCCGCCATTGTGGCTTCACTTTCGGCCTCGGTTTGCGCTTCCGCAGTCGATTGTTCGGGGTCAGGCTGGGTGTTGGCGTCTGCAACACCCTCGGACTGTGGCTCCTGGGCCGCAGGCTCGTCTGGTTCACTTGCCGCTTCCACCACTTCCGGCGGCGCGTTGCGGAAGCGCGCCACATCAAAGGAGGCGGCAAGTTTCACGGGCTCGGCAATGCGGTCGATAAAGCCAAGATCAAGCGCTTCCTTGGCATCGAGCCAGGTCTCTGCCGCCATCAGGGTGGCGATTTCGTCGTCGGCTTTGCCTGATTTCGCGGCATAGCCCTGGATCAGGCTGCCCTTCACCTTGTCGAGCGCCTCGGCCGTGGCGCGCATGTCTTCGGCCGTGCCCATAACCAAGCCGCTGGGATCATGGATCATCAGGAAGGCGTTTTCCGGCATGACGACCGTGTCACCTGCCATGGCGATGTAGCTCGCCGCTGAGGCTGCAATACCATCGATCCAAACGGTGATGTCGCCCGCGTGCCGCTTCAGTGCGTTGTAGATGGCAACGGCGTCAAAGACCGATCCGCCGGGACTGTTGAGGCGCAGATCGATGGCGGCATCGTCAGGCAATGCACCCAACTCTGCCAGAAAGCCTTTCGCCGTTACGCCGTAAGCGCCGATTTCATCATAGATCAGCACTTCCGCGCCCGACGCGCGGGCACGGATTGTGTACCAGGATTTCATGGGGTTACTCCTGCTGCGGTGTCGTGGACGACCCGCTGCCGTCCTCGTTGGGGGTATTCGGGTCTGGGAGACCCGTTGGTGTGGCGCGCGCGCCCTGCGTCTCGCCGGGGCTAGCGCGATAGGTCAGACCCAAGTCTGCCGCGCGTTTCGCGTCAGAGGCATTCTCGCGATCGACCTCTTCGATGTCATATCCCGTGGCCTCGACCACCTTGCGCCGAGACGTCAGCCCCGCCTCCATCGCAAGAACCTGCGCCTGGATGTCTTTGAGCGGATCGACCCAATCCCAACGCGGCGGGATCCATTGCACAGGTCGCGCGACAACCGGATCAGCATCCAGCGCGCCCGAGAGCACAGCCGTCTCCAGCCAGCGCCGCCAGATGGGGCGGCAAAGCTGATGGGCCATGACCCCATGCTGCAACTGGCCTATACGCCGCCGGAACTCGACCAGTTCGGCCCGCAAGCTCGAATAGTTCGCCTGCCGAACGTCGCCGGTGACCAGATGATAGGGCAGCCCCAGAGAGGCCGAAACCGCGAGCAGCGTGCGGTACTGGAACGCCTCATAGCCCCCGCCGACATCGGCTGGGCTCGAGAACTTCACATCCTCGCCTGGCAGCAGAACCTGCATGGTGCCGGGTTCAAGGCTGGCGATGGCGGCCCCATCGAGATCGGCCGCCCCTTCACCCATCATCGGGTCTTCCGGTGCGGTCTTGGTGATAAACCCCGCGAACATCGCCGCGGTCTTTTTGCGGTCGAGTTCCGCGTCGTCATATTGGTCCAGAAGGAACAGCCGGACCATGGCAGGCGCCACATGCGGGAGGCCCCGGATCTGGCCCGCATCAATCGGTCGGTAGATGTGCAGCACCTCTTCGGCAGGAACGCGCACCGTGTCGGGCACCGCGACGCGTTGATCCGTGCTGTCACCCGGGTGCCTGCGGCGGAAGTGATAAGCCACCCGCCGCCCGATCAGGTCGAATTCGATCCCACAGCGGATACGGTTTCCGTTCGGGTCTGTCTCGATCTTCTCAAACGGCAGCATTTCTGATTGCAGAAGCTGCAATTGCAACGGCACCATCAGCCCGTCCTCCGCTCGGCGGGGACGCAGGCGCACGAAACATTCGCCCGCCACGAACATCTCGCGGGCGACCATGGCCTGCAGGCCGTAGAAATCCGTCAGCCCATCGGCATCCGCCTCATCGGTCCAGGCGAGCCAAAGCTGCTGGATCTGATCACGCAGATCGGCGTCCGTGATGAGAGACGATGGTTTAAGCCCGTCGCCGACCAGATTTGCCGCAAATGCCTCGCAGGCATTGGCCGCGTAACCATTGGTCACTACCATTTCCCGCGAGCGCGCCAACAGCCGCGGGCCACCGGAGGCGACCAGCGCGTTGATGTTTTCCAAGGGCGGGTTCCAGCCCCGGAGCCGTCGCTTGGCCATAGCCCCTTCCAGCCGTGCGCGCATGGCCTCAGAGCCACCTGGCTTGGGCCGGCGGAACAAGTCGAACATCCCCATTTCTGTCAGAGCCCCTTGGTCGTCGTCACGCGTACCTGCCGCACGATCCGCCGCCCCTCAGCCGCCGCAATTTCACGGTCTAGGGCCTCAATGGCGCGGTCGATCTCGGCCACGCTGCGGTAATCCACGGTTTTGCCGTCATAGCTGACCCGCGCGACGCCTGAGGCGCGCTGCGAAGTCAGGGCCTCCCGGCGGAGTTTCAGTGTCGTCAGATCCGCCATGCCCAAACTCATCCCATGTATGTTGAACGCGCAACGCGGCGCCCCTGTGCCTTGCGTACAGATTGTGTGCCACCGGCAGAGGTGGCGCCCTTGGCATCAGCGACCACAAACTGCGCCGCCAATTCTTCCCACCGAGCGTCCGACCAGCGGTCGGCACCGAGGATCCAAGCGGCGGCGCGTGCATAAACCCGGCAATCAAGCGCCTCATTGCGTTCCCGCAGCTTCTGCCACTCAAGTTTGGCGAACCCGCGCTTGTTCTTGACCGTGACCAGCTGCTCCGCTGTTAATTGCTTCAGCCATTCGGCATCGACCCAGCCCGGCAGATGGAGAAAGCCGGGAGGAAACTTTTCTCCATCTGCCGGACTGGTGACTTCCGGCGGATCGAGCCGCAGGAAGCGATATGTCTCGGCCTTGAAGGTCGATGTTGCGATCGACCAAAGCCGCGCCCCGCGGCGCAGACGCTTGCCGCCGATAGTAGCATCGACAAAAGTCGGACCCGTCACCGGGCTGGCACGGTTGAAGCCCTCAAGGCCCTTGATCGGTGCCACTTGGCCAAAGCCCGCCTGACGTGCCCAGGCATAGACAGCGGCCGTTTCATAACCTGTGTCGATCGCCAAACGTGCAATGGTCATCGGGGTGCCGCTTACGTGCTGCCATGTCTGGCCAAGCAAGTCGGACAACTTCTGCCAACAAGCCTGATCGCCCGGTCCGCCGTCAATGACGATGTGATCAATCAGCCAGCTTTGCAAGTCGTGCCCCCAAGCCCAGACATCAACCTCAATCCGGTCCTTCTGCACGTCGGCGCCCGCAGTCAGGAACAGCCCACCCGCAGGCACCGTGCCAGCGCGCCAATCTTCCTTCAGACCCTGCAGCCGCTGCCAGTCCGGCGCCTCGCCGCTTTCCATCCAGGTCTCGCCGAGCGAGGTGTTGACGAAGGTCTTCATCGTCTCATCCCCACCAGCGCGCGCAGACAGAAACGCCTTGGCCATCGCCTCAAGCCGCACCCAAGGCGAGTAGATCTCGTTCAGGTGAAAGCCTGCCGTGCCCGCAAAGGGCTGATCTGCAATCCAGCGTCCCTTTGAGATGGCAGCCCAACGGGTTTCATCTTTCCACGCGGCATCGCATTCGGCGCAGTGGTAGCGGGCCGTATCGGGCGAATGGTGTCCTTCTTCTGTCTTGTCCCAGCGGACTTGGCTCCAGATCAGCAGCTGTTCTGATCCGCAGTCGGGGCAGGGGACCCAGAACCGTCGCTGGTCGCTTTCCTCAAACGCCGCCTCAATCCGGCTCGCGCCTTTGTTTGTTGGCGTTGAGACCAGCACAATCTTGCGATTCCAGAACGTCACCGTTCGTTTTCTTGCAAGGTTGACCGGATCGCCCTCGGCGCCTGCGCTGAATGGGTAGCGATCAACTTCGTCACAGAGCAGCAGCCGGATCGGCCGGCTCGCGAGCCCTGAGGGTGCGTTGGCGCCGACAATGGTCAGATGCCCACCCGGAAACCGTTTGTGCAGGATCTTGTTGTTGCCGTCCCGCGACTTGGGGTTTGCTATCTTATTCTGCAAACACGGCGTATCCCGCGCCATCGGCGAGAAGCGGTCCTTCGACCAGGTTTCCGCGTCACGCTCCGTCGGCATCACTACCATGATTGGGGCCGGGTCATGGTCAATATGATAGCCGACCATATTCAAGATCGACTCCGATTTCCCAATTTGACTGCTCGACATGATCACAACGGTTTCTGCGGCCGGATCCGAGATCGCATCCATGATACCCCGCTGGTATTCCGCGCGGCACGTGCGCCACTGACCCGGCTCGGCGCTGGCCTCAGAGCTCAGCCGACGGTTCTTATCCGCCCAATCGCTGATCGTCAGATCCGGCGGTGGCTTTAGAACCGACAGGGCCTTCACCACCGTCCGCTGCAGGATCGGCGATCCCCTCAATCTCAGGGTCAGTTTCGAATTCAATGTCTGGCTCTGCGAGATCATCGAGCACCTCGCGGATCGCCGTGCGGATCAAGTTACGGGTCTCTCCGACGGTGGATTGGTCAACAATCTGTGGCGCCAACCGGTCCGGCAGGGCGAGAATCCGAGTTCTCAGAAGGGTGAGCACTGCAATCCAAGCGCCCTCAATTTCATCTGCTGCGATCAATGATCGGCGTTTTTCTTCGGCCTCCATTTCGGCGAGATCCGCCCGGGCTCGGACAAACCGCGCCCGTTCGGCCGCATAATCAGGCGCACCGGCCTGCGCCTTAATTGCTTGATCGCGCAGGTAATGGACATAGCCACGGACCGACCCGATCAAAGCATACTGTCCGCGGTCTGCCTTGGGGATCACTCCCTCCCGGCTCAGCTGCTGCACCCGTCGCTCGGTCAGGTCAAGAAGCTTGGCTATGACGCCAATAGGTTGGGTTGCAGTGGACATAAGCAGACCTCAAACGGCTGTTAACCATATGTAATTAAGCCGAATTTACTGGATAAAAATACCCATCAGAGCGAAGCTGATCCGGCAAATAACACTCGGAAAAAAATCCTCATGGATACCACCAACATTCGGCTCCCCATCCGAAACCTGCCAGAGCAGTTTGATCGCAGCCGCATCTGCCTCGTTCTTGACGAAATCGACAGAGCGCTGATGGACGATGGGGGCGTTTACGGCAGAACATTTGCCGACAGCTTCACCATCACGGTTGAGGTCCCGACCCATCAATTGATGGATACGGCCAACTGTTTAAAAGGTCTCGGTCTGATCTAAAGGTTCTGCTCGGCAACTCGGAGAGCCTCGAAGAGCCGTCGTAGCACGAACGAGCGAAACAGGCTGACGATCGTGAATATACCACCCATCGCGAGATTTTCTCCGATCGTTGTTCGGAGCCCAAAAATCGGGAAGATCAGGATCTGCGTCCCAACCGCAACGCCGTAGCCGACGATCACATTGGTGATCGCTTCAATCAGTGACATGAGGCGAGACTGTTTCATGCGGCCTCGCGCTCAGCCTTCAGCGCATCGAAAGTGATATCGCTACCTTCAAGCACCGCCTGCTGACCGGTGAACCGCTGCCACCGCTCGACCGCGACATCTACATAGACCGGATTCAGCTCGATACCGTAGCACACGCGCCCCGTTGTCTCAGCCGCGATCAGCGTGGTGCCTGATCCCATGAACGGCTCGTAGACAGCCTGGCCAGGGCTGGAGTTGTTAAGGATCGGGCGGCGCATGCATTCGACAGGCTTTTGCGTCCCGTGCACCGTCTTGGCATCCTGATCCTTGCTTGGGATTTGCCACAGTGTTGTCTGTTTGCGATCGCCCGCCCAATGGCCTTTTCCAGTTTTCTTAACAGCATACCACGCGGGCTCATGCTGCCAGTGGTAGTCGCCGCGGCTCAGCACAAGCCGCTCTTTTGCCCAGATGATCTGCGATCGGATATTGAAGCCCGCAGCCTCTAGGCTTTCGGCAACTTCTGCTGCATGCAGCGCACCGTGCCAAACGTAGACGACGTCGCCGGGGAACAAGGCCCAGGCCTCGCGCCAATCCGCGCGGTCGTCATTCAGCACCTTGCCAGTGCGCTTGGTCTTGGCAGCACCCGCATGGTTCCGCCAGCCCGGATCATATTCCACCCCGTAGGGTGGATCTGTCACCATCAGCAGTGGTTTCACCGTTCCAAGTAGCCGCTCGATATCGGTGGCCACCGTGCTGTCACCGCAGAGCAGCCTGTGATTGCCAAGGATCCAGAGATCGCCAGGGCGGCTGATCGGGTCCTCCGGAGTATCGGGAATGTCGTCCTCACCCTCCTGCGGGCTAGTGCCGTCTTCAAGACTGTTCATCAGGGCCTTCAACTCGTCGTCAGTGAAGCCTGTCAGGCCTAAGTCAAACTTTGCATCCAGCAAATCCGCCAGTTCGAGGTTCAGAAGGTCCTTGTCCCACTCGGCGTTTTCACTGGAGCGGTTATCCATGATCCGGAAGGCCCGCGCCTGAGACGCTGTCAACCCTTTGGCCACATGCACCGGCGCGGACTTGAAGCCGAGCTTGCGAGCTGCTTCCAGCCGCGTGTGCCCCGCCAACACCACCATCGCCTCGTCGACAACGATGGGCTGTCGCCAGCCAAACTCCTGGATCGAGGCCGCGACCGTGGCGATGGCCTCAGCGTTGTTCCGCGGGTTGCGCGCATAGGGAATGATCTGCTCAAGCGGCAGGTCTAAAACGTCCATGATCATATCCTTGGGATCGGTGAGGCGCGCAACGGATCTAGTGCGAGAAAGCGAAATGGGGTCGGCATGCCATTTCGGTTCAGAGCGGGGCAGGGGCCGCTCAACCCCCTTGTTTCATTGGGTCAGTGCGCAAACCGAAACGAAACGGGTATTTTACAGGGTGTCACTAGGAAAGCGCAGCACCTTGCTCCCCCGTATACGGTTGCAAACAGAAGGGACCCGTTCAATTTCAATGCGTTACACAGTGTAACATTTTGAGCGGAGACAGTTTTGCGGGAATTCGGATACCATTTGCGCTGTCTCAAAGCACTTAAATCCAAAAACAAAAACGGGGAGAGACGTCTATGCGACGCACTCTCCCCATCTTATACTTCGTGTAGCATGATCTTGTTGCAGCTGTCGAAAACAAAAGTGTTGCAACACGTTTGGGCTTACGCAAAGTTTAAGCGCCTGTGCAGCCCTCTGCCTGTCTTGAAGAATGGCACTGACTTCGCTTCGATATAAACAATCTCACCGGTACTTGGGTTGCGACGTCGGCCACCTTGCCGGTGACGGACACTAAATGTACCAAACCCGCGCAGCTCGACACGATCGCCCCGTTCAAGGCCCTCGCTGATCGTCTCAATAATTTTGGAGACGACTTTTTGTGCGTCAACGTCTTTCAAGTGAGGGTTTTCTGCCGCAATCCTCGCAACTAATTCGCTTTTGATCATCATTCCCCCTTTTGCGCCGGTCGCCTTGCGTTTTGGACATACGGGCAGGCAATATGAAACCTGCCCGATTGGTTTATGTCAATCAGCATTCAGCCGTGCCGCAATTTTCGTCAACGCGATCTTATGCTTACGCCATGCCGTGGTACGGTCACATCCCAAGTCCCAGCAGATCTGTTTCCAAGGCGTGCGACCGGCACGCGACCAGATCAACTTGCGTTCGGCCTCATCGATCCACAGCATCCAATCAAACGTTTACTCTAGACGGGTGATGGCTGAGGCGGAAGGCCAGACCCGCATGGGCTCTGCCTCCATGGCGGCGATTTCCTTTTTAGATCGTGCAAAGTCCGGCCAAGCGTTGAAATAGCCGCGCGCCTTCACCGGAGGCAGCTTTCGCAGGGTCCAGGAGTTTTTTCAAGCAGACCGGTCTGTGGGGTTGATTATTCAGCAGGTTTAGCCGCGACCCCGTCGTTCCATTTCATCCAAACGTACGGATGCATTTCATCGGGACTGAGAAATGTCCGGACAGAAAAGATCGGAGCTTTGGGGTCTTGTTCAAAGGCGAACCATTCAGGGTCAGGCCTTGAGACATCAATGCTTCCTGCCCAAACGCCACAGTAGCTCGATCGTATGAATTCGTCTTCATTGTGCGTAATGGTCACATCACGCGCCAGTTCCTTGAGAATATGGTTCGCCTCTTGATCGATCAGCTCAAGAAAGCCTGGGCCAATTTCACAATCGCTTCGTTCAATCAGCCGTTCAATCGCATGATAATTCAAGCTGATCCTTGCAATGTGCAGACTACGTTTCGTACGCGTGCTTTCAGCAAAGACGGCAGAATATAAGAGCACATCTTCTGCAAAAAGCTCCTGTTCTTCATGCTGGGTCTGCATTGCGACGACTTCTCGGTACACGGCTCGGACGGCCCCAGATGATGAATATGAACCAGTAATAACGCCTGGCATTTTCTTGATCTGCTTGGCCAATCGTATACGGGCTTTAAGACTGGGGCGGATCTCCCTAATTTTTAACATAATATCGCGAACATTGGCCGGTTTTTTGCGCGCGACTGATACAGCCTCGCGAGCATAACCGCGCTTAAATGACAGGCGACGTGCTGCCTCGGTAGTTGATAATATGTCTTTAGAGGTCACGGCGTCACCTCCAGAGTTTCAGCTTTCCCCAATCGATTTTTCGCACTCATCATAAGCTTGGTCAACGTCACTAGTTGTCTCAAGCGTGTCAAATGCACCAAAACGAAGAGGATATCAGGCTACTTATGTTGCCTCGCTATAACCAAGGACATTTCTCCCACGCGCACAACTTCGAGCATATCCTTTTTTTAGCCTCTCAATCGAGATCTGTCACAGCTTGCGGTGTCTCACCGAAAAGTGTCTCACGCGAACGAAAGAGGTTGACAGGGTGGCCGTATTTACCGCCGCCCCGATCACTCAAGCGGTCCGCTGAATAACGAACTGCATCGACCGTTTGCGCGGGACGGTTCTGCCGTTCAATTTCCAAACGATCACGGCCAAACCATACTCATATCGCCGGTTCGCCGTGGCCCTGCTGACCCCATGCGCCCAGCAGATCCCCTTCCAGGCCTTGCGGTTGGCGCGGGCCCAGAGGATCTGGCCGATGTCCTTGTCCACCCAGCGTAGCCACAGCATCGCCTCGTCGGCCTGCGTGATCATCCGCGGCGATGGCAGCGGCTTTTTCATCCGCGGCTCCTGCTCGACCTGATCGGCGAATGTTGAGACGTATTCCGGCCAAGAGCTGACGTAACCCTGTGGGCGGACCGGCGGCATGGAGCGCATCACGTCTGCAGCTAGATCCAGCCGGTCCGCCACCATTGCCCGTGTCCATTCATCGGCCATGGCGCACCTCCCTCACTGCTGGCAGCTTGCCATAAAGTTTCTCGCCCAGCTGGCGAACCAGTTCACGTTCCGGCCACGTGAGCCGATGATCGTCGAGCGAGACCGCAAGCATGTGCTGCTCATGCCAGCCATCGCGCTTGACTTGATCAGGGTCACGGCGATTGCCGCCATAACCCTTGGGAGTGAAGCGCATACCCATCAGGCCAGCCCTCCCCGCGTCTCAATCGCCCAGAGCAAGATCGCGATAGCGTCTGCCTCGTTGTCGTCAGCCGGGCTGAAACCGCGCTTGCGGGCGGCATCGATCATGGCCTGTTTGTTCGCATTGCCGTGGCCGGTGGCGTTGCGCTTGATCGTGCCCAGCGGCACCCCCTGATACGGCACGCCACGCAACTCCGCCCAGCTGGTGAGAACCGCCAACAGCCCGCCGTAGACGTGAGCCGCGTCAGTTCCCGCATGGCGGCGGACTTCCTCGAACCAGATCGTAGCAATCGGGCCTGACAATCTGTCGAGTTCTGTCAGCCAGTTGGTGAAGCGCAGATAGCGCATGCCACCCCCATCGTAGCGACCTGGCTTAAAGCTAGCCGTGCCGCTGGTGATCAGGCCGTCATAGCCACGAATGGCCCAGCCGGTAGTGGTCCCAAGATCGAGGGCAAGGATCGTGCGTTGGCCCTGTGCATGCTGCAGGGGCGTTTTCGGGGTTGCGCTGAGATTGACGTCAGCGAGAGTCGTTTCAGCCATGAGTGATCTCCTTTTCTAGTTGGCTGCTCGGGTGGAAGACGACGGCGGTCATGTGCTTGGAGGTACCGGCCGCCGTCGTCGGATGGATAGGTTGATGGCTTAGGCGGCTCATGGGTCGAGCTCCTTTAGCCAATCGGGGCATGGGGACCTCGGGGGACCTTCATTTTGAGGTCCCCCCAGAGGTCCCCCTCCATAAGGCTCTGTTTTTTCATAGTTTTGGGGACCTGGGGGACCTGGGGGACCTTTTTCCAGCTCCTCCTTATCGTGCGCGTGTGCGCGCATGCGCATGTGTGAAGGGGTCGGAATAGGTCCCCCAGGTCCCCCAAGTCCCCCTCGGCCAATGTTTTCAACAGGTTGGCTAGGGGTACCTCCATTTTCGAGGTCCCCCTTTGAGGACAGAGGTCCCCCAACCTCAGGTTGATTTGCCATTTTTGATGGCGTCTGAGGCTCACAAAACTCGAGTTGCCACCGAGTTGTCTTGTGCGAAATGCCAGCTTTGCGAACGCGAACCGCGCGTGTTTCCAGCCGGAATACCCGATCCCGCATGCGCGAAATCGATATCCCAAAGGCTGTTTTCTGGGCACGCTCTGTCCCACCGCTCATTGGCGGTGCCGGGTCACAGAATGTCGCAACATCGAACAAGTCTGCGGCCCCAACAGGCGCTGTCCCGAACCTGTCCCACCAGGCGGCGATGAAGGCGCTCCAGCCCGCCCCCTCGCTATCGGAGTCGGCCATCATGTCCTCGAGGTTTCCAAGGAAGCCCGGGATGCCAACCGTCTCCAGAACGCCACCAATCACCTGCGCCCAGTTCTCATAGGAGCCGATGGTCTTTGTGCCACGCGGCTTGCCAACGGCGATCCACGCCTGACACAGTGTCAAGCAGGCCGCCACGATGCGTGCACGGTTGGCGCGGATCCAGACCATGAGATCAGGGTGGCGGAACCCACCGCGCTGCCAGGGGCGCTCGACATTCGCATCGAGCCGTATGCGCACTAGGCGGCGGGCCATTTCGTTGGAAAATTCGGGGTTGTTGCCGGTCGCGATCCAGAGGCAGCGGATCGGCAGCCGGGTCATTTCCGAGACCCCGAGCACGCGGTCTTCCCAAAAAGGTGCTGTGAGGGCTGCGGCCACGGCAGAGCTGTCAAGCTTGGCACGCAGGTTGTCGATCAGGATCATCGAGGGGATCTGGCGAAGCTTGGCGGTAACGCGCTTGCGCCACTCCTCGTCATCGCGGCCCTCCGTCATGACGCTGGCCCCTGTGCCGGTCAGGATCGTGGCGACAGCGTCAACCATCAGCGTCGCGCCAGTGCCAGGTGTGGGCTTCTCAATCAGGTGCAGCGGCGTGGGTCCGTCTATCATAGCGCGCAGAAAGCCCAGAAGCAGCAACGACACGACATGGGCGCGTTCTGCTTCACCGGTGAATGGGAAGTCGCCAAAGAGGTCGTCGCAGATCAGCTCGCGCGCTGCCGCAATATCCGCCTCTGTCGGACGCTTAGGGACATCCGGCACGGTGAAGCCTGGTGCTGGCACATAGAGCAGCCGGGCATCAGGGTGGTAGCCGGGATCTGTGATCAACGTGCCACTACGGCCGAAGACAGGCGTGTTCACGATGCCTGTGAGCACCGGCAGCGCGGGGTCCGGCGTTGCGAGCACGGATTTGACCGTGGCCAATGGCGGCGGCGCGGGCAACAATTCTCCCTTGGCGTTTTCGCGGACCCATCGGGCGAGGCGTGCCAGCATGTGGCGCAAGCGCTCTTCATTAAGGATGGTGGCGACGGGTCGGCCTTCATCATCCGGCACCACCCAGGTCGGCTGCCCAGCGAAGCGGAAGACCCAGGGCGTGCGGTTCGAGGCCATGACGAGGCTCCAGACCTGCGAGACCGCACGGCTCAGATCGCCCTCATCGGCGCGCAGGACGGGGATGTCTCCGCTGCTTCCCTGATAATTGAGCGGCCGGTGCTGGCCAATTTGCAGCACAGCGTCGGCATCAACCTCCTGTTCCGTTGCCTCGATCAAACACACCACGGCCGACGAACCGGCCCGAAGCAGCATGTCGTTAAAGTCCTCACCCTCCACGGGCGGTAGCGCGATGGCGACATCCCGGCCTTGGGCGCGCAGCCGTCGAGCGCTGGCCTCAGCGGCACGCAATCCCGCACCGGATGCATCGTGATCGGCCAAGATCAGCACGCGCTGCCCCGCTGGCGGCAGTTCCAACTGTTCAAGCCCCGAGGTGGAGAGCGTCGCCCAGACCGGGAGGTCGGGGCAGGCCGTCATGACCGCAAGACCGGTTTCGATGCCTTCGCAAAGCGCAACCCGCCCATCTTTGCCAATCGGCGCGAGGCGCACGGCCCCGCCTGCGATGCGTCCCATCATCATCTTTGGCTTGGACACGTCCGCCTTGCGCACCTCGTCCGCGTCCTGAACAAGGTAAGTACGGTGCAACCCGATCACGTCACCGCTGCGATCTCGCACTTGCCCAAGAAGTGCTGCAAAGCCGGTCTTGGTTTCCCAATGGGTCAGATCGTCATGGAACAGCAGGTCGCTGTCCATCGGCAATGCCAAGCCACGCCCTTGCAGATATTGTGCCGCAGGCGTCTGCGCGATCGGCACCGCGTGGGACAGAATATGGGTGATATCCTGCGCTGCGTCCCGTTTTGGCGCTGGTTTGGATATGGGTGCTTGACGAGCGGGCGCCCCCGGGAGAACGCCAGCCGTGTCTGCTGCTTCGACGATAAGTTCACGCCCGGTCAGACCCGTGGCCGCTTCAATGGCACTGATCGGCCCGCCACCCTCATTGCCGTCAAAGTCAATCCAGTCTCCGGCATGCAGCCCGCGCAGGGTGATGACGCAGGAGCCGGTGTTGCGCGGCGCATCACCGCGAATATTAGCCAACCGCCACTCATCGCCGACGCGCTTGCCGTTCGGGAACAGCTGCGGAACCCAAGTCTCGGCCGTCTCGCGCAGACGCTGTACAATCAGGTCCAGGTCATAGCGATCTGCCTGTGGCCGCAACGGTATGGCATCGTTGAAATCAATCATGGTGGCTGTCATGTTTGGCCTCCTTCAGGCAAGGATCAGGAGGCCGCGCTCGGCTCGGGTAATGGATGTGTAGAGCCACTGGTTGCGCACCTCGGCAGAGTGACCAAAGCCGTCATCCACAACGACCACGGTGGGGTATTGGCTTCCTTGCGCCTTGTGGCAGGTTATGGCGTAGCCCCAGCTGCTCTCGATGAGACCACGGCGCGTTGCCCATTCATGGCGATTACGGTTCGGGTCGAAGACGACGTGGTCATCGTATTCACCGCGCCAGAAATCCTGCGCACCGCCAATCGCAACACCGTCTTCGGTCTTGATCACGGCGCGGAATGCGCGCGGATTATGCGGATGTGGCCGCACTTCGCTGAGCGTCATGAACATGCCGTTGATCAGACCCAGATCGTGGCGATTGCGCAGGCAGATGATCTTTTCGCCTGTACCGGTGGGATAATCGGCGGAAAAGCCTGCAGCAGATTTCATAGCTGTGTTGAGCCTGCGCCGCGTCGCGTTCCTCCCGCAGATCACCTGACCACCGTGGAGAAGCTGCGCCGGTGCTACGTCATGGCGTGACATTTTCCAGACATTGTCATCGAAGGCGCCAAAGGGAATGGACTCGCCACGGCGTGCCATAGTTGCCAGCCTCAGAATGGGGCTATTTGCCGCCTGACGATGGATTTCCGTCAGCATGACGTCTGGCTCACCTTTGACAAAGAACCCCTCGTCTTTGACCGGCGGCAATTGCCCCGGATCCCCCAGCACCAGGATCGGCTTGCCAAAGACCAACAGGTCCTCTGCCATCTTCTTGCCGACCATCGACACCTCGTCGAGCACAAGCAGATCTGCGTCACGCAGGTCGGATTGCGGGTTCAGCACGAATTGTGGCTCATGGATGCGGTCGAGCCTGAGTTTCAGCTGCGCAATCTGCGCTTGGGCAAAGGCCCGTTCGCTCGACCCCATCCGGGGGAGGTCGCGCTCAAGCGCTGCCAGTTCCTCGCTCACACGCGCGATTTCTTCGGGCGAGGCTTCAGAATTGCGATAAATCAGGCTGTGAATGGTTTGCGCAGATGTGCCATTGCGCGTCATGACCAGAACAGCCTTGCCAGTGAAGGCGGCAAAGAGCACGCCACCCAAGCCCCCAGGCGTCATGGGCTCAAGGCCGAGGGCCTCAATAGCGAGGTTTGTGATTGTGGTTTTTCCAGTACCGGCATACCCGAACATGCGCAGGACCTGCTGCAGATGGCGGCGATTGAGATACCAGTCCCGGATTTCAGCGATGGCTTTCGATTGAGACGCGGTAATCGTGATGCTCATCACTGCTCCTCCTGCCAGCATCGTGCTGCGAAGGGGCAGAACCGGCAGAGGAAGAAATCGGCATGGGCGGCAACGCGCGGCAGCAAATCACCTGCATCTGCAGCGCGCAGAACGTCCACCGCCTTGTCCGAGAGCGCCTGCGCGGCAGCGGCGTCAAGCGGCACATGCTCATGATAAAGTTCGCAGGTATCCTTGTTCAGCGCGGTAAAGATCGCCGCTTCCAGGCCCATATAGGCCATGTAGATCTGTAGCTGTCCGTAATAGACGGGCTTGGAAGCCCGCACGCCCTTCTTGGCCGTGTCATTCCAGCTTGATGCCTTCAGTGCCTTGTTTTCCCAAAGCACCGGCCAGGAAATTTCAACGTTGGGGCCACCAACGATGATCCCATCAACATGGCCACGGATGCGCCCGCCTGCTGTCTCGAAGCCGAATTGGCCGCCATCGCGCTTTTCCGTCCGCAGATCGAACCCGGCCGCCCGCAACCAGCGGATCGCCAGTTCCTCAAATATGTGACCCGCCTCGAAGATGCGCAGCGTGCGCCCCTCGAAATCCTTGCCCGGATCAACTGGCGTTTTGGTGAATTCATACACCAGGCGCCGCGCGCAGGGTTCGCCGATCCGGCTGGCACC
This sequence comes from Thalassobacter sp. 16PALIMAR09, assembly GCF_000765485.1. Classification (NCBI taxonomy): domain Bacteria; kingdom Pseudomonadati; phylum Pseudomonadota; class Alphaproteobacteria; order Rhodobacterales; family Roseobacteraceae; genus Thalassobacter; species Thalassobacter sp. 16PALIMAR09. The sequence goes on from NZ_JHAK01000012.1 coordinate 23,991, forward strand.
GAGATAGTCGCGCGCGCGCTGCGTGTCGCGCTCGGCGACAAGTGCTGCGTCGATGCGCCCGTTGATCCGAGAGCCAAGCGGCGCGGTTTCATTGCCACTGCGTCCGTAGACAAACCCAGAATTGTGGTTGAGATCGATCATGTTCAAATCCCTCCCTAAAAAGGCACGTCGCCAGCATCGGACTGGCGTTGCATGGATGCTTGGAACCCGTCCACGCAGGCTTCGATCAGGCGGTCGATGTCCTCGGCCGGGCGATCAAAGAAGGCCGGCATCAAGCCTATCTCCGTCAGCGCCTCGGCGAGATCGCGACGCGCCTCGCGGATTGCGCGCGTTTCCATGTCAGTCTTGTCGATCATTCCAAAATTCCTCCGAGCGATGGCGCTGCCCACCGTGAGGCAGGCCATCGAACAAAATCGGTGATGGGGATGGCGGTCCCATTTCAGCAGGTGGCAGTAGCCGAAGCCCCTGGCTTGCCGGCCGCAGAGCGCGCAGGGCACGCGCCGGCCAAGCTCACCGCGGCTCACCCCATAAGCAGAAGGTCGAGTGCTGCGCGTTCCTTTGGCTCGGGCGCTTGTGTTCGCCGCTCCGAGGCCAGAACAATGAACCGGCTGATCGCGTTCGACGCCATGCATTCGAGGTCCTTTCGCGTGAGGCTGGCGATGGGGCGGTCGAGCCGTCCCCGCGCTTCCAACCAACGCCCCATTGCAAGGGCCGATTCCGTGGTGACATGCGCTTGCCATTCATCCGGGCTCATGGGTTGAGCCACGCCGGGCCACCTGCAGTTTTGGCTGTGTCAGCAGGTTCTGCGGTTTGACCACCGGGTTGACCTGACCCAGACGACCATGCGGATGTGGCGCTGGCTGAAGCCGGCTGTGATTGCCCCCAGGCAGGTGCCGCTGACACCGGCGCAGCTGCTGCCGGGCGTGGACGGTTCGAGGGCTGCGCCGAGACCATCTCACATGCCATCACTTTCTGCCATTCAGGCGCTGTGGGCAGGACCACATGTTCGAGCTTGTTGGCGTCCTTGTAAGCCGGGTTCCGGTTTGGCTCGATCTGGATCTTGGCGACAAAGGTGATGCCATCGAGATCGGCGAGGCCGCGCAACACACGCTTGGCCTTCGCAGCATCGCTCATGTCCTCGGGGTTTAGCCCCAACGCGCTATCGATCATCGCCCGAAACTGGCTTTTGGCGATTTTCCAACCGATTGATTGGCCTTGCTCGTCAAGCTTGCCGCCCTGCACTGTGAAATTTTGCCAAAACTTGCGCCGGGCAAACGGGCCCTCGGCCACGGTGAACTCGGCATCGACCATCAGCACATCGCTGCCCGGCTGGTTGGAGGGTTTCAGCAGCCCGCGATCCACCTCGCTCGTGCCGTCAGTGCCGCCTTTGCGGATAGACATAGTCACCTTGGCAAAGGTGCCGTCCGGGATTAGGTCACCAGATTGCTGTGGCGCGACATCATTCATATCAAAGCTCATGAGGATTATCCTTTCTGGATGTGGTTGATTTTGGTGAGCAGCGCGCCGAGGTCGGCGGGCTCGCTCAGGTCGAGACGGCCTGAGCGGTCCTTGGCCGGCAGGCCCCAAGGATTGCCAGAACGACACACGAGACGCCGGACTTCCCCCTTGTCGGGATCGTGGCGCCATGTGGTGGTGCCGTCCGGGCCGGTGTCGGGGCTGAAGAGGCCGAGCGTCATCACCTGATCGACGATGCCGGGCAGCTCTCGTGCCACCTTGCCGCCTTCCATCTGAGGCTGGAACGTCACCCGGTTCATGTCGTCGACGACCTTCTCGAGGATGCCAACAAAGATCACCGTTTTCCCCGGCGCGTGTTGAAGATGCTTCAGCAAGCCAATGACCTCGCGCGCCAGCAGTCCATAAGCGCCGCGGGTGTCTGGCTTGCCAGTCCGTTCCGACAGCGCCTCGGGCCGGGTCTTGGCCCAGGCCATAGCCTGTCGCGTCAGATCGGTGATGCTATCGACAAACACGATGCTCTTTGCGTCGAGCCGTGCAGCCAACTCGGGATGTTGCCCACGCAAATGGTTGTAATGGGCCTCTGAGAAATGCTCATCAGGCTGCGCTGCCGGGTTGGCACCACCAATCAGGCACGCAATATCCACGGCATCAGCGAAGCGGCGGATAGGCAAGCTGTCGCCGCGCCAATTCTGGACTGACTTGAGACCCGCCTCAAAGTCGAGGCAGACAGTCCTGTCCTCTGGCATGGTGGTCAGTAAGGTTGTTTTGCCGCCACCACTTTGACCGAATATTGCAAGAGTGGTTTTGCCCTTTGCCTCGGCGAGACGTTCATCGGCTGAGAGAATGCGGAGGGTCATGCCGCGTCTCCCTTAATAAGGGAGACCTTCAGCGTGCCCACCTTCACCGTACGGGCGGGCTCAAACCCCTTCCGCCAGGCTTCCGGCAGCGCACCGTATTTGCGCTCCGAGACGGTCAGCTTGGTGTCGATGAACTCAGCCGCGTTCTCGCCACTATCGGCGATGTTGGCTGCAATCTGCGCCAGTTTTGCCTGATCCCAGTCGACGCGCTTGGGCAGATCAGCCACCACGGTGTAATCGCCATCGGCCAGTCGAACTGTTCCGGTGTCTTTGGCGCAGGCGCGGCGGGCCTCAGCGGCGCGGGTGGCGTAGCGCACATCCAGAGCGGTGCTGAACCGCGCCGTGGCGGCCTTCAGCTGCGTGGTTGCGTGCGCCAGTTCAGCCTGCAAGCCCGCCAGTAATTCGACCGGCATCTGCGCTAGCTCGCCGGTGGGCATGTTCAGCATGTCGTTCACGCTCGGGGTGTTTTCAGGGTAAGTCATTAGGTCTCCTTTCGGGGTGAATGGCATCAGGCAGCTGACAGCAGCTGCACATGGGTTGCGGGCCGACCGGACAGGAGCTTGGGCCGCGCGATGGCAAGGTAAGCAAAGCAGTCCGCCGCCAATCGTTCCTGGACGAGATGGACGAGGCCTTGGGACTCCGTCCAAAACGCCCGTGATCCCAACAGGCGCAGTTCGTTTCGCTCGTTGTCTCCAAGCTTGGAAAGCCCCGGGAAAGTATCGATCACCAGAAACCCGCGATGGTATTCCAATCGATCGCCGGGCATGGCTTGTGCCACCCAAGCGCAAAACTGGATTTCCGTAAGCGAACCTTTCGGTTGGATTGTGGTGATGGTTGCTGTGGTCATGTTGCTGGTCTCCTCGCTTGCTTCTGCTCTCGGGATTCCGAAACTGTCCCGAGGGGGTATGGGCGATCGGCAGGACTGGGAGACCAAAGCTCTGCAAGAACCCGTTCAAACTGGTTCTGGTCTGATGAGTAGATCGCCAGTAGCGGTGTCTCGTCCTCATGCGCACCAGCAGATTCAATCTGAAACGCTTCATGAAGCCTAAGCACCTGCGGCAATTCCCAAGAGCGGTAGAGCCCGGGTACACGGACCAATTCAGTTGTGTGATTGTCATCTTGCATGGCTCGTCCTTTTCGGTGGAGATGCCCGCTTCCGGGCCGATTACTGATAAAAAGCCGCCTGCGGCGCGGGTATGGGACAAGGGTTCAAACATTTTTCTGAAAAGCTTCGCGAATGCGCAGGAGGGCGCGCTGGTAGCGCTTGCGTGCCGCCTCCATCGGGATGCCCAGATCCGCCGCCGCTTCGGCTTGTGTGAAACCGTCGATGGCCACACGGATCACCAAAGCTGCGTCCGTTCCAATCAGCTTGTGCAGATCGTCACCGAAATGTGCGTCTTCGGCCGTGGGCCAACACCCCCCATGTTCAGCTGGAACGTCGTCGGGCTCGATGACGCAGCTGAGGCTTTCCCGCGCCAGATCACGCTGCCGGACGCGGATCATGTCGCGCTCGACGTTGCGCAGCACTGTGGCCGCAATCCAGTTGACGCGAACCAGATCGAGCCCGCGGACTGCCTCGGTGGTGCGCGCCAGAATGTCGGACGCGACCTCATCGGGGCATCCGATCCTACGCCGGATTGATCGGCGGCGGATGGCATCAAGCCCAGGCCAGAGTCCCAGCAGCAGCAATGTCAGGGCGCAATCGGCGGTCTCGCCACCAGATTGCGCAACCCCGACCAGCGCGACCAACAACCGGTTTTTCTGGTCCGGCGCACGGCCACCGACGTGCAACGCGTCCAGCAATGCGGCCGGATCACTGAAGCTACCGATCGACCCGCTGCTGCGTCGAATTGCATCGAAGTTGCGTTGAAAGTTAAGAGTAGATGAAGAATGCATGAGGTGATCACGGATCTCGTGCCACGAAATAGACATTGGACGCCTGCCTTGCGGCCAGGCGTCCAGCGCCTTCTCAAAGCCAGGTCAGGACGTCATGCGTCTCTGCGATTTCAGGAAAATGGTGAAGAAATGCGCGCCTTAGCCCGCAGGTGATTGCGCCTGGTTCAGCGTGCCGCAGCCCCGACAGGTGGCCACGACCGGAAAGCCGACGAAATACTCGTGGCCCCGTGCAAAACGCAGGTGCATGCGGCCGTCCCGGCAGACGCCGAGCAGCTTTTCACAGCGCGTGCAGCGCCATTCAGGATTGGAAAAGTTCGGGGCGGTATCCGCGGCGCCAGTGCGGCTCGTTTGGGAAGTCGAACGTGTGCGTGTGATTGTCGGCATTGGAATGCTCCTCTGACTGAGTGAGCCTTTCCAATAATCAGTGGTTTGTTAGACCGTCTCCCGGCGCATGTTAGACTGACGTTAGACGGGCCTTTCGACCAGGGCATCTGAGACCTCTTCGGTCGGTTGCCCGGCGAGCAATAGGCGCCAGTAACCATTCTTGGCACCCTTGCCGATATAGACGTTCCGAATGCTGTCCCATGTATTCTTCCGGAACGTTTGTTGGGGGCTTCTGGATTCGAAGCCTTCCATCAGCGCTTTGACCTGAATATCGGGACTGCCTTTCCCGGCGGCGACAACAAGGCGTTCGAAGATTGTAAGTTGATCGTTCCCGGTGAGGTGCAGCGGCTCCTTGCCCGGAATGAACAGGGTGCCAGACTGCGCACCTGTCCGGACAACCCGCGGTGACACGCCCCCGCGTGCGAGCGAAAGGTTGTTGCGAAATGCCAGTTCGATGCCGTCGCGGGCGAACAAGATCTCCTCGTTCGCCGATGCCAGATGAGATAGAAGTGGCACAACCACGTTGGAGCCGAGATGCGATGGCATTCCCTCACTCGCCGCGAGAATGATGCCAACGCCAGCTGTGTTCCGCGCACGCAAGGCCAGGTCCAGCCTTTGGGCAGTTTTCGGGTCATTCAGGCGCCGGGCAAAATAGACGGGCACCTCGACACCATCCACCTGCATTGCGCCGAGCAAGGTCAGGTCCGGGTCGAGGATCTGGGCTGTTCGCTTGCTCAAGAGCGGTTTTATCAGCCGATGAAGGGTCTCGTGAAGCCATTGGCCGTTAATCGCGAACATCTCGATATCTGATGATGGTCGCCTGCCTGTGTCCTCGCCGAACGGACCCATAGTGTTGACCATGCCCTCTGTTGCTGACGGTTTCACGGTGCCTTCCCCGTCGATATCGTCGTCATCGATCAGGACGACATCCTGACGGTCGCGGCGCTCAAGCAGCCCGCCCTCGATCAGGCGACTGGCGTCGAGCCCAAGTTCCAGCAAATATCCACCGCTGACCTCATCTTCAACACGGTCATGGAGTTGCACCAATTGGGGGAAAATTGTCTGAAGGTCATCGGGAGCGATCTGCCGGAAAGCGCTAAGAATCCCCCATTCTTTCAAAAGTGCAAATCCGAGGGCCCGTTCTTCGGGGTCCGTCTTGCTTTGCAGGTTACAACTCTTGGTGCCGGAGATCGTGAGATTGAGCGTCCGCACCTTATCATCGCCGACCCGGTTGTAGACGACAGCAATGGCAATCCGACTGAAGGCTTCGGCACGGCGGAATATGTTTCTGGCCCCGAGATATTGGTCCGCCACCTCTTCAATATCGTCATCGACGGCGACTTTCAGTTGCAGCTTGCGCCGCCAGATCCCTAGCCGGATTTCGGCCTCCACGACGCGGGCAAAGGCAAATTCATAGCTATCGATTTCTGGCGGCTGAAGACGAAGCGAGGTACGAAACCGCGCAAGATTGTAGCGTTTCCAGGTCAATGGTTTTTGAGAGATGTCGTGGGCGAGGGCAACTTCGGCGAACGAGTCGCAGACCGTCTGGCGCACAACGGGGCTGTCTGCGCAGACTTCAATCTGGCGGATTGACGGCGTGTAAATGAGCGTCGCCTCGTTTGGAGGGCGATAATAGATTGTTCCCCTGAGTCCGTCGCGTCGATGGTCAAAAACGCTCGACAGCGGCCCGCCATGCCGGACGATCAGCATGATGGACGCGGGGTGTGTTTCTGTTGCCGGCAGATCGAGCGCCTTCACAGTGCAGGAAATCTCGGGCTTCAGTTCAAGCAACTCCTTGATCTTGAATGCCATTGCCACCTCGTCGATGGCCCATGCATCGAGGGCCGAATGATTTTCAAGCTCGACTTCGAAGGCGTCATAAAGTTTTCCGTGGTCACGAAATTGTCGAGCAAAATGAAAGCTTTCCGCGTCCTCGAACGTTTCGCGTGCATTAAGGTAGGTCCAGATGCTTCGGCAGAGCTGGTCTGGCTGGCGGTCGAACTCCTGCGACTGCGCATAATTGAGTTGCTGCTTGATAATCGTCTTGAGAGAGGCCACGCCCTTTCCCGATGCGAGGGCCCGCATTCTACGTGATCGCTGCTCTGCCGGTCGCAGTTCATCGTGATCAAATTTTGACAAGGTTTGTGTCAGATCCAGCCGAAACGCTTCGGCGACCTCGTCATCGGTCAGATCAGAAGGGGCATCCGGCAGGGCGAAATCAGGCTCATTGTCACCCTCTCGGAGGGCAAGGGCCGCTCTGGCAAGGTCAATGCGTGCATCTTCGATCAATGCAAGAATATCTGGACCAATCGAAATTGATTTGCGCGCCATAAAATTACCTCAACGATTGCTTGCTCTCTTCCAGCTTTAGCCTTTGATCATCGTTGACGAAGCTTTCTTTCGCAATAGGGTATGTTCACTACTTGTTCGCACTCATTGCTAAGCTCAGGGTACGGCATGTCCCAAAAGGGGCTTCGGGATGGCTTTTGATAGGAAACGAAACCATCAATCAAGGTTGCAAGCAACATGAAACGACCCAACCCTCTGCCACCCGACCAGATGACGCCCACAGAACGCCGCGCCGAGCTATGCGGCCTGCTGGCTCTCGGGTTGGTTCGTTTGCGGATGCGTGATCGGGCGGAAGTATCTGACAAAATTGGAGAAAGTAGCCTACACTATCCGGCCGACGAATGGCGTCATGCAACTCCAACTCATCGGAGAAATGCATGACCAAACAAGATCCTATTCCCGCCCGCTTGGCCGCGCTCAAAACGACATCGACGCCAGACTTGAAGAAACAATGGCGTGAGTTGTTCGACAGCGATCCGCCGCCGTTCAATCGCCGCTATCTCGAAAGCCGACTGGCGTACCGTATCCAGGAGCTGGCCTATGGCGGCCTGAAGCCGGAAACAGTGAAAAGGCTGGAGGCCCTTGGCGAACAACTCGATGGCGGTGATCGCAAAAAGAGCCGCATCCGCGCCGATCTGACACCCATCGTCGGGACGAGGTTGATCCGCGAATGGCAGGGCGTCGAGCATGTCGTCACCGTCACCGCCGACGGTTTCGACTGGCAGGGCCGCCCTTACAAATCGCTGTCGGCCATTGCCCGCGCGATCACCGGCACGCGCTGGAACGGTTGGGTGTTCTTTGGCCTGAAAAACCACCGGAGGGGCGCATGACCAAACCAATCGTCAGGAAGCTGCGTTGCGCTGTCTACACCCGGAAATCCTCCGAGGAAGGGCTGGAGCAGGAGTTCAACTCGCTCCACGCCCAGCGTGAAGCCTGCGAGGCCTATATTGCCAGCCAGCGTTCCGAGGGCTGGGTGCTGGTCCGCGACCAATATGACGACGGTGGCATTTCCGGCGGGACGCTCGACCGGCCCGGCCTGAAGCGGCTGCTGGAGGATATCGAGGACGGGCTGGTCGACGTGGTCGTGGTCTACAAGATCGACCGCCTCAGCCGCTCGCTCGCCGACTTCGCCAAGCTCGTCGAGGTGTTCGACCGCAACCATGTGACCTTCGTCTCGGTAACGCAGTCTTTCAACACGACCACCTCCATGGGCCGGCTGACGCTGAACATCCTGCTCTCGTTCGCCCAGTTCGAACGCGAGGTGACCGCCGAGCGCATCCGCGACAAGGTCGCCGCCAGCCGGAAAAAGGGCATGTGGATGGGCGGGGTGCCACCCTACGGCTACTGCGTCGAGAACAGGAAGCTGGTGATCGACGAAGAAGCCGCCGCGCACGTCTGCTGGATCTTTGAACGCTTCCTCGAGATTGGGTCCTGCACGGAACTGGCGCGAGAGGTCGGTACGCGCGGCATCCGGACGCCGCGCGGCAACCGGATCGACAAGAAGTACCTCTATCGGATGCTCAACAACCGCGCCTACATCGGCGAGGCGGTGCACAAGGGCGAGAGCTACCCCGGCGAGCACGACGCGATCATCGACCGCGAGACGTGGGACCGCGTCCACGCCATTCTGCAGGAGAGTCCCCGCAAGCGAGCGGCCCGCACCCGCGCCGATACGCCCGCGCTTCTCAAAGGGCTTCTGTATGGGCCGGACGGCGCAGCCTTCTCCCCGACCCACACGCGCAAGGGCGGCAAACTCTATCGCTACTATGTCAGCCAGACCATTCTGAAACACGGTGCCGGAACCTGCGAGATCGGCCGTGTTCCCGCTGGCGAGATAGAAGCAGCCGTTATCGATCAACTGCGCACCGTGTTCCGCCAACCCGAAATCGTAGCGGGCACTTGGAAAGCGGCACGCGCAAAAGACGGCGAGATCACCGAGGCCGATGCCCGTGACGCACTGACCCGTCTTGATCCGCTCTGGGACGAGCTCTTTCCTGCCGAGCAGGCACGCATTGCGGCGCTGCTGATCGAGCGCGCCGACATCGGCACGGACGGGCTACAGGTCCGGCTACGCGTCGACGGCCTCAATGGCCTCGCGCGCGAGATGCTTACAGGCGGCATCGAGGCGGCCGCATGAAACGCGGCGCACCGATCCCCGAAACCGTGACACTCTACGTCCCGTTCCGCGTCGTAAAGCGCGGCGGGCGAAAGGAAATGCAGCTGCCGGATGGGGCATCAAGCCAACGCAAGATGGACAACACTTTGGTCAAGGCACTGGCGCGGGCGTTTCGCTGGAAGCAGCTGCTTGAGTCGGGCGACTTCGCCACCATTGCCGAACTGGCGGAGCGCGAGGGGATTGCACCGTCCTACATGACGCGCGTCATGCGGTTGACGCTGCTCGCGCCAGACATCGTCGAGGCAATCGTCGAAGCGCAGCAACCGCCAGACGCGAAGCTGGCAGACTTTCTGGCGCCGTTTCCAGTGGAATGGGTGGCGCAGCCATGGCTGCGCTCTAGAGCACAAGGATAGTGATGCCGGTATGGAATGGCTTCAGGGCTGGAGACTACAGGCTCTTTCTTGCGGTAGCCCTGAAGACATCTAAGGGGTGAGTCGAAAAACTAAAGAATCTTTGCAAGCGCTTCAGAGAAGCGCCCCAAACCACGGCGGCCTGAAATGCCACAAACACCGAGCTCGATGGCTCGGATTTGAACGCCGTCTGCAACGGCTCGGGCAAATTCTGCGGCGTACCCAACCTCGTCACTTGAGGATAAAGCCCCTTCCACTGGCCTTGGATACACAAGAGCGACCTCGGAAATTCCCGTCGCACGCGCAAAAGCAAGCGATTCATAGATGTCTGCATTCGAGATCGACTTGGATGAGCGATCCGCATGTCCTTTGTATTTAGCATCTACGATGATCCGGCGGTCTCCAGCCGTACCGACTATGGACACGATAGCATCAGGAAAAACGTTTAGAGCTCTGATAACCCCATCTTGCGTTCTGGTTCCCAGCTTGTTTGACGATTGGAGTTGGACGTTTTTGGGTGAAAAGGCATTGCGTAAAGATAATGAAATCAGTTGCTCCCAAACTTGCCACGTTTGCATAATATAGCCTGGAGCAAGCGCGTTTTTCGGATCATAAGCGCCTCCCAAACCACGCAAAATATCGAGCGAAAGATCGAATGTAGGCTGCCAAGCTTTAGAGCGGCTCGGCAGTCTTCGATCCTGAAGACGGGACGGTCTTGGCTGATGGGGTAGATGTTGTGCAAGACGCTCAAGGCGCAACCGTGTTTCAACTTCGGGCACGACCGGCGCTAGTCCAGCTGCTGCGGCCCTGATGATCGCGTTGTAAGGGTTCTCCCGTGTGAACGACGTCACGGATTGTGGGAAGCCCTCTTCCGATGGCACCGATAAATCCTCCGGATCGAAATCTCCTTCGAGTGCAAAATCTTCGTGGTGCAAACGTCGATAGGTGCGCAAAGGTCGGCGCTGGTTTTTCCAGTACATCTCTATAAGCGAGCGACCGATCAAGGAGGCTAGATCAGAATTCGCCTGCGCAGATGATCTGAGACCTTCATTATCGAGTAGTCGGCCATGGTGGGAAAGCATGGCCAACAAAAAGAAATCCTCGCGCCATCCGGGCGCGCTGCCAAGAAATTTCGGAGCAATTTCAAGTTCTATACCTGAGGCTAAGACAAGCAGGCCTGCCACGTTTTGAAACTGGAGGCGGTCGGCATTGAAAGACAGTGGAACGCTTTCCAGCCCGAGCGTGCCCCGAACGCGATCTCCAGCTCGGAGCAAAAGCTCGCGCGCTGTGGCAACAGAAACGTTGCTACGTCGTGCGATTTCTTCATGCAATGCGGATGGCTTGGCGTATTCGATTGCTGTGAAGCGCTGCCACGGGCGCATAACACTCAGACAGCCTTTTGTGACAGGGAAACGAACAGATCGTAGAGCTTTGAGGCTTCCACACTCAAAGGGCCGTTTATCATTGCGCGGGGGGCATCGCCAAAGGATGTTTCCTCAAGGACATATGGGTTTCCAGCAATGCCCCGGTCTGCATTCAGGATGATTGCGGTGCCGCGCACATCCCCGAAAAATGATTCATCTATGTGGTTCTTGATTGTCCCCCAAGCGGCCTGAAAATGCTGAAGGGCTTCGGATACGCTTGAAAGCTTGGCACTATTGCCCATCAGAACGCCATGACCAATCCTGAATTCCGGGCCACGGCCAAGCGCAATCCTGGTATTTACGGCATCAAATGCCTGAATTGCTGCCTCTATCACGTCGCCTGCGGAGCCAGGCGTCGGCGGTAATGTTGATACGGGGCTAGAGGCGGCACCAAAATGCGCGCGCAGCACAGAGGAAGAAGGCTCCAGATTAACCGGAGCCCAACGCCTCAGAAAAGCGACGTCAAGTGGCTCAACCGAGACGTCGGCCTGATTCATAGCCCCGAGGATATAGAGTGTTGGCGGGAACGCGTACTCGATCAGATCACCATCAACGGGATTAATTATATCAAAGAACTGCGTGGCTGGTGTTGTTTTACCGTCGGCGGCAAGGCGTTTGTCTGCTTCTATGGCGACGATGGCTCCGCCGAAGACCTGAACGGTCGGGCCTCGGTTAATTTCATCGATTATAAGCAGTGCAGCGCTGTCCTTTTGCTTGGCGTATTCGCTTGCCTTGTAGAGGATGCCTTCTGTGATCCTGAACGAACCGGGCGCTTTGCCGCTTCTGACATCGGGCATCATGCCAGTCAGGAAATCACGATATTTGCTGGACTGGTGTAGAACACAGCGAAAGACTTTTCGGTTGGTTGCCTTGCCAATGCTACCCGGAAGTGTGCTCGTCGGTGTCGGCGGGATGGGGACCGGTGCGTTTGGCTGGTAGGTGGGCGTGCTGGCATTGCCTTTTGCTTCAAAAAGACTGGCAACCTCGCTGAGCAGCATAGACTTCCCCGTACCTGGCGGTCCGGCAAGCAATACGTTGCGGCGGGCTTCTAGCAGCGCCAGAATGTTGTTCGCATCAGCCATGGGGGTACTGCCCTTTGGTTATCAAATCGAGGAATGCAGATTTGCACCCATCTGCAAACCAATCTTGGGCAAATTTCTTGATTCTAGGGTCCCAATTCTGCGTGCGCAGGCTGGTTTCTGTTGTGAAATAGAGGCGGATATCCCCATTGGCTTGTTGAAACATCATGAACACCGAGCGCCCGCCATTGGGGTCTGTTTGTATCAACCCATCAAGAGCGAACTCGGAAATTCGCGCGATTCTGCATTCATTGGGGCGCGCATCGGTCGAGGGCCAGATTTCCATCATGGCGCTTTTGTCACCGGTCGGTTCCTGCCAAATCACTGTGCCGCTCAGTACTTCTATTTGAGACGCGACACCCTTTGCTTTTCGTGTTTTGAATGTTTTGTTCGGGAACATACGCCGAAAAAATGGAAAAAACTCTGTTTCTGGCCGGAAGCGGAGATCACGAGCACCGCCGCCGCTGGCAGCGTCGTTTGACTTGGCTATAAACTTGCGCCGGTCGCCATCCTCGATATTTTGAAGAAGGACCCGCTCAATGGCTTGCGCACTACTACTCACTTGACCGCCTCATTGAACTTTTCTTTGATACTATTGGCAAACTCGGAGCTGACATAAGGTATCGCTCCAAGCTGGCGAGCGGACTTCACGCGCTCGGCGTTATGCTGGTCGTCTCCACGGGCTTTTGTTAGCCAAGTTGACAGCAAGAAATCTTTGGTCATCGTGGAGGAAAGCTCGCCTAGCAAAGCTGTCTGACCACGATCTAACAAGGGGAAATCGTCGAGCATGAGCCGCAAATCGTCCTCTGAACAATTATAGGCTCTTGCGACCAGAACATCAGCCTCGGCGCGAAGCTCACCCATGCGCCAGAGCGTTTCTTCGTTCGAATTTCCGGTCTGATCGAGCTGCTGCAATTTGCGTGCAATACCAATGAGACGCTGCGCAGGAAGAGACTTGATGTCAATGTTTGGCAGGCGCAGTGAGCGAAGAACGAAGTAATTCACTGTTGTTGTTACAATCCGCCGTAGAAGCCAGTCGAAGGGTATTGAGTTTACAATGGCAAGCCACAGAAATAGCCGTTCTTCAGATGGATCGTTGGGGAAGGTGAGCGTCGGGACCTTATTTCCACAAACAACGCCCGGCGGGATTAACGCTGCCATCATGGAGCGCTCGTTGGTTTGGCCAGTAATGTCGCAAAAACCGGCGCGCATGCGCTGTGAGCGCTCCGTAGCTTGTGCCGAAGCCGCGCTCATTGGCAGCCAGAATTGAGGAGCAATCCGGCTCTCGCCCAAAGCGAGGTTGTGCCAAACAGCGCTGCGTCCTTCACCCGAGAAATATGCCTTACAACCCAAACGGTGCGGCTGCACCATGCGGCCCTCTATGACAGGCAAGCATCCATCTTGTGGTTGCTTGACGAAGTGACGACGGCCATGGGTCATATCGATTTCGCGGCAAAATTCAGGATACCATGGCGAATTTGCTTTCGATGGAAGCGATCCCTTCATCTGCATTTTTTTGAATAGTCGCCATTCTGCGGCTGAGCGCACCTCGGGAACAGTGAGATCGGAGCGCAGGCGGTCAAGTTCTTTGATAGGCAGGCGGACTGGTGCTGCAGCCATAACGCGGTCGTTGTCGGCGATGCCATGACCGACCCTAATGGCCGCCAGCGGTTTGCTGGAGACGGTCCGGCGGCGGTAATTCACGACCAAGAATTTAAACCTGGTGTCGATAGCAAAATGCCGAGCCCGGTTCTCTAAAACCGTGAAGGTGAGATCCTCACAGCCTTCTACGAGTGCGCGCCTGAGTGTTTCTGTGTTGAGTGAGCGTATCAATCCTGCTGGAACAAGGAGTGTGCCGTGCCCACCAGTTCGTGTGAGCTTATATAAAAGCTCAGTGAAAGCGACATACAGATCAGGTTCACCTTTCGCCAAAACGGGGTAGCGCTCAATGAGGGAACCGGCCATCGCAGCCCGCTGAGATTTGGCAGCATCGTACCCGGCAAGAGACTGAAGACTATAACTGGTGCCGTAATCACGGGTTTCTCCGCTCGCTTTGATGTATTCGTGCCGTGTAAGTTTGACCTTTTCCCAAGGCGGGTTTGCGATCACAATGTCAAAGCCGTCGGGGCTTAGTCCAAGCCATTCGGCGTCTGGGGCAAGCAGGCTATCTTGCGCGCGCCAATGTGCGTACATGGCAAAAATAGCGTCCAGATCGTCTGTCAGCGATGCAAGTGAAAGCCGCGTGCCGCGCAAAGCCATCGGCGATAGATCAGCGGCATAAACTGAGTGCCTGAGCCATTCGCTCGCCAAAATTCGGTCCGGCCCGCAAGCAGCAATGGACACGGCTGTGAGCAGTATTCCAGCGCCGCAGGCAGGATCAATAACCTTGGCCCCTTCTTTGAGGTGCGTCTCCACGCTGTAGGCAAGATGCAAAGCAAGGCGAAAATCGGTGTGATATGCGCCGCTGTTGCGTTGTTCGGTATGGTCTAGCGCCTCACGCGCAAGCGCACTTAAACATAGGGATGGATGGATGCCCGTATCATCCAAAAGCTGAACAAGGCCTTTGGCGTCATCGAGCAATCGCTCTGGCGCAACCAAGGGCTTAATCCCGAATTGTGCGCAAAACCCTTCGAATGCGAAGCCACCAAGCCGGGACGATGCAGCTTCCAGCAGCTGGAAACGCAGCTCATCGTCATTTCCCGAATGGTGTGCGATCCATTTGGTGATGTAGGCATCAACCTTGGCAAGGCGCTTACCTTCAACTGTGCTTGATGGTTTCATGCTGCCACGCGCTTTGCTTGTTTGGTCTTTTCGATGCAGAAAAGCAGTTCGCCAACATCAGAGGCGGCCTTGCTTGCTGCCTTGTTGGGGCGATAACGACCGATATTTTGGAGCGCGTGAAGGCTGACGTCTCCGATACATGCTAGGCTATCAGAGAGTGTCTCGATTGGAACGTGGCCTTCAGTGCTGTAGGACAGAAAGATGCGTCGCGCCGGAAGGTTGGAGACAAGGCGCTCAATGGCTTTGGCAGCTCTGCCTTTGTAGCAAAAATCAGATGCTTTTTCGCGCCATGGCCGAATGCCACAAACACCCTCGACCTCGGGCTCATCTCCAAGGGCGATGGTTTCAAGGATGTGATAATAGGCCGCGTACTGACGTTTGGTGTACGGCGGATCGAGATAGACAGTGTCTTCTGGCTTGCATTGTAGCTCACCCACGTCCTGAGAACCCAAAGTTGCGCTTGGAGCGCTTTTGGGAAAACTCGCTGGCTCAACAATTAAAGGATCAAGGGATTGTCTTTGCCATTTTGATAAGAAACATCCGTAGGTTCCAGCCGTATTGGCAATACGATTTGCAGCGCGCATCAAATCAGCAATAAGAACTTGCTGCTCATGTAGGGTAATGACGCCTTGCTCATGCCATTGGCGTATTTGATGCCTTATGCCATCGATCTTCTGCGCGTTCTCTTCCGTGAAATACATCCGCGATACTGCGCAATGATCAGAAGAGGCAGGGCTATACTGAGCCCAAATAAAGCCCTGACGGGGCGGTGCATCATTAAGAGCTGCAATTGCGTTTTGGTAGCTGGAAAGACCCACAAACGGTATATCTGCTTGAGAACTTAGCCGCGCGAATGACATGATGGCCGACGACGTCAAGTGATCATTTACGTGCACCTTCCAGCCAGCACGAGAAGCGGCTTGCGCAACGGCACCAGTTCCGGAGAAGGCATCCACGAACACGCCTCCGTCAGGTTGACCAACATGTTCAATGATGGCTTCCACGATGCGCGCCTTGGAGCCAATATACCGAAATGACATGTGTGCGTTTCTCCCTGCCTTGTTCGTTTTAATTGTCATGCCGGGCATGAACGGAGGTAGTAAGTCTGGCGTATAACCCCTGCAAACTTTTCAGGCATTAAGGTTTGGTCGAATGGTTGAAAAAATACGGTTGCGTAGTCCTCGCGGAGTGACGTGTGAATCTCCGACAAGATGGCACGAAAAGGCGGGCTGTAGCAATATCTTGTAGGCGCATGGAACATGCAATGCTGCTTCTAGTGCAGAGAACCAGCCTGAACTTGCCTGCTGATGCGCAGGCAGCATCGAAACAGTAGGCGATTGCTCAAGGATCCAGTGGGTTGGGAAAGTCCCCTCGGTCAGCTGGATGTTTCCAGGGCAAATGTAATCTTGATGCAGTCCCTTGCTGGTTTCCATAAATGGTCGTGGGGGCGTCCTATCTCCGCACGTGGGCAACACCTTAGGCAATGCCGCGACGAGTTCCGATTTCAGGTCCATCTGACTGAATGAGACCGGCGTCGAAGTGCAATTTCGACACACGGAAAATCCGTTAATGGTCAACGCATTACAAGCGCTGCACCAAAACGGCACAGTCATCAGGTCAAGAGAATATCGGCCCCGAGAGAATGCTTCCGGGCTACCCGTCACCGGGGCCGGTGAACAGCCCCTCGTGCATAACCCTCGAAAACAACGGAAAAATCCGGCCGCGGCCGGATCGGGAGAACGCTTTCGCGGGGGCAAGTGGCGGAGATGAAGGGATTCGAACCCTCGAACGCTTGCACCCCTTGTTTCATTATATATATAATGACTAATTTTTCCTGACGTGTGTGGTTAACGTGTGTGGTAATGGCGTGTGAGAAGCGAAATGCCGAGGTATCTTCAGAAGCGAAGACGACAGTGGTATGCGGTGATGGAAATCCCCAAAAAGCTACGGGATCACTTTGGCAAGCCGAGGTTTGTGGTCTCGTTGCAAACAGAGTCTCTGAGTGTCGCTGAGAGGAAGGTCCTGCCGATCATCGTTGAGTGGAAAAAGCAGGTCGACATTGCCAAAGGGTTAGATATTGGCAGCGATGATGAGGTCTTGGCTTCTATTGCTCTCGTTAGGCAAGACTTTCAACGGCAGCATCAAGAAGGCACAGCCGATGGTGTGATACGGGCGGTGCAAGAAGGTGTCGCTATCGCTGAATATCTGGGTGAGGAGAACGACGGTAGCGGTGGCACCACGCTTCTTGATGCTGTGAATGTTGCACACGGAAAGACCCTGCTTTTGAGAGAGCATGTTGATGAGTTTCTCTCGACAAGGGATGTAGCCCCCAAGACTGCTGACATGCAGCGGCGAGACCTGATGTTGTTCGTCAACCAGTTTCAGTATGCCCACGATGCGACAAAGCCTAAGGTTCGGGAGTGGGTGAATGTGGTGCTTGGTACGGAGCAGGGGCTGTCTTTGGCGACAAGACGGCGGATGATCTCGCCAGCGAGTGTCTATTGGGATTACCTAGAGAACAACAAAGGCCTTAATCTTCCATCCCCTTTCGTAAAGGTACTTCCACCTAAGCCAAAGAAGCGAACCAAGGCGGCGATACAGGCTCAGCGGAAAGCGTTTAGGGTGGGGGATTATCACCGCTTAATTGGGGCGTGTGAGGAAGACACTCTTTGCGACCTAATCAAGTTGGGGGCCTATACGGGCTGTCGTATTCACGAGTTGTGTTCCCTTAAATTGGTGAACGTATACAGCAATAAGACTGAGATAGTGGATGCCAAAACAGAAGCGGGTTGGAGGACGGTGCCGATACATCCACACATAGCCCAAACTGTCGCAAGGTTGGTGAATACCAGTACAGACGGATATCTGTTGCCGGGTCTTACGCTAAATAAGTATGGGGCAAGGTCTGATGCTATTGGTAAGAGGTTTGGACGGTTGAAGGTCTCACTCGGATACGGACCAGACTACGTGTTTCATTCGCTCAGAAAGGGTTTTGCTACACAGCTTGAGAACGCAAACGTACCTGTAACTGTCGTAGCTAGGCTTATGGGGCATGAGGTCGAAGGTCAGAGCTTCGGAAACTACTCTGATGGCTTGGCGTTAGA
>NZ_JHAK01000013.1:0-40785 GCF_000765485.1 Thalassobacter sp. 16PALIMAR09
CTTGCTTTTCTGAGCACACGATAGCTTGGCGAAAGGGAGTGAACAATAACCGTGACCACGTGGCCAAGAACACTTGGCTGCACTAGGCGAAAACCCGTTTTCTCGGCTCGTGCCACGGCAGGGCAGAGACAACTCAGATCATACTGAAATTGTCGCGTTTTCCTACCACCCAAACTGTTCGGTAAAGCCACCTTCCGCTCGAAAACGACGGTACTGCTCAAACACTACAAGAACGACTACTGCTCTAAAAACACTTCATTCGTTTGCGAACAACTACCTTTTCTCGCCGTAAGAGTGTTGACGCCCGCCTGCGGCACGTCGATTTGTGACCGGAAGCGTCCAAGTGGTTTACCATTCAAATACCAATCAGCTTCTTGATCACCAATTATCTTCAACACTCGCGACGTCGAGCGGATCCACGAACCATTCTGAGGGTAATTGATCAGATCATGGCAAGCAACTTTTGCAGGCATAACTTCGAACGCATCACGCGGCTGAAGTACTGGTTTCGATGGTGGCTTAAAACCCAGAGAACGCCCAATCTCGAGTGAAATCGGAAATGCAGAACCTGCGCCGGTGAGTGTTGATGTCGGTTCGTTATCTGGTGTCCCCATCCAAACCAGAATGAGATGATTTTCATATATTTGCACGCTCCAAGCATCCTGACGGGCATATGACGTTCCTGTTTTGAATGCTACACGCTCGCCATTGCTCATCTCTTGAATGAGTAGATCTAAAAGCTGCTCTGCAGTGGCTTGCGAAACAAGTGTCATTTCGGTTGGCGGCACTTCCCCGAGCTCAAATGTAAGTTCCCGCGCTTGCCCAGGGTCCAGAACCCCCAGATAAACTGACGCTAGCTGTTCTGGTGTCAGATACAGCCCCCCTACCCCCAGACTAAGGCCAGCATCTTGCTGCGTTGATAGAGCACCGTCTAGGTAGCTGTTTAGTTCACTTTGAAGCAGATTTGGATCAATTTTTTCTAGGACCCGAATAGCTGGGATGTTGAGCGATGTGATAAGAGCATTTCGAAGGCCGACTTTCCCGCTGAAGTCCTGATTAAAGTTGGTCGGCTGATACCCTGCTCTAAAATACGTGCTGTCATCAAAGACTTCATCGAACTGGATAAGTCCGCGATCTAGGGCTTTTCCGTAGATGAGCGGTTTCAGTGTAGAGCCAGGACTTCTCAATGAAGTAAGATAGTTAATGGCTCCCTTTCTGAGGGTAGAGCTATAGTTGGACGAGCCAACGTAAGCCCTCACTAGACCGGTCTTACGTTCTACTATTAGTGCCGCGGCTTGAATTGGCGCCGGACGGGTCTCGATATCGTGCGCTAAAATGTTTTCGACCTGACGCTGCCAGTCTGAGTTCAGCGTCGTATTTAAACCTCTGTGGCCTGCATGATTGAGCCGCTCAGCAAGGTGTATCGCGTGTGAACTGGGCTTAGATAGCCGCGACGGAAGCGGCTCAATTGAGACTTCCGCGAGAGCGTTTGGAGCAAAATTCAGCCTTGGAGCTACTTTTTCTAAAACAACTTGTTTTGCTTCGTATGCCGCATGGGGAAATCTATCAGGGCGACGTCGCTCGGGAGATTGAGGAAGTGCAACAAGCAGAGCTATTTCATTTAAAGTGAGGTTGGCCGGGCTTTTTTGAAACCAAGCCTCAGTGGCCGCCTTAACGCCTTCGATATTCCCCCCGTAAGGAGCGAGAGTAAAATAGGCCTCTAGGATCTCATCCTTTGTCCAGTGTCTCTCAAGTCGAATAGCTTCAACCATTTGCCGCAGTTTGGTGGTAAACGTGCGTTTGCCTAAACTTGTGTTTAGCAACCTTACGGTTTGCATGGTTATGGTTGATGCGCCGGACGTCACCTTACCGTACTTGATAAGGTTAATTCCCGCACGGGCTGCTGCCCAAAGATCTATTCCGCTGTGTTGCCAGTAGCGTTGGTCCTCATATGCAATGAGGACCTCCACTAGTCCTGGATCAATCTCTTCAATCCTCACCGGTTCGCGCCAAAACCCTTTGTCGGTAAGAGTAAGGTTAATGATACGACCATCACTTGATCGAAGGACGCCCGACGCGGCATCCAAACGCCCTAGCTCGGGAGGTTGATTAGTGTACCAAGCTAGAGCGCCTAAAGTGATCACTGCAGTAGCAACTATCGTTGAGATGATCCCCCTAAAAATTGTCATCGTTCTTGGACGACCACCTGTTCTATGCCTGACCGCCCGTTAACCTCTGGGGCGTACATTTCCTCAACAGTTGCATCTGGTATCTGAGCCTTCCCTTGGTAAGCGGCGCGAACGGTGTACTTCACAAAAGCAAAGTTGCCGCGATACCATCGGTCATCAAAGTGAGCGATGAAGCGATCGTCCATCTCAGCGGTAAAATATGGCTGCTTACCTTCACTGAGATCTAGCTCAACGCCATTGATCTGTGGATCAGCAAGCGTTGCATCTTCAATTTCAAAGCCGGTGGGTAGCAGATCTGTTAGGAGAAGGTCTGATCCGAAACCAGATTTTGTTCGATCAATTTCAACAACTACGGTGAACAGATCGCCTTGATTGACGTCCAGCGCTCCAGATGTAAGATCAACCGAATTCCCAGAACGATCGTACCACCATTTTGTTACCTGGTAGCCGTTGTCCAACGGATCAGTGAAGCTTCGTTGCCCGGTCGTTTTGACGTTAAGATACAGCGGGACGTCCGCGTTATGCTCGATTTCAAAACCAAATTTGAGCTGATGATCTGTCAACGGAACGCCACCCGTATCATCGAGAACAAATTTCACGTCGTCGATTAAGACGACGGTACCTGACATTGATTGTTCTTGATGCGTTTGCAGCGCAACCAGTTTGGCACTTGATTGGGTAGAGCGGTAACGGCGCTGGCTTAAGTACGCATGGGTGTTCCGTATAACTTCCGTCAACGCTGGAGCCAAACTGTCTCGGTTCAGTTCAGTCAAAAGGTGGGCATACTTAGGTGCAGAAATAGAAAGTCTAGCTCGATAATTTTCTGCAAGATCACTAGAAAACCATACGCCAGAAGAACGCTCAGGAAGCGCTCCAATGTCGGGAGCTTGGTCTAGTAAGTTTCGAACCTTTTCCGTTAGCTGCATCATCCTTTTTGTATCGCTCAGATTGGCTGCTGTCCAATATGCAAGCGTAAAGTCATCTAACGCCCTTGCCGTAGAGGAAGGTGCTGAGGTGGCAAATAACAGCTCTGTCCGCGGCCGTGATAATACGCTGTCAATCGCATACCTTGCCCGAGAGGTGACCTCATATCCTGAGCGCGCCAAGATACCATATGCGTACAGTTTCGTGCGTTCGTCTGTGAAGTTTGACCGATACAAGTATTCAAGACCATTGTTGATAGCCGCGATTACTTGGTCGGGCTTATCTGCGTAAGGTAGAAGTTTTTGTAGAGTGTCTACGGCATAAGGCTGATAAGCCTCATAGACCCGTGAATTTGCACTCCAATAGCCAAAAGCACCGGAAAATTTTTGTTTAGCGAGTAGGTTATCAATGCCGAGTTGGATCTTCTTCGACGTCGCTTTGTCCAGCCCACGAACCTGGGTAAAAGCAAGTAGACCGCGAGCCTTGGATGAGACCTGTTCGACACAGCCATATGGATATCTGTTGAGCTCAGATACAACTTGGCTCAAATTTATACCGGCTGTGTTTGTTAAGCTCGCACTGTATGTGCTGCCAGGCGCATCAAGTCCAACAAGGTACGCGCTATAGGGTTGGACCAATGAGCTGCCGAACCCGAGCCAGTTTCGTTTTTGTAACGCTACAGATTGAATTTCTGTGATCGGGTAAGACGCACTACGAGAGACTATTTCATAAGTGCGACGGTAGACGCGATCACCGGCCGTTACCGCAACACTGACGGGAACGGTTCCTGTTGTAGTTGACCTAATTGGAAGATCCATGACGTAGTCGTTGGAAGCAGATGGCGTAATACGTTGCGTAGTGGTTGATCCACCGATTGTCGTTTCTAAATCAACCGGCCCATCAAATTCGTTCCATCGAACATTCATTTTCGCATTGACGCTATCGTTCGGCGCAACAAACCGAGGCATGGAGACGTCTATACTGACAGGGTCCTGCACGGTGATTTCTGTCTCGCTAAAGCCAAACCCAGTATCGCTCATCGCTATCACGACGACACGAAGCCGGCCTTCCCATTCATCAGTTTTTTCGAACGTGTGGATCGCTTTGCCATCACTGAGCTCGAGTAGTGGGCTTGCCGCGACAAACGTTTTGAAAAATTCAGATTTAGGAGCCTGCGCGGCCGCAGCCAACATACTGCCATCACCGCCAACACGTATCGATTGCAAAGTCGCGTCTTGAGAGATCAATTTTCCAAAATTGGTGAAGATGCCATAGTTCAGAGCGCGTTCTGCAAGAAAATGCTCGGTAATATCATCATTCTTATACCCCGTTATCGCGTGAATGCCTTCATCGACCACGAAAATCATGGCACTTCCGCTGGGAACGTTCGTAGCAATCGAAACTTCGAGTGGCGTTTTACTGTCGGTTTTTGCGGGCGCATCAACCGCAATTTCGAGTTGCCTATCCGCACGTACCGTTGAGACCCAAGTTTTACCGAGAGCAATTTGAGGGAGATGTTCAGATCCTGTCTCAATCGGTCTAATCAGGGATGCAAGTAGGTGAATGCCTGGTTCAGCTCCCTCGGACAAAGTGAAAGGTAGTTCAAATTCGCCTTGCTGGACGTCAGTCAACATCACTGATTGTATGTCTTCATTTGCGACTAAGATCGACAGCTTACCACTGAAAGGGGCTGTGCCGCGAACTACTGCGCCGTCGAACGCAAAGCTTAATTGCTCCGGTTCACTCGCTGGCTTCGTATTGGCACCCCAGCCAACGTAAAACTCATAGCTGGTTTCAAACCCATGACTATTTTTGACGATAATTTCATGTCGACCCCAGGAGAGAGCTGTTTGCAATGTCAACGTGCGACTTATGACATCCCCTACTTCCACAGTCTCGCCTGATACGCGGACGGCATTCCAGCGCCAGCCACCGTCATAGTACCAGTTATAGTCGTAGTTAACTTTTCGGACCTCATAGATAATGTCGCCAAAACCAACCGCATTGCCCTGCCGGTCTATGGAAGCAACCGAGAATGAGGGTGGAACATCTAGATCTGCATATTCGTCAAACTCTGGACGTACGCCAACGTAACTAGCCAGGGTGTCCAAGCCCACGCGGCTTTTGATCGTGTTGGCTCGCCCACCTATGTCATAGATTGTCCCCTCAACAACCACTTCATAAAAACGGTCGCTCTCAAATTGATAATCCGTGAAAATTGTAGCAGTGAACTCTCCGTTATGATCAAGTGCTTCGCCGAAGCTATCCATCTCGCTGGTGGATGAGTTGTTCTTGTTGCCAAAGATGAAATCAACGAGGTGCGGAGCGTCGTGAGTGCTGACCTCTTTCAAAAAGGTGGTAATCTCGGCAGATAGATCCGCAGCAGCACCACCCGAATAGTACATACCTTTCAACGTGACCTCTTGCTGGGTACCAACTGACCAATAGTCTTCGCCAGTCGCCAAGCTAGCCTCAATGGTCAGGGGCGCAAAGTCGCTGACATTAACCGTATGTTCCGCGAGTACCACCTCGTCTACAGTTGTCACCTGAATAGAATAGCGCCCTAGTGGAATGGTCGATTTCAGGGGCACTTGCGCAGAAAACGCACCGAACTCATTGCTTAAAATGTCTGATGTATAGACCTGATTATCTTGGCGATTAACAAGTTTGAGTATGAACTCCTGGGAAGGTACTGGGGCCAAATCCAATGTTCTTGCGACCCCGAGCAGCTGAATAGTATCTCCAGGACGATAAATGCCGCGATCAGAGGTTAAGTAGACATCTGTTTGAAACCGTTTGGTATT
The DNA here is from genome assembly GCF_000765485.1 of Thalassobacter sp. 16PALIMAR09. Taxonomy (NCBI): domain Bacteria; kingdom Pseudomonadati; phylum Pseudomonadota; class Alphaproteobacteria; order Rhodobacterales; family Roseobacteraceae; genus Thalassobacter; species Thalassobacter sp. 16PALIMAR09. The sequence continues at coordinate 5,918 of NZ_JHAK01000013.1, forward strand.
CCCACCATCAAGGAAACGAGGTTTCTGGTCAGTGCTGTTCACTTCAATGATGCTTGTCCCACGAGCGGCATCCGAAACCAGTATGAACTTTGGTGCAAACCCGCCGTTACCGTTCAGAAATTTGTTTGAAACTTGTACTCGGCCTGCGTCGTCAGATTTTCCCTCAAATAAAGTCCGATTATTGGCAGCGACGATTCGAACATCGGCACCTGAAACAGCCCCGGCATCCGTAAAACTCGTCAAAAAAATGTCAGATTGATTAAGCCCTTTGTAGAACTGCATTGCGATGTCAGAAATTGAGAACCATTGAGTGGGTCTGTTTTCATAGCTACTGTTATCGATCTGTGGTGACGCAAACGTGGCAACAAAAAGTCCTGTAGCATCGTCTCTTAGGAGATCTCCAAAATTCAAGTTCAACTTTTGTGGTTGGTTCAACGGAGCGTCTACTGAAATCGTTTTTTGTAGAATTTCTTCGCCCCAGTAATTTTGAAGCTGGTTGATTTCTGCACCATCGAGCAGTGTGAAGACATCGTTGTAAGCCGGTAGTGAGGCTAGATCGATCTTGTGAAGAGTGACTTCAAGCTCTGTCACGTTTGTATATTCTATCGGAATAAACGCGTTGGTGGGATCTGTCATAATCGACTTCGACGAGTCCAACTTAATGCTTGGAATTCGCGGCGGTGTTTTGAACACAAGCGTAATCGGCGTCTGTACCACGACCTTATAGTTTTTTCGCGCCAATGTTAAGTCAGGTAGAAGACGCAGTTGGTAACGGGTCGAATGATCAAGGCCAATAATACAAAATTCCCTGAGTTCATCTCTCCATGAAAAAATATCCGTTGGGCTCGTGACAGAGTAAGCATCTACAACCTTATCATTTGACGTGAGTTCAAAGTACTTTTGGTATCCATCATCGGCGAATTCTAGCACCTCATCATGTACTTTTTGAACCAAAGTCGAACACATAGAGGCCGAGGAACCACTATCAAACGTACGAGCTGGGTAAACCGTCACGTTTTGATCATTGTCCTGCGAGTAGAACAACGACGCATCAGCGTTCAGCACTCGATCGCCGTAGGTGAATGTCGCGAGCTTTCCGCTTGGCGAATTGCTTCGGGTAACGTCGATAACACCAAGGAAGTTCACTTCAGCGCCAGCCGGAACGGTTATTATGTCATTAATCACAATCCGCTCGATAGCGATGTAGCGACCGACTTGCTCTGCCATGAGAAACGTAGGAAATGCCAACAAGAATATGTGGGTAACTATCTGAATAAATTGACGCATTTTAAGTTTCTTTCGTTCGACAGTGTCTGTGAAAAATTTAGGTGAAGTCGCCTTGCACGTCGGGCGACCCTTGCTCTGTTGTAGCTTCATATAAGGGTGTCGTTTTTATGAGTGTCACAGCCAAGTTTAAGAATTTCAAGGCTATCAGTAAGGTTGGCCACCGGCCACTTATTGCTTGACGAAAGTTCAATCCCCTCGGCGTACAGCGAAAATTGAGAGTGCTCAGTGTACTGAGGTAGATGGTCGATCACATCCCAGTCCCAATAGCCTAATCTGATATAAACCAGATCACTGTCAGAACTTTCACTTGGATAGATTTCTAAAAGATGGCCTTCAGATGCGATCTGTTTGTCAGCCAAAAAGAAACTGAGCTCCACAGCATCACCAGATGATACACCTTGCACGCTAGACCGCGCAAATTCAGTCCATAATCTCAGTTCTAGTGCGTCGCAGTTTTTCGATGGCATAATTTCCAACATCCCCTTGGGATGTTCCACACTATCAACAGTTAGGGTTTGTTCTCTAGACAACGCCCAGAGGTCCTGCGCCGAAGCATCGTGCGTCAAAAATAGGGACAGGACTGGGCCCATGAATTTCCAGGTCATTGTTCTGCCCACAGTACGAGACCGAAGCTAAACAGTAGAAATACGATAAGAACGCTTGTGGATATCATGGTGACCTCTCGTCTGTTGCCTATTAGGTTTAGTAACTCCCGCGAGGCCGGGAGATTGCCTCGCGGGAGGAGCACGCTCGTCTGCTCGACAGGTTGCCTCAACCTGCGACACTCGGTTTACAGCGTGAAAATGCAGATATATTTGGCCAGTTTTGTAGATTTTAAGGAGATATGTGCAGAAGCTGTGCACTCCTGAGAAAACGATTGATCCACAGTGCTTGAGCCGCCATGAAAGTGCCAAGCGAGGACCGTATGCCGAAAATTGTAATCGTTGATGATGAGGTGGAAATCCTCGAGCCACTTGAAGAGATGCTCTTAGAAGAGGGCTACTCTGTACGTGCATTTTCCAGCTCGCTTAAAGCGTTGGCTTACCTAAAGCATCAAGCAGCAGATCTAGTGGTTTTTGACATCAAAATGCCCGAACTCAACGGGCTCGAACTTCTGCAAAGGGTGAGAGAGGTACACCCGTCAATCCCCACAATTTTTTTGAGTAGTAAAAATGAGGATGCAGACCAACTGATTGGCTTTTCCGCAGGTGCAGACGATTACGTTGGGAAGCCTTTCACCAAACAGCTTCTGATATTTCGTATTAAGTCCGTTCTTCGCCGGTACGCACCCGCTGAACAGGTGTCGCAGCGCCCTATAGTTGCGGGTGATTTATCGATTGACCGCGAGCGCCACCTCGTCAGCTGGCAAGAGCAGGCGCTCACTCTTACAGTCACAGAGTGTATGATTTTAATCTCGTTAGCAGAAAGGCCTGGCGCAGTAAAAAAGAGGTCTCAGCTGATGGACGCATGCTATGAAGGTAATGTTTTTGTCAGTGATAGAACAATCGACAGCCATGTACGAAACATTCGGTCTAAAATTCGAGCCGTTGATCAAGAAGCGGAACTAATTAAGACCGTGCATGGACTGGGCTACAAGCTGGTAGTCTGACATGCACAGTATATTGAGTAAAATACTCGGTTTGATTTTGATATTTAATGTTGTGCTATGGATATTTGCCTTAGCGTCGGATGACTTTGCCATAAATGAAATCAAGCATAAAAAAGATCAGATATCTCTATCCGCTATTCTTTATGCTCAGATTGCTCTACCGATCATGCAAGACACCAAAATTACTGATTTTGAAAAAATGGTAAGAATTAGCCAGAAATTTTCGCGCAAAGTTATACCAAACTCAGAATTCGTGAATATCTATCGCTTCGAAGCTGAGGGTGAGCATTCTGAGTGGTTTAAATACTTTGACGGATCGGCCGCAAGTCGGCAAGAGCCCATTATCGTCAGTGGTTTACCGTCGAGCTTAAGTAGTCAGCAGCGGGCACAGCCAAGCTTTACTGACCAGATTGTTGGCGGTTTATTCGAGATTTATAAGCCTTTAGTGGACCGAAAGGTTCTTACAAAGCCGCTTGTTGAAAAGCGCGCAAGGTTTAGTAGTCAAAGTGAAGTTATCACTAATGAAGCTGGCTCTTATAACCTACGTGTTCTTACCCCTATCCGGGATGGCCGAGAAACTATTGGTATAGTAGAGGTTAGAGACAGCTACCAAATTAAAGATGCATATTTCGGAAGAAATGCCATGCGGCTTAATTTATTAGGTGGTATCTCTTTGATTAGCTGTGTCTTTGGGATCGTACTAGCAGTATCGATCGCCTTCCCTCTTCGAAGATTGTCCAAGCGATTAGACCAAAAGTTGTCGCCGGACGACATCGCTGTTCAGTTACAAAGTTTCAGTATCAGCAGCCTTAGTCGCCGCCGTGATGAAATCGGCAAACTACATGAAAATCTCGTCAAGCTCACTAAGCAGATGACAGAACTCTTTCAGGAAAAAGAGCAGTTTGCTGCAGAGGTGAGCCATGAACTCAAGAATCCTATAGCAAGTATCATCGCATATGCAGAGAACTGCGAAGACGCTGCTACTACAGATCCCGAGGTCATAGGAAAGATGAAGGCGCAGGCTGTTCGAATGAACAAACTTGTGACTGAAATTTCTGAAGCTGCTGTGGTTGATAATGATCTGGTCACAAAGAAGCGTGAGCGCTTTGATCTTTCGGAAACGATTGGAGAGATACTCGACCACTATGAAGATGTTAACGAATATCCCAGCCTCAAGTTTGTTCGCAACATTCAGCGAAGGGTAGCTATTACTGGACTGCAAGACAGATGGGGGCAGATTATTGTCAACCTACTTGATAATGCGGTCTCATTCACACGACCAGTCGGAACTATTCGTATCACGTTGAAAAAGACGTGGCGTCACGGTGTCGTGCTGGAAATTGAGGATACTGGCCCAGGAGTGAGTGAAGCAGCTGCAGAGCTTATCTTTGAACGTTTTTACACAGCACGGAGGGGCAATGCTGTTCAGGCAAATGCATCAGGCCTTGGGCTGGCATTGGCCAAACAGATTGTTGAGGCTCACGGGGGACAAATTAACCCGACGTCGTCTGAACTGGGTGGGGCTCGGTTTGTAATTGTTTTAAAGTGACATGGTTTGCGACTGAAGCGGGCACAATTGCCCGCCATCACGCGGCCAAACCAAACCGTTTCAATGTCCACGAATTTCATCGGCCATCCCTGAGCACGGCTGAGCACAAACGTTTGTGGATTTTCCGAGGGTGCGTCTCGCCAGACATTGACATGGCGTTGCCATAGAGGATCGTAATCAAGCCCTCACATGCGCGCTCCGGGCGCATTTTCACCCTTCGGCATGCGATGCACCATAGCTGATTTTTTACACGCATGGTTGCACCTCGACTGCGGCATACACGATTTTGGCAGCGCCGTGTCGCGACACAAATGCTGACTTGGCGCGCCGTAATCGCGCGGTTATCAGAACCTCCAGCATCCCTGAAGGAGACAGCCATGACCGCCACCGAAGTTCGTATTGCCCGCACGATCGCCACCGATATTGGCGCGACAGCTGAACAAGTCCGGGCAACGGTCGGTTTGCTGGATGGTGGCGACACGGTCCCCTTCGTCGCGCGTTATCGCAAAGAAGCGACAGGCGGACTTGATGATACCCAACTGCGCAAATTGGCAGAGCGGCTAGACTACCTGCGTGATCTGGAAAAGCGCCGCGCTGCAATCCTCGGCGAAATTACATCCCAGGGCAAACTCACCGATGATCTGGCTCGTGCGATTGCACAGGCAGATACCAAATCAGTGCTCGAAGACCTTTACTTACCTTACAAACCCAAGCGCCGCACCAAAGCGATGATCGCCCGCGAAAACGGATTAGAGCCTTTGTTACGCGCTATCATGCAAGACCGCGCCGCAGATCCGACAGACCTCGCTCAGGCTTATCTTAACGACGCAGTCACCAGCCCAAAAGACGCGCTCAACGGTGCGCGTGATATTTTAGTCGAGGAACTGGCTGAAAACGCCTCCTTACTCGGCCGCCTACGCGAGATGATGCAGAGCGAAGCTATGATCTCCGCCAAAGTCACTGCTGGAAAGGAAGATGTTGGCGCGAAGTTTTCCGATTATTTTGATCATAGCGAAAAATGGGCAACAATCCCGTCCCATCGCGCACTAGCCCTTTTGCGAGCCTCCAAAGAAGAAATTGTTACGCTCAACATCGCACCTGAGCCAGAGGCGGGCTTGCGGCGCGTGATAGGCACCATCAACGCCGAAATCGGCATACAGGGCCAAGGTACGGGCGACGTTTGGTTGCGGGAGGTCGCAGTTTGGGCCTGGAATGTGAAACTAAGCTTATCGATGTTCATGGACCTGATGGGGGACCTGCGTCGCCGCGCCCATGATGCCGCGATTGACGTGTTCGCACGCAACCTGCGCGACCTTCTGCTGGCTGCACCTGCGGGCGCGAGGGCCACTCTAGGCCTTGATCCCGGTATTCGCACGGGGTGCAAAATCGCAGTGGTGGACGAAACTGGCAAGCTTTTGGACACCGCAACCATCTATCCGTTCCAGCCCCGCAATGACCTGCGAGGTGCAGTAGCCACGCTGACCCAGATGATCCACAAACACGGTATTGCCCTCGTCGCGATCGGCAATGGCACTGCCAGCCGCGAGTCAGAACGTCTTGTTGCGGATGTTATCAAAAGCCTACCCGCAGGAACCCAGCGTCCCACACCTGTAATCGTGTCAGAGGCAGGAGCTTCGGTCTATTCCGCGTCCGAATTGGCCTCATTAGAATTCCCTGACATTGACGTGTCGCTGCGTGGTGCGGTGTCTATCGCCCGCCGCTTACAAGATCCTCTGTCCGAACTGGTCAAGATCGAACCGCAGGCCATCGGGGTTGGCCAATACCAACACGATGTTGACCAACGCCGTCTGGCGCAGTCGCTTGCCGCTGTGGTCGAAGATGCCGTGAACGCAGTGGGCGTCAATCTTAATATGGCGTCCGCACCATTGCTGTCACATATCGCTGGGCTTGGGCCGTCACTCGCACAGGCGATTGTCGCGCACCGCGATGCAAACGGACCATTTGCTGATCGCAAGGCGCTGCTAAAGGTTGCGGGGCTTGGCCCCAAAGCTTTTGAGCAATGCGCCGGTTTCTTGCGGATCACGGGCGGTGCTGAACCGCTTGATGCGTCCTCGGTCCACCCCGAGGCATACGGCGTTGCGCGCAAGATCGTGCAGGCTTGTGGCCGCGACATTCGCGCGATTATGGGCGACAGCAGCGCCCTGGTCGGTGTGCAGGCAGAACAATTCGTCGATGGCAGCTTCGGCTTGCCCACCGTGCGCGACATTCTGTCCGAACTGGAAAAACCTGGCCGCGACCCGCGACCCTCGTTCAAGACAGCCACCTTCGCTGATGGTATAAACAACATGACCGACCTTAAACCCGGCATGTCGCTTGAGGGTACCGTTACAAACGTGGCTGCCTTCGGAGCCTTTGTGGATATTGGCGTGCATCAGGACGGGCTTGTCCATATCAGCCAATTGGCTGACCGTTTTGTCAAAGACCCGCACGATGTCGTCAAGACCGGCGATGTGGTTCGCGTGCGCGTGACCGAAGTCGACGTCACCCGCAAACGGATTGGCCTGACCATGCGCAAGGACAATGAGACTATTAGGATGCCTCGCGGGAAAACAACTGAAAGGTCGAAACCTTCTGACCGTGCAAAAACGATGACGGCGCGGCCACCCAAAACAAAACCTTCCACACCACAGGTGGAAGGAGCCATTGGTTCTGCCCTATTCGATGCGTTGAAAAGGAGGACAGACAAGTCGTGAAATCGTGAAGAGCCCCCATCGAGTGGTCTAATTGAAATGTTAGTGCATGATCGGCCTCTGGTCCATCGGTCCATCGGGATGAAGCTTTCTGGCGCTGGCGGTCGGTATCCCAAGGCGCTGTGGGGCCTGACGGTATTGTAGTGGATGCGCCATCGTTCGATCAGGATTTGGGCTTCTCGGAGCGTGTAGAAGAGCTCACCGTTGAGCAGCTCATCGCGGAATCTGGCGTTGAAGCTCTCACAATAGCCGCTCTCCCAGGGTGATCCCGGCTCAATGTATGCGGTCTTCGCACCAACAGCTCCGATCCAGTCCCTGACCTTCTGGGCAATAAACTCGGGGCCGTTGTCAGACCTTATGAACTCAGGCGGTCCGCGCAGGATGAACAAGTCTGTCAGTGCGTCCACCACATCGATGGAATTGAGCTTGCGATCGACACGGATCATCAGTGCCTCCTTGGTATACTCATCAATGATATTGAGCGTGCGATAAGCGCGACCGTCGTGGGTGCGGTCCTGGACGAAGTCGTAAGACCAGACATGGTTCGGACGTTCAGGCCGCAGCCGGACGCACGAGCCATCATTCAGCCAGAGGCGGCCCTTCTTTGCCTGTTTCTGCGGGACCTTCAGCCCTTCACGTCGCCAGATGCGCTCAACCCGCTTGTGGTTTACATGACCTGCCCGAGTTGTTGAGCAGCCCCGTGACCATGCGATATCCGTAGCGCCCATACTTGCGGGCAAGCTCGATAATATCCTCAGTCAGCAGTTCTTCATCAGATCGGCCTGTTGGAACCTTGCGTTGAGTGGAGCGATGCTGTCCCAATGTGCGGCAGGCGCGGCGCTCAGATACGCCAAGCGTCTGCCGCACATAATCAATGCACCGACGGCGACGCGAAGGGCTCAGTAGTTTCCCCGTGCAGCCTCGGTCAGGATCAACTTGTCCAGCGTCAGGTCAGAAACAGCGCGCCTAAGATGCTGGTTCTCTTTCTCCAGCTCTTTGAGACGCTTCAACTGCGCCCGACCCATTCCGCCATACAATTTGCGCCAGCGATAAAAGGTCTGTTGTGTCGTTCCAACCTGCCGAACTGCATCCGCGATGGGCACGCCTTGGCCGTGCAGCACCTCGATCTGCCGCAACTTCGTTACAATGTCTTCCGGTTTCTCTCGTTTTCCAGCCATTCTCTGGTCCTCCTGAAATCGGGATACTTCTATCCCAGTGGGTGGACCACTTTCAGGGGGCTATTCCACGGGCATTTGTTTGCCTGCGAAGCTGACGGCATAGCGCCCGACATCCTGTGTATCGCCAAAGGCTTGGGCGCTGGCTATCAGCCGATCGGCGCGATGCTCTGCACCAGCACAATCTATGATGCCATCGCTGAGGGCACCGGCTTTTTCCAACATGGCCACACCTATCTGGGCCACCCCGTTGCTGCGGCCGCCGGTCGAGCCGTTTTACAGGAAATCTATGACCATTCACTGGTTCAGCGCGTGCGCGAGGTTGGTGATACGTTTCAAAAGGCCCTAAACGAAACATTCGCACAGCACTCTCATGTTGGGGATATTCGCGGTCGCGGGCTGTTTTGGGGCATTGAGTTCGTAGCCGACCGCGAAACGCGAACACCCTTTGATCCCCAAAATGGGTATGCTGGAAAACTTAAGCAAGCCGCGTTTGCGGAGGGGCTTATTTGTTATCCGATGCCCGGAACACGGGACGGTCAGCATGGTGACCATGTTCTGCTCGCACCACCGTTCATCATGTCAGACAGCCAAGTGGATGAAGTCATATCGCGCCTTGAACGCGCGGTGGGGGCGGTGTTTCCAGGATAAACACTGACTGCCGTCCGTCATCTTCCTCACAACCTCATCTGATAAAAAGACAAAGGGCGCCAACTGAGTTAGCACCCTTTTTATCAGAGTGACTTCTTACCTTTAGATGCAAGCCAAGAGAAGTGATCTTGTATTGGTTTCAGTCATTTTAACCGGATTGCCGCCCGTGCTTGGGTCCCGTAGTGCCCCCGCAACCACACGATCCACGTCGATACTTTCAATACCCATTTCCGTGAGCGACTTAGGAATACCCAACGAAGCGTTAAGGTCATCAACATAGGCACAAAAGCCCTCAAATCCGCGTTGGATGCTCAGGTAATTGGCCGCTCGAGCCAGTTTTCCACGGATTTCAGGCTTATTAAATTGCAGCACCGCAGGCATGCAGACAGCATTCGTCGTGCCGTGGTGGGTATGGTAAATGGCCCCGATAGGGTGCGAAAGCGCATGAATAGCGCCCAGACCTTTTTGAAAGGCGGTAGCGCCCATAACCGCCGCTGACATCATATGTGCCCGCGCCTCAATATCAGTGCCATCGGCATAAACACGCGGCAGATACTCTTTGACCAGACGCATGCCCTCCAACGCCATCCCTTGGGACATAGGATGATAGTGCGGTGAGCAATAGGCCTCAACACAGTGCGCGAAGGCATCAAGCCCTGTTCCTGCTGTAATAAACTGAGGCATTCCAACCGTCAGCTCAGGGTCGCAAATGACTACTGTCGGCAGGAATTTAGGATGGAAGATAATCTTTTTCTCTTGTGTTTCAGAATTGGTAATGACCGACGCTCGGCCAACTTCCGATCCGGTGCCCGCCGTTGTCGGCACAGCAACGATGGGCGCGATCGCATCAGCGTCCGCGCGCGTCCACCAATCACCGATATCCTCAAAATCCCACAAGGGCCGCGTTTGCCCCGCCCAAAACGCAACCAACTTCCCTAGATCAAGGCCAGAACCACCGCCGAACGCGATAACACCATCGTGGCCACCTTCCTTGAAGGCTCGCACACCGGCTTCGGCGTTTTTCTCATTTGGGTTTGGGTCAACGTCAGAGAATATCGCACGCCCTAGACCCGCTTCTTCAAGCAGGTCGAGTGTCTTTGTTGTGATATCCATCGCCGCGAGACCACGGTCCGTAATCAGCAAAGGTTTGGAAATTCCCGCAGATGCGCAGGCATCCGCAATTTCTGAGATCCGGCCCGCGCCAAAGCGGATTGCCGTAGGATAGGACCAGTTTGCTATGATGCTCATGGGCTTATGCTTTCTTGAGATGGTATGATTTCGGACGCGTTAGATTGTGGTAGCCAATGACCGACAACCCCCCTCCCCGTCCAGTGTCTTTGCACCCTGTCCAGCACAACCCCGGATCAAGGTAATCTGCCCGGTTCATGAACACGGTTCCTGTTTCGATCTGATCTGCGATGCTTTCGGCCCTTGCGACATCTTTGGTCCAGAGGGACGCCGTCAGACCGTAGTCGCTGTCATTCATCAGGCAGATCGCTTCCGCGTCGTCTTTTACGGACATAATCCCAACAACGGGGCCAAAGCTTTCTTCTCGCATAACACGCATGTCATGGGTGACATTGGTCAGGATTTGGGGCGTCAGATAGGCGCCGCCGTCATCTTGTGCAAACGTCTCTATGTGCGGCGTCGCGCCTTGGGCCAAAGCCTCTGATATTTGGCTACGTACGACTTGAGCAAATCGAGCATGTGCCATAGGACCAATCGTCGTGTCCGGCTCAAGCGGGTTGCCAAGGGTGTATCCTTTTACGATTTCGACCGCCTTTTGTACGAAACTGTCAAACAGACTTTCGTGAACATAGATGCGTTCGATCCCACAACAGCATTGCCCGGAATTAAACATGGCCCCGTCAATCAGAGTTTCAGCGGCTGCATCAACGTCTGCGTCGTCCATCACATACCCGGGGTCTTTACCTCCCAGTTCCAACCCAAGGCCGGTGAAAGTCCCGCTTGCGGCAGCTTCCATGGCGCGGCCACCACCGACCGATCCGGTAAAGTTCACAAAGCCAAAGGATCGCGCGCCAATGAGATCGGAGGTCGTTTGATGGTCGAGGAAGACATTCTGGAAAACGTCCTCAGGAATACCCACGCTATGGAACGCTTGCGCCAAACGCTCTCCGACCAGTGGTGTTTGTGAGGCATGCTTGAGCATGACGGCATTGCCCGCAATCAAAGCCGGCGCGACCGTATTGATCGCGGTCATGTAAGGATAATTCCATGGGGCCACGATCAGCACGAGCCCATGCGGCACGCGTTTGATAACCCGGCGGAATGCACCACTATCCTCAACTTCAATCGGAGCGAGAGCCTCATCCGCGATGCTGGCCATATACCTTGCACGCTCATCAAATCCGCCGAACTCACCGCCATATCGAACCGGGCGCCCCATCTGATGAGCGAGCTCTGGAACGATTTCATCATTCATAGCGCCCACAGCGGTAACGCCGGCCTGCACAAGGGCTATCCGCTCTGCTAGCGGGCGATTGGCCCACTCCTTTTGAGCGGCCTGAGCCCGACCCACTGCCGCATCGGCTTGTGCGCGGTTGAGAGTTTCACGGCGTACATATACCGACCCGTCAATCGGAGAAATACACTGGATTGTCATAATCTTTAAGCCCTTTCAAATCCGCGTGCGATTTCCCAATCGGTCACAACGCGGTCAAATTCTTCTTGTTCCCATTCCGCCGCGCGGGTGTAGTGGTTGACCACATCATCGCCGAGGGCTTCGCGTAGAAAGTCGGAGTTTCGCAACGAGTCCGTCGCCGAGCGCAGTGTCTGTGGGATGTCGGAGGCTTTTGCGTCCTCATAGACATCGCCAGTCGTGGCGGCCGCCAACGTCATCTTGTCCTCTAGCCCCTTGATCCCAGCAGCAAGCATGACGGTCTGAGCCAAGTAGGGATTAAGGTCCGAACCGCCGATCCGGCATTCGACCCGCACGCCTTTTGTCCCCTCTCCGCACAGACGGAATCCCGCCGTGCGATTGTCGACTGACCAAACGGCCTTTGTCGGGGCGAACGTCCCCTTAGCAAAGCGTTTGTAGCTGTTGATATAAGGAGCCAAGAAATAGACGTAGTCGCCCGCGTACGCGATAAGGCCAGCCATGTAGTGTTCCATCACTTCTGACATGCCGTACTTGCGATCGGGATCAAAAAAGGCGGGTTCACCATGCTGCCAAAGCGATTGATGCACATGGCTGGAAGAGCCCACGCGCGTATGGTGCCACTTGGGAAGAAACGATGCTGCTCTGCCATTTTGCCACGCGATTTCTTTAATCGCGTGTTTGGCGATCGAATGGTGATCTGCGCAATCCAAAGCAGGAGAATACCGGATATTCAGCTCTGCCTGTCCCGCTTCAGCTTCTCCCTTGGTATTTTCAATGGGTAGGCCCGCAGCGAACAGGTGATTGCGGATGGGGCGCATTACCCCTTCTTCTTTAGTGGTTTGAAAAATGTGGTAATCTTCATTGTAGCCACTGATCGGATCTAGAGAGCTAAATCCGCTTTTGCGAATGTCATCGAGGCTCTTTTCAAACAAAAAGAATTCAAGCTCGGTCGCCATCATTGCATCAAAACCCAAGGCCTCTAGCCGAGCAACTTGCTTTTTCAACATGGCCCGCGGGCTATGTGGCACGGGTTCGTGGGTATGGTGATCCAAAACATCGCACAATACCATCGCGGTGCCTGCCAGCCAAGGTACGGGACGAATTGTGCTGAGATCGGGTTGCATGACATAGTCACCATACCCGGTTTCCCATGACGTAGACGCATACCCATGAGGGGTCGCCATTTCGAGATCGGTTGCCAGCAAGTAATTGCAGCAATGTGTTTCTCGATAGGAGGTTTCCACGAAATTAACACCGTGAAAACGCTTGCCCATCAAGCGGCCTTGCATGTCGACGAAACAGACCAAAACGGTATCGATCGATCCGTCCTGAACGGCGGCTTTGAGGGCTTCGAAGGTAAGAGTGCCGGGCATAGGTCATCCGCTTGTTTGACGTTTGGTATCCGTCGGTGAATATCAGGGAGTGGCGTAAGGCGGAGCGTAAACTCCGCCTTATTTTGTCTTTTAACCGTAGCGGTAGGGGCGACCCGCTTTGACCATGTCTTCGTTGTATTTCTTGAAGATATCGACCACGCGGCGCTTGGTTTCGCTTTCGGCGGCGATCTCTTCCCAAAATACCTGAGCGGCGGCTTCGACGGTTGCCCATTCCTCATCGGGAATTGTGGTGAGTTCCAATTTGCTACCGTTAACGCGCAAGTTGGCTTCACCGCCCCAATACCACCACTGGCGATAGTAGTGTGATTGGTCACAGCAGACCCGGAACAACGTCTGCAGATCTTCGGGCAGTTCGTTCCAGCGCTCCATGTTGGCAAAAAACGATCCGGCCCATGCGCCCGAGATGTTGTTGGTGAGAAAGTAGTTTGTCACGTCTGCCCAGCCGACGGTGTAATCCTCGGTGATACCGGACCATGCGATCCCGTCGAGTTCCCCGGTTTGCATCGCGACTTCGATGTCTTCCCATGGCAGGTTGACTGGAACCACGCCAAATTGTGTCAGGAAACGCCCTGCAGTTGGGAACGTGAAAACCCGCTTGCCCTTTAGGTCTTCCAACGAACGGATCGGGTCTTTGGTTGCGAAATGGCAGGGATCCCATGCGCCGGCAGAAATGTGTTTCACGCCAACTTTGGAATACTCTTCGTCCCAGATTTCGTTCAGTCCGTATTGGTTAAACAGGACAGGCACGTCCAACGAATACCGCGAACCAAACGGGAAGTAGCCACCAAAAACGGTCACTTCCGTCGGAGACGCCATGCTATCGTCATCAGACTGGACGGCATCAATTGTTCCCCGTTGCATGGCCTGAAACAGCTCGCCTGTCGGAACCAGCTGATCTGCAAAGAACAGCTCGATCTGCATGCGGTCGCCTGCGATCTTGTTGAACATTTCAATGGCTGGCACGATGACTTCAGCCGCGAGTGAAGCGCCCGCGTAGGTCTGCATCCGCCACCGGATTGTATTTTGTGCGAGCGCAGGCGTGGCCAACGCGGCCGGCCCCGCAAGCGCGGCACCTTGGATAAACTTACGTCTAGATGTCAATTTTTCTCTCCTTGGTTGGTGTTTAGGCCACTTTTTACGAGGCTCTTTTATGGTTTGTTGTAAACGTACTCCGGGAGCCAGAGCGCAATGTTCGGAAAGACCATGACAAGAACAAGGGCCAGCACCATGATCCCAACGAAGGGTAGAATGGAGGCATAGATGTCGCGCAGCGTGATCTGGGGTGGTGCCATCGCGCGCATCAGGAAGAGGTTATACCCGAAGGGCGGCGTCATGTAGGCGATCTGGGTCGTGATCGTGTACAGAATTCCGTACCAAATCAGGTCGAACCCCAACGCACCCACCAGTGGCACATAGAGGGGGGCAACGATGACCAACATAGCTGTATCGTCGAGGAAAGTACCCATTAGCAGAAAACTTAGCTGCATAAGAATGAGGATCGTCCACGGGTTCAAGTTCAGCTTTTCGGTGAACAGACCTTCGATCGCCTTGACCGCGCCCAGCCCATCAAACACCGCACCAAAAGCAAGAGCCGCCAAAATAATCCACATGAACATGCACGTGACTCCGAGGGTGTTGCGAACTGAATTCTCAAACACCTCTTTAGTCATGCGCCCTTTAAGGACAGCCGCGACAAAGGCTGCGATTGCGCCAAGTGCCGAGCTTTCCACCAGAGAGGTCCAGCCCTTCACGAAGGGCACCATCATTACGGCGAAAATGATAACGGGCAGAAAACCGGCACGTAAAAGCCGAAGTTTTTCGGCCCGTGGAAGATTGCGTTCTTCGGCAGCCAGGACCGGGCCTAGAACCGGGTTAATCCGACACCGTACGACAATATAAATTACAAAAAGGCAGGCCATCATCAGGCCTGGAATAACGCCGGCCAGCCAAAGCTGACCCACGGGTTGCCGAGCAATCATCGCGTAAAGAACAAGCACAACAGAGGGCGGCACAAGAATGCCAAGGCTTGACCCTGCCTGCACCACACCGGTGACCATGCGTTTGTCGTATCCGCGTTTCAGCAACTCGGGCAGTGCGATTGTAGATCCAATTGCCATGCCCGCGACGCTCAAGCCATTCATCGCAGAAATCAGCACCATTAGCCCGATAGTACCAATCGCAAGCCCTCCACGAAGGCCACCCATCCACACATGGAACATGCGATAAAGATCATCCGCGATTTTGCTTTCGGACAGCACGTAGCCCATGAAAATAAACATAGGCAGTGTCAGAAGTGGGTACCATTTCATCAACTTCATTGCCGCCGAGAAGCCCAAATCGAACCCACCCCGGTCGCCCCACAGCAGCAGAGCGGCGACAACAGCAATAAAGCCGATCGCACCAAAAACACGTTGGCCCGTAATGAGCATCAACATCATTGATGAAAACATCAGTACAGCGATCAACTCATACGACATTAAGCGAATTCCTCTCCGCGTAGGCGCAGAACGTCTTTCAATAAATCTGAGATGCATTGCAGGAGCATCAAGAACATTCCCAAGATCATCACTGATTTTACGGGCCACAGATATGGCCGCCACGCAGAGGACGATCGTTCCATCCGCCCGACTTCCTCAGTCCCGATGACAACACCGCCCAAGAAAGAGAACGGCTCACTGCCCCAGTATCCAAGCGAGTAAGCGGTTGAGCTGACTGCGCCGTACAAAAGCACACAAAGATAGAAAATGAGAAACAAGACCGTCAGCACATCAAACTGGGCCTTCTTGCGCGTTGACCATTCACCGTACAAAAGATCCATGCGCACATTCGATCCCATTTGGATCGAATACGGTCCGCCAAGAATGTAGTATGCGACCATAACAAACTGGGCCATTTCAAGCGTCCAGAGTGATGGGAGAAAGAAAGTCTTACTGATTGAAGACCATAGCAAAATACCCATCAGTACGAAAATGCCGTACATGATCACTCTGCCGACACTGTAATTCACCGCATCCACGAAACGGATATAACCGCGCATCAAGCCTGACAATTTAAGTCTCCCTGAACGCGTAGGTGTGAAACCGCGGCCATCAACCAGCCCGAAATCATTTGAGCCATTTCGCTTTGTTGCGCGGCGGTCTCAAGAAGGTCATTTCGAACTTCAAGCATCACGTTGAGGTGGCCATGCGCGACGCCATGCTCCTTGAGCGTATGTGTTACGCCGTCCTCAGGCCCATAGGGCGCGTTGCGTTGCACATTGGCGGATGTATGTTGGTGGGAAAGAGCCAGCATGGCATCAGCCAGCCGGGTATCACTGTCGTGCAAAATCCCAATCTCCACCGCGCGCGTTTGGCCATGAAACACTGGAGTGTAGCTATGAACTGTCACAAGGATTGGCGCATCGACACGTTCTATTGCCTCGCGGAGTGCGCCATAAAACGGCGCATAGAAAGTCGCGACACGCGCGTCACGTTCTGCCTGACTTAAGGCTGTATTTCCGGGAACATTGATGACTTCGCTCCGTGCAGGCATCGCACTTGGTGAGTTTGGCGGACGGTTACAATCATAAATCAATCGCGACACGCCACTGGCAACGAGGGGTGCTTGCAACCAATTTGAGAGTTCTTCTGCCAGCGCCATAGCACCCGGATCCCAGACAGCGTGACTGGTTCGATCACTTGGTGAAAGTCCCAGACCGTCATACTCCTTGGGGATGTGCGCAGAGGCATGTTCACACACGAGCACGATGTTAGAGCCACCTTCCGCATTGCGGATTATGACGTGGTCTTGTGTGTGGTTGCGGTCTGTCGGCCCCATGGTGCCCTCCTGTTGAATTAAAGTTCTTGCCAAACCGACATTCTGTCAACAAGATATTGTGAAATAAATATCACACATCCGGATAGTGATATTTTTTTGAACAAAAACGAGGCAAGCACCATGAGCCCGGCAACGCTCACCATTTCTGATCGCATCCAAAAGCAACTGGATGATCTGACGCGCGCTGAGCGGCAGCTTGCTCATTCTATCCTTGAAAACTACCCAGCCTCAGGGCTGGGACCATTGAGCGCCTTGGCCAAGGATGCTGAAGTCTCTGTTCCTACGGTTGCACGAATGGTGCAAAAACTTGGGTTTAGCGGGTATCCTGAATTCCAGGCGGAACTGCGTGAGGAACTGAAGGCCAAGGCGAAAAACCCAATCGCCAAGCACGAAACTTGGACTGACGCCGCGCCATCGGAGCATCTTTTGAACCGGTTCACGGAAGCGGTGATCGACAACATTCGCCACACCTTGGGTCAAATTGACCCCAGCGAATTTGATCGCGCTTGTGAAATCGTGGCAGACACAGACCACCATCTGTATATCGTTGGCGGACGGATCACACACACACTTGCGGAGTATTTATTCCTGCACATGCAGGTCATCCGCGGTAGGATAACGCACATCCAGTCGACCTCAAATGCGTGGCCACATTATCTGTTGGATGTGAAAAAAGACGACGTTTTTATCGTTTTCGACATGCGCCGGTATGAGAACAATACCCTAAAGCTGGCCGAGCTCGCGCACGCCAAGGGAGCACGTGTGATCCTGTTTACGGATCAATGGCGGTCACCGGTGCACCAGTTTGCGGAAGTAAGCTTTAGCAGCCGGATCATAGCCCCATCTGCCTGGGATTCTGCCGCCACACCCTTGTTACTGTTGGAAACGATGATCTCGACGGTTCAGGGTCTGACCTGGGGCGATACCAAAGATAGAATGGAAACACTGGAAGACATGTTCGACCAGACAAAACTGTTCCGAAAATTCACATGACCGAAACAATACACCGTCAAACGTAGCAACGGCGCGCTAACACCAAGATTAAAAACCCCTGCCCTACATGCGCCAACAGGGGACAAATCACGACACGGAGAACTCCTATGAAGACCACATTTATCGCATCACTTCTCACGGCAACGGCGTTAAGCGCGTCGTTTGCGAACGCTGATACACTCCGGCTACTGACATGGGGCGGGTATGCGCCCGAGGACGTCATCGCAAAATTTGAAGCTGAAACAGGCCACACTGTCGAAGTCACAACGTCGAACAACGAAGAAATGATCGCTAAGCTGCGCGCAACTAATGGCGGCGGCTTTGACTTGGCACAGCCAAGCCAGGACCGGATCACCAGCGCTCAGGAAGAGTTCGGCATCTATAAGCCTATGGACATGTCCAAGATCGACACGTCGCAGTTCATCCCATCCATGCTGAGCGCGACAGCCGATAACACTACTTTTGAGGGTGAAGTTTACGGCCTACCACATGTCTGGGGTACGAGCGGTCTTGTTGTGAACACCGCAATGGCCGACGATGTGCAGGACTATACGGACCTGTGTTCAGACGCTCATGCAGGCAAAGTCTCGTATCGCCTCAAGCGCCCCACATTGATTGGCTTTGCCTATTCTATGGGACTTGATCCGTTTGCCGCATACGGCGATGCAGATGCCTATCAAGGCATTCTCAACCAAGTTGAGAATAAGCTGACCGAGTGTAAAGCGAACGTCAAAACCTATTGGTCTGGCGGTGATGAAATCAAAAACCTGCTGCGGTCCGGAGAAGTTGTCGCGTCAATGGCATGGGATACAGGCGGCTGGCAGCTAAACGCTGACAACCCAGATATCACGTTTGTTGCCCCCAAAGCCGGTGCGTTGGGCTGGATTGATACCTTTGTACTGCCAGCCCGGGGACGTGCCGATGACGCAGCCTATGACTGGATCAACTTCGTCATGCGCCCCGAGATCGCCTCGATGATTACCAACCAAGCAGGCAACTTTACAGCCGCAGTGAACGGTGAAACTGCTGTCAGTGGTGAGCTAAAAGCCCGTTTCCAAGGATCCTACGATCAAGCCGCGATTGATAACATCAAATGGTATCCTCCAGTACCTGCTGGCCTAGAGGCCCTCGAAGGCGCGACACTCGACCGGATCAATGCGGCGAAATAAGTCGCTCAACGTATCGACCAAAAGGGGGCGCGTTTGTGCCCCCTTCTCTTCTACCAGAAAGAAAAGCCCTTGACCCGTGCCCAGCCTGATTTGGTCTGCAATGCCATTACCAAACATTTTGACGATTTCCGTGCCGTGGATGAGGTCAGTTTTGAGGTCCCTCAGGGGTCATTCTTTTCAATCCTTGGCCCGTCTGGTTGCGGAAAAACTACGCTTTTGCGGATGATCGCGGGCTTTCAGCACCCCTCATCAGGCGAGTTATTGATCAAAGGCAAGTCAATGAATGGCGTGCCCCCCAACCGTCGCCCCGTATCTATGGTTTTCCAGCACCTCGCGCTGTTTCCAACGATGAATATAGGTGACAACGTCGGGTTCGGATTACGACAGCGCGGCGTAGCACGACACGAAATCACACGGCGCGTGGGCGAAGTTCTGGAACGCGTGGGCCTTCCGGGCATATCCAAACGTCGTATCGATCAACTATCAGGCGGGCAAAAGCAGCGTGTTGCCATCGCCCGCTGCATGGTCTTGGAACCTGACGTTTTGCTTTTGGATGAGCCACTTGGTGCCTTGGATCTCAAACTCCGAGAACACATGAAGGTGGAGCTTAAATCACTTCAGGCAGAATTTAACACGACGTTTGTATACATCACGCATGATCAATCGGAAGCATTGGTCATGAGTGACAATATAGCCGTTATGAACAAAGGGTGTTTTGAGCAGATCGGCGCCCCGCAAGACATCTACCACAACCCTGTCACACCATTTGTGGCAGGCTTTGTTGGTGAGGCGAACAAGTTCACAGCAACAGTCGCAATGACGAATGGTCAAGCCGTCAAGCTGGCGACAGATCAGGGTCACGAAATTTACATCGATGCCGGATCTTCGGATGTGACGAACGGCTCTCGAGTGGAAGTATTCTTACGCCCCGAGGCGATTGAATTGCTTCAGGAGGCGCCAGCAACAAACAATGGCGCGAACGTGAGCACCGGTGTCATCACATCGGTACTTTTTAACGGCGCCAACTCTGTTGCGACAATCCAAGACGCCTCGACGGGTATGGTGGTCACTGTTGCGCTATCACAAACAGGGGCTTTGTCTGAGCTTACGAAGGGCCAAACGGTTTTCACCAGATGGCAACCGAACATGGCGCGTATGTATCCCCTGGAGGACCAGAGATGAGCAGCGATACCTCCAGACTGGGCTTGTACCTTCTGCTGGCGCCGATCCTTTTATGGCTGGTGGTATTAATAATACTGCCGCACATGGGGTTATTCATTGTATCGATCACTGAAAAAATCGGGCCTCGTGAGTATACAATCGGATTAGGTAACTACGCCAAGTTTTTTGAAGAACCATTGTTCTGGCACACTTTTGCCCGGACAGCGATCATGTCAATCGTGGCGACGGCCCTCACGCTTCTTCTTGGTTTTCCAATTGCCTACTACATCGCAAAGCTCACCAAAGGACGGACCAAAGCGACGTTATTCTTGATGTGCATGATCCCCTTTTGGGTCTCTGAACTGGTACGCACATTCGGATGGATGATCCTTTTGCGCGAAACAGGTGTCATCTCGAATGGCTTGCAGGCGCTGGGGGTTGTCAGCGGCCCGGTAGAGTTGTTGTACAACGATGCGGCCATAATGGTTGGGCTTGTCTACACATCCATTCTTTTCATGGTGGTCCCTCTCGTGACCACGCTTGATAGCCTCGACGATAGCCTCATTGAAGCTGGTTATGACTTAGGCGGCAGCACCCAATCGATCATGCATGAAATCGTCATTCCGCATGCCATGCCCGGTATTGTGTCTGGCTGCATCGTGGTCTTCATGCTGAGCCTTGGGAACTATCTGACACCCGTTTTGTTGGGTGGAAAGGACAGTCTCTGGTTCACCGGCATGATTTATAGCCAGTTCATCACCCGGTTTAACTGGGAGCTAGGATCTGCATTTGGTTTTCTTTTGCTGATCTTGTCATCTCTGGTCGTTTATCTTGGGTTGCGCATTTCCGGCCAATCCTTGTCAGCCACGATGGGGCGCACATGATACCTACAGTTCCTCAACGCAGCTTTGCAAAATGGTGCTACCGTGCGTATGTCGCGTTATTCTTTACCTATCTTGCGCTGCCACTCACAGTTGTCTGCGTGTTCGCCTTTAACAATAGCGTCTTCCCCTCGTTACCATGGGAAGGCTTTACCACTGCGTGGTTCTTTGGAACAGAAGCTCCATTCATCGGCGTCTTCCATGAACGATCCATCTTGCGCGCGATAGGAACATCCGCATTCGTTGCAGTATGGGTCGCGGGTCTCGCCGTCGCGGTCGGCACCTGCAACGCGTTTCTTTTCGTCAGACACAATTTTAGGGGGAAAGGGTTCCTCTACATCGTGATGCTTTTACCCCTGATCATTCCGGGAGTTATCCTAGGGATCTCAATTCTGGTCTTTTCCAGCAATATCGCTAACACTCTTGAGGATGCGACAGGGCTGTGGTTGGATCAACTCCGCCCGGGGCTCTCTCTCGTCATCCTTGGGCAGTTTTCATTCATCACCACATTTGCCACTTTGGTCATTTCTGCCCGTTTACAAAAATTTGACCCGGCGCTTGAGGAAGCCGCTCTCAATCTTGGTGCGAGTAAGTTTGGGGCTATTCGTCAGATCACCCTACCCTTCCTTTTTCCTGCCATTCTTGCTGCAGCTGTGGTTGCAGTACTCATGAGTTTTGAGAATTTCAATACGACTCTAATGCTTGTCGGATCAGACTCACCTTTAACGATCGCGATGTTTGACAAGCTCAAGCAGGGTTCCTCGCCTGTCTTAAATGCGGTTTCATTGCTGCTCGTTCTCGTATCAACCGGACTTGGCGCAATGTCATTGATCTTTCAAAAAAAGGACAACTGAACGTTTTCTGCTGAAAATACAATGATCGTATTTGACATTAGGAAACAACAAGTACGGAACTGTCACGGTTTCATGCTGTTTCAAGACATGACAAGTACACTCCGGGATGTGGAGCTGGCTTCGGACATAGTCAATGTGGCCTTGCCGATTTCGACCGCAGGGTCGAACACTTGGAGCCCCACGAAACCGCGACGGGGCCAGTTTCGGCATCTCAGCTTTGCCTGTCAGCCCATCTTGTAAGCTGATGATGGTTTTAATGTGGGACTGCTAATTTGTTGACGTGGTGTTGACGTAAACGGGCACACGCAATTCCCAAGTGTTTCACTAGGGAACTAAGCGTTTGATATCATGTATAGATTTGGTTGCGGGAGTAGGATTTGAACCTACGACCTTCAGGTTATGAGCCCATTATTCAACGAATCCAATAACTTATAAATTTCAAAGACATAGACGGCAAGCCTTTGAATTCACAAATTTCCACCCCTGAAACTCGCTGACATTGGCCCACATCCACCGTGCCTCACACTCAAAAAATGACGTACGCTCGTTGACATGGCGTTGACATGGACTGTTGTGATTTAACCTTGGAACAATCAGCCTAATACCTGACACCACTTCCAAATCCTGTTAAGGTTTTGAACTGCCCGATGAGAACACGATCAACTTATTACGTTTTGCATTAAGCTGAAAATGGACATCTAGGGCAGCCCAATTAATTGTCTATCCAACGCCCGTTGCTGTCAAAGTACGAACACCGCTCAAAACCAAAAGCGTTCCAAAGCGAGTGCATTTGTTCTGACACAACGGCTTCATAGTTATCATCGGGATCATACTCTGTAATCATGCTGGGTGGTAAGTGTAACGCTTCGCGATCATAGGGCGCTGGTGGATCAAAATGCCAAGCGTCCATAGCCAGCTTTACACCGGCTATTCCAGTAGCAGAAATTTGCAATAGAAATGGCGGTGATACATCTAGAGCACGAAGCCCCCTCAAATATGATTTCAGGGCCAAGAAGATCTTTGGTGGGAAAGCTCGAGAAGGAAGGCTTCGAACCCCGTCATATTCTGGAAACATGCTTGTGCTAGTAGCTTCTAATGAGCCATCACGAAAAACTTGCGTGTAGCCATGGCATTGGCCGTGTCCGTCATTCCGGTAAACGCAAAATCCTTCCAAATTGACGCGCCAAGAATGCCCAGAACTTCCTAGAGGAAAGAAGTTTTGTGGCTGCGCAGTGATCGCCGACAACTCTATTCGACGGTTTGCTCCGAAGTCTGGAAGGGGAACTATATTCACAACCATTAAACCCTTTTCGATGGGCATTGGCATCACTCCATCGTTGCCTTCCAAGCGGAGGAACCTTTCGCCTATGAATCTCTTGGCGCGTTCTTCCAGACTGCGCTGCTCGCCAAAAAGCATCCGAAGTTCTTCTAAAGATAACTCGTATGCACCTCCTGAATGTCGCGCGAAGTAGCGGTTCGAGTTCTTGAAAATTATTCGATGCGGAGGATTGAAGCTTCGAGGGACATGGACAACGATCACACTACCGCCTGAGACATCAATACGTTTAATGCGTAAACCTAAAAGCTTCGGCTCAACACCTGTGCGAGCGATACTTTCGAGCCGAAGAAGCTCCTGATCAACATCTGAACAACAAGGTACAATGGCCGATGCAGCACCTTCCATCTCATCGACGCCGATCAATAGGAACCCACCAAGCGTGTTCGCAAATGCTGAAATGTCTTTCAAAAACTCTTTTTTGTCAGCATCAGAGTTTCCATAGGTATCTCGTTTGAAATCCAAGTGAACGCTTTCAGGCACTCCTGCTGAAACTAGAGAATGAATGGTTGCCCCATCTATCTCAGCAAAATTTTTTCCCATCAGCATTTTGTATCCCCTCTATGGTTGAAAAATCAAAGGTCCTGCTGCACCAGGATAATCCAATTTTTTAGGGCAGGACGGTTGTTCGCGCATCCTGAAATCCAGCCACCATCTGCCGCAGAACAGATGGTTGCAACACTTCAACGTTCTTTCCCCATTTCGCCAGATGCCACGCCATCTCGACCAACCCGCTGGCCTCGAAGCTGACCAGCAACCCGCCATCCTCCAAGTCGATCATGTCTTGCTTGGGATGAAACTCAAACTCCCGCGCCGTCGGCGCGGCGGCTGGGCTGAACCGCCATACAACCCGGCTGAACTCGTCGTCCGAGTGAAACGACCCGAACGATCGGGCGGCATAGGCCTCGAGATCGAAGTCCCTGTCCTTTTCGAACCAGTCATTGGTGATCTCGGCCTTTTCGATGCGATCTATGCGGAAGCGGCGCAGATTGTGATCCTTGGCCGTATCACGGGCAATCAAGTAATGCCGTGTGCCGAGCAGGATCCCATAGGGCTCGATCACGCGCTTACGCGGTTTGGCATCCTGCGCCCCCTGGTATCGGATGATGAGCCGGAACGGCCCTCTGAGGGCAGCCGAAACGACGTTCAGCACAGATGGAGAGGTTTTGACCTTAGGGCCTGGGCGACAGGCATAGCCTTTGGCCTCGAGGATAGTCTCAGCATCCACCTCCATGCTTCGGGCCTGCGCTGACGGCAAGGTTGCCACCAAGCGGTCCCGCAGTGACCGTAGCGCATCCACCTCCATATCCGCACCCTCCCGCTCAGCCCGCGTGATACTGGCCTCGAGCGCGACGAGTTCGCGGCGGTAAAGCCCCTGCATGCCGAGCATGCTGGTGTCGCGCAGCTTCCACCGTCGGCGGCGCTCGCTGTCCGTCTGATGGGAGATGCTTGGGAAGACATCTTTCAGGGCAGCAATCATGCGCTGGGCGGTCCGCTCGTTGACGCTGAACTCTTCGGCAACTTCTTTCACGGTGATGCCGCCGTGCCGGCTGGCGGACATGCCCGCGAGCTTCAACAGGTCTTGTGCCTTTTGGAACGACATGGCGCGTATCCCCGACAGTTATTGACGTAGTGAATGGGTTATAACCCGAGAGAGGACGATTCGTCCTAAGGATGCCGATCGATTGGAGAATTTGGCAGTCACCGCATGATCGTGAGTGCGGGGGTGCAGCTTCATGCGGCCTGCACCCCGGAGTTTCTGCCTCGCTGCCGATTGGGCGGCTTTTGCCACGCGCGAGGCCGCCCGCTGTCTTACCTCGACATCAGAACTGGAGCCCGCATGGCACTACCTCAAAGAGCATTCTTCACCCTGCACGAAACCGCGTCCCGATGGGGCTGCACCATCGCCGATATTGGCGGCTGGGCCACCGAAGGAAAGCTAGACATCGTCACGGGGGTTTCTCTCGCGATCTGCGGCGACGAAAAGGTCTCCGGCAAGATCACGATCTCGCCGATGGACATGCTGCCCCTCTTTCGCCGCGCGGGCACCGGCCCCACGGTCATCAAGCTGCAACGGATCAAGCCGGAGAATGCGCAAGACTGGTGCTATGTCACCGAACCTGCCGACGGGGTCGAAGTCTCGATCGCCGATCTCTTGATCACCGGTCAGGACGTCCTGAGGTTCGAAGACGAATATGACCTGCTGCGCCGCATCGGCGGCGGCACGGGCGCGCTCTCGCCCTACGACTGGGAGGGCATGTATGTGGCCCTGCTGAAGCGCGTCCACGAACATGGCATTCCGGAGACCCAGGCAGAACTGATCGGTTATCTTCAGGACTGGTTTGCCGATGTTGCCGAGAACGGCGAGATCCCCGATGAGAGCACCATTCGGCGCCGTCTGCGGCCCTTCTGGCGCGCGCTCCGCGGCGAGAAGTAGACCGGCCCTGTTCTCAGGCCCGCTTTGCCTCTTGCTCGGCATCTGCGTCATGCACAATCTTCGGCCGTGGCCGGAACATGCCGGCCACGGCATCTACCCCGGCACGCAGAGGCGAGTCCATCAGATGCGCATAGCGCAGGGTCGTCTGCATTTGACTGTGCCCCAGAAGCTTCCCGATCATTTCCAGCGAAGCGCCCCCGCTGACCAAGAGCGAGGCAAATGTATGACGCAGGTCATGGATGCGCACATCCGGTAGGTCCGCCTCGCGCTGCACCTTCACCCAAAACCGGCGGATTTCCTTGACGGGCTGGCCCGGCACATCGCCCGGGAAAAGCCACGGGTTGCCCTTGGGCACCACGAGCGCCCGCTGGCGCACGATCGCCGCCACATCGGCTGAGATCGGCACTCGGTGGATTTTGCGCTGCTTAGTGGTGGCAGCAGGCTTCGACCAAATCCCAAGCTCTAGATTGAATTGCTCAAACTGCGCCTGACGCACCTCCCCGACCCGCGCCCCGGTCAGCATGCAGATGCGGATGATGCCTGCAGCCCGCTGATCTTCGGCCGCATCCAGCACTTCGGCCAGCCGTCCGATTTCTTCATGGGAGAGGAAGCGCTCCCGCGCCGTCTCTACGCGTTTCTTGAAACCGGCGGCCGGATTGTCCGTGCGCCAGCCCCATTGGATGGCAAGGTTGAACATCTTCCGAAGTACTTCGCCAACGCGGTTGGCGCGCACCGGCGTGGGCTTGCGCCCCTGCAGCTTGCGCGCGCGATTGTTCGGCTTTGCCTTCGACGGCCGCGCCCTGCCCTCCGCAATCAGGTTCAAAAGCTTTGTCACATCGTGCGGCGTGATTTCGGTTACCAGCTTGTTGCCCCAATGCGGTGCGACCAGCTTGGTCAGGAAAGATTTATGATCGGACGCGCTCAAAGGCGTCAGCGTTGAGGCATGCTCGATCAAATACCGCTCGATCATGTCGTTGAAGCGGGGCGCCTCACGCAGCGTGTCGCGCTCCTCCATCGGATCTGTGCCCTCATCGATCAGGCGGCGCAGGTCTCGGGCTCGTTCTCGGGCAGCGGTGACGCTCCATTCGGGCCAGCGCCCGATCGCCATGCGGCGCTGCCGTCCGGCAAAGCGGTAATCCATCACAAAAGACCGCTCGCCCGAGGGCATCACACGGATGGAAAGCCCACGTATCTCGGTATCGAAAACCTGATAGGCCCGATCCTCTTCCGGGATCTGCTCGCGCACAGTTTTATCATTTAATCGCAATCGGTTGACCATATTCACACCTCCTTCATGCGCATTACACAGGCGTAGATGCGCAGGCTTATCAAGCGAAGCATGGGGCTTTGGGTGGCATGTAGGCGGAGACCGGCGGTGATGCGCCAAAACTCTGCCGGTCATTGAAAACATGGGAGAAAATGCCCGGCGGCTTTCATGGCGTTGGGCGAATCTGCCAGCCAGCGGAGTATGGTCCGCGGCCTAAAGCGCGCGCCAGAGGGCTTCTCGCTCGTAGAACAGGGCCTAATTTTGTAAATTTCGTTTAAAATCAATAACCGGCAAGGGTCCGGACCCCTTGCCGGTTGGGCGAATGCGTCTGAGCGCCCGTGAAACCCGCTGAAACACGGCGAAATCTTGTAAATTGGCCAGTTTTGGGTCGCCGAGACTCTGCACCAGGCAGTTTGCATAGACTTTTCGACACCCTTGGCTGTGCCCGCCATTCGGACCAAAACCGCAAAATATCAATGATATCAATGACCGGCAGCCATTTGGCGCATCACCGCCGGTCTCCGCCTTCCCGCCACCCTTTTCCGTCTGCGCTTCTGAAGCCCTGAACCCTGCCCGCGTCGGGCCAAACTCAGGAGAACCCAGATGCCAGATATTGGAACTGCCCCCCGATCCAGTAACCCTCAGCGCCTGATGAGCGGTTGGATCAGCCGCCTCGACCTCGCCCTTGAGCTTGGGGTCACCGTTGAAACCCTGCACCGTTGGGAAAAGATCCGCTTCGGCCCGCCCTGCGTGCGCGCCGGACGCAAGATCTATTATCGCCGAGATGCCGTGCAGGAATGGCTAATGCTGCAGGAAGCCCCTGCGCCACGTCGTGCGGGGTCACGCCGATGAGCCTCCCCCTTCCCTTCCGCAAGCCCGGCGCCCGGGACCGCGTCCGCCAAGAGTGGATTGAGGAGCGCCGGCGCGAGGCGCGCATGGTGGTCGCCGATATGGTTCACCATTCCGACTACCTTGTGCGTCTTGCCTGCAATGTTTTGGTTCAGCACGGCGAAACCCCCGAGGAGCGCGAGGATGCCCG
Organism: Thalassobacter sp. 16PALIMAR09; assembly: GCF_000765485.1. Taxonomy (NCBI): domain Bacteria; kingdom Pseudomonadati; phylum Pseudomonadota; class Alphaproteobacteria; order Rhodobacterales; family Roseobacteraceae; genus Thalassobacter; species Thalassobacter sp. 16PALIMAR09. The sequence goes on from NZ_JHAK01000013.1 coordinate 33,867, forward strand.
CATCCTGCTTGTCGTACTCGACGCTAAATCGCCAGGGCAGCTTCCTGCACCAGATCGGGAGGGCCGCTCATGAAGCGACGCGGAACTCCAGAAGCTGATCTGCAGCGCGTCGTCGTGACCGCGCTTCGCTTTGCCCTGCCCAAGGGCGCCATCATCCATCACTGTGCCAATGAGGTGACGGAAGCCGGCCCGCGTGGGGCCAAGCGGCAAGCGATCCTCGTTGGCATGGGCGTCCATCCCGGCTTCGCCGACCTGATCATTTTGTGTGACGGCAAAGTCCTTTTCCTCGAACTGAAATCCCTCAAAGGACGACTGAGCCCAGCGCAGGAGGCGTTTCGTGACGCGATGCTGGCCGAAGGCTTTGGCTGGGCGCTGGTACGATCGCTTGATGACGCTCTAAGCGCCTTGGCGGATCATGGATTTACGATGCGCATCGCCTCTCCATCTGGGAGGGTCGCGCCATGAGCCATGCTGCAACCAACTGGGCCATCCAGCAGCGCGGGCTGAAGCCTGCGACGAAGATCGTCCTCTGGCATCTGTGCGATCGTCACAACCCAGACTTTGGCTGTTTCCCGACACAGGTCCGTCTGGCCGAGGACGCGGAAATGTCGATCTCCTCGCTCAACGATCACCTCAAGAAGCTGGAAGAGCTCGGGCTCATTCAACGCATTCAATGTCAGGATCATCGGACCAAACGCCGCCAAGCCACACGCTATATCTTGGGGTTCGAAATAGCCGGCCCACAAGAGCCATCTCCAGAAATCGGAGATGGGCAGCAAGGCACAGACTGGGAAAATGACGCCGAACCGTGTCCGGAATTCGGAGACGAAGCCAACTCCGAATTTGGGGCAGTTCCATCTCCGAAAAATAACCAAAGCCATCTCCGAAATTCGGAGACTAACCTTGTAAGGGAACCTTTAAGTAAACCAGTAAAGGAGGAGGAGGACGCGCAAGCGCGCGAAATCGTCGATGAAGAGTTTTTCGGATCGCTGCTGGTGGCGCTAGGCTTTGACCCAGACGGCGCCCTCCCCGGCTGGTGGCAGGGTTGGCCACCCCGAGAGCATGTTACGCGCTGGCAGACTGATCTTGGGTTGACCGAGGCCGAGATCCTCGAGGCTGCGGAAGCTTCCCGCCAAGAACACCCCGAGCCGCCAGATGGCCCCAAGGGCCTGGATCGCATCATGCAGCGTGCCGGCCAGCGCAAGGCGGATGAAAAATCCCGAGGTCGGCGTAAGGCCCGCAAGCCCGCAAAGTCGGAAACCCGACCAATCACCGACTTGCCCGTATTCTACGCCGAGATGGTCAACTCCGATCGCTACCTGCCCGTCAGCGCGATCTCCAACTCCATGCGCGATGCCATGCTGGCCCGGGGCCTCGTGACAGTTGAGCGTCTGCGCGACCGAGGTATCCGATGAAACACGATCGCAAATTGCACGGCGCGCCACGGCAAGCTGGTCACGGACGGCCGAAGCGCGTCATATCTGTGCAGCAGGCGCTGGAGTGGGCGTTTCGCGTTGAGCATGCGCAGCTGGAACTACCCGAACCGTCCGACCCCGAGCGTGGCCGGGGATTGGGCTTTGGTCTCGAATACGTCCTCATGCAGCGGGCGGCGCTGGGCTGCAAAATCGACGGCGGCCAGTACAAGATGGGCACCTACACGCACGAGGATGCCGAAGTGATCGCTGCCACCGTGGCTGGGATGCCCGACAACCTCGGCGGCAAGCGCATGGCTATTCGTGTGGCCGAACTCGCCCGAGCTGGGCTGACGCCCGACTGGATGCCAGGAGCGGTGCCGCGCTGCGTGCCGGTTGAGATGAAGCGCAATCGGCACGGGGATCATGCAACGACCGTGGTGGTTGGCACTGAGCGCGTGCTATCGCGCGGGAAGTGGCGGACTGTGGAGGTGCGGGCCTGTCCGGTGATGTTTCGGCCGGATGCAAGGCAGATTGAGTCAGCGCGCCGGGCGTATAGCGAGTGGTGGCTCGCGCTGGGCTGGGTGCGAGACGGGCTCCAGGTTGGGGGAATGCTGCGAGACGTGGAGGTGGTGGAAGGGATGCCGAAGGCTAAACCGTGGCATCAGAGCTGACTACAGTCATGCGGCGCGGCAAAGGGCGGTTTTACCTTCACGTCTGATAGTTGGGATGGTTGACAACTCACCCACCGAGCGCCGGGAAACCAAAGCAGGGCTGGAATTCTTGTAATCTTCGTGCTACATATACCCTTAATATGAAGCGCTAAGGTTACAAATGCCCACTCCACATACCCCTCCAGCGGCCGTGCGCCGCGCCCTTCGGAAGCTCGGCGCAGACATCCAGGATGCCAGACGCCGCCGAAAGCTGCCTATGGCGGTCGTCGCAGAACGTGCGTTCACATCCCGATCTACCCTGCAACGGGTCGAAGCTGGCGACACCAATGTGAGCATAGGCATCTACGCTGGCGTCTTGCAGGCCCTCGGCTTACTCGAAGGTCTGGGGCAAGTGGCCGACATAAGCAATGACAGCGTCGGACAAGCACTGGCCAGCGCCGATCTGCCCAAGCATGTTCATCTCAAACGCCCAACGAGGTCGTCTCAGGATGGCTGATTTCGAGGTGCATATCGACCTCCAAGGCCGCGCTCGACCAATCGGATTAGCGCGCAGCAACCGTGTTCGCGGCACGGAAACGATCCTGTTCGAATATGACAACAGCTGGCTCAACGACTCCGACCGCTTCTCATTGGAACCGGCACTCGCTCTGACGCGCGGCACCTTCGCTCCTCCTGCTGGTCTTGTAAGCTTTGGATCCCTCACTGATTCAGCACCGGATACATGGGGGCGACGCCTGATGCAGCGCGCTGAGCGCCGAATTGCCGCTCGCGAAGGCCGCGCCGTCCGAACTCTGACTGAAAGCGATTACCTTTTGGGCGTCGCAGACGAAACGCGCCTAGGTGCACTTCGCTTCCGATGGGTTGGTGAAGAACGCTTTGAAGCGCCGATCCGTGCTGGCGTGCCAGCCTTGATAGAGCTCGGTCGCCTTCTTGAGATCACCGAGCGCATCTTGCGCGACGAAGAAACAGACGAAGACCTCCAACTGATTTTTGCTCCGGGCTCGTCACTCGGAGGCGCGCGGCCGAAAGCCTCAGTCATCGATCAACATGGCCGCCTCGCTATCGCGAAGTTTCCAAAGGAAACTGACGATTACAGCATCGAGACCTGGGAAGAAATTGCACTGCGGTTAGCCAAGCAAGCAGGCATAGATACGCCACAGCACGCGCTAATCGAGGTAGCAGGCAAGGCCGTCATGCTGTCACGGCGCTTTGATAGAGACGGCGAGCGCCGCATACCCTTCCTATCTGCAATGGCGATGCTGGGTGCGAAGGACGGCGAGGGCGGCAGCTATCCAGAGATAGTGGACGCCATTGCTCGTCATGGCGCGCAGGGAAAAAAAGACGCGCACGCACTTTACCGGCGGGTGGCATTCAATGTTCTGATCTCCAATGTCGATGATCATCTGCGCAACCACGGCTTTCTGTGGCTAGGAAAGGCCGGGTGGTCGCTTTCGCCGGCTTATGACCTCAACCCTGTTCCAGCAGATCTGAAGGCGCGCGTGCTTACGACAAACATAGATCTGGACGAAGGCACTTGCTCCATCGACTTGCTCGAGGCTGCAGCGGAATATTTTGCTCTCACGCTGCCGCAAGCCCGTACAATTATCAAAGAAGTGGCCACGGTGACAGCTGCCTGGCGCGACACCGCTAAAACCGTTGGTGCCCGGTCGGCCGAGATCACGCGCATGGCGAGTGCGTTCGAACACGACGACCTCAAAAGGGCGCTAGCGCTGTGACAAGAACATCGGGTGCAAGCACCGGCCCTGTTATGCTCAATTGAATATGTTTCAACGAAAGCAGAGACGAAGAGTATGAACCTCCGCGCCATTCGAACCGATGAAGATCTGGATTGGGCGCTTGCGGAAATCGAGCAATACTTCGATGCACCGCCGGCGCCTGGAACGGAAGAAGCCGATCGCTTCGACATCCTGACCGATCTCATCGAAGCCTATGAGAACCGTGAATACCCCATCGAGGCGCTCGATCCGATCGAGACGCTGAAGGTTTTTATGGACATCAAAAAGAAGAAGCAAAGTGATCTGGCGGAGCTCGTTGGCGGCAAGTCTCGCGCCTCTGAGATTATGAACCGCAAGCGTCCGCTCACGCTGCGCATGATCCAGAAGATCAACACCAGTTGGAAAATCCCAGCCGCCTCCCTGATCGCACCCTGCCACCTCGAGACCAACGGTGAGAGGGCCTGACCCCCCTCCCATGGTTCCTCCCTGGCCCTTTTTGTATACGGGCGTACTCAGCGCGCAAGTTTCCTAGCGACTTGGATTTTCACCGGGGAATCCACTTGGAATCCAGCGGGTCAGCCGCGCGTCAAAACCTGCATCGTTATCAAAGGGTTACGCACGCGGAGCTCCTTTCAGGTGGATTCCTTTGAGGAATCCAGGAAGCCACCTTTGGTAGAATCCACCCCACCACTTTAAGAAGCCGTTGTTTCAAAACAGAAAACGGATTGACATTTCTAGCCCCCTTGACCTATCAAATAACCATCGAAGATTTGCGCCCAGAGGAGACCCTCGTGGGCGCTTTTGTTTTTCCGGCACCGCGATCGTTGACACGCCCATACATTTGGAGCTGGCTTCAGCACGCCTTGCCTGCAGCCAGTGAGCGTCCCGCCCCATGGATCTTGTCTTTGCACCGCGCCAGATCGAGCTCTGGCCGATCGAGAAGCTGCGCCCTTATGCCAAGAACGCGAAGATCCATGGCGAGGCCCAGGTTGCGAAGATTGCGGCCAGCATGGCGAAGTTCGGCTGGACCGTTCCCTGCTTGGTCGCGGATGACGGCGAGTTGATTGCGGGCCATGGGCGCGTGCTGGCAGCCGGCGCGCTCGGCCTGACCGAGGCCCCTGTCATCAGGCTTGGCCATCTAGATGAAGCGGAGCGTCGCGCCTACCGGATTGCCGACAACAAGCTGACCGAGCTTGGCGAATGGGACGAGGCGATGCTGCGCGACGAGATCGCAGGGCTCTTGGCGGAAGACTTCGACCTCGATCTGTTGGGCTTCTCGGATGAGGATCTGGATGCTTTGCTACAGGATCCAGAGACGGTGGGCGATGATGGTGCGGTGGATGGCGAGGATGACATCCCAGAGCATCCGGTCACCCCGGTGTCAGTGGCAGGTGATCTTTGGCAACTCGGGTCGCATCGGCTGATCTGTGGGGACAGCACCAGCGCCGATGTGGTTGGACGCGTTCTGGGCAGCGTCAAACCGCTACTGATGGTCACCGATCCACCCTACGGCGTGGAATACGATCCCTCTTGGCGCAACCAGGCTGGGGCCGCAAAGACCAAACGCACAGGCAAGGTCCTGAACGACGACCGCGCTGACTGGCGCGAGGCCTGGTCGCTGTTCCCGGGCGATGTGGCCTACATATGGCATGGCGCCCTGCACGCAGCGACTGTGGCCGACAGCTTGACCGCCGAGGGCTTCGTCATCCGCTCCCAGATCATCTGGGCTAAGGATCGACTGGTGCTCAGCCGCGGCGATTACCACTGGCAACATGAGCCTTGCTGGTATGCCGTACGTGCCAAGGGCAAAGGCCATTGGGCTGGCGATCGCAAACAGACAACGCTCTGGCAAATCGCTAATAAGGACCAAGACGCCGAGACCGTGCACGGGACGCAAAAGCCCGTCGAATGTATGCGCCGCCCAATCTTGAACAACTCAAGCCCCGGCCAAGCAATCTATGAGCCCTTCATGGGATCGGGTACCACGCTCATCGCAGCGGAGACCGCTGGGCGCATTTGCTACGGCGTCGAGTTAAATCCGGTTTACGTCGACGTCGCCATTGAGCGCTGGCAAGCCTTCACTGGTGAAGAGGCTGTTTTGGCAGACAGCGGGGAGAGCTTCGCGGCGCTCAAGTCGCAGCGGTTGGCCGAGTGATGCAATCGTGGCGCCAGTCCATGAGAGAGGCGATTATGAAATTCTGCGCTCGCACCAAGCTTTAATCTGGTACACCAATGACTTAATTAAATCGCCCCCCACGCCAAAGGAGCAGTAACCGTTTCTAAACAGTGATTTCATTGACAAGCTCGCCCGCATCTTGGACACGCATACCATTGAACGACGGGGACTTTGCGCTTGGCTCATCTTAACCACCAACATGTATTCCGGATAAGTCTGGCTATAACCCTCTTACTGGGGGGGCTCATGGCAGCGCTGACACTCGCACCGATCTCAGGCCCCGACATGCCCAGATCCGATAAGCTTTATCATGTACTGGCTTGTGCGGCTCTTGCCTTTCCGCTGCCGTTTGCAAGGCCCAGATTTATAATCCCTGTTGCGCTCGCAGTCGTTGTATACGGCGGACTGATCGAACTCATTCAACCCTATGTTGGACGCTCTAGAGAATGGGCTGACCTGTTTGCAGACGCACTCGGCGCAATGATCGGCGCAGGGCTTGGAGCTCTATTCGGGAATTGGCTTCAGCAATATTGGGGCACCAATGCCGCGCACAAGAACTAACATTACGCACCGAAGGCCGTCACTGGCCTACCATTCAAATCAACCGCCTCAGATCAACACCAAAGCTGCCTATAAACGGTCCCCCGCCCGGCTTGTTTTTCAGACGTAATCGTCAGGCCAAACTTTTTCTTAAGCGCGCCGGAAATCACGCCTCTCGCGGTATGGGCTTGCCATGACGTCGCCTCGACGATCTCGCCGATGGACGCCCCCTCGGGCCGCTGCAGCAGCGCTATGATCTGCGCTTGCTTGGTTCCGGCACGGATGGCGGCAGGTTTCGGGCCGTCAGGATTTGGAGATGTTTCGAATTTTTCCTTGGGCTCCAAGCCCAGCTCCGGCTTCACCTTGCGACGAGTGGGTATC
>NZ_JHAK01000014.1:0-24790 GCF_000765485.1 Thalassobacter sp. 16PALIMAR09
CCATCGACTGGTCCCGCATCAGCGGGAAGCCAGCCATTGGCGCAGGTGACATTACAAGCGTGAGCGTTAGTAACGGCAACTCCGGTTCAGGCGTTCGAATTCCGCAAAATTATAATAGCAACTGCAACTGTACTCCCAATTGCTACGTCGAAAGTCTTTCTGGAGGCGGCACAAGTGGCGCGGTTACGGTTTCAACTGTTCGGAAATACTTTAATTGCAACTGTAATTGCCGGTGCTGAGCATGGAGGTGCGCAGAACCAGCCTCGATCTTTGGCCGACGCGAGTTTCGTTTTTTGAAGCCCCCGTGGATTGGAGCATAAATCGCGAGCTTGCAGATGAGGCAATCAGGCGTGCTGATCCTTTGACGCTGAAGGGCGGGCAGACAGCGCCGGAGCGGCGCGTGCGGGGCATCCTCGAGCAAAGCTCAGCGGGGCAAGTCTTAAAGGCGCACCTCTTTGCCTGCGCGCGCACCGTGCTGGGTCAATGGGCCGCCTATCTCGACCCCGACCATTGCGAAAACCGCGCCCTCGTTATTGCCCCCGGCGGCTTCATCTCAACGCACAAAGACAGCCGAGAGGGCGATCTAACCTGCGTGCACTTCCTGACCGGATGTGGCGCAGGCCAGCCGATAAACTCTGTCGGCATCCCGCGCTTTGTGATCGAGGACCCCTCGCGATATTTTGACGAGGGCCGCCTGCCTTTTGAGAGCCGTCATGGGTTCTCTGTCAATCCGCGACCTGGGCTCTCGGTGGTCTTCCCCTCACACGTTCCCCATAACCAGCACCCCTATCAGGGGAGCACGCCCCACGTGCAGGTCGTCGCAAACTTCCGCGTCAACCTGCCCGACGACCTTGAAGAAAGGCTTTTTGACTGATGTGGTTTGAACTGACCCTCGAGGCCCGTGACGGCGCTCGGCACACCCTGCGATACAATCCGCATACCTCGGAGTGTGAGGGTCTGCCCTTGCCGGTGGAGCCCAGCGCATTTGCCCCTGTGCCAAGGGTGGCGAGAGACAGGCCCCTTGGAAAATCCCGCGCGCCCCGGGTGTTGAAAATCCAACTGGGGCTGTCGTGCAACTACGCCTGCAGCTATTGCAGCCAGGCGTTCCAGATTGCGGACGCCACGGTCTCAAAGCTGGCGGATGTGGAGCACTTCTTGGCGCAGCTCGAGGGCTGGATCAAAGATGCGCCCGAGCGCATTGAGATCTGGGGCGGCGAGCCGTTTCTCTACTGGGCAAAGATCAAGCGATTGGTGCCAGCGTTGGCGGAGCGCTTTCCCGGAGTGCTCTTCTCGATCATTACCAATGGATCGCTGCTCAACCGCGAAAAGCTGGATTTCATCGCCGAACACGACATTGAAATCACGATCTCCCATGATGGGCCGGGACAGCATCTGCGCGGGCCTGATCCGTTCGACGATCCTGACAAGAGCCACTGGATCCAAACCCTGCTGGCCGAGCGCCCCGAAAAGACCGGTTTCAATGCGGTGCTGACGCGCGAGCATCACGACCTTCGGGCGCTTAAGGCCTGGTTCGCCGAGAAGGTGGGGCCGGACATCTTCGTCGGGCTCGAGGGTGTCGTGAATGTCTATGACGCAGCGACCGCCATCGGGACAGGGGGGTTTGAGCCCACGGAGCTGAACAGCCTGACGCGGTCGATCTTCGAGGCCCTGGTCGAGGACCCGAACGCTTTTGGCCTCGGGGAGCGCATCAACGAGTTCTATGCCTCGATCCAGCGCCGGCGGCCGATCGGGGCCCTTGGTCAGAAATGCGGCATGGACCGGGAAGACACTATCGCCGTGGATCTGCGCGGCAACGTCATGACCTGCCAGAACACCGGGGCGAAGGGCGTGCACAAGATCGGTCATGTTGCCGACTTTGACGCCATCGCGCTCGACACCGCGACGCATTTTGCCTTCAGGGAGGAATGTATGTCATGCCCCGTCGTTCAGCTCTGCAAAGGGTCCTGCATGTTTCTCGAGGGGGAGTTCTTCAAGCAGAGCTGCGCTAACGAGTTTGCCTTCAATATGGGGATCATGATGGCAGCCGTCTGGCATTTGACGGGGATGGTTGTGGTCGGCGTGGAAACCCATCATTGAACGATCGAACAGTGTTTTGACCGTACTGGCTACCAGCCTTCAGTTTGAGCATCTCCGCATATAATTTCACGAATGCGGCGAACTGTCCCCGGATCGGTATCTGGCGGTAGGTTTTCGAAATCGAAATATCCGATTTCGGCGATTTCTATGCTCGTTGGCTTGGCATCAACGGCGCCTTTGGCATCACAAAGGTATGCCAGAACGTGATCCCTTTTGCTCACGCCATCATTAAAAAACACGCCGTGTAAAACAGGTTTATGAGCAAGTTGCAGGCCAGTCTCTTGTCGCAATTCATTGCTTAAAGCCTGTTCTGTCGTTTCGCCCTTTTCGACTCCGCCCCCAGGAAAATGCCATCCAGGAGTGTAAGTGTGGCGGACGAGCAGGAACTTACCATCATCTGACCGCACAATCGCGCGAACCCCAATCGTCAGTCCGCGGCGCATGAGAAAATATGTGTGAAGGGTGCGGCTGAACAACACGCGCGCGAGGCCAGGTTTCTTCTTGGCGGCAAATGTCATGTGCGTATGCCTGCCTCGATCGCCATGTTCTGCTGCCCGTCGGTGCCGTAATCAGCTCCCCAAAGCAGGTCGGAGATCTCTGTGCTCGACGGCGCGTAATCTAGCGGTAACTCGTGTAAAATATCTATGATTGCTGGCAAGTCGAACGCCTCACAGGCCTTAAGAAGCCGATCCAGAACTGCCGTCAACGCATCGTGTGGCAGTGAGACTTCGGATGCTGTCATGATCCGTGGGTGCTTGGTCGGAGCTGGGTTGTTACCGATCAGAAGCTCCTCGTAAAGCTTCTCGCCTTTGCGCAGACCAGTGACACAGACCGGGATGTCACCCTTTTCCGGCAATACCTGATCCGGGTGCTCGACCATGTAAGGAACCAGTCCATGCAGCTTCACCATGCTGAAAGCGAGATCCATGATCTTTACAGGGTCTCCCATGTCGAGCACGAAAACATCCCCACCCTGACCCAAGGCACCTGCCTGGATCACCAGCTGGGCCGCTTCGGGGATCGTCATGAAGTAGCGGTTGATGTCCTTGTGCGTGACCGTAACTGGTCCCCCACCTTCGATTTGGGTCCGAAACCTCGGGATGACCGACCCAGACGAGCCAAGAACATTCCCGAACCGGACCATCGAGAAGACTGTGGTAGATGCCTGCTGCGCATGGGCCTGGCAGATCAACTCTGCGATGCGCTTCGTCGCGCCCATGACGTTTGTCGGCCGCACCGCTTTGTCAGTTGAGATCAGAATGAAGTTTTCGACACCAAGTTTCTGGGCTGCGAGCGTAATTGCAAGTGTGCCGAACACGTTATTCCGGATGCCCTCAACCACGTTTTCCTCTACCAGCGGCACGTGTTTATAAGCTGCCGCGTGATAGATCGTTTGCACCTTGAAGACCTTGATAGCCGCCTCCAGCCGCCGGCTATGCTGCACGGACCCCAAGATCGGTACGACCTTAGTCTGATGCTGCAAACGCGTGGCTGTTGCGCTTAGCTCAGCTTCGATCGCGTAAAGCGCAAACTCGGACACGTCATAAAGGACCAAGACGGACGGATTCTGGGTCAGAATCTGCCTGCAGAGCTCACTGCCGATCGATCCTCCTGCTCCAGAGACCATGACGACACGCCCGGTGATGTTCCTGCCAAGCAGTTCGGGGTCCGGGGCGACGGGATCGCGTCCAAGCAAGTCTTCGGCAGATACAGTGCGCAGCTCCGAAATCTTGGCCTTTCCGCTGATAATGTCGGACATGCCTGGGATCGTCTTGATCTCCAGCTTCAGGTCTTCCAGCGCGCTTACGATCTCGCGGCGGCGGACACGACCCATGCTGGGTATGGCCAGCAAGATCACCTGGGCACCCGTCTCGCGGACCAGGCGTGTCATTCTGTCGGGTGCATAAACGCGCAATCCCCCGATGCCCAAGTTCTGTAAGGAGGGGTCATCATCGACCAGAGCGACCGGAGCAAATTCATGGCCATGGAACAGTGCGTTCAGCAGCTGCAATCCGGCTTCCCCAGCGCCATAGATGATCACGGGTCGTTTGTTCAAATGATTTGGGTTCCGGAAATACGTCCGTGCTGCGAAACGCAGCCCACCAACGGAAAGAAAGACAAAAACAGCAAAAATGATCGGAATAGACCGAGGAAGGCTGACGTCAAAAACAAGTCCCGCAGCAAAAAGGGAAATTGCTGCCACTATGGCTCCCATAGCAACTGTTACAAGAATCTTGCCGGTGATGAAACGCACGACAACTCGGTAAAGGCCCAATCCCCAAAAGGCCAACAGAGTAGCCGTGATTGAAGAAACCAACGCTCCCCAGATACCGGGCTGCCCTGCAAAATCTAAACTCTCGAGCCGTAACAGCATGGCGCCAAGAAATGAAATGTGGAGCAGTATGGCGTCGACAACAATTTGCAGCGCAATTTTATTACGCCGGCTCAGTATTGAAAAATGTTCGATGTAATTGCGCATTAAAGGTTACATCCTAAACTCAAACCGCAGCCGACCCGCGAGGAAACGCTAATGGAAGAGATGCTTGCCTACAACACGCTACGGCGACTGCGCCGAAGAAGGCCATCAGTGGTAGCGCTGCCGGCGTGATCCAGACGACAAGCACCGTGTTCTAATTTCCCGGCACGGCTCTGATTACCGTTTGGTTTCGGTCGGACAGATCGAACACGCTGGTGGGCAAGAGCTATTGAAGGGCCCGACAAGCCTGCATCAACAAGCCACAGCAGCTGGTAGGCACACGGTCATTTTCGCCAAAGAGGCCAAGGATCAGAGCTATCTGAGGCTGTTGCCTGCTCAAGCCGATCTGACCTATTCGCATCAGGCTGACCGGGAGAGTTCAACGACCTTTATCAAGGAGCGCTGTGACCCGCTCAATTACTTCATCCTGCTGCTCATCATTCATATCGCTGCCCGAGGGAAGACACAGGCCGTTGGCGAAGAGGCGCTCGTCGAACCCATTTCCGTGATAGGGCGCGCCAGCATAGAGCGGCTGCATGTGCATCGGTTTCCAAAGCGGGCGAGATTCGATCTGGTGTTCCAGCAGCATCAGGCGGATGTCTTCACGCGTGATGCCGGTTTCGCTAGGGTCGATGGTCAGGGCTGTCAGCCAGCGGGTCGAGTGCAGGCCTTCGGGCTCAGGCATGAAGGCGATGCCGGGGCGGGCTAGCGCAGCTTTGTAGCGCGCGAAGATCTCGCGGCGGCGAGCCACGCGGGCGTCCAGCACCTCCATTTGCCCCAGCCCAATTGCCGCGCAGATGTTTGACAGGCGGTAGTTGTAGCCAAAGTTGGAATGCTCATAGTGAGGTGCAGGGTCGCGCGCCTGGGTGGCGAGAAAGCGCGCCTCGTCAGCCCAGTCCTTGTGGTGGGTGACCAGCATGCCACCGCCAGAGGTGGTGATGATCTTGTTGCCGTTGAATGACAGGATCGCGGCGTCACCACCGGTGCCGGCCCTGCGGCCATTCTTGTAGGAGGCGCCAAGGCTTTCGGCGCTGTCGACGATCAGGCGCACACCGTATTGCGCGGCCAGCGCCTCGAGCGGATCGAGGTCGGCGGATTGGCCGTAGAGGTCGGTTGGCACGATAGCCTTTGGCAGGCGGTTTTCAGCGGCAGCCTTGGCGAGTTCCTCGGCCAGCAGCGCTGTGTCGACTGTCCAACTTTTGGGGTCGAGATCGAAGAAACGCGGGGTGGCGCTTAGGTAATTCACCGGGAAGATGCCTCCCGCGAAGGTCATCGACGAAATCCAGACCTCGTCGCCCGTACCGACACCGGCGATGCGCAGCGCAAGATGCAATGCGGCAGAGCCGGATGACAGGCCGACGCAATGCACATTAGCGCCGAGGTAGTCGCGCACGCAGGCTTCGAACGCGTCGAGTTGCGGCCCAAGCGGGGCAACGAAGTTCGACGCAAAAGCCTCGGCCACGCGGCGCTCCTCATTGCCGGACATATGGGGGCGGGAGAGGTAGATACGCATGGGGTCAGTCCTTGATAACAGGTTTTGCCGGATTGCCGACGACGGTCACGCCCGGTGGCACATCGCGGGTGACGACCGCACCCATGCCGACAAAGGCACCGGCACCAATGGTGAGACCTTGGCGGATGACGGCGCCCGAGCCGATATAAGCGTGATCGCCGATGGTGACATTCCCATTCACCTTGGCGCCCGGTGCGAAGGTCACGAAGTCGCCGATCACGCAATCATGCTCGACATAAGAATAGAGATTGGCGTGAAAACAACGGCCAATGTGGATGTTCGAGGTCAGGGTCACGAAAGGGGACAGGCAGGCCCCATCACCGATGACGACTTCATCCATTTGTACAACAGAAGCGGCGCGGGCCTCGATCAGAGGGATGTTCGCAGCGGCGCATTTTTCCGCGAGGGTCTGGCGGATATTTGAGGCGGCTATAGCGATGCTGACGGCCTTTTCGTCGGTTTGGCGTTCGAGAAATTCGGTCCAGCTCAAAATATCATGGCCGTTCACGTAGCCTGGAGTTTGACCATCGTCGATGAAAACAAGTTTGGTCTCGGGAAATTGTGCGCGAAGCAACGGCATGATGCCGCGGCCGCAACCGGCAGCGCCATATACGCCAATCAACTGGGTCATGATCTGTTCCCCGTGAACTTCGACATGGTAGCTTCCCCCGCAGCTGAAATGCCGTCGCGTTTGATCACCTTGCGAATGGTCAACCAGATGATCTTCAGATCCAGCCACAGGCTGCGGTTATCCACATACCAGACGTCGAGCGCGAACTTCTCATCCCATGATATCGCATTTCGCCCGTTCACCTGCGCCCAGCCTGTGACGCCGGGGCGCACCTCGTGGCGGCGAGCCTGTTCGGGGGAATAAAGCGGCAGGTAGTCCATCAACAGGGGGCGTGGCCCGACAAGGCTCATCTCGCCCTTCAGCACGTTCCACAGTTCAGGTAGCTCGTCGATCGAGCTGGACCGCAGGAATCGGCCAAGCTTGGTGAGCCTTTCCGCATCGGGCAGAGGGCGGCCATAGGCGTCTACTGCGTCACGCATGGTGCGGAATTTGATCATCTCAAACGGCTTGCCATCGCGCCCGGGGCGAGTTTGGCTGAAGAGCACTGGCGCTCCCATCTCGCGGCGGATTTTATAGGCTACAATCGCCAGAACCGGCGATAACAGGAGTAAACCCAAGCTGGCCCCGAGAATATCAATAATTCGTTTCATCTATCGCGCCGTTTCAATTTCCCAGCCACTTACCTTAAAGCTTAACGCGCAGCACCTGTCACCCACTGAACCCAGTCGTCAGAAAGCTCCGAGCGTGCAAAACGAGTTTGGGCAAGCTCTCGTGCGTTAACCCCTTTCTGTCGCAGCACGTCCCGATGCTCTGCAGCCTCGATCAGCGCATCCGCGAAGGCCGATGGATCATCGGGCGGTACAGCGAACCCACAATCGCTTTCGCCGACCAAACCCGCGAGCCAGCCCGGATAATTGTTCAAGACTGGCAACCCTGCAGAGATGTAGTCGAAGAACTTGTTCGGAGATGTGCCGAAGTAAAACGCCGGAACATTCCTCAAAACTTGCAGCCCTAAATCAGCACCCGCCATCAACCCAGTGAGCTTGGTCTTAGGAACTGGCTCGAGGAACAAAACATTGTCGAGGCGACGTTCTTCAGCCTCGGCTATCAGTTTTGGCTTTTCGCGCCCTTGCCCGACCAAGGCGATCCGGATGTCGTCGCGCCCGCGTTCTTTCAATACCGCCGCGGCATTAAGAACAGCATCCAGACCATTCGCATTCCCGTGTGTGCCTGTGAAAATGGCAAGCAACTGATCGTCTCGCACCCCGTTGGGCCGCCATGCTTCCGCTGGTGAAGCGAACAAATCCAGATCGCAACCGTTGGGCACCATTGCGATCCGCGATTTGTTCACCCCCCGCGCTGCAATCCCCTCGGCGATCCCGGGCGAAAGGCCCACCAACCGATCCGCCGAGCGGTAAGAGACCCATTCCAACACAGACATAAGCCACAGCACGACCGGGTTGGTGATGACCCCCATGGCCTTGGGCAATTCGGGCCAAAGATCACGCACTTCGAATACGAAGGCTTTGCGTGCCAACCAACGCGCAAAGATGCCCGGAATGCCGGCTGTTAGCGGTGTCGTTGTTGCGAATACAACATCAGCAGGCTCCCGCAGGGCAACGCCAACCGATCCAACGGCAAACTTCAGGAAAACGCCAATTCGCTGCATAAACCCCATGTGGTTGCCGTAGTTGAGAGCGAACTCGATCACATCGATCCCATCGACCGCGCCGCGTCGTCGACCCTTTTCAAACTGCATGCTTAGCCCGGTATTGCCCTGCGCGTAGCTGCCACAGACCATTGTCACGCTGTGCCCGGCCCGGATGAGTGCTTGGGCCATCTCGTAGGAGCGCGTTCCGGCGGACCCCTGCGGCGTCGAGAAATGCTGGTGGAAATAAAGAACGTGCATGATCAGAAACCGATTTTCGTTACGATCCGGCCAGTATTACGCAGGCTCACCGAAAGCAGTGGCACCTGGTCCCGGTGTTGGTAATAGCGCGACTCGGGGGTTGTGCCCAGAACGGGCACAAGGGTCTCTCCCTCGGCCTGGACGGTGATGACCACCCCGTTGCCCCGCAGGGTCTCGCCCTCGAGAACCCAGTCGCCGGGACACAGTCGCCAGCGCAATTCTGCCTGTCGGAACGGGCCCGACAGCGAATCGGCACAGATAAGTCCTGTTGGGGTCAACGTAACCTGCCGATGATGGCGCACGCCTGTGCTATCGGTATAGCCCGCAGCGGCGCTTGCGGCGTCGCCATCCGTCTGCACCGTCTGAACCGACTGGGCCCGCAGCCAGTCGCCGAACAGGAACCGCCCCAGTCGGGGCATCTGGTCTCGCTCATCGAAGGTGACGGTGTTGTGCGCCGAGGTGCCCCCGAACCACTCGGCCCCGTCGGCATTGTAACTGAAGGTTCCCCCGTCGCGCAGCAGGTTGCGCCCAGTGTGCCACAGGTCGAGATGCAACGCATCCGCCTGGCTGGGCCGATAGCGGAACCGGGGATATCGCAGGACCGCCATGGCCTGCCCCGTGCGCAACACATGATAGCCGCCATCGTCGAAACTGGCGCTGTGCAACGGCGTTGCGCGCTGGCCGTCCGGCACACCGAGCCAGCGCAGTGGCGCGCTCCAGGGCCCCGGTCCAAAAGCGTCCTCGTCTTGGAACAGAGCCGCTGCCAGTTGCACCGAGGGGCGAAAATCGCGGTAGTCCGTTCCCGTCAGTTGTAGCAGCCGAGCCCCGTCATTGGCCCCGATATTGGGCGCGTCGCCGGTTTCGGGGTCGGTCATGGCGCGCAGCCAGCCGGTTGTCGCAACCAGCCGCCCGCGCAGCCGGTCAGAAAACGCAGGCAGGCCGCGGTGGCGACGCCAAGCCTCGGCCAGGGCGTAGGTGTCCAGCATCATGCGGTGGTAGGTCACAGAATACTGACTGAAACTGCCATCAGGCTCGATCAGGGCCGCGGCGCGCTCTTCCAGCCATCGCCGCCCCTTGCGTGCCCACGCATCGGCCCGTGGATCATGGCCCGCCAGAAAATTGCCGCCGATGAACAAGGCAGCGGCTTCAGACGTGCCGTGGTTGTTCTCCTGACCGATCGCGTAGGACATCGTAGGCGCGATGCGTTGCAGGTGCGCGCGCAGCAGATCAGCCAAGCCCGCTTCCGGCGCTTGGTCCTGTCCTAACACCCAAGCCGCCGCGACCAGGTGCATCACCCGGATCGAGGCCTCTTGCCCGCATTTCCAGTTCGGTCCCTTGTAGGGAGGATTGCGCTCTGCCCAGTCGGCCAGCCATAGGTTCAGGCGTTCCAGAGCCGAAGCATCGCCGCAGGCCGCTTTCGTCGCCCAAGCGACGGCCCAATCCATCCGTGACAGTTCCCACAGCCCCTTGATATCTCCGGTGCCGAAATCGGGGATACGCCACCAATCAAGCGACGCATCTGGTTGTGGCGCATCGGAGAACGGGTTGGCGAACCAATCGGGCATGCCGTCGGGCAATGGCGTGCTATGCCAGCCGAACCACCAAAGACGGTCATCCCAAGAGCGGTTGGGCTCAGCTTTGAGGTTGGGCGCGTCAACAGCCCGAAAGAACGGGGACTGCGCCACGGGGGCCGCCAGCCGTTGGACTGGATGCCGCCCGCTTTTCAACCCCAGCCGATAGGCCGCGACCCGCGCGATGCTGGTCGGACCCAGCCGGGCGTAGGTCTTGGCCTGTATCAGGCGACGACTCATGTCTGGGCGCGCAGGATCTCGGCCACGTCGATGGTGACCTTGGCAACCTCGAACAGGTCTGTGGCCGGGATCGGGGCCGTGCCGCCCGCCTCAACGGCCGTGACAAAGGCTGCCGCACAGGGCGTCTGCCCCTTGTCTTGCCGCCACAGGCTCTGCTTCTTGAAGCCCGGCCAGTTGAAGCCGCGCAACTTCAGGAAGTTGTCCAGCTGCAAGGTGCGCCCGGCGGCAAAGACCTCGACCCGTTCCTTGGCAAAGGATGCGCCGCCATTGGCGAGGTAATGGATGGTGCCGAACGACCCGTCCTCGAAGCCGAGGGTGATCGAGGCCTTGTCCTCGGTCACGGCCTCGGCGTCTGTGTCGCCCATGCGCCGCGCCTGAACCGAGATGATCGGAGCCCCGGCCAGGAACCGCATAAGATCGATGTAGTGACAGGCCTCGCCGATGATCCGCCCGCCACCCGTGGCCGGGTCCTGCGTCCAGTGATCGGCGGGGATCGTGCCTGCGTTCATCACCATGACAAAGCTCTTCGGCGCCGTCACCGCACCCAAGAGCCGTTTCATCTTCTGGACCTGCGGCGCGAAGCGACGGTTGAAACCGACCATAAGGTGTTTGCCGCTCTCGGCATGAGCCGCCTTGACGTCTTCGAGTTCCTCATGCGTCAGGGCCAGGGGTTTTTCGACGAATACATGCTTGCCAGCGCGCAGGGCTTGGGCGGTCAGACGGGCATGGCTGTTGTGGCGGGTGACGATGGCCACGGCATTGATCTCGGGGTTGGCGATCAGCCCATCGGTGTCAGACGTCGCCTGCGCAAAGCCCGTCCGCCGTCCATGCACGACCGCGTTGGTTCCCCCCGCAGAAGCGATGCTGTGCAAGGTCGCGCCCGAGGCCTTGAAGGCCGGGATCAACATGCGCGAGGCATAGTTGCCCGCCCCGACGAACCCGACCACCGCCTTGCCCGAGGCCGCGACGGGCGTGTCGGTCAAGGCCACGCTGCGCACATGGCGCGGCTCGGTGGCGTGTCCGTAGGTCAGCAAGATCCCCAGTGCAGCCTTGTCTGTCGATAGCAGTTGATAGGCGCGTGGGGCCTCGTCAAAAGGCACTCTATGGCTGATCAACGGCGCGACATCCAGCGCTCCCGCGGCTAACATGTCCAGCACGGCCTCGAAATTGCGCTGCTCGGTCCAGCGCACAAAGCCCAGCGGATAGTCTTGTCCGCCCTCTTCATAGGCCGGGTCATAGCGGCCCGGGCCATAGGAGCAGGAGACCTGGAAGCTGAGTTCTTTCTCATAGAAATCAGCGCGATTCAGCTCGAGCCCAGTTACCCCCACCAACACGATGCGGCCCCGCTTGCGGCACATGCGCGCCGCTTGGGTGATCGGGTCGCTCGACTTGGTGGAGGCAGTGACAATCACCCCATCCACGCCTTGCCCCCGGCTAAAGGCCGTTCCCGCAGCCACCGGATCCTCACCGGCACCGGGGTTGCAGGTCTCAGCGCCGAAGCTACGCGCAAGCTCCAGTTTGTCGGCGTCGAAATCAATCGCCAACACCCGGCACCCCTGCGCGCGCAACATCTGCACCGTCAGCAGACCGATCAGACCAACACCGGTGACCACGAAGGCCTCGCCCAAGGTCGGCTGCGCCAGCCGAATTCCCTGCAACCCGATGCTGGCGACCACGGTAAAGCTGGCCGCCTCGTCGCTGACGCTGTCAGGGATCGTCGCGCACAGATTGCGAGGCACGCTGACCACATCGGCATGTGGCCCGTTTGACACGACCCGATCACCAACCTTGAAACCCTCGGCACGCGCGTCACGCACCACACCGACATTGCAATAGCCCAGCGGGATCGGTTGTCCCAGCTTGGAGCGCACGGCGTCAACGGCGGTCGTCACCCCGTCAGTCGCTACCTTGTCCAGCACCTGCCGCACCTTCTCGGGCTGACTGCGGGCCTTAGCCACCAGCCCAGACCTGCCAAAATCGACCAGCATCCGCTCCGTCCCGGTCGAAATCAGTGACGCCCTGGTGTCGATCAGCAGACTACCGCGCCGCAATTGCGGCGACGGTGCTTCGACGAGTTCACATTCACCCGTTCCGAGATTCTGCAGGACCTGCTTCATTGCTTTTTTTCCTCTGTCCGCGCTTGCAGAGCAGCCCCTACAAGCATGAATACAACGTTCGCCATGGTCGCGTAGCTTAGGATTGGCAACACCAACATGCTGGTGAAGCACGCTGCGAAGAACCCAGTGAGGTACAGTCGAATCGTTTTACGCTTTCGGCCCGCCAGCAGTGCGGCCATCCGGTAGGCGAGTGACCAGGCGATGACAACGGGACCGAGATATATAATTGCGCCGAACAGTCCGGCCTTGAAAAAGACCTCAAGGATCTGTTGATGCGGCGTGCCGTATTGTGAGAAGTCCGAGAAGAACTGAAACATGTATCCAAAAAACGGCCGCATAGAGATCAGGTCGAGCGTCTCGCCCCAGATATCTACGCGGCCGGTGGTGATATCGCCGCCCGCGATGGCAGCTCTCATCCGAAGCACCAGGCCGGTGAAGATCGGAAACGCCAGAATGTGATCGATCGACCACGTGACAGCGATGCCAAGGATCGGCACTGCCGCGAACGCCCAAAGCCTGCTGAAGGCGAGGAAGCCCACGATAGCGAGCATGCCGAGCACTAAGAAGGCCGACCTCGACAGCGACAAGCTCAGGATGATAATCGCCGCCACGCCTGTCACGGCCATAAGCCATTGGGGCAATGGAGGCGTTTTCAGGGACCACAGGCAGGCTGGCAGGAAGAGCATAAGGGCGATGAAGTTCATCGCGCTGTTGGGGAAGCCGTACAACTCCCATTTGCCGAAGCAGCCGCCCCACCGCCCCTCGTAGCCGCAGCCCCGTATTCCCATCCCGTAAACCACATCGGAGGCGAACAGCACGAGGACCGTGATCAGGATCGCCCGTGCGAGGTAGGTCAGCAGCTCCACTCCCACCCGCTTCCATAACAAGGCCCCGACGACAATGTGGCAAGCCGGCAGCATGTAGCTGAGCGCCGAGAGGATCGGCCCGAGCGCGCCTCCGTCCATAATCGATCCCAGCATACCGATGGTGAGGAAGTAGGTAAAGGATGCGGCGACATTCAGCGCCGTTTTGGGCAGTCGCAGGCGCATGGCAAGTGCGACGGGAAGCAGGAGCCAGAAGGCGTCGCTCGGGACGAAGTCGACAGGCTTGTCTCCGACTTGCGCAACGGTGACGCTGATCGGGACGACGTAGGCGAACGCTACTGCGTGCATCACAAGCGAGCGCAGGATCAGGCGCGCGCCGAGCGATCCAGGTTTGGTGTGATGCGTCGCCGCCACCCTCCCTCATGCCCCCAAGTCGAGGAGGAGGCCGTCGTAGCGTTTCCGGATCGCATCTTCGGGGAACCTTGCCTCTACGAAGTTGCGGGCCTTTCGACGCGCCTCGGAAAGCGCCTCGGGCGTCATCTCGGCCGTCTTGCGAAAGGCCGTAGTCAACGCGTCGCGGAACGGGTCGCTCGCGGACAGGTAGATCGCTGGCAAATCCAATGCGGTGTATGCCTCCAAGGGTGAGAGCACCGATACGCATTCGCGCGCCATGCCTTCTAGGATGGCAGAGGAGAGCTGATCGCTGATCGGGGTCGATAAGCAGAAGTCCACGCGGTCGAGCGCCTCTCTCATCCGATCGGGGGACAGGAAATCCTCGATGATCTCAACGTCCGGCCGACCGTCGGCTTCGCGCCTCACGCTGTCGAGGTACGCCGGATCTGCGTCACCCTTCAGGAGGACGAGCCGACCCTCGTAGCCGAGGTCTTTGAACGCCGCAAATGCAGCTAGGACGTCCAGCGTCCTGTAGTGCGGGGTTATCCTGCGGTTGACGAACCAAGTCCTCGGAGCGTCATCTAACCTCCGCGCCACGGGGAGGAGGAACGCTGCAGATACGCCGAGTGAGAAAGTCTCTATCTTCGTGGATAATTCGGCGTCCATTTCCGCGATCGCACGCGCCATCTGGGGGGACGTCGCGGTGATCCTGTCCGCCCCCCGCAGGACGGCGCGGATCATAGCCTTGTAGAAAAGGCTCCTGTTGTGTGCCTGCAATATCTCCGATCCATAAGTCGTCACTATGTAGGGTCGACCTGAAAGGAAAGCGGACAACCCATAACCGGAGGCATTATGTGCATGGACAGGATCGTTGGAACGCTCCAGTGCCCGTAACCAGAGGCCGAGCAGAGCATATCGCAAAGCCTTTGGTAGGCGACGGGCGGCCTTGGGAAGCGGTGCCTGCGCCGTTCTATCCCCCGGCGGTGCTACAGGCCCATCCCCCCCGATATGGACGAACCTGACGCCCCCCTCGAACCTGTCGGGAAGGATGCGGAGCCATTCCCGGACATGCGGGCTCGCAGGGTTGGCGAGGAAAGTCAGGTCACGCATGAGTCAGCCAGTAGGCGAGCGCGAGGAACAATTGCCCAAAAATCGCAAGCACTGCGAGCCGCCCGAGGAAGAGGGATACGATCATCTTCGGCGCATCTGGGTCGCGGACGTCTATCGAGGAGCTGATCTTAGGCTCGATCACGAATGTCAGGATGACCCCACCCAAGGCCGTGAAGACGCCGGCGGCATGGCTCAAGGACGTCCTCCACTCGGAGAAAATGAGCGCCGCGTAGAAAGATAAAAAAATGCCCGTGCAGTAGATGAGGAACACGATCAGCGCCAATACGAACAACCGTTTGCTGGTTTCGCAACCCATAACCTCCCTTACGTCCGGCACGTACAGTTCGACGGCGTGTTCGGATGCCGGGATGGGCCCTAAAAAGAAGGCGGTCATCAGGTTGCCCGATGTGCCGTATCGGAGGATAATTTTGCAATAGTATCGGACGATCCAGTTTCGAAAAAAGTATACCCCAATGCCCAAAAGCGCCGATCCGAGCAGGCTAAGGTGGGACATTAATCGATAATCCGCCAGCGAAATTCCGGCATCCACCAACAAGCCCAGCATTGGCAAGAGGAATACTGTGAAGAGCCGCGTGCCCATATAGACAGAATGCTGGATAGAAAGGCCCAGCATCGGCTTCTTCTCGGCGATGCCCGCAATGCGTGCGAGAACTGCTGTCAGCTCTAGAAGCTGCACGCCCGAATAAAGCATGATGATCAGCGCTGCTAGACCTATCATCTCCGCCACTCCCGCTTCACGATACCCGCCATTGCTGTCTTCCTAGGGCTGAGTCTGCGCGGCGATCACGCCCACCGCGTCGATGACCGGGCGGCCGGTAATCGTGATGTCCCGAAAGCCGCTATGGCCGACCAGCACCAGATGCAGGTCTGCGATCTCCTGCGCCTCGACCGCGCCGACGTGCTGCGCACCGCCAAGACCATCCGGCAGGGTGGCAATGTTGGGCTCGACGACCATCAGCGGCCCTGCATGGTTAGCCGCGAGCTCACGGGCGATAGCCAGCGCAGGGCTTTCGCGCAAATCATCGATGTCCGGTTTGAACGCCAGGCCGTAAACGGCAAGGGTCACCTCGCGCGCGGTTCGGCCGGGGTTGTCCATCAAATGCGCCCCTATCGCGGCGCGAACCTTCTTGATCACCCAACCGGGCTTGCCATCGTTCACCTCTCGTGCTTTGCGGATCAGCTGCGCCTGTTCCGGGGCCGAGGAGACGATGAACCACGGGTCGACCGCGATGCAGTGCCCGCCCACCCCGGGGCCGGGTTGCAGCACGTTCACCCGCGGGTGGCGGTTGGCCAGGCGAATGAGTTCCCAGACATCCATGCTCAGCGCGTCACAAATCAGCGAAAGCTCATTGGCGAAGGCGATGTTGACATCGCGAAAGCTGTTTTCAGTCAGCTTTGCCATTTCTGCAACGCGAGGCCCAGAGGCGACCACGCAGTCGCCGGTAACGAATGTGCGATAGAGGCGAGCGGCGGCTTGCGAGCAAGCCGGGGTCATGCCGCCGATCACCCGGTCATTGGTGATCAGCTCCTGCATCACCTTTCCGGGCAGCACCCGCTCGGGACAATGGGCAACGCGGATGTCGGAGGCTTCGCCGGCGTCTTGCGGAAAGCTTAGGTCGCGCCGTGCCTCGGCGAGCCAGCCGGCCATCGCCTCGGTGGCGCCAACGGGCGAGGTGCTCTCGAGGATAACCAGATTGCCTGCCTCCAGCACCGGCGCGATGGCGCGGACCGCCGCCTCGATAAAGCTCAGGTCCGGCTCGTGGTTTTCCCCCTTGAACGGGGTCGGCACTGCGATCAGGAACGCCTCGGCGGGTTCAGGAACCGTGGTGGCCCGCAAATAGCCCTCTTTCATTACAGCGCGTACCACCAAATCAAGATCAGGTTCTACAATGTGCACCTCACCACGATTGATCGTGTCGACAGCCTTTTGGTTCACATCGACACCTACCACCTCAACTTTGCGCGAGGCGAACATGGCGGCGGTCGGTAAGCCGATATACCCTAGCCCGATGATGGAAATGCGTTTGAAAGGAAGCTCAGGCATTATTGCTGATCCTGCTTGATCGTTAGAAATGACAGAACGGCATCGCGGATCCGCTGAGAGGCCAACCCGTCGCCGTAGGGATTGTGCGCGCGCGACATTGCGTCATAGGCGGCTTGATCGTCGAGGAGCTTACTCGCTTCTCGTACTATCAGATCGGCATCAGTCCCAACAAGTTTCACCGTTCCGGCGTCCACCGCCTCGGGCCGTTCGGTCGTGTCGCGCATCACCAACACCGGTTTGCCGAGTGACGGCGCTTCTTCCTGCACTCCGCCTGAGTCAGTCAGTATTATGTCTGCGCGACGCATTAGGTGCACAAAAGGCAGGTAATCTTGCGGCGCAATGAGTTTTACACGCTCAAGCGCACCGAGGCTGACCTCCACCGGGCCCTTCACGTTCGGGTTCAGGTGCACTGGATAAATGATTTGGACATCTTCCCGGTGAGCTATCGATGCAAGTGCAGAGCAAATACGCTCGAAGCCGCCCCCAAAGCTCTCGCGACGATGCCCCGTCACAAGGATCAAGCGCTTGATAGGGTCGATTCCGAATTCCACGTCAAAGGAAGCGCTTTGCTGCGGATTGTTTTCGAGCCTCTCAACCACTTCAAGCAATGCGTCGATGACAGTGTTTCCGGTGACCGAAATTCGATCGGTAGGCACAGACTCGTTTTTCAAATTCGAGGCGGCTTTTTCCGTCGGGGCGAAATGCAGACGCGCGATGGTGCCGGTCACCTTGCGGTTTATCTCTTCGGGCCAGGGCGAATAGATGTTACCAGTCCGCAGGCCCGCTTCGACATGGCCCACCGGAATCTGCTGGTAATAGGCCGCGAGAGAGGCCGAAAGCGTGGTCGTTGTGTCACCGTGCACCAGCAGCAGGTCGGGCGCGTACTCTTCGAACACCGGCTTGAGCCCGGCAAGCACCGCAGCGGTGATCTCGGTGAGCCCCTGTCCAGGTTTCATAACATTCAGATCGTAGTCGGGTTCGATCCCAAATAGACGCAGAACCTGGTCCAGCATTTCGCGGTGCTGGGCGGTGACAGCCACACGCACATCAAGACCGGGAGTTGCCCTGAGTGCTTCATAAACCGGCGCCATCTTTATGGCTTCTGGCCGAGTCCCAAAGACCAGCAATACTTTTTTCATTTAAACCTCAAACTTTATTTTTTATGTACGCTGCCTGCATTCAAACTCTGCCCGAGCAGTACTTCGCCGCTCCTCGTCAGCGATACGCCCGCCAAGCGAGTTGCGAATGCAGTCAGGACAGCTTCTTTTCAGCGTTGGCATGGAGCTCGACTTGAAGCGCATCAATCTCTTCCTTGAGGGCCTCGTACTCTTCCATCTTCCGCACTAGAAAAGCTCGCGTCAGCGCGGCCTTCCGCGCAATTCCCTTCGGCGTCAAAACGTAGGCATATCGGCGCTTGTCTTCTGCGGCGCTGAAATTTCCCAGTTTCACCAGCCCTTTATCGATCAGTGCTTTAAGCACGTAGTGTATTCCGCCGACACTTACGCCGACCGCTTCCGCCAGTTCCCTCTGAGACATTTCGGGGTTTTCTTGCAGGAGACGAAGTACGCGAAAATGCGTGTCTTCCTGCAGCTTGGTGCGCATGCTTGTCATTTTGGGATTTTCTCAGGCTACCGCTCAAGGACTGCCCATGGGACGCCTCGTTGTATGCAAACGTAATGATGAGAGTAGTTTCCACATCGTTCGGCTTCGAGCGTTAGCAAATGCTGCATGCGCAAACAATAGGGAATTTCAGAGATTTTCGTCACTTCGGACCCTGAAGTAGCCACCAACCCTCAAGGGCTGGCCAAACCAGATGGGGACCTCACTTACTCTGAGGACATCGGCGGGCCTTCAAAAGAGCCACCAACACATAGCCTGGATATGTGACAATCTCATAACTGAACGACCCCGTCAGCACAAGGCTGGTTCATGGCCGCCGTAGTTCGTCTAAACCGAGCGGAGCGTGGCAGCTGACCCAAGAGGCTCTGCCCCATGTCGCTCGAAAATAAGTCACTTTGGCAGATCTACGACAATCTGACCCCGAACCGAGCCCATCACCCGAGTTGACCATCCATCCCCGGGACCGATGTGCCGTCATCGCTGTCGTCTTTCGCCAGTTGGGCTTGTGCTGTCGCTTCGGCAGCGCTCGGCCAATCCTCCCGCTCGGCCTGTTCCACCGCCTCCTCCATGCTGACCGTATTCAGAACCAATTCGAACTGCTCGAGGATTTCGGACGCATGCCGCGCCACGTAGGACCGGACGGCCTCGTTCTCCATCAGCTTTTTCAGGTAGCCCTTTGCGACGACCAAGTTCAGCAGCTCCGATCCGTAATTTTCCTCGGCATGCTTATACTTTTCCTGCACCTGGCTCATCTCACGCTCAAGCTTGACGATTTGCTCCAGCGGGTCGCCTTTCGGTTGTTCCGGCTGCGGCGGCTTGTAGTCGGTGCGCTGTTCCGACGGTGTGGCCTTCAAGAGGGCGTCCGCATGCGCCGCAGTAATCGTGTTTGCTGCAATCATCAGCTCGACCGCCTCAATCTGCCGGGCGGCCTTCATCTTGCGCAGATGCCGGGTGACATCTGGCGTGAACTGGTGATCCTGCAGTAGTTCCACCGCCTTGGGACAGATCCCGTGAAGCAGGTTGATTCGGCTGTTGATGGTCGAGAGGTTCACGTTGAATGCGCGCGCCAGTCGTTCCTTGCTGACGCCTTTGTCGATGGCGCGCCGCAGCATGTAATGCTCCTGCACGGTTGAGAGCCGGTTGATCCGATGGTTGTAGGTGTAGGTCTCAAAATCTTTGGCGATCAGGCAGGGCGCGGTATCCTGACCCAGTTCCTTCAACGCCAGCACGCGCAAATTGCCGTCCAGTAGCAGAAACCCCGCCGCATCTGGAGCTGGCTTGATTACCGAGAGTGGCTCGATAAGGCCGATTTCCCGGATCGAGGAGACAATCTGCTTGAACTTGCGCGTTGTCATCACGCCGTCGGGAACCTTTTTCGAGGGCATCAGCTCCCCAAGCGGGATCTGGAAGGTCTCGAGATCAAACCCGAGGGTCAAGTTCAACGGGGCCTTCGGATAGGGCGCGTCACTGTCATCGGTGTCGGTCTGGGGAAAGACCCCGGGGTAAAGCGGCTTCACAGTGCTGAGGTCATTCATGGGATCATCCTTTTGGCGTTCAGGCGGTTTCAATACGGTCGGCGAGGTATTTCGGCAGGCTGTCGAGGCCTTCGGCACGCAGCAGCGTCACGAAGTGCTCATCGGCAAAGAGGCGTTTCAGCCCCTGGACCACCAAGAGCAGCTGCTGATGCGCATGATCGGCTTTCAGCATCAGCTTGTGCTGACGGGCGACCTCGCGTTGATAGGTCTTAACGAGCGAATGCGCCGAATTCGGCAGCTTCGGGCGATCGCCTCCGGTTTTCGGACCCTTTTCGCGGCGCTTTTCAATGAGCCGCTTGGCATCCGTGATCTGGTGCCCTTTGAGTTGGCCGGTCTTGTATGCCTCTTCCAGCATGTCGCCGAGGTTTTCATCGTCATGCTTGGCGCGGGCGATCTCGAGGGCGGTGGTCAGCGGGATGGTCCCGTTTTGCACCGCCTCGATCAGGCGCTCCTCACCCTTTTCCAGCAAGAAAACGATGTCCCGAACGTATTTCTCGGAAAGCCCCGTGCGGGTGATGATGTCGTCGATGCTGTAATCCCGCGCGAGCAGCAGCTCGATGTCGGCCAGGATTTCAAGCGGCCTGTGACCCCGCCGGGCGATGTTTTCAGCCAATGACATGATGAAGGCGTCCTCATCGGTCACGTTGACCACCAGCGCCGGGATGTGGCTTTCACCGAGCAGGCGGAAGGCATTTAATCGCCCTTCGCCGCAGACCAGCAAATAGGCGGGCGCCCCATCGGCGCCCTCGCGCTCGGTGACCGTGATCGGCTTTTTCAGGCCGATGGAGCGGATGTTTTCGACGATCTCCTCAAAGACCTTCATGTTGCGGTCCCGCGAGTTCAAGACCTCGATCCGATCGATGGGGACGAGCGTGACGCTCTCGGGTGTGTCAGTCATCATTGGCGTGGTTTCCTTCTTTAATACAGTTGTTCATGATTTGTACTCTTGGTAATTTCCATCATCCCGACCCTCATCCCCATTTCCGGCGAATGCCGACCCGCTCGGCCATGCCGTAGAAAAAGCCGAGGTCCTCAAACCGGAAGGCCTCAAAGGCGATACTTGTGCGGTTGCAAAGGCGTATTTCCTGCCGGGGCAGATCGAGCCAGGGCAGCAGGTAGTAATCGAGCTCATCGCGGTTGTTGGGGTCGAGACGCACGGCCAGCGTGACGTCGGCCTGATAGCGCATCGGGTCAAACCGGATCCGCCAGCGCAGCCGTCCGTCGCCTTGAGGCTGACAGCGCGCAAGGACAAGGCTGACGACCATTTCATCATTGATCGTCAGCAGATCAGTTTTGGGATCGCGTGCCACCGTGCCGCCCACATCCGCAATTGCCGCTTCCGTCCGCGCTATGATCTCTGGATGCATCCCGCGCAGGCGCTTGTTCAGCGCGATGCGCTCCTGATCCCGGTCCGAGCGATAGCCAATCATCTCATAGGCCCGCGCGAGCGAGCCGAACCGGTTTCGATAGGCCGAGGACGAGGGCATGTCCGGCGTCTGGTCAATCAGTACCCCGGAAAGCTGGCCGGCGTCCGCGTAAAGACGTTTCAGGTGATCCAGCAGGTCCTCGTCAGAAATGCGCGCCGATCGCGCCGTGATGATCTCTTGCGCCGTCAGAAAAAACTCGAGCGGCACGATCCCCTCGAATGCGCCTTCCTTGCGCACCCACATATCGGGTGGGTTTTCTACATGCAGCTTCTTCAGCTTGAAGGAGGACCGGTTGTAGACGTTATTGCCGATGTATTTCTCATTGGTCAGGACCGTGCGCACCGTGCTGGAATTCCATGGCCGGTCCAAATCGGTGGTCACGCCTTCCTCGTTCAGGCGGTCGGCGATCTCGCGGAATGACAGGTCCTCCTCGATCAGCCAGCGATACATCTTGTTCACCCAGGCCACTTCTTCGTCTGGCCCGGGCATCAGGATGACGCGATCGGTCTGAAGGGATTTGTGTTCGCCCCGCTTCAGCTCGCCCTTGATCTCGCCGCGCTCGTTCACAAGAACCCGGCGCAAGCCAAACCCTGCCGCGCCGCCCTGGCGGAAGCCCAGCTCAATCAGGCGGCACTGGCCAGCAAAGACCTTGACCGAAAGCTCCCGGCTGTATTCGCCGGCCATGGCGCGCTTGACGCCTTTGACGATGGTTGAGACAGGCGAGCCGTCATTCTCGAACTGTTCTGCGCAATAGGCGACGTTGATGCCAGCGCGCTTGCAGATGTATTCGTAATAGGCGCTTTCATCCGCATCCTGGAAGCGGCCCCAGCGGCTGACGTCATAGACCAGGATCACGTTGAAGTCAGCCGCGCCCGATTCCACATCATCAATTAGCTGCTGCAGAGCCGCCCTGCCCCCAATCGACAATCCGCTTTTTCCGTCATCAGCATAGGTCTTGATGATTTCTATTCCGCGATGTTCGGCATATTCGCGGATCTTGTCGGACTGGTTGTGAGTTGAATACTGCTGGTGTTCCGTCGACATGCGCACATATTGCGCCGCCCGAAACTCTGTAATCTCGCCACTTCCGTCCAACTAAGCCTCCAATCCGTGCGTCTGTCGGTCGGACGTTTGCTCGGGTCGCAAAGTGTATCAAGCTGATAGTGCTGGATTATCTCATTATATCAATGCTCTGAGGGCGAGGTGCGCAGTCCTATTCATCAAATTATCACATCCCACCCGGAAAACCTTACTTGCATCCGTTCGAATTTGAGCGATAAGTGTGGGAATTACATTAACTAGGTTGCAAAATGACATTTCACGATCGCGGCACAAGCTGGTTTCTGGCGCAACTTAAGCCGAACTGCGCCAACATCGCGGATAAGAACCTCAAGCGCCAGGGCTTCAACACCTTCCTGCCGATGGAAGAGGAGACAATGCAGCGCAATGGCAAGTTCGTCACTGCTATGCGGCCGCTGTTCCCAGGCTACATCTTCGTGGCCTTCGATGTGACCCGCGGGTTCTGGCGAACGGTCAACTCGACCTATGGCATCACGCGGCTGGTGAGCCTTGGCAAGGAGCCGACGGCCGTGCCGCTGGACCTGGTCTCGCAGCTGATGTTGCGCTGTGATGCAAAGGGCAAATTGCTGCCGCCAAAGCTCTTGAAGCCTGGGGACCAGGTGATGCTGACCAAGGGAGCTTTTGCAAACTTTGTTGCAGAAGTGGAAACAATCGCGCCGGATCGGCGGGTTTGGGTCCTGATGGAGATCATGGGTGGTCAGACCCGTGTTGCAGTTGGGGCGGATCAGTTGCGGACTGTTTGAACTTCAGCGCCGCCAAAAAGCATATTTCTGTCTGCAAACTTTGTACTATTAGCCTTGATCACGAGCACACTAGCGTGTTGTGCGGAGATTGATCGCCCTATTCTCCGCATATATTGCGGCTTTTACTCTTGCCAGCGCGGAGAAAAAGTCGGGTTATCCCTGCAAATTTTGCGGAGAATGTGATGCAAATCTGGGAACGGGACACTTGGCCTAACCTAACTTGGCAAGACGCGCGCGTGGCCGCGTGCCTAGCTGAGGTGCGCCATACCCAGGGCAAGCTGATCGGCAGAATGGAAGCACTAGGCTCCAAGCTGCGCGAGGAAGCGGTGCTACAGACGCTGACACAGGACGTCGTCAAGACAAGCGAAATCGAAGGCGAACAGCTCGACGCCACTCAGGTGCGGTCATCGCTGGCGCGTCGTCTTGGCATCGAAATTGGCGCCCTGCCCCCGACAGACCGTAACGTCGAAGGCATCGTCGAGGTCATGCTTGATGCGACGCGCAACTATGAAGCTCCACTGACAGCGGAACGCCTATTTGGCTGGCATGCCGCACTGTTTCCGACCGGGCGCAGCGGCATGACACGCATCCGCGTCGGGGATTGGCGCGATGACATTACCGGCCCGATGCAGGTGGTGTCGGGTCCGTACGGCCGGGAGCGCGTGCATTACACAGCGCCACCTGCCTTTTGGGTCGCAGCAGAGATGGAAGCATTTCTCGCCTGGTTCAACGCGCCGATTTCATCCGATCCGGTAATCAAGGCGGCCCTGGCGCATCTGTGGTTTGTGACGATCCACCCCTTCGAGGATGGTAACGGACGGATTGCTCGTGCCATCGCTGATCTTGCGCTGGCGCGGTCAGAGGGGAGCTCACAGAGGTTCTACAGCATGTCAGCGCAGATCCGGACAGAACGGAGCGCATACTATGATCAACTGGAGCAAACGCAGAAGGGCGAAACGGACGTAACAGAGTGGGTTTTATGGTTCCTCGCGTGCCTGGATCGCGCCATCCGTGGAGCGGATAGCGTACTAGCTGCAGTTGTCGCGAAGGCTCAATTCTGGGAGCGCGCAGCTCCGATGCCGCTGAACGAGCGACAGATCAAGGTTCTGAACCGCTTACTTGACGGCTTTGAGGGTAAGATGACCACGTCGAAATGGGCGATGATTGCGAAATGCTCTCAGGATAGTGCAAGTCGCGACATTGCAGCCTTGATTGAACTTGGGCTGATGCGGAAAGGCGAAGCCGGCGGTCGCAGCACGAGCTACGAGCTGGTTCTGTAACGCGAGCAGATCGAATTGTCAGGCATCACCCTGCCAAACCGATCCGTTCCAATATCCCCGAACATCGTCGACTGTTCTTGGGTTCGGTTGATTACCAACGATTACGGCTTTTCGGAGGGTGCGACTCGCCAAACGTTGACATGGCGTTGACATGGAATAAACGCATAAAACCCGACTGATTAAGTAGGGCTCTAAGCATTTGATTTGGCGTATTAATTT
>NZ_JHAK01000015.1:0-22269 GCF_000765485.1 Thalassobacter sp. 16PALIMAR09
CCCATGGCCTCGCCGAAGCCGCCTGCGCCATCAGCCAGCCGGGTGAACCAATAGACCAACTCCCCGGCACCGACGATCAAGGCACCGATGCCAGTGCGGATCAACGCGCCTCTGAGGACCACCAGTGTCGTAGCAAGCCCGCGCACGGATAGTGCCGCAACAGCCATAGCCGCGATCCAGCGACCGGCGAGAAAGGTGGCAAAAGTCCCGGCGTAGATCGCGAGCCGATCAAGGTTGGCCAATACCGCGTCGAAGGCCCGGCTGATGGGGCTGGTGCTGGACGCAAGAGCGACAAATGCATTGGCCACTGCCTCCAGCGAGGGGGCAAGCGCCACGGCAATCCGGTTGCGCACGCCGGTGAAGACCTGGCCGATACTGACCAGCGCGAGTTCCGACCGGCGCATGGCGGCGATGGCGTCCGCATCGAGGACCGCACCCAAGGCCTGGGCTTGCGCCCCGAGCCGAGTCATTTCTGCACCGCCGTTTTGCAAAAGCGGGATCAGCCGCGTAGCATCGGACGCCATCGCCTCGAGATAGAAGGTCATTTCCTGTTGGCTGACGCCTGCCTTCTCAAGGCTGTCGACATACAGCTGCAACGCCTCAGGTCCGGACAGTCGGGCGAACTGGTCCGCAGTCACGCTAACGCGCGGTGCGATGTTCTCGAAGAAGTCCGCCATTGGCCCGCCGCCGGTCTGCAGAAAATCCCCGACGCGATCATTCACGTCCTTCAGGATGTCGGCCAGCTTCTCTTGCTCGATCCCCACCGTGGCCGAAGCCGCCGACCAGCGCTGGAACACCTCCGGGGTAGTATTTGCGACTTGGGAGAGCTGGTCGATCTCGTTGGCGGCGGCCACTGTTGAGCGGGTCATCGCGACGACGGCAGCAGCAAGTGCTGTGGCCGCAGCAGTAGCTGCGATACGGGCCCGGCGCGCGAATGCCGCCATGCTGGCGTTTGCCTGGTCTAGCTCGCGCGAGAGACGTCCCATACCGCGAGTGCCAGCCTCTCCGACACCCTCAAGCTCGGCGCGCACCTGGCGCCCACCAGTCGCGGAGAGGCGGACGGATACCTTTTTCTCAGCCATGTCGGTGTTTGATCTCCTCAAATGTTTTGCGCACCATCACCGCCTCAATGGGCGGCAGCAGTTCTGCGATGATGATGGGCGAGAGCCCGAGCGCTGCCCCAAGCTGCAGGGCCGTGCCCATATCCCAGCCGAGGACAGCGCCACCGCTCATGCCGCCGGCCACCCGAACTTGCCCTCCAAGCCGCTGGATCAGGTCCCAGACCTGCCAGCCTTCAAATGTCAGGGGGCTGTGCAATGTCCGTGGGCACTCCGGACATACACTAGCACATGCCGCGCAATAGTCACCGCCCCCGCCGAACTCCCAGTCGGCGAGAGCGGTCAGACGTTTTTTTCAGCATCCAGAATGAGCGCACCCGCGATGTATTTCGTCTGAAACGCCTCGAAGATTGGCCAGAGTTCCAGAAGGGCTTCGATGCCTTCTGGGGTCAGTGGCAACGGATTCCCGTCGTCATCGCCTATACCCTCCCAGTCCTTTACAACGATGCGGGCAACGGCCTTGGCGACGATACGCGCAAGGTCGTCGTTGGAAGCGCTGTCTTCAGCATCAGTTGCGGCTGCAACAATCGTCGGATCACTACGCGCAGCCAGCATGATGGCGGTGGTCAGGGGCTCCACAAGCAGGCGGACGCCGTGCCCGAGATCAAGCCAGCGGGGCTCAGCGGAGAGGTTCAATCGCAGCATCAGTAATCCTCGCGGGTGTTGGTGAGAGTGACGGTACACATGCGACCCACCACCGGGTCGCTGGCGGCCTGCCAGTCGAAGGTCGCCTGCACGCCTTGTGGACCCGAGATCTCGATCCGGGGGCGTGGGAGATAGACGGCATGGGCTGTGACGGTCAGGTTCTCGCCGGTTG
The DNA here is from genome assembly GCF_000765485.1 of Thalassobacter sp. 16PALIMAR09. NCBI lineage: Bacteria > Pseudomonadati > Pseudomonadota > Alphaproteobacteria > Rhodobacterales > Roseobacteraceae > Thalassobacter > Thalassobacter sp. 16PALIMAR09. The sequence goes on from NZ_JHAK01000015.1 coordinate 1,936, forward strand.
CCAGAGCGTAGGAAAACTCCAACTCGCAGGCCTCGCCGTTGATCGCCTGTTGCACCAGTGTCTGGTCCGCAAAGCGCACCGCGATATTGCCGGTCAGGGCAGCAATAGACGGGTCCGCGCCATCGATCTTGCCATCCGCCCGGATCGTCTCAATGCGATCGAGATTGTTGGCGTAGGTTAGGTCAGCGGAGACGACATTGCCGATGTTCCCACCATTGCGCGTGATCGAACCGTTGAAGTGGCCGAACCGCTTCAGAGCGATATTGGCAGGCGTGCCTGCTGCACTGGTCGTCCCAATAGTTTCGCCCTGCGCCACGATGCTGGCCGTGGCCGTCAGCAATCCCGACCGCGCCATTTGCCAATTGAGACTGTCCACCACGCAGCCGGAATACATCGCATAGCGCGGCACCTCAGGCATTCCGGTCTCGACCGAGAACGACGGCAGCGCCCAGTTTCCGGAGCGGAACGCGTGCGTGTAGGGCGCTTCCGCGCCGGTGGTCGTGGGCGCTCCAAAAGCGGCCTTCAGCCAGAAGCCAAACGCCTCGGCGTCAATCGGGATCACCACATCGCCATCCGCGGTCACCGCATCCTTGATTGGCGCCTGCGGATCTCGGCCGTAGCCCAACAGCTCCGAGGTCTGCAGCGGTTGCTCCGCCCCCAGCGTCGTGCTGGCAAAAGGCATCTTTGTGTAGCCGCTCGCAGGCGGCGTGCCGTAACTTGTCTCAAACGCCAGCGCCATTTGCGCCCGCGCGCCTTGGGCTCGTGCCATGGTGTTTCTCCTTGAATTGGTCTCGTCAGCCCAGCGCGTCACTGGTCGCGTAGTGAAGGGTGATCGGAATGATCCCTGCCTTCAGGGACGCTGCCCCGTCGACTGGAAGATCGACAGGTTCAGCAGCCTCAGGCTCGACCCAGTCGCATAAGCCCCGCAACGTCCGGTCGGCGGCGATTACTGCGCCGACCTTAGCCGAGAGCGCGTCAAAAAAGCTGTCACGGTTCGACGCTGACTGCACGATCACCTCGAGCTCTGCTCGGTGTTGGAAGTGATAGGTCAGGGGCGACAGCGTCACGCCCGGCTCGCCCGGGATGCCGTCGCGCAGGATCATAAGTCCTGCGGGCGGGATGCGTTCCGGGAGAACTTCCCCGCGCAGAACCGGCACATGAGGGATCGTCCTGAGCAGGTCCGCCAGAGCGGTTAGGATGGTTTCTCGGGTGGTGGGCATGTGGTTGTTTTCTTCCTTAAATTCCGTCATCACAACCACCGGCGGGCCTGTAGCTCAGCGGTTAGAGCAGGGCGCTCATAACGCCTTGGTCGCAGGTTCGAATCCTGCCGGGCCTACCACCGCCCCCTTGGCGGAATCGGTAGACGCCAGGGACTTAAAATCCCTTGCCTTCGGGCGTGCCGGTTCGAGTCCGGCAGGGGGCACCAAAGGAAGTGTGGCCGAGTGGTTTAAGGCTCTGGTCTTGAAAACCAGCGTAGGTGAGAGCCTACCGTGGGTTCGAATCCCACCGCTTCCGCCAGCCCCTTCATGTCGCCTTCGCATCAAGCCAATTCGCCACGATCAACCCCGGTGCCGCCGCCTGCGCCCGATCTGCGTCCTTCGCCAGCGACAGCCGTTTGGCGAGCTTCACCTGAGGCACCAGGAGGAAGATCGGCACGGTGGCTTTGCCCCGCCCAGTCTTGGACCGAGAGGCCACACCTAGCCCACGGCTGCTCAGCCGCCCATCTGCCACCAGCAGGCTTGGACCGCGCCGCCGATGGACAAATCGAAGGCGCAGACCACGCCGCCGCTCCCATTCGCCAGGCGTGAGCGCTTTGCCGCGCGCGCCCTTACCGGCCGCAGGCGTTGGGATGGCCAGCCAGAAGCCGTCTTTTGACCGGATCAAGGGTCCGGTGTCATGCGCCCCGATGATCTGGGGTGCGTTGGACCACACGAGGGCTGCGGCCTCCAGGCTTTCGCCGGCCTTTGGATAGGTTTGGCTACGGATTGAATTCGCGAGGCGCCGCCCAAGCCCTGCGCGCGTGATCTGGGTGCGCCAGTCTGACTTCAGTTTGCCCCCAGCCACCTTCATTGCTTTTGTCACGGCCTTTTCGCCAGCGAGGATTTCGGCGCGCATCGCGGTAACGATGTCGCCGGTGACCGAGAGGTCGAGTTTCATGCGGGCGCCGCCTCGATGGTCCAGATTAAGCGCTCCCGATCGCGGATCGGCTCGCCCTGGATCAGGAAAGTTTCCTCGCCCAAAAGGATCTGCTCATCGGGCCTGGGTGCGGGGAGTTCGGAGACACGCACATCAAAGCGCAGTGTCTCTGACACCAGGCGCGCGGCCCCGAACGTGGTCACGTCATCATTGCGGCGCATGATGATGCGGATACGGGTGAACTGCCCTTCACTATCACGATGCCAGGCCTCTTGGGCAAGGTTCGGATCAGCGAAAAGCAGATCGAGGGCCCCGGAAAATGCCGGCATACCGACCAGCCTCAGTTGGAGCTGAAGAGCCGGATGGCGAGCCTTGGGCGCTTGTTCACAGGTAAGGTGGAGGCTTCTGTCATGAGATCAATCCAGCGGCCCTTGCTGTCTATCTGCTGGCGCGCATAGAGCGGCAAGCCGACGGTATTGGCCGTCTCAAGAAGGTTGGCCGGCCCGCCATAGGTGGTGAAGGTATCAAAGGTGCCAAGCGGGAAGGCGATGCCTTCGCCTGCGGGGATCAAGCGCTCCGTTGTCCCGTTCGAGAGCGTAACGGAGCCGTTATATTCCTCGAAGAGCAGACCCGCGAAGGGGAAGGCGCGGCGCATGTCTTCCCGCAACGGCTGACCGCCATTAGCAGAGAAGTATTTATAGGCTTCTTCGGTTTTGGGATGACTGATCAGCTTGTCGAAGAACTCGGAGCTGATCAAAGCATGCGCTGTGGTCATGGTCTCGCCCAGGAGATTATCTTCGATGGCACGTAAAATACTGCGCACTTTACTCTGGATATTGGTGCCTGCCGTCCCGAAGACGAAGTCGACCTCGATCGGTTCCAACCCGAACTCGCTGAAGTAATTGTAAAGCGTGGTGCCCGCGCCGTCCTTCACGATGCCCCGGAGCGCATTCATCTCCATATATTCTCGGGTCTGGGCGTGCTTGCGGCGCATCAGCGTCAGTTTGCGATTCATCACCTCGACCAGCGGATCAGCCGCATCCGAGACGCCGAGTGCCGGCATGCCTTGGATATCGGCGGGCAGGATCACATCGTCATGGGGGATCCAGGGCAGGGCAAAGCTGCGCATCGAGCGCTGCTCTCGGGTGCCGACGGTGGCGGGTGCCCCAAGTGGGACCGAGGGCAAGAGGCTCAAGACGCCTTCGCGCTGTTCGATGACAACGGACCGTTGCGTGACGCCTTCAAAGCGGAAGAGGCCGATCTGGCCGAGGCGAGTGTAGAGGTTGGGCAGGATGTTGATGGCCTGCGTCATTTCAGCGAGCGAATAGCCGCCCGCGTCAAAGGGATTGCGCGTGATGGTCATGGGGAACTCCGGGGAATGAAGAGGATGATGCGCGAAAGCGCCATTGTGGGGAGCGGATGATCCGCCAGATCAGGCAGGATCGCGCGGGATGATGCCGAGCGCTATCAGCTGGGCGTGCTTGGCCGCCGTCTTGGCTGTGTCATCGACACTGGCATCGAACACCAGTGCGGCCCTGGAGACGATGGCCGGACCGCGCACGATCACGATGGCCTTCTGGTCCGCCGCTGTCGCATCGGTTGCATAAAGGAGGACTGCGGCCGCAGTTTGTGCGCCATCACTGCCACTTGACGTGGACAGCTTGTATTTGCCGCTCGTCGTGATGCGGCCGAGGACAGCCCCAACGGGGTAGCTGCTACCGGCCAGAAGCGTGACGGTCTCGCGGGTAAGGTTGGGGTTCAGCTCGTATTTGAGGATATCGCCCATGGTGGGCGGTTGGGTCAGCACGGACATGGGCTATCTCCAGAATGGGGGGCAAAAAAATCCCCCGCCGGGGAGGAACGACGGGGGATCAGAGGAGCGGTGCAGCGTTGGGGGTGGGAGGTGTTAGCCCCTGCTGCCCGCCGAGGCGGCCTTCTTCGCGGCGGCCACAATCGGGCTTTCCGTAGATTTGGGCAGAACAGTAGAGGGTGGGGCCGCAAGGATGTCGCGGGCATCCGCTGCCGCGCTGGCGCTTTCTAACACGAACCGCCGCAGGACTTCCGGGGCTGTGCCCTCACGGAGCGCTGTGGCAGCATCAATCGTAATACCGAGACGGCCGGCTTGGGCTGCGATATCAGCGATTTCCGCCGCCGCCTCACGCAACTGCTCGGATAGGTCCGCTAGATTGCTTGGATGGACAGCAGTTGGCGCTGCCGCAGGTGAAGCTGCCGCCGCGGGCGCAGGGTCTTCTTGCACAATGTCGTGGTCATTCTCCTGGAGATCGGCGTCTTCACCTGAGCTCTCCAGCAAGGTGTCATCGGTGTCTGTGGCTTCAGTATACGCCTCTGCGGCATCTGTTCTGGCGCTCATGGCGGCCTCCTTTGCTCGGTAATGGTCTGCGCGCGGCAGCCGCGCGTTAGAGGGTGGTTTCGATAGGCTTTCGCGGAAGCGAGCAAAACCTTGCGCCAAATCGATGACCTCATCGGCCAAACCAGCTGCAACAGCCTCCGTGCCGCGATAGGTTGCAGCCTCAGTTGCCAGCGCGGCGTCCTGGCTCAGACGCCCGGTACGCCCGGCGGCTACAGTTTCGGCGAAGAGAAAGCGCAGAACATCGATCTCGCGCTGGATGTCGTCCCGCACGCTCTCGGGCAGAGGCTCATAGGGATTGGCATCAACTTTATGAGCACCGGAGTTGATCATCGTCACGCGCACTCCGTCCTGATCCAGCTGGCCGCTCAGATCGGCATGCATCACCACCACGCCGATACTGCCCACTGCGCCGGTGCGTGGCACGAGGATCCGTTCAGCCTGGGAGGCCAACGCGTAACCGGCCGAGAAAGCGTGTTCAGCGACAAAGGCCCAGACTGGCTTATCGCGGCGAAGGGCCCGGATTTTGTCGGCCAGATCAAAGACACCTGCGACCTCCCCGCCAAAGCTGTCGATCTCGAGCGCCACCGCGCGAACGGACGGATCGCGTGCGGCTGCCTCGATCTGTGCCGCGATCCCTTCATAGCTTGTTTGGCCCGAGGACTGGCCGATCCAGCCACCTCGATGGATCAGGACGCCCGAGATCTCGATCACGGCAATGCCGTCTACGACAGGATATGGCGCGTTGCCATTTTGCTGCAGGCTCTCGGTCAGCCCACCAGCCAGGATGCTTGCCCGTGCAGGAAGATACGCAGCGCCGTCTAAGGCGTCGTCGTGATCAGAGAGATTGACCGGCCGTCCGAGGATACGCGGTCCAAGCCCTGACAGAAACGCCATGGCCTTGGACGGTTCGACCAGCAGCGGCGTATTGAAGGCGCGCGCGGCAATGCGGGCGTGAAGCATCAGGATTGGTCCTCGTCAGGGCGCAGAGTGTCCTCCGCGTCATCGGTAATGTTGGTGTCTTCAGCGCCTTCCGGCACCGCTTGCACGCCCTGTGCAGGTGATCCAGGCCGGCGGAAGTCGAGACCCAGCGCGCGCTCGCGGGCCCGCTCGGATGCCACTTCGCGATCAACCTGTTCGGCGTCATAGCCGCGCTCGGCGATGGCTTGGGTGCGGGATTTCAGGCCGGCCTCGATCTGGGCGATTTCGGCATTTGCGTCTTTGAGCGGATCCACCCAGTCCCATTTCGTGGGGAGCCAATCGGCGGCGAGCAGGCGCGGGCGATCCGTCTCATAGCCAGGCAGGGACAGCGTGCCCGACAGAACGGCTAGATCCAGCCAGCGCGCGTAGACCGGCCGGCAGAGCTGGTAGACCATCACCGAATGCTGCCATGCTGAGACACGGCGGCGGAACTCGATCAGCGCAAGCCGCGAGTTCGAGAAGTTCCCCTTCACCATATCATTGGCGAGATACGGATAGGGGATGCCAAGTGCGGCTGAGATTTGCAGCAGCGTCCGGTATTGAAACGGCTCATAGGTCGCGCCGCTGTCGGCTGGCTGGCCCACGGTCACATCTTCGCCTGGATCAAGCCGCACGATCTGGCCGGGGCTGATCTCGACACCCGCAGGCATCTCCTCGTCGTCCAAAGGTGCCAGCGGGTTCTCAGGGGCGGGCGAGGTCACGAACATCGCGTACATTGCCGCGACCTTTTTGCGGTCGAGCTCGGCGTCATCGTACTGGTCGAGTAAGAAGAGCTTCACGATCGCCGGTGCTAGTTTCGACACCCCGCGCAGCTGGCCGCCCTCGACCGGATCAATGACATGGATCACTTCGCTGGCTGGAACGCGCACGATTTCACCCGAGAGCCCGGGATCAGTGCTGTCGCCCGGATGTCGCCGCAGGAAGTGATAGGCCACGCGTCGCCCGATCCGATCGAACTCGATCCCCTGACGGATCGCGTTGCCGTTGCGCGCCACGCCGGTCTCATGGAGTGGCAGCATTTCCGAGGGCAGCATCTGCAGCTGGAGGGGGACCGTCAGCCCATCTTCGACCCGCCGGGGCCTGATCCGGACAAAGACTTCACCGGCCAAGAATACCTCGCGGGCTGCGCGGCGCTGCAACCCGTAGAAATCGGTCAGCCCCTCGGCATCGGCCTCATCTGTCCAGGTGAGCCACAGCCGCTGCAACTCTTCCTTGCGGGCGGCATCTGCGATTTTAGAGATCGGCTTGATCCCGTCGCCAACTGTATTGGCGGCCCAGCTTTCCACCGCGTTCACGGCATAGCCATTGTTGCGCACCAGCCAACGGGCTCGGGCGGTGATGTCGGGGCCGGAGGCCGCAATCAGGGCATTCACATGCGCGCGTGTCGCTTGGAACCCGCGAAGACGCCGATGGTGCTGGCCCGCATCAAACCCGCCGATGAACGCCCCAAGGCGCTGTCGCCAGTTCATCACAGATCCTTCACCGCATGCGGGCGCAACACCCGCCCAGAGCCGCGCTCGAGTTTGGCAATGCGCCGTTCGACATCGCCTATAGCCGCGGCAAGCTCGGCGTCGGTGCCGTAATTCACAGTCTTGCCGTCATAGCTGACAGAACGCGTGCCGCTGTAGCGCGCGGCCAAGAGTGCGCTGTGGCGGAGTTTCAGCTCGTCGAGGTTCATTCGTCATTCCATGTATTTGGGCGTGCTGATCTTCCAGCCACGCCGCCGGGGCGCTGCAATCCGTCCCGCTTGTGGTTCGGTCGATTTCTCGGGCTCAGTACCCTGCGCTTTGACAGCCGTTTCCACGCCCGCCTGCTTCTCCAACTGCCGCCACATCCTCTCGTCAAAGCGGTCGGCGCCGAGGATCCACGCGGCGGCCCGCGCATAGACCCGTGTGTCCAGCGCCTCGTTGCGCTCGCGCATCTTTTGCCACTCCTGACGGGCAAAGCCGCGCTTGTTGCGGATCGTGACCAATTGCTCGGCCACCAGTTGCTTGAGCCATTCGCTGTCGGCCCAGTCGGGCAGGTGGATCATGCCTGCAGGGTTGGGCGCGCCCAGCGCGCGATCCTCATCTGACGGCCGCTCGATCCGCAGATAGCGATACGTTTCGGTCTTGAAGGTGGCGGTGGCCACGGCCCAGAGCCGGGCGCCGCGCTTGAGCTTGCGTCCATTCACTGTCGCGCCGACGAAGGTTGGACCTGACACGGGCGTGGCCCTGTTGAACCCCTCAAGGCCTTTGATTGGTGCAACCTGTGCAATGCCCTGCGCCCGCGCCCATGCATAGACAGCGGATGTTTCGTAGCCAGTGTCGATCGCGAGTTTAGCCAGTGGCATCACGGCACCGTTCTCATGGACCCAGGTCTGGCCGAGAATCTTTGTCAGCGCCTGCCAGCAAGCAGGATCTCCAGGTCCGCCCGGAATAACGATGTGATCGACCAGCCAGCTTTCCAGACCGCGGCCCCAGGCCCAGACATCGACTTCGATGCGGTCTTTCTGGACGTCGGCCCCGGCAGTGAGGAACAGACCACCCATCGGTACCTGTGCGGCAAACACCTCGCGTCGATCTGCAAGCCGCTGCCATTCGGGTGCGTCTCCGCTTTCAACCCAGGTCTCGCCGAGGAGCGTGTTGCGTGCCGCGCGCAGCATCTCGTCCGAGCCCTGTGCCGCCAGCCAGTCACGCGCGATTTGCTCCCAGCTCTTCCAGCCGATCGGCGAGTAGAGTGCTGAGAGGTGGAAGCCGATCGCGTTCGGATCCGCACTGGTCGCCGTCGAGCGCCACTCACCTCGCGCTAGCATCTGCGTCTTGTGATGCTCAGCAATGGAGCGCTCGCAGCCTTCGCAGTGATACGCCGCAGTCTCAGGGCGCCCCTTGTCCCAACGGAGCCGCTCGAACTGCAGCCATTGCATGTGGCCGCAATGGGGGCAGGGCACGAAGTAGCGCCGCTGATCGCTCGCCTCGAACTCTCGCTCGATGCGGCTCAGCCCACGTATCGTCGGGGTCGAGACCATGAACACCTTACGCCGATGCGCGAACGTGGTGGTCCGCGCCTCCGCCAAACTGACCGGGTCGCCTTCCTCGTCAGCTGACGCTGGATAGGCGTCGACCTCGTCCAGAAACACGTAACGCGCGGGCATCGAGCGCAGGCCCGTGGCCGAGTTTGCGCCGGTCAACACCAGGATGCCGCCCGGGAATTCCTTGGACAGCATCGAATTGCCTGCATCACGGGACCTAGCTGGCTGCACGCGCTCTTTCAGCGCCGGGCTGTCTTCGATCAGTGGATCGATCCGGCCCCGCGAGGTGCGCTTGGCCATTTCCACGGTGGGCAGCACAGCCAGCATTGGGCCGGGCGCATGATGGATGACAAAACCGATCCAGTTGTTGCCGGCTTCCGTTGCGCCAACCTGGGCGGCCTTCATGAAGCTGATCCGCTGGGCTGGGTGGTTTGGCGACAGCGCATCCATGATCGCGCGCAGGTACGGAGTTCTGGCCGTTCGGTATTGCCCTGGTTCAGCCGAAGCGCGCGACGATAGCTTCCTATGCGCATTCGCCCATTCCGACACCGTCAGGTCCGGGTCGGGCCGCATCCCACGACGCCAGGCGCGCAGGACATCCTCGGCGCCGTCAAAGGCTAGGTCTAGGTCCGCGGTCAGATCAGATGTATTTTCCTCCTCATTCAAGCGAGACCCTGAGGTCGGCCAGGGCGTCGAGCTGCTCTCGGACATGGGTTTCTAGCACCCTTTGCAGGATCGCGGTCTCGATCGTTACGGCCTTGCCGGATGCCTTCTCTATGTCTGCGGACAATTGCGCGGCCATCAGGGCCGCGACACGGGTGGGCCAGGTAACCCAAAGATCCCGCTCCTGACGGGCCAGACGAAACACCAACGTCTCGGCCCGCGCGCGATCCACCAGCACGCCCTTTTTCTTTTGGATCGAAAGCTGGCGCTCTTGGGCTTGGTAGACCGTGAGCGCCGTCCGGGCTTTTATGTAAGATGTGCTATCGCCCGGGCCCGAGGCCGCCGGTCCGTCACCAGTTGCGCCAAGCCCTCCCCGAGCGCGCATCTGCTGATCGGGGTCGGTCGCTGAACCGCGCCGCGCATCTGACGCCTCAGTGTTGATCGAGCCATCGTCGAAGAGCACCAGGCGGCCGGTCTTTCGTGCCTTTTGCACAGCCCCACGAGAGATCCCGGCATGTTCGGCATAGGCGCGTTCAGATAGTCCTTTCATGGCGCTTGTCGTGACCTCAATTTATTGAAAGTAAACATAAAAACATGTCTATTTGAGTTGATTGTACTTCGGCGTGGAGCGATTCTCACATCATGCAAACTGCCTGATTGGAGACGAAACAATGACCCTCGCAGAACACTACAATGCCGAAGCCAAACTCCGGATGCCGCACATGGCAGACGATCTCGCGGTTGACCCCGCAATCGACAATGCCGGCCACATCGACGAGATCGTGTTCCGCCGCAGCGAATACCTCGGAGGGATGGCAGCAGTCCTCCTCGCGCTCATCTCCGAGCAGAAGTGAGGCTGATCCTATGAGCACCCGCGCACAGATCGCCATCCAAACTGGGCCCGAAGAATGGGCGCATGTATACGTCCATTACGATGGCTACCCCGAGCACATGCTGCCGGCTCTTAATACCTGGACACCCGAGGACATCCTGGCGGCCCGCGAAATCCGGCAAGTCACCAGAGAAGCGCTTGACTGCTTTGATCCGCCGCGGGCTCCCGAGGTCTTGCCGCGACCAACCCGCGCCTTTGGCCACCTGTATGTCTGGCACGACGGGGCCTGGCAGGCATGGGAGGCAGAGCAATGAGCGAGTTGGTTCTTCCTAGTCAAAACGAGGACCATGGGTTCTACGGGCAGATGAGTACCTGCGTGTTGCGGGACAGACCGACGGATCGGATCTGGGCGGTGACCTGCGCCTTTATCGGTTTGGCGACATCCGCTGGTACCGAAGATGAGATGCGCGGCATCCGGGATTTCTTGGATAGCTCCATGGGTCGGCACTTTGCCGCTGATGTGATTGAGGCGTTGCAAGGGCGCACCATAAACAATGAAATCGCAATCATTAAAGCCATCGAGAAATGGCAGGCCTGGACGATCAGTGCGGAGACCCAGCGGAAAGACGGCATCCCCGCCGGGCTGCCGTACCTCACCGGTTGGGTGCAGCATTTTGCGGCTACGGCGGCGATGGACGATACCGACTGACCCAAGACAATCACGCCAAATAATGGAGGCAGCGATGCCAAAGATGACAGACACCCAATCCATTATCCTTACCCGCGCTGCATCCCGCCCTGGCAATTTGGCCATGCCTCTGCCCGACGGGCTGGCTGGCGCTGCGGCCAAGATGACCGTCACCAAGATGATCGAACGCGGCTGGCTCGAGGAGGTCGACGCCAATCTCCGCCGCGATGAGCCGCTCTGGCGCGAGACCGGCGATGGTCATGGCACGACCTTGATTGCAACTGAGGCCGGGCTTGATGCCATCGGCATTGATCCGGTCGTCGCCAGCACGGTCAGCAGTGTCCGCAAGGCCCGACCGGCGGGTAAACCTGCGGAAGCGGTCGCGAAGGCCGGCGATGGCCCTAAGCTGATCTCACTCCATCAAGGCACCAAGCAGGCGCTGTTGATCGAGCTGCTCCAGCGCCCAGAAGGTGCCTCGATACAAGATATTGTCAAAGAACTCGAATGGTTGCCGCATACTGCCAGAGGGGCGATTTCCGGCGCGCTCAAGAAGAAGCTCGGCCTGCCAATTACGTCCGAGAAACAACCGGAGCGCGGCACTGTTTACAAACTCGAAGCGGAGTAACCCTTTGGGTTACCGCCAACGCTCAAATAGCCGGCGCAGCGCGTAGCTGCGCGCAAGCGATATCATCACAAACATTGCGCCGATCGCGAGGTTATCCCCGAGACTGACCTGCAGCCCAAACCATGGGAACACCATGATCTGGGTGATGACGGCCAATGCATAACCCAGCACGACATTGGTGATCGCCTCAATCAGGGACTGGCGCTGCGATTGCATCACGCGGCCAGCCGCTTGGATTTGAGCGCCGCAAAGGTCTCGCTGCTGTCTGCCAGAACTGCCTCCTGGCCTGTGAAGGCTTGCCAGCGTTCGATGGCGACATCGACGTAAACCGGGTTCAGCTCGACGCCGTAGCAAATGCGCCCAGTGGTTTCCGCCGCAATAAGCGTGGTGCCGGACCCCATGAAGGGCTCATAGACTGCTTGTCTGGGGCTAGAGTTGTTCAGGATTGGACGACGCATGCATTCGACCGGCTTTTGCGTGCCATGGACGGTCTCGGCATCCTGGTCTTTGTTCGCGATTTGCCAGAGCGTGGTTTGTTTGCGATCGCCCGCCCAGTGGCCCTTGCCTTTGGCGCGCACGGCATACCAGCAGGGCTCATGTTGCCAGTGGTAATCGCCGCGGCTCAGCACCAGCCGGTCCTTGGCCCAGATGATCTGAGAGCGGATGTTGAAACCGGCGGCAATCAAACTGTCGGCCACAGTCGCTGCGTGCAGAGCGCCATGCCAGATGTATGCCACATCACCAGGAAAAAGGGACCAAGCCTCGCGCCAATCCGCGCGGTCGTCGTTTAGAACCTTGCCGGTGCGTTTTGTCTTCGCGGCTCCTGCCTGGTTGCGCCAGGACGGGTCGTATTCAACGCCATAGGGTGGGTCAGTCACCATGAGGAGCGGCTTTACGGCGCCAAGCAGTCTCCCAACAACGTCAGCGCTGGTGCTGTCACCGCAGATCAGCCGATGCGACCCAAGCTGCCAAAGGTCGCCTGCCACCGATACCGGGTTAACCGGCGGCTCCGGGATATCATCCTCGCCATCGATGGCACCGTCGTCACCTAGGGCTTCCGGGTCCTGTAGCAAAGCATCGAGATCCTCATCCGAGAAGCCCAACAGGTCGAGGTCGAAATCTTCGGCCAGCAAGCCAGCGATCTCGTCGCGCAAGACAGCCTCATCCCATTCGCCAAGCTCGGTCAGCTTGTTGTCGGCAATCCGGTAGGCGCGCCGCTTTGCTTCATCAAGATGACCAAGCCGGATGACAGGGGCCTCCGTCAGGCCCAGCGCGCCGGCGGCCAGCACGCGCCCATGACCCGCGATCAACTCGCCGTCGTCCGCAACCAAGCATGGCACAGTCCAGCCGAACTTCGCCATGCTGGCTGCAATCTTCGCGACCTGCGCCTCGCCATGGATCTTTGCGTTTTTGGCATAAGGGCGCAGCTTCTCAATCGGCCAGAGCTCAATCTGGCGCGGCGCAAAGACAAGATCCATGGGGTGAGTATCTCTCAGGGCAGGGACGACACATGCTGAAGCCCGTCCATAGTCTAAGAACGCACCCACGATCGTAATGTCAGGAAAATAAAAGCGCCCGCAAGGATCATCCTCCGGGCGCAATTCTTCGACGATTAAGGGGTATGTCAAGGGGGGCAGCTTTGTCAAACCTAAATGTGAATCAGAGTCACATTTTTTGGGTAGATCTTGGGGTGGTGGATTTTGGGGGTGGCTTCCAGCTGGATTCCGTGGATCCAAAACTGGCTCAGGTGGATTCTTGACTAAAATACTAAAATCCACCTTTGGCATGCTTCGTTTGCGTGCAAGTATCTGTTTTTTATTGATTTTATCTGATGCGCACTCGCAAGTGGCTGCGAAGTGGATTCCCCGGTGAAAATCCAAGACGCTAGGAAACTTGCGCGCTAAGCCCCCCCGTATACGGATGGGGCCGGGGAGGAACCGTGGCGACGGGACTGGCGTCTACCATTCCGCTAAAAATTTTTCTCAGGGTACGCTGTAGTTGCACGCCATAGACAGCAGTCATTCCGACCAAAAAGAAAGTTCTTCCGTTGAAAGAGGACCGTCCAGCCGCCTAGGCATGCGCTGTTCCCTCTGCGTGATGCAAAACTATGGCCGGACACTCTGAAACTGGCAAAGATGCGGCACCTCAGGTTCTTCAGTGAGCGCATCGCCACTAGCAGACGGGCCTCCTGTCTGTGGAAATTCATATTTAATTTCTACTTATCATCGACTTAAGTGCCATCCAATCCGCGAAGTCCGCCTGCGGTACTTAACCTAAACGAAAAAAAGGCACCCATTTTATAGGCCGCCTTTCTACGCTAGTGTTCGACACCTGACACAGGATTCCCATTGGGGGCTTGATGTGGCAGATTCTTGGCATGAGACGCGATGACATCTGCCTTTACCTTGGCCCCGCCGACCGTGCTGAGCTTCGAGCTCTGGCCACCAACCGCAACACGCCGCGCAAGCTTGTCTGGCGGGCCGGGATCGTGCTGGCGACGGCCGACGGCCATGGCACCTTCGAGATCATGCGGCGGACCGGCATGTCGAAGCCGACGGTCTGGCGCTGGCAGGCGCGGTATCTGGATGAAGGCGTGCCGGGGCTCAAGCGCGATAAGACGCGCCCCTCGCGTGTCCCGCCTCTGCCCGTGGAAACGAGGCTGAAGGTGATCGCCAAGACGGTGCAGGAATCCCCCGCCAATGCCACGCACTGGAGTCGTGCCCTGATGGCCGAGGCCATGGACATCTCGCCGTCCAGCGTGGGTCGCATCTGGGCGGAAGCTGGTCTCAAGCCGCATCTCACGAAGGGGTTCAAGGTCTCGAACGATCCGATGTTCGAGCAGAAGGTTACGGATATCGTGGGCCTCTACCTCGACCCGCCGGACCGGGCCGTCGTGCTTTGCGTGGATGAGAAATCGCAAATTCAGGCGCTCGACCGGACGCAACCGGGATTGCCGCTAAAGAAGGGCCGCGCCGCAACCATGACCCACGATTACAAACGGCACGGAACAACGACGCTGTTCGCGGCACTCGACGTCAAATCCGGCCAGGTCATCGGCGAATGCCTGCCGCGCCACCGCGCAAAGGAATTCCTCAAATTCCTCCGCAACATCGACAAGGCCGTGCCGGGCAAGCGCGATGTGCATCTGGTGCTCGACAACTACGCCACCCACAAGACACCCGAGGTGCGGGCTTGGCTGGACAAGCACCCGCGCTTCAAGCTGCACTTCACGCCCACCAGCGCGTCTTGGCTGAACCTCGTGGAGCGCTTCTTCGCCGAAATCACGTCGAGGCGCATCCGACGTGGCAGCTATTCCAGCGTCAATGACCTGGAGGCCTCGATCTACGACTATCTGGCGCAGCACAACGAAAAGCCGAAGCCCTTCAAGTGGACCAAAACCGCCGAAGACATCCTCACCCGGGAACGTCGCGCACTGAACGCCCTCGATGAACTCCGCGGGAATAGGTAGGATGTGTCAGACTCGGAACACTAGTGCCCAAGATAATCAATAAATTACTTGATCGGCGTCGCTCCTGTTTCAGTGCGAATGATTTTCCCATCTTTGAGCAGGTTGACCACCATCACGGCCTCTGATGTGCCATCTGGAAATGTCATGAACGAGTGCTCAACCATGATCTCTTCGTTTTCGTAGATACACCGTTGGTTGCTGAAGCTTAATGCATCGCTTTCCATCATAGCCGTTAGCGTGGGCTTCCAGTCCAATTTGCTAACCTCCGCACCCGACTGATGTCGAACAAAAACGAAGTCTTCGTGCAAACAATCCAAATAACCTTCAAGATCCTTGCTATCTTGGGCGGCTTTGATTTTTTTGTAGAGCGACATCTTTCATTCTCCCCACATACCAGCAAACTCAAAGACAACTGCTTGTTTGCCGCCCACACACCAAGCGTCATGATTTGGTGAGATGGCATATGCGTCACCCGCAGTGTAGGTAGCTTCCGAGCCATCGTCGCAAACACAATGAATGGTGCCTTCTACGATGACTCCAGTGTGCGTTGCTTGGCAGCTATGTGTACCCACAAGTGGTTTGATGTCCTTTGACCATTTCCAATCTGGTGCGAGTGTAAGCTTCATCACACGCTGACCGAGAACGTTAACAGCTTCCATACGAGCGTTAGGCATGTCTTTAGCTTCGTCAGCTTGAGTAGCAAAGCTTTTCACTTCTATTGGCATATTCTCTTTCCTCGTTTTGTATAAAATTAATTGACTTGGGGCGAGCCAGGGTCTGCCAGTGCGATTTTGTTCACCCCAATCAGCTGCGCATCACCGAGCAAAAGACTCGCCGCTCATGGGTGTCACCACAGTTGTTTCCAAAATAGCACCCGCGGCGGCTCGTTTAGCCTTGAGTTCCTCGTGGCCACCAAAAGCCTTTAGTGCTTCCGGGGATTCGAAATCGATTATAACGGTTAGCTTATTATCGTTATCTTTTTCGGTACCTGCAAAAACAAGCTTCCCTCCAAGGGCATTTAGAGCGGCCTCATTCTCATGAAACATGTCTTTCCATGGTTTAAAGCCACGAGCCAAATCCTGTGTGAGTTTTACCATCATGATGGGCGTCCTTTTTCTGGGGGCTATTCGCCCTGCCCCCTCGGGGACAGGGCGTTAGCTGTTAAGAAATGTGATTTCAGTCGGCGGCGACCACATGGTACATCTGTTGACCTGTTTCGAGCATACCTGTGACAGTGCCGATGAAATTCTGCCCAATATATGGCTCATACTTTCCGCTGCCGGCTGTCAGCGACCCGATATATTCCATTTGTGGTGTGATCTCACCGAAGAAGATTGCTAGATCGCCGTCGGGATCCACCATGCTGCATACGCCCACACCGCCGAATGGAGCGCCTTCAGCAGTTAGTGCAACTGATTGATTACATTCTGCAGTTACGAGTGTTGGAAAGCCGTCAGGCGCTTCTGACCAATCCCATAAATCAGTTGAACTGTTGATCATAATCGATCCAGTTGTGCCTTCCATCATCTTAGAAGACGCCGGTGCGTTCGCTAAGCCGGCCATGTTCCACAACTGTGCGTGCCCGTCTGCGAACAAAGGGCTTGCACTGAAAGCTAAAAAAATGGCGGTCAATTTTGATACATTTCGCATAGTTTTTTACTCCTGCTTGTAGGGATTTGAGTTCATTCACGGTTGAGGTTTCGAACTTCAAAGCGTCTCAATGACCTCACCATTGGCGATCAGGACACTTCCAAACTCAGTGATCGTGCCGACAAAGGATTGAAAGTTTTTCCAGCTTTGTCCTGCAGCCATATGTTGATCTATGCCTTCAGCCATAACGTAGACTTCGTTGATCGAATAGAGAACTCGACCGGTTGTGCCTTGAGTTGGGTCAGCGATGTTTACAAGCTCATGTGCTTTTGAGACATAGTAGTGCACAAGCTGTATTTTGCTGTCGTCATAACTATGCGTTTCACGCATCCACTTAGCATGATCGGACAGGGAAGCTTCAACTTCGTCCACTGAATCCGCAGGTACGGACAGGGCGAAATTAAAGGTTCTTTGTTGGAGTTGTACGTTCATTTTATTTATCCGAATTTTTGGTGATTGTGAGACCTTAACTACTGGCGAAAACTTCACCTTCTTTCGCGTCCAGCATAGTCATTGGCAGTTCCGTCGCTGCTTGGGAGCGGATGGCGGCGATTTTCTCTTTCGCTTCAGCGGCCGCCTCTGAATTAGTAAAGTGAGAAATAACTGATAGATTATTCTCTCCGGTGCGAACCATTTGCACTGCAGTAGCGCCAACACTCATGATCATCGGGACAAATTTGCTCCGCCCAATCTCTTCCATTTCAATTGTCCACTCCTTCGTCGACCAGTTAGATATCATTATATAAGACACTTTCGCTTTCCTTTATTGTTAGAGGAATTAACCGTTAGGGAGGGCAGGCAACGAACGGAGATACATGATCACCGCATCAAGATCGTTCTGCGTCATGCGGGCAAAGTTGATGTATGGCATCGGTGGCATCATCGGTACGCCCCCTGGACGTACTCCCCCAGCAATCAGGCCGATAAGTTCCGCGTCGGAGTATTCGGACAGACCGGTTGGCGTGATGTTGGGGGCAACTGAGACGCCCCAAGGGCCGTGGAATTCGTAACCACCGGCCCCGAGGTGTGTATCGAACATTGGTCCTTGCGGTCCAAACGTGGAGTGACATTCAATACAGTGTGCGACCGGACCAGCGAGGTATTCTCCGTATGTAACGGTCACACTGGGCACTAGGGCTTCCACAGTATCGATGGGCGGGCCATAGGAGTCTGGCAGTGGAATATTGTAGACGCTTTGTCCCGGATCATGCTCGACGGCTGGCACCTGCCGAAGATACATGACGATGCTCATCAAATCATCATCCGATAGACCCCGATACAGACCGATCGGCATCGGCGGCCCAATGACAGAGCCGTCTGGCCGAATACCCTCTCTAATAGCGCGAGCGAGTTCGGCGTCAGTCCACTCTGCTATTCGGCTTCCAGGTGATATGTTCGAGGCCACAGCAGTGAATGCTGCATTTTCTTCGATGAGCATGCCACCAAGATATCGCGAAGGAATGGGGCCATCAGGACCTTGTGGCGTGTGGCAGTTACCGCAGGCGGCGGGGCCTTCTACGAGATAGGTGCCCCTCTCGAGTGATGGTTCGGCACTGGCAAAGTTTGCCATGTTCAAGGCTAAAGTTCCGGTCAGGACCGCTATGTATGCCTTGTTACAATTATGTTGCATTCGCGGTGTACCTCATCATCAGCGTCGTGATCAGGCTTGCATCCGCACTCACTTCAATCTAGTCTAAAGATTGAAGTGGTTTTCGCGAGAGGAGGCAACCATGCTGGATCTGACTGACGAAGGAGAAATGTGCCCTATTGCGTTGGCGTCGTATTTATTTGGCGACAAATGGATACCAATCATTATTAGGGATATCGCTCTGTTTGACCGTCGAACTTTTAACGATTTATTGAAAAATAATTCTGAGAAAATATCATCTGGATCTTTGTCATCTCGTTTACAAAGAATGTGTCAATTGGGAATGCTGGAGGTTTCTGAAGATGTATCTCACGCTCAAAAAAAATTATATAGCTTAACCGAATCTGGAATTGCCTTTGTTCCAATTGTTTTCAAAATGGCAACTTGGACAGCGCAATTTAGAAATCCATCACCACAAATCGTCTCGATGGCCCAGCCCTATATTGATGGCGATGAAGCTGCGATTAGTTCTGTTTTGAAGAATCTTGAAAAAATTCATATCCAGAAAACAGTAAAACCAGAGCCGTTCTGGTGGGTGCATTAATGGATTAAAATAAACGAAATTTAGTTTCATCTTGGTTTTCTGGTTTCGCCAAAACTGCTGTCTGTCCATCAAAGTAGGCTGCGTATGGACATATTTGTAAAGTTCACCTCGTCTCCCATGGCATCACCTTTGGCATCGCCGGCAAGATTTCGAAATCCCGAAGTATGGAGCTAGTGCGTAAACCGTCCCGTACCCAAACCAAGGCTCGCCACCAGTCGTCATATGCCCGTCGTGCAGCTTCGATTTGTTGCGGATGTGGTGAGAACGTAACTGGACATGCCCGCACCTCCACGGTCCGCCACTTACCGCGCGAAAGAACCCGCTCAGTGCCGACCACCACGGTGGATGCATGATCCCCATGGCGGTTTCGCTTCATCTCGACCGGCACGCAGCGCGGCACAGCCCCTGGCATCCAATCTGGTGTGAGCCCAGCGCGGGCAAGCTCAGCCACACGAATAGCCATACGCTTGCCACCGAGGTTATCGGGCATCCCAGCCACGGTGGCAGCGATCACTTCGGCATCCTCGTGCGTGTAGGTGCCCATCTTGTACTGGCCGCCGTCAATTTTGCAGCCCAGCGCCGCCCGCTGCATGAGGACGTATTCGAGGCCGAAGCCAAATCCTTGACCACGTTCTGGATCGGATGGCTCTGGCAGTTCCAGCTGAGCGCATTCGGTGCGGAAGGCCCATTCCAGCGCCTGCTGCACGGACATGACGCGCTTCGGCCGTCCATGACCAGCTTGCCTTGGCGCGCCGTGCAATTTGCGATCCTGTTTCATTGGGCGCCTCGCTCACGAAGTTGCTGTGGTGTGACAAGGCCGCGAGCGAGCATCTGGTCGCGTATGCTGTTGCTGATTGCACTGGAGGGTAGGTATTTCTCAGAGTTCACCCAATCGGCGTAGAAAGCGGGAAGATCGGTGATCGGCTGGCGTTCCGGCTTTGTTGGCTTCTGTGTTTTGCGCCGACCTCGAGATTTTTCATCCGCCTTGCGCTTGGCCGCGCGTTGCATGATCCGATCTAGCCCCTTGGGCCCATCTGGAGGCTCGGGGTGCTCTTGGCGGGATGCTTCTGCGGCCTCGAGGATCTCGGCTTCGGTCAACCCGAAGTCCGTTTGCCAGCGCCGTACATGCTCTCGGGGTGGCCAACCCTGCCACCAGCCGGGGAGGGGGCCGTCGGGGTCAAAGCCCAGCGCTGCCAACAGCGACCCGAAAAACTCTTCATCGACGATTTTGCGCGCTCGCGCGTCCTCCTCCTCCTTTACTGGTTTACTTAAAGGTTCCCTTACAGGGTTAGTCTCCGAATTTCGGAGATGGCTTTGGCTATTTTCCGGAGATGGAACTGCCCTAAATTCGGAGGTGGCTCCGTCTCCGAATTCCGGACATGGCTTGGCGTCATTTTCTTGGGTCATACAATGCTGACCATCTCCGATTTCTGGAGATGGCTCTTGTGGGTCGACCATTTCAAACCCCAAGATGTAGCGTGTGGCTTGGCGGCGTTTGGTGCGATGGTCTTGGCATTGAATGCGTCGAATGAGCCCGAGCGCTTCAAGTTTCTTGAGGTGATCGTTCAGTGAGGAGATCGACATTTCTGCGTCCTCGGCCAGACGGGCTTGTGTCGGGAAACAGCCGAAGTCCGGGTTGTGACGATCGCAAAGATGCCAGAGGATGATCTTTGTCGCAGGCTTTAACCCCCGCTGCTGGATCGCCCAATTTGTGGCGGCA
>NZ_JHAK01000016.1:0-17637 GCF_000765485.1 Thalassobacter sp. 16PALIMAR09
GCCGATCGCCATGGAGCAAGGCCTGCGCTTTGCTATCCGTGAAGGCGGCCGCACAGTCGGCGCCGGCGTGGTGTCGAACATCACTGAGTAAGGCCTGTTTGTTCGCAAACGCCTTACGGCAGAAATAGAAAAGGCCGCCCACACCGGGCGGCCTTTTTTGTGTGGGGGGTATGGCCTGTAAGTAGGGCCTACTTACTATACCCAGGTTCTGCGCGAGCTTTATTGATGACCACCATTGCACGCGTGCGCTGTGCAGAGTGCTCAGGCGGGCGTTCATCTATAATCGCCTTGAGTTGGGCAAGGCGAATGGTCCGATAGGTGCCTAGGCCATCAGTAGGGACGCCAAGCAGCCGTAATTCCGGCTCAATCGATTTGACAAGTTGATAGCGACCGGGGTGCGCGCCGGACGGAGGTGCGGTGCACCCAGCGATCAAGGCGCAGGCGACCGCAACGTAAAGCGGGGTTCTAAAGTGCGTAATTTGTTTCATAGAATTAGGTTAACATCTTCGCTTTGCGCAGACTATTCACAACCACGGCAATTGCGCTTGCAAGCCTCTTAAGGGCAAGCTAAATACGCTTCGATCTGTAGGGGTATAGCTCAGTTGGTAGAGCAGCGGATTCCAAATCCGCAGGCCTCGGGTTCGAATCCTGATGCCCCTGCCAGATCAAATCGCACATGACAAAGGTGTGCGGCTCTGCGACCTTGTATTTCGCAGCTCAGGTCGCTATCTCCGCGACAGATGTCAAAAAGGATAGCCCCGATGGCCACCACCAACCCGATCCAGTTCGTCCAGCAAGTCCGTTCGGAAGTGGGCAAGATCACGTGGCCAGGTCGCCGTGAAGTCACGACAACCACGATCATGGTGTTTATTCTGGCCGTTGTTATGGCGACGTTTTTCTTTTTCGTTGACCTTGGTATTCGCACCATCCTTGAGCTGGTTCTGACATCCTTCTAAGTCGGCCCTTCTAAACGGACAGGTCTATTTTCTGCCGAGGCCCTTGCATGACAGGGGCAGGGCGGGTAGGTCACGCAAACTCCCGACATGTCAGCGCTTTCGATTCGAGCCGCGCTCAGTATATGGCGGGGCGAAGTGGGCTTCGTTGCCCGCGATGATGGAACTTTTCAGCCCGCTCGCCGGGTTTGGGGTAAAGGCAGAATGGCAAAACGGTGGTACTCCGTGTCGGTGCTCTCGAACTTCGAGAAACGCGTGGCCGAGCAGATCAGAACAGCGGTAGAAGAGAACGAGCTTCAGGACCAAATCGAAGAGGTTCTGGTTCCGACGGAAGAAGTTCTCGAAATTCGCCGTGGCAAGAAGGTCACCACTGAGCGTCGCTTTATGCCCGGTTACGTGTTGGTCCGTATGGAGATGTCCGATGAGGGCTATCACCTGATCAACTCGATCAACCGCGTCACTGGTTTCTTGGGCCCGCAAGGCCGCCCAATGCCGATGCGCGATGCTGAGGTGAACGGCATTCTGAACCGTGTTGAAGAAGGTCAAGAGGCGCCACGCAGCCTGATCAGCTTCGACGTTGGTGAAAACGTCAACGTGACCGACGGGCCGTTCGAAGGCTTCTCTGGTCAGGTCGAGGATGTGGATGATGAGGCGCAGAGCCTCAAGGTGTCCGTGTCGATCTTTGGCCGCGCAACGCCCGTTGAATTGAAATTCACTCAGGTCACCAAGACGGCCTGATTGTCTGCCGGGGTCGCCCCGGCATCACTCGTGGGAGGCGAGGCGCGCGCGCGTGTCAGACCAGACCACACAACTGTAAGAAGTCTGTGACGCGTTACAGGCTTGTTGGAAAAGGAGAGGCCTCATGGCCAAGAAACTTGCAGGCAAGATGAAGCTGCAAATTCCCGCCGGGAAAGCGAACCCTTCGCCCCCAGTTGGCCCCGCATTGGGTCAGCGCGGCATCAACATCATGGAATTCTGTAAGGCGTTTAACGCCAAGACACAGGAAATGGAGGCCGGTGCGCCGTGCCCAACCGTGATCACGTATTACCAGGACAAGTCCTTCACAATGGACATCAAGACGCCGCCTGCGTCTTATTACCTGAAAAAAGCGGCTGGCCTGAAGCCCGTCGGCAAGCGTAACCGTCCTCGTGGCGCTGAGAACCCCGGCCGTGAGACTATTGCCTCCGTGACCGTGGCTCAGGTGCGTGAAATCGCCGAAGCCAAAATGAAAGACCTCAACGCGAACTCCGTTGAAGGTGCTATGCAGATTATCCTGGGCTCCGCGAAGTCCATGGGCATCGAGGTAAAGTAAGATGGCAAAACTCGGAAAACGCACCCGCGCCGCCCGCGAAGCAGCAGCCGGCAAGGACAACCTGTCCGTTGAGGACGCCGTCGCACTGGTAAAAGGCAATGCCACCGCCAAGTTCGATGAAACCGTCGAGATCGCAATGTGCCTGGGCGTTGACCCTCGTCACGCGGACCAAATGGTTCGTGGCGTTGTGTCTTTGCCAAACGGCACTGGTAAAACAGTTCGCGTAGCTGTCTTTGCACGTGGCCCCAAGGCTGACGAAGCAACTGCCGCCGGTGCTGACATCGTCGGCGCAGAAGATCTGATGGAGCAGGTTCAGTCCGGCAAAATCGACTTCGATCGTTGCATCGCGACACCTGACATGATGCCCATCGTTGGTCGTCTTGGTAAGGTGCTTGGCCCCCGGAACCTGATGCCCAACCCCAAGGTTGGCACGGTGACCATGGACGTCAAACAAGCCGTTGAAGACGCCAAAGGCGGTCAGGTTCAGTTCAAAGCAGAAAAAGCCGGCGTTGTGCACGCTGGTGTTGGCAAAGCGTCCTTCGACGAAGCCAAACTGGTTGAGAACGTACGTGCCTTCGTTGAGGCCGTTGCAAAGGCCAAGCCTACGGGCGCCAAAGGCTCCTACATGCAGAAAATCGCACTCAGCTCGACAATGGGCCCCGGTGTGACGATCAATGTGGACAATGCTGCGGGCAACTAAGCCCTCACATTGCAGGTATTCAAGGGGGCGTGCCAGTGGCGCGCCCTTTTGCTTTTGAGCGTATGCTCGCCGCTGGGGCGATGTTTCTTTGGCCTTGTCCTTTTCTTTCCTGCCTAGACCGACTAAACGACCACCTAAGGACACCCCGTGCGATTCGTATGTGGTGTCTTTATTCGTCCAAGACGGTGGGTGGTATGCGGCCAAAAGCCAATTCCGTAAGTCCTGCCTGAGACGGGAAGAGACATTCGGTCCATGTGAGAAATCACCCGGACATCCGTTTGCGACGACCCGTTCGGACATCATGTCCCGGCATCTGTTGGGGCAAAGTCTTGAGCCGGAGGGTCTCCCTCCAAACTTGGAGTATAACTGTGGATAGAGCCCAGAAAGAGAAACTGGTCGAGGAACTCGGCCAGATCTTCGAAAGCTCTGGCGTCGTTGTGGTAAGCCACTACGAGGGTATGACAGTTGCCGAAATGCAAGACCTGCGCGCTAAAATGCGTGAAGCGGGTGGG
The DNA here is from genome assembly GCF_000765485.1 of Thalassobacter sp. 16PALIMAR09. Lineage (NCBI taxonomy): Bacteria > Pseudomonadati > Pseudomonadota > Alphaproteobacteria > Rhodobacterales > Roseobacteraceae > Thalassobacter > Thalassobacter sp. 16PALIMAR09. The sequence goes on from NZ_JHAK01000016.1 coordinate 3,478, forward strand.
TCTGTGCGCGTTGCCAAGAACAAGCTCGCCAAAATCGCCCTTGATGGAAAGCCTTGCGCAAGCATCGCCAACTATCTGACGGGCATGACCGTACTCGCCTATTCGGAAGACCCTGTGGCAGCTGCCAAAGTGGTTAACGACTACGCTAAGGAAAACTCCAAACTGGAGATTCTTGGCGGTGCTATGGGTGACTCGGCACTGGACCTTGCCGGTGTGAAAGCCGTCGCAGCAATGCCATCTCGCGAGGAGCTTATTGCTTCCATCGTGGGTTGCATCGGTGCGCCAGCCAGCAACATCGCAGGAGCCATCGGCGCGCCTGCTTCGAACATCGCGAGCATTCTTTCGACCATCGAAGAGAAAGCTGCATAAGGCACTTTTCATATCGTCGTGGGGAATACCTCCAAGACGTTGGAACACATCTAATCAAACGGAAACAGTACAATGGCTGATCTGAAAAAACTTGCAGAAGAGATCGTGGGTCTGACCCTTCTCGAAGCACAAGAACTGAAAACCATCCTCAAAGACGAGTATGGCATCGAGCCCGCAGCTGGCGGCGCAGTGATGATGGCTGGCCCAGCAGACGCCGGTGCAGCTGCTGAAGAGCAAACCGAATTTGACGTTATCCTGAAAGCCGCTGGCGCTCAGAAAATCAACGTCATCAAAGAAGTCCGCGCCATCACTGGCCTGGGCCTCAAAGAAGCTAAAGAGCTCGTTGAAGCTGGTGGCAAAGCCGTCAAAGAAGGCGTCGACGCTGCAGAAGCTGAAGAGATCAAAGGCAAGCTGGAAGCAGCTGGCGCAGAGATCGAAGTTAAGTAATTGGGGAGGGGAGGGTTTAAAGCCTTCTCCATCAACCCTAACTAATGCGGCTGGACCCGGGTATTCCGGGTCCAGCCATACCTGTCTTGAAAAGCCCCTTTGGTCTGAAGGGTTTTTTCAAGAAGAGGTTGCCAGACGGAAGCGAGCCCCTGGGAAGGCACGCAAGAATTGTCTGGCTCTTTTCGTTTCGCAAGCGGCATGACGTGGCGCCCCAACCACGCCTTGCCAGCGAAAACTACGAGTGAAAGGTGAGCACCGCACATGGCTCAAACGCACGCAGGCACCAAACGTATCCGTAAATACTTCGGCAAAATTGACGAAGTTCTGCAGATGCCGAACCTTATCGAGGTTCAAAAATCTTCTTACGATCTTTTTCTGAAATCCGGTGATTCCACGCAGCCTCTCGATGGCGAAGGTATCATGGGTGTTTTTCAGTCGGTTTTCCCGATCAAGGATTTCAACGAAACCGCGATCCTTGAGTTCGTAAAGTACGAGCTGGAAAAGCCGAAGTACGACGTTGAAGAGTGTCAGCAGCGGGATATGACCTACTCAGCGCCGCTGAAGGTGACGCTGCGTTTGATCGTGTTTGATGTGGACGAAGACACAGGTGCTAAGTCCGTTAAGGACATCAAAGAGCAAGACGTGTTCATGGGCGACATGCCCCTGATGACGCCAAACGGGACGTTCGTTGTGAACGGCACCGAGCGTGTGATCGTGTCTCAGATGCACCGCTCGCCCGGCGTGTTCTTTGACCATGACAAAGGCAAGACCCACTCCTCCGGCAAACTGTTGTTCGCCTGCCGCATTATCCCCTACCGCGGCTCGTGGCTGGACTTTGAGTTTGACGCCAAAGATCTCGTGTTTGCGCGCATCGACCGTCGCCGTAAACTGCCCGTGACGACCCTGCTCTATGCCCTCGGCATGGACCAAGAAGCGATCATGGATGCCTACTACGACACAGTTGATTATAGCCTGGTTAAAGGCCAAGGTTGGTCGACCAAGTTCTTCCCGGAGCGTGTGCGTGGCACCCGCCCAACGTATGACCTTGTGGATGCGGCCACAGGCGAAGTCGTTGCGGAAGCTGGCAAAAAGATCACCCCACGCGCAGTTAAAAAGCTGATCGACGAAGGCACGGTCACCGAGCTTTTGGTGCCGTTCGACAACATCCTCGGCAAATTCGTTGCTCGCGATATTATCAACGAAGACACCGGCGCGATCTACGTCGAAGCTGGTGATGAGTTGACGTGGGAGCTCGACAAAGAAGGCGAAGTTTCCGGCGGTACGCTGAAGGAACTGATGGATGCTGGCATTACGGACATCCCTGTCCTTGATATCGATAACGTCAACGTCGGCCCCTACATGCGCAACACCATGGCGGCAGATAAGAACATGGGCCGCGACACCGCGCTCATGGATATCTACCGCGTGATGCGTCCGGGCGAGCCGCCCACCGTTGAATCCGCAAGCAACCTGTTCGACACGTTGTTCTTCGATTCCGAGCGTTATGATCTGTCCGCCGTTGGCCGGGTTAAAATGAACATGCGTCTGGCGCTGGATGCCGAAGACACCATGCGTACGCTGCGTCACGAAGACATCGTATCGTGCATCAAGGCGCTGGTTGAGCTGCGTGATGGCAAGGGCGATATCGACGATATTGACCACCTTGGTAACCGTCGTGTGCGCTCCGTTGGCGAACTGATGGAAAACCAGTACCGCGTCGGCCTGCTCCGCATGGAGCGCGCGATCAAAGAGCGTATGTCGTCTGTCGAAATCGACACGGTAATGCCGCAAGATTTGATCAACGCAAAACCTGCAGCAGCGGCTGTACGTGAATTCTTCGGCTCTTCGCAGCTGTCGCAGTTCATGGACCAAACGAACCCGCTGTCCGAAGTGACGCACAAACGTCGCCTGTCCGCGCTTGGACCTGGTGGTCTGACACGTGAACGTGCTGGCTTTGAAGTCCGCGACGTGCATCCAACACACTACGGCCGGATGTGCCCGATTGAGACACCGGAAGGGCCGAACATTGGTCTGATCAACTCGCTGGCCACGTTCGCCCGCGTGAACAAGTACGGCTTTATCGAAACACCCTACCGGAAGGTGGTTGATGGTCAGGTGACTGACGAAGTCAGCTACATGTCCGCGACCGAGGAAATGCGTCACACAGTGGCGCAGGCGAACGCGCAACTCGACGATGAGATGCGGTTCAAGAATGACCTCGTGTCGACCCGTCAAGCCGGCGACTACATGCTGCAATCGCGTGACAACGTTGACCTGATCGACGTGTCGCCCAAGCAGTTGGTTTCGGTTGCTGCGGCGCTGATCCCGTTCCTCGAAAATGACGATGCTAACCGCGCTCTGATGGGCTCGAACATGCAACGTCAGGCTGTGCCTTTGTTGCAGGCCGATGCTCCGTTCGTGGGCACTGGCATGGAAAGCGTTGTGGCCAAGGATTCTGGCGCAGCCATCATGGCGAAACGCGGTGGTGTGATCGACCAAGTCGATGCCCAGCGTATCGTTGTGCGTGCCACCGAAGACCTTGAATTGGGCGATGCTGGCGTGGATATCTACCGCCTGCGTAAATTCCAGCGGTCTAACCAAAATACCTGCATCAACCAGCGTCCGCTGGTCAAAGTGGGCGACCGTGTGGGCAAGGGCGAAGTTGTCGCCGATGGCCCCTCGACCGATCTTGGTGAACTGGCGCTTGGTAAAAACGTGGTCGTCGCGTTTATGCCTTGGAACGGCTACAACTACGAAGACTCGATCCTGATTTCCGAGCGGATCGCACGTGATGACGTCTTTACTTCGATCCATATCGAAGAATTCGAAGTCGCGGCGCGCGACACGAAGCTCGGACCTGAGGAAATCACCCGCGATATCCCCAACGTCGGTGAGGAAGCATTGCGCAACCTCGACGAGGCGGGCATCGTTTACATCGGTGCAGACGTTGAGCCGGGCGATATCCTAGTCGGTAAAATCACACCAAAAGGCGAAAGCCCGATGACGCCGGAGGAGAAACTCCTGCGCGCCATCTTTGGTGAGAAAGCCTCCGACGTCCGTGATACCTCGCTACGCGTGAAGCCCGGTGATTTCGGGACCGTCGTGGAAGTGCGCGTCTTTAACCGCCATGGCGTGGAAAAAGACGAGCGTGCTCTCCAGATCGAGCGTGAAGAAGTCGAGCGTCTTGCACGTGACCGCGACGATGAGATGGGCATTCTGGACCGCAACATCTACGCGCGTCTCAAAAGCATGATCATCGGCAAGGAAGCTGTGAAGGGTCCCAAAGGGATCAAAGCAGGCTCCGAGATCACCGAAGACCTGCTTGGCACATTGAGCCGTGGTCAGTGGTGGCAGCTTGCGCTGGGTGAAGAAGCCGATGCGCAACAGGTTGAGGCCCTCAACGAGCAGTACGAAATCCAGAAGCGGACGCTTGAAGCGCGCTTTGAGGACAAAGTCGAGAAAGTACGTCGTGGCGACGATCTGCCCCCAGGCGTGATGAAGATGGTCAAAGTCTTTATCGCTGTGAAGCGTAAGCTTCAGCCCGGTGATAAAATGGCCGGTCGTCACGGGAACAAAGGTGTGATTTCCAAGGTTGTCCCCATGGAAGACATGCCATTCCTCGGCGACGGTACCCCCGTTGACTTCGTGCTCAACCCGCTCGGCGTGCCATCGCGTATGAACGTGGGTCAGATCCTTGAAACCCACATGGGTTGGGCTGCGCGCGGTCTCGGGATCCAGATCGACGATGCTTTGGGCGAATACAAACGTTCCGGCGATATGACACCTGTCCGTGATGCCCTGAAAATTGCCTACGGTGATCAGGTCTATTCCGATGCCTTCGGTGGCATGGATGAGGATCAGGTCCTTGAAGCGGCAGGCAACGTCACACGTGGTGTGCCAATCGCGACACCCGTCTTTGACGGCGCGAAAGAGGCTGATGTGAACGATGCGCTGACACGCGCGGGCTTTGACACCTCGGGTCAGTCGGATCTGTTCGACGGTCGTACCGGCGAGAAATTCTCGCGTCAGGTGACGGTCGGCGTCAAATACCTGCTGAAACTGCACCACCTCGTGGACGACAAAATCCACGCCCGTTCCACGGGGCCGTACTCGCTTGTTACGCAGCAGCCGCTGGGTGGTAAGGCACAGTTCGGTGGTCAGCGCTTCGGTGAGATGGAGGTCTGGGCTCTGGAAGCTTACGGCGCCGCCTACACCTTGCAGGAAATGCTGACGGTGAAGTCGGATGACGTCGCGGGTCGGACCAAGGTCTATGAAAGCATCGTGAAGGGTGAGGACAACTTTGAGGCCGGCGTGCCAGAGAGCTTTAACGTTCTCGTCAAAGAAGTCCGCGGCCTTGGCCTGAACATGGAACTCCTGGATGCGGAGGAAGATGAGGGCGGGATCGCGGCGGAATAAGCCGCGCATTGGGCGGGACTTGCTCCCGCCACCCCCCTCTTTTTCCTTCCACCCCCATTGAGGTATCAAAATGAACCAGGAACTTACAAACAACCCATTCAACCCCGTCGCGCCCACCAAGGTGTTCGACGAAATCAAGGTGTCGCTCGCATCGCCAGAGCGCATCCTGTCGTGGTCCTATGGTGAGATCAAAAAGCCAGAAACCATCAACTACCGGACGTTTAAGCCCGAGCGTGATGGCCTGTTCTGTGCGCGTATCTTTGGCCCGATCAAAGACTACGAATGTCTGTGCGGCAAATATAAGCGCATGAAGTATCGCGGCGTTGTCTGCGAAAAATGTGGTGTTGAAGTTACGCTGCAAAAGGTCCGCCGTGAGCGGATGGGTCACATCGAATTGGCATCGCCCGTTGCACACATCTGGTTCCTCAAGTCGCTGCCATCGCGCATCGGCCTGATGCTGGACATGACCCTGCGCGATCTTGAGCGTATTCTCTACTTTGAGAACTACGTCGTGATTGAGCCCGGGCTCACAGACCTTACCTATGGTCAGTTGATGTCCGAAGAAGAGTTCATGGATGCGCAAGACGCCTTTGGCGCCGACGCGTTCCAGGCCAACATCGGTGCCGAAGCGATCCGCGAAATGCTGGCCGCGATCGATCTTGAGCAAGAAGCCGCAACCCTGCGTGAGGACCTCAAAGAGGCTACAGGTGAGCTGAAGCCTAAGAAGATCATCAAGCGTCTGAAAATCGTCGAAAGCTTCCTTGAATCGGGCAACCGTCCCGAGTGGATGGTTCTGACCGTGATCCCCGTGATCCCACCAGAACTGCGCCCACTGGTGCCGCTTGATGGTGGCCGTTTTGCGACTTCGGATCTGAACGATCTGTACCGCCGCGTGATCAACCGGAACAACCGTCTCAAGCGCCTCATTGAGCTGCGCGCGCCCGATATCATCGTGCGGAACGAAAAGCGGATGTTGCAAGAATCCGTTGATGCGCTGTTCGACAACGGCCGTCGTGGTCGCGTGATCACGGGTGCCAACAAGCGTCCGTTGAAATCGCTGTCCGACATGCTGAAGGGTAAGCAAGGTCGCTTCCGTCAGAACCTTTTGGGTAAGCGCGTCGACTTCTCGGGTCGTTCGGTCATTGTGACGGGTCCTGAGCTGAAACTGCACCAATGTGGTTTGCCCAAGAAGATGGCGTTGGAGCTGTTCAAGCCGTTCATCTATTCACGCCTAGAGGCCAAAGGCCTGTCCAGCACCGTGAAACAGGCCAAGAAACTGGTCGAAAAAGAGCGTCCCGAGGTGTGGGATATCCTCGATGAGGTGATCCGCGAACACCCCGTTCTGCTGAACCGTGCGCCGACGCTTCACCGTTTGGGCATCCAAGCGTTTGAACCCGTTCTGATCGAAGGTAAGGCCATCCAGCTGCACCCGCTCGTATGTTCCGCGTTTAACGCTGACTTCGACGGTGACCAAATGGCTGTGCACGTGCCGCTCTCGCTGGAAGCCCAGCTGGAAGCACGTGTGCTGATGATGTCCACGAACAACGTTCTGTCGCCCGCGAACGGCGCGCCGATCATTGTTCCTTCGCAGGATATGATTCTCGGCCTCTACTACATCACGATGGAGCGCGAAGGCATGAAGGGTGAAGGCATGGTCTTCTCCTCTGTGGACGAAGTGCAGCACGCTCTGGATGCTGGCGAAGTGCACCTGCACGCCAAAATCCAAGCGCGTATTCCGCAGATTGATGACGATGGCCAAGAGGTCATGAAGCGCTTTGAGACCACACCTGGTCGGATGCGTCTGGGTGCGTTGCTGCCCCTGAACGCCAAGGCACCGTTTGAGTTGGTAAACCAGCTTCTGCGGAAGAAAGACGTGCAGCGGGTCATCGACACCGTTTATCGTTACTCGGGCCAGAAAGAGTCGGTTATCTTCTGTGACCAGATCATGGGCATGGGTTTCCGCGAAGCGTTCAAGGCGGGCATTTCGTTCGGCAAGGACGATATGGTTATTCCCGACACCAAGTGGCCAATCGTGGACGAAACCCGCGATCAGGTTAAAGACTTTGAACAACAGTACATGGACGGCCTGATCACTCAGGGTGAAAAGTACAACAAAGTTGTAGATGCTTGGTCGAAGTGTAACGACAAAGTCACCGAAGCGATGATGACCACCATTTCGGAATCCGGTCGCGACGCGAACGGTGCCGAGAATGAGCCGAACTCGGTTTACATGATGGCCCACTCCGGTGCGCGTGGCTCGGTCACACAGATGAAACAGCTGGGCGGGATGCGCGGTCTGATGGCAAAGCCGAACGGCGACATCATCGAGACCCCGATTATCTCGAACTTTAAAGAAGGTCTGACCGTGTTGGAGTACTTCAACTCCACCCACGGTGCGCGGAAAGGTCTGTCGGATACGGCGCTTAAAACAGCGAACTCCGGTTACCTGACACGCCGTCTGGTCGACGTGGCGCAGGATTGCATCGTGCGTTTGCCCGACTGTGGTACTGAAAAGGCGATCACTGCTTCGGCGGCTGTTAACGACGGTGAAGTCGTGGCCTCGATCGGTGAGCGTGTTCTTGGCCGGACATCGGCGGATGACGTGTTTGTGCCGGGCACAGATGAGATCATCGTGTCTGCAGGTGAGCTGATCGACGAGCGTAAAGCCGACGCCATTGAGGCGGCCGGTGTTGCCTCGATGCGGATGCGGTCGCCACTGACCTGTGAAGCTGAAGAAGGCGTTTGCGCCGCGTGTTACGGTCGTGACCTTGCACGGGGTACGCAGGTGAACCTGGGTGAAGCTGTCGGCATCATCGCCGCACAGTCCATCGGTGAGCCCGGTACACAGCTGACGATGCGGACGTTCCACATCGGCGGCGTTGCCCAAGGTGGTCAGCAGTCCTTCCAGGAAGCCAGCCATGACGGTGTTGCAGAATTCCGCAACGCCCTCGTTCTGGAAAACTCGGCAGGTGAAATCGTCGTGATGGGTCGTAACATGACCCTCGCCATCATGGACGAGCAGGGTGAAGAGCGCGCCAGCCACAAGCTGGGCTACGGCACCAAGCTGCACGTCAAAGAGGGCGCGAAAATCGCCCGCGGCGACAAACTGTTCGAATGGGATCCCTACACTCTGCCGATTATCGCTGAGAAAGCCGGGACCATGAAGTTCGTCGATCTTTACGCGGGCATCTCTGTCCGGGATGAGACCGATGACGCGACAGGCATGACCCAGAAGATCGTGACCGACTGGCGCTCCGCCCCCAAAGGCAACGAGCTGAAGCCTGAGGTTATCGTTGTGGGCGAAGACGGTGAGCCAATGCGCAACGACGCAGGTAACCCTGTCAGCTACGCAATGTCTGTGGATGCGATTTTGTCTGTCGAAGATGGTCAGAAAATCGACGCCGGTGACGTTGTCGCGCGTATCCCGCGTGAAGGCGCCAAGACCAAGGACATTACGGGTGGTCTGCCACGCGTTGCGGAATTGTTCGAAGCCCGTCGCCCCAAGGACCACGCCATCATCGCAGAAGCCGATGGTTACGTGAAATACGGCCGCGACTACAAAAACAAGCGTCGCATCGCGATTGTGCCTGCCGATGAGAACATGGACACCATCGAATACATGGTGCCCAAAGGTAAGCACATCCCGGTTGCAGAGGGCGATTTCATCCAGAAGGGTGATTACATCATGGACGGCAACCCAGCCCCCCATGACATCCTCCGCATCCTCGGGATTGAGGCGCTGGCTGAGTATCTGATCGACGAAGTGCAGGACGTGTATCGTCTGCAAGGCGTGAAGATCAACGACAAGCACATCGAAGTGATCGTGCGTCAGATGCTTCAGAAGTGGGAAATCCTCGAAAGCGGTGACACCACGCTTCTCAAGGGTGAGCACGTCGACAAGGCCGAGTTCCTTGAAGCCAACGCGAAGTCCGAAGCCCGCGGCGGTCGTCCCGCTAAGGGTGAGCCGATCCTTCTCGGGATCACTAAGGCCTCGCTGCAAACGCGCTCGTTCATCTCTGCCGCCTCCTTCCAGGAGACTACGCGGGTCCTCACCGAGGCCTCCGTGCAGGGTAAGAAAGACAAGCTCGTTGGTCTTAAGGAAAACGTCATCGTGGGCCGTCTAATCCCGGCTGGTACCGGTGGCGCGACCCAAGAGATGCGCCGCATTGCGCAAAAGCGTGACAGCGTTGTCATCGAAGAGGCCCGCGCAGAGGCAGAAGCTGCCGCTGCATTGGCTGCACCAGTCGCTTCTGAAGCGGATGCTGTGTTCGGCGATATGCCCTCGGCGGACTAATTGGTCCGACATGATTAGAGAAAGGCCTCCACGTTTCGTGGGGGCCTTTTTTGTTACGCGCCGCAGGTTCTTTCCCCCATTACAAGCGTAGGTTACAGCTAGGTTAATGCACCTAAGGGGGGCCCTGCATGTTGATCTGTACGTCGCCAGTGGCCCGCGCCAGTGGATGGGGCATAAGCCTGCACGCCGATGCGCTCGGAGCTATCTGCCAATGATGACTGATAACTTGCGGGGGGCTGCATTGATGGCGGCTTCCATGGCTGCCTTCACGTTCAATGATGCGCTGATTAAGCTGGTGGCCGAGACGATCCCCCTGTTTCAGATGGTGTTCCTGCGCGGCGTGTCTGCTACGGTTCTGGTCGCTTTGTTGGCGTGGCGCATGGGAGCTTTTGCCCGGCCCATTTCGCGCGCGGATCGCGGTCTTGTGGCCCTGCGCATCCTGGCTGAAGTCTGCATATTCATCCCCTTCATCATAGCACTGACCCATATGCCCTTGGCGAACGTAACAGCCATCCTGCAGGCCGTACCGCTGACCATCACACTGGCTGGCGCGTTATTTCTGGGAGAGGCGGTCGGATGGCGCCGCTGGGTCGCGATCCTTGTGGGGTTTGCGGGTGTTCTGTTGATCGTACGGCCAGGAGGGGACGGCTTTAACATTTACGCGCTGCTTGCATTGGCCGCTGTCGCGGGCATCACGTTACGCGATGTTGTGACGCGCAAGTTGTCGGCCGACGTGCCCTCTTTGCAGATTGCGGTATGGACTGCTCTGGCGATCTGCTGTCTCGGGTTCGTTGGGTCGCTGTTCCGCCCTTGGGCTCCGGTCAGCGCATTTGAGGGGCTGCAGATCGTTGGCGCATCGGTGTTTATCCTCGGGGGTTATCTCTTTTCCATAATGGTGATGCGTGTGGGTGAGATCGGTTTCATCGCCCCGTTCCGCTATACGGCCTTGGTCTGGGGACTGCTTCTTGGCTGGGTGGTCTTCGGTGAATGGCCCGATGGCCTGACGTTGTTGGGCAGCGGGATCATCGTTGCCACGGGCATTTATACTCTGTGGCGGGAACGCGTGCGCCCGGCTGGCTAGAGCGTCTAATCAAGGCCAGTTAGAATCGACCGTCACAGCCTATTGGGCTTGCGCCATCTGCCCTCAGGCATATGGAGTAAAAGCCGATGCGCCCCAGCCTCTGACGCGGACTTTGTAGCCTGATATTGCGGTAAATTCGGCTCTAGGGCAGGGGGGCGCATGCCGCCTTTGGCATAGGCAGGAGGCGGCTGTTGACACCTTGCGTGAATCCCCCTAAACCACGCGCACTTGGCCAGGGGTCCGACCTTTCGTTCCTCATGTGCTCTTGCCAGATATGTGTGGTCACGGTCCGTGTTAATGTTATGCGCACCCTCTGTAACGCAACCGCGGTGCTTAGATCGGATGTCAAGCACAGGCGGCTTTTGGCTTTTGGCACATCACCCACGTGGGGCCATATGAGAATTTGACCTGGTGCAACACGGGGACCCCGGAATGCCAACAATCCAACAGCTGATCCGCAAGCCGCGGCAGCCAAAGCGTAAAACCTCGAAGTCGCAGCACCTCGAGCAATGCCCTCAGAAACGCGGCGTCTGCACGCGCGTCTACACCACCACTCCAAAAAAGCCGAACTCGGCTATGCGGAAAGTGGCCAAGGTGCGCCTGACGAACGGTTTCGAGGTCATCTCCTACATCCCTGGTGAAAGCCACAACCTTCAGGAGCACTCTGTGGTTCTGATCCGTGGCGGTCGTGTAAAAGACCTTCCCGGTGTGCGCTATCACATCCTGCGTGGTGTGCTCGATACGCAAGGCGTCAAAGACCGCCGTCAGCGTCGTTCGAAATACGGCGCCAAGCGTCCTAAATAAGAGGGTCTATAGATGTCTCGTCGTCACGCCGCTGAAAAGCGCCCCGTTCTGCCCGACGCCAAGTATGGTGATACAGTTCTGACTAAGTTCATGAACAACCTCATGCTGGACGGTAAAAAATCCACTGCCGAGCGCATTGTTTACAGTGCATTCGACCGTGTCGAAGCCAAACTCAAGCGCGCCCCCGTTGAGGTTTTCCACGAAGCCCTCGACAACGTGAAGCCTGCTGTTGAGGTTCGCTCGCGTCGTGTGGGTGGTGCCACCTACCAGGTGCCCGTCGAAGTGCGCCCCGAGCGCCGCGAAGCTCTCGCCATCCGCTGGCTCATCACCGCATCGCGCGGCCGCAATGAGAACACGATGGAAGAGCGTCTTGCTGGTGAGCTGATTGATGCTGTCCAGTCGCGCGGTTCCGCCGTGAAAAAGCGCGAAGATACGCACAAAATGGCCGACGCCAACAAAGCGTTCAGCCACTACCGCTGGTAATCGAATATTGGGAGGCCCATCTCAGGGCCTCCTTCTTCCTTTTTCTTCTCCCTCTTGAGGACCGAGCCAATGGCACGCGACTATCCCCTCGAATTCTATCGTAACTTTGGGATCATGGCCCACATCGACGCAGGTAAAACCACCTGTTCGGAGCGGATCCTGTATTACACCGGCAAATCCCACAACATCGGTGAGGTGCACGACGGTGCAGCGACCATGGACTGGATGGAGCAGGAACAAGAGCGTGGTATTACGATCACCTCTGCTGCGACCACCACCTTCTGGGAACGCACTGAAAACGGCACTGAAGCCGACAGCCCCAAGCACCGTTTGAACATCATCGATACTCCCGGCCACGTTGACTTCACCATTGAAGTTGAGCGTTCGCTGGCTGTTCTTGATGGCGCGGTTTGTGTGCTGGATGCGAACGCTGGTGTTGAGCCCCAGACCGAAACCGTGTGGCGTCAGGCTGACCGCTACAAGGTTCCACGGATGGTGTTCGTGAACAAAATGGACAAAATCGGCGCAGACTTCTTTAACTGCGTGCGCATGATCGAAGACCGTACAGGTGCAAACGCTGTGCCCGTCGGTATTCCAATCGGTGCAGAAACCGAGCTTGAAGGTCTGATCGACCTCGTAACCATGGAAGAGTGGCTCTGGCAGGGCGAAGATCTGGGTGCATCCTGGATCAAAGTGCCTGTACGTGACAGCCTCAAGGACATGGCTGACGAATGGCGCGGTAAAATGATCGAGGCTGCCGTCGAAATGGACGACGAAGCCATGATGGAATACCTCGAAGGCAATGAGCCCGACGTACCAACACTGCGCGCTTTGCTGCGCAAAGGTACACTGGCGATGGCATTCGTGCCCGTGCTTGGTGGTTCCGCGTTCAAAAACAAAGGCGTGCAGCCTCTGCTCAACGCTGTGATCGACTATCTGCCCAGCCCGCTGGACGTTGTCGACTACATGGGCTTCAAACCCGGCGATGAGACCGAAACCCGTGACATCCCGCGTCGTGCGGACGATGAAATGGCGTTCTCTGGCCTGGCGTTCAAAATCATGAACGACCCCTTCGTTGGCTCGCTGACGTTCACACGGATTTACTCTGGGACGCTCTCCAAGGGCGACAACATGCTCAACTCCACTAAGGGGAAGAAAGAGCGCGTTGGCCGGATGATGATGATGCACTCCAACAACCGGGAAGAGATCGATGAGGCCTTTGCTGGCGATATCATCGCGCTCGGTGGTCTGAAAGACACCACGACTGGTGACACGCTTTGCTCTGCAAGCGATCCAGTTGTTCTGGAAACGATGACCTTCCCTGACCCGGTGATCGAGATCGCCGTGGAGCCCAAAACCAAGGGCGACCAAGAGAAAATGGGCATCGCGCTGCAGCGTCTTTCGGCTGAAGATCCATCCTTCCGCGTCGAAACCGACCTCGAGTCCGGTCAGACGATCATGAAGGGCATGGGCGAATTGCACCTCGACATTCTCGTCGACCGCATGAAACGTGAGTTCAAAGTCGAAGCGAACATCGGTGCGCCGCAGGTTGCCTACCGTGAGACCATCGGTCACGAGGTTGAGCACACCTATACCCACAAGAAACAATCTGGTGGGTCCGGTCAGTTCGGTGAGGTGAAACTGATCATCACACCCACAGAGCCCGGTGAAGGCTACTCCTTCGAGAGCAAAATCGTCGGCGGTTCTGTACCCAAGGAATACATTCCCGGTGTGGAAAAAGGGATTAAATCGGTCATGGACTCCGGTCCTCTGGCTGGCTTCCCCGTGATCGACTTCAAAGTGTCGCTCATCGACGGTAAGTTCCACGATGTTGACTCCAGTGTTCTGGCGTTTGAGATCGCAGCTCGTATGTGTATGCGTGAAGGCATGCGCAAAGCTGGCGCGAAACTGCTCGAGCCCATCATGAAAGTCGAAGTGATCACGCCCGAAGAGTACACTGGCGGTATCATCGGTGATCTGACCTCCCGTCGTGGGCAGGTTCAGGGCCAAGACAACCGCGGCAACGCGATTGCGATCGAGGCCATGGTGCCACTGGCGAACATGTTCGGCTACATCAACACCCTGCGTTCCATGTCCTCCGGACGCGCGCAGTTCTCGATGCAGTTCGATCACTACGAAGCTGTGCCAAACAACATCTCTGAAGAAATTCAGAAAAAATACGCCTAAGCGGTGCGGCGGGACGCAAGTCCCGCCCTACCACGTCCCAGTAGGGCGGATTTGGTCCGCCGCATCACAAGAAAACAGA
>NZ_JHAK01000017.1:0-17295 GCF_000765485.1 Thalassobacter sp. 16PALIMAR09
CGACACCTGGAAGCTTTGAACAGTTCATACGATGCTCTTGTCCAATATGCAGGCAAAGGATCGGGCAAACGAAAAGCTATTGGGCAACATGAACGATCACAAGATCTCATGAAGCTGACAAAGAAGCATCAAGAAGACGCGTCAGAGGGCTTGAGCGCGCCCCTGAAGCACGTAAGGGTCTGCTCCGCAATATCTGCGTCAGTAATGCAGGATGAGCCTGCAAGGCCCCTCGCAGCGCCTCTCAGCACCTTTGATAGTTTTTCATCGGAAATCAAACATGCCTAGAGGTGGATCACGACCTGGTGCTGGCCGCCGGGCAGGAACACCAAACACTGACACGGCTGCTAGGCGTGCCGCCTTGGCAGATCTCACAGCGGATCATGTCGAAACTGCTATCTCAGCTTTGGCAACCATTGCACTCAGCGGGCAAAGCGAAGCCGCACGTATCTCAGCTGCTTGTGCTATTTTGGATCGCACCTACGGCAAGCCCCAAGCCATGCCCTTGGTCGCACATCTTCATGGAGTTCCTGACGATCCTCTGAGCGACTTCGATTTGGGCTGAGGGTCTTCTTGAGGGTGAGCGTTGCGGAGATACGTGCGAGGCGCAGATAGTTCTTAGCCACAAGAAGTCATGGGAAGGGCGTCTTTAGTATGATGAATGATACACCTGCCCGCATTGACCCCATCAGGTGCGTTTACGGAAATTTTATACTAATTTTCTGACATCTCATGTGCGCGCAGGGAATATTGATTTCCGATAAGACGCATTATGTATTTTGTCTTATGCAGTAATTTCAAAAGCTTAACGATAAATCACCGCCTACAACGCGTTTTTGAACACACGCGTAATTTTGTTTCAGGGGGAGGTGAGCTGCAATTTGTTATATTTATCAGTATCTTATGAATTTTTAACAAGTTTTTCGCAGTGAGCGGATACAGGGGTTTACCAGCGCCACCAGCGACGCGGCTTAGCATCTGGTGGCGGCAGCATCCGGCGCACATCATCAAGATGACGCTCAAGTATCGCAGTTTTCTCACGCTCAGCATCGAGCGCCGCTTCAGCGCGTGCAAGACGCACAGATAGGTCTTCGTCATTGGGCTTAGCGTCGCGGTTCACTTGCGGCTCAGGGGGGGTATCAGCGCGATTCGATTGATCTGGTCTAGCCAGGCGTCTGCAAGCCTTTGGCGCTCTTGTGTGATTGTTTCGACCAGGCTATTCCGACGAGTAGTTCTGCCTATGCGGGTGCAATCTAACTCGCATTGTGTTTCGATCAAATCATCTGGGGCCTTATGGTCTCATGTCAGCTGAACTCCCACGACACGACGACCACGTTTTAAGGGCTTATAGGCGATGGTGAAGCCAGTTAGCTTATTGATTTCAGCGCTGCCCCTATCGATGGCGAAGCGGCGTAAGTCTTGCCACAGGCCCCGCGCCTTGCACGCACGCAAACCCTATGGCACCAGACGGGCACAATTGGAGGACCTCCCATGACCACATCATCGCCTGCGCCCAAGCGCGCGCTCATCACCGGCATCACCGGACAAGACGGGGCCTACTTGTCCGAATTTCTTCTGGAGAAAGGCTATGAAGTGCACGGAATTAAGCGCCGCACCTCATTGTTCAACACGGCGCGCATTGATCACTTGTTTGATGGCACACCCGGCCAGACGGGCCAATTCGTTTTGCACCATGGCGACATGACGGATAGTTCGTCACTGACCCGCATTCTCCAAGAGGTCCGCCCCGATGAGGTGTATAACCTTGCGGCGCAATCCCACGTTGCTGTCTCTTTCGAAGAGCCAGAATACACCGCCAATTCGGACGCACTTGGCCCCCTGCGCCTGCTGGAAGCCATCCGGTTTCTCGGCATGGGCGAAACAACCCGTTTCTACCAAGCCTCCACCTCAGAGCTATACGGACTGGTCCAAGAAACTCCGCAACGCGAAACCACGCCGTTCTATCCGCGCTCACCCTATGCGGTAGCCAAACTGTATGCCTATTGGATTACAGTAAACTACCGTGAGGCCTATGGGCTGCATGCCTGCAACGGCATCCTGTTTAACCACGAAAGCCCCCTGCGCGGTGAAACCTTCGTGACGCGCAAAATCACCCGTGCGCTGGCTCGGATCAAACTGGGCACGGGTGGGGTGCTTAAGCTGGGGAATATGGATGCTCTGCGCGACTGGGGCCATGCACGCGATTATGTGCAGATGATGTGGCTGATGCTGCAACAGGACACACCAGAGGATTTTGTTATTGCCACGGGCGTCCAATATTCGGTGCGCGACTTTGTCAAAGCCGCCTGTGCTGCTTTGGATATGCAGATCACCTTCGAAGGTGAAGGCCTGAATGAAGTCGGCCGGGACGCGCAGGGCAATATCATCGTCTCCGTCGATCCTCGCTATTTCCGCCCCGCCGAGGTCGAAACCCTTTTGGGCGACGCAACCCGCGCGCGCGAAAAGCTCGGCTGGACGCCGGAAACCAGCTTTGCAGATCTCGTCACCGAAATGGCCGCTGCAGATTTGGCCGAAGCCCGTGCAGAAATGCGATAAAAGGTACTTTCATAAGGTTTGGGGGCGCCGTTCCTATTGCCCAGTGATGCGACGAGAACGGAGCTATCGTCCCAAACCTTAGGCTCAGATCTGGATCTTGGGCCTTTTCTGGCGCCGCAGCGCGTGCGCTATTGTGTGGTGCTATGACCTGCACGGCTCATCCCTATGAGCAAACGTAAATTGAACGTGCGCCGCCACACCCTTGCCCCGCTCTTAAGCCTATGGCACCACCCTCCCCACAGCACAGAACCCGATACTCGCAGGAGAAAAAATGCGCGTTTTGATCACCGGAGGCAGTGGCCTCGTGGGGCGCAACCTGCGCGCGCACCCTCGCGCTCAGGCGCATGACATCCTGGCCCCCCGTTCAAATGAATTGAACCTGCTAGACAGCGCCGCCACCACCGCAACTGTTGCCGCCATGGCACCTGATCTGATCATCCACGCCGCAGGCCGCGTGGGCGGCATCCAAGCGAACATGGCTCAGCCCGTAGAATTCCTCGTGGATAACGCTGATATGGGCCGCAACATTTTGATGGCGGCAAAATCTGCCCGCATCCCACGCGTACTCAATATAGGGTCCTCGTGCATGTACCCGCGTGATGCAGAAAACCCCCTGTGCGAAGACCAGATTGGCAAGGGCGAACTGGAACCTACCAACGAAGGCTATGCACTGGCGAAATTGATGGCCGCACGGCTGGCTGATTACATCACAGCCACCAGCCATCTCAGCTATAAGACGCTGATCCCCTGTAACCTATTTGGTTATTTTGACAAGTTCGATCCCGCCGTCAGCCACCTTTTGCCTGCGATCATCCGCAAAGTATATGAGGCGAAAGCTGCAAACGCCCCCTCCGTAGAAATCTGGGGAGATGGCACCGCACGGCGTGAGTTTATGTTTGGCCAGGATATGGCCGATGGTGTGTGGTGGGCAGCAGAGTCGTTTGACGACCTCCCCAACATGCTCAATCTCGGCCTTGGCCACGACCATAGCGTAAACGATTATTATGCGACCGCTGCGCGGGTTATCGGATGGGAAGGACACTTCACCCATGATCTCAGCCGCCCCACAGGTATGGCCCAAAAACTCACTGATGTAGGCCGCGCCACCGCGCTTGGCTGGCAGGCCCAAACCTCACTAGAAGAGGCGATCGCCGCAACCTACCAACATTTTCTGGAGCACCATTCATGACAGCCCCCGCTTTTCCGCTCGCCACGACCTCTTGGGATGACAAGGAATATGCTGCCATTCAGCGCGTCGTCGATAGCGGCATGTTTTCCATGGGACCCGAGGTTGCGCGCTTTGAAACCATGTTCGCCGAAACCATGGGGTCTAAATTCGCGATCATGGTCAATTCTGGCTCTAGCGCCAACTTATTATATGTGGCCGCTCTGCGTTATCATTCAAAACACAGTCTAAAACCCGGGGATGAGGTCATCGTACCTGCGGTGTCATGGTCCACAACCTATTTTCCACTGCACCAATATGGGCTGCATTTGAAGTTTGTGGATGTGGACGCCGAGACGCTGAACTACGACATCTCAGCCCTAGAAGCCGCCGTAACGGACAAAACCCGCGCCATCATGGTCGTGAACCTTCTGGGGAACCCAAACGATTTTGAGGCTCTCACCCGTATTATTGACGGGCGTGATATCGTTGTCATGGAAGATAATTGTGAAAGCATGGGCGCCACGTTTGGCGGCAAACAGGCAGGAACCTTTGGGATAGCGGGCAGCTACAGCGCGTTTTTCTCACACCATATTTCCACCATGGAAGGCGGTGTCGTGGTGACCGACGACGAAGAACTGTATCACATTATGTTGTCGATGCGAGCCCACGGTTGGACCCGAAACTTGCCCCGCGAAAATCACGTCACAGGTGTCAAAGGCGACGATCCGTTTGAAGAAAGCTTCCGCTTTGTGCTGCCCGGTTATAATCTGCGCCCCCTCGAAATGTCGGGTGCTATTGGGCAAGAACAGATCGCGAAACTTCCGATGATTGTCTCGGAACGGCGCGCTAACGCGGATCGCTTCCGCACCATGATGGATCGCTTTCCCGAAATTCAGGTTCAGCGTGAAATTGGGCAAAGCTCTTGGTTCGGTTTTTCCATGGTACTCAAGCGTGAGGTAAATATTCCCCGAGCTCAGTTGTTAGAAGCTTTGCGCGCACATGGGATTGAATGTCGCCCAATCGTGGCCGGTAACTTTGCCAAAAATGAAGTCTGTGCCCTAATGGATCACTCTATTCACCGCAGCCTACCAAATGCCGATCACATCGACAGCCATGGGTTGTTCATCGGCAATCATCACTACCCCCTAGCCGCTCCTATGGAAGCACTGAGTGTAGCCCTAGAAGAAGGGTTGCGCGGCGCAGCTCAATAACACCCACCCCCAAAAACGCTGACACCCCGGCGACGCAAGGTCGTCCGGGGTGTCAGGCCACACACACCTCGTGTGGGTTCCGCATGTTCAAAAGAGTTGGGGGAGGATGAGAGGGACGGAACCCAAAGGGAGAGAGGTGGGATGTGTGGATCGGAGCCCTCTAGGGGGCTCCGACCTAGGCTTCGCTTAGCGAATAAATGTAAACCGGGGGCCTTCGTCCTGATCTTGATCGGCCTTGATTTGTACGAGCTCCGAGAGGGTATAAACCCCTGCCTCAACACCAAGGCTCGCAGCCAATTGAGCGTATCCAGCAGTGCCGCCCCGTGTTGAGACCGATGCTGCATCATCACCACCGATGACAATCCGTGGTCCAGTGTCATCGTCTTGATTGGCTTTGATCTGTACCAGTTCAGAGAGTGTGTATTGGCCGGCGTCGACACCTAGGCTCGCGGTCAATTGTGCATATCCTGCGGATTGACCGCGGCTTGAAAACACGGCGTCATCTGAACCGCCTACAAGAATTTTAACTCCTCCATCCGTGTCTTGATTGGCTTTGATCTGCGCCAGCTCAGAGAGCGTGTACTGGCCGGCGTCGACGCCGAGGGAAGCTGCCAGTTGGTCGTTTGCGAAAGCAGGAGCCGTGAATGCGAGTGCGAGAGCGGCGGAAGCGATAAGAGTTTTCATTGTGTTCGTCCTTTGTGTGTGCCCGGCGATGCGCCGTTTTGGCATTGAAGAGTGTGGTGCCCGGTGTGGGCGGTTTGTGTGAGGCGGTGTGTTTGCCGCCGTTTGATGAAATGAATATGCGATGTGCGGACCTGCATCTCAATGCACGTAAGTGTGAGATTTACATATATAACGTGCGATAATACACATAGCTCTCTCATCTCCGCACCGCCCTCACGGGGGCGCGATCAACCCTCCAGATCGCGTGAGCAAACTGCCGATTTTGTAACATTTGGGGGCGGCTGCGGGACACACTGCCCAAAACACCCCACCAAAAAAAACCCGCGCCCCGCCCGGGGGGTGCGACTCGCAAACAGCGATCCGCGATTCCCTTGGAGCAGGCGCCGCCACCGCCTGGGTTTTCTTCTGCATGTATATAGTGGGCGGTCCAAAAGGGCGGGACCCAAGATCACAGGCCCCCATCCCAAGGAGGGCGCTAAGCCTCCCCCTTACCCTTCACAAACCCCAAGAACGCCGCCTCAGCCGAGCGCAGCCGCGGCCGCCCCGAGGCGTGCCAATATCCGCGCCACTCCGCCTCTAAGGCATAGACGTCCCAACCGGGGGCCAAGGCGCGGGCCTTTTCCAGCGTGGCAGGCGACAGACTCGGCCCGCCCTGCCCCGCAACCTCCCGCTCGATCATCCGTGCCCGAGAGGAAAAGCAGATCTTGTCGCCTTCGATTTCTTCGATGTGATAATCAGGCAGCGGGTCGGCGGCGATCATCTCACGGACCATGGCGCGAAACACCCGCCGGGGCGAGGCCGATCCCGACTTCTTTAACAAGACATCCACCGAGATCACCCAAGCCTCTTGGCGGCCGCAATGTTTGCGCGCGATCTCATAGAGCCGCCGCTCCAATGGTTTGCGCAGGGAAAAATACTCACGGCTCAGCGTCAGCACCGATTTTGACAGCACCGCCTCATAGAGCCATTCCGATAGCGTCACGGCCACCGACACCATTCGCCCACCCTTGGAAGCGCGCACAATCTCCCACCGCTCAATCAGGCCAAAGCCACTGGTGATCTCGCACCCGCCCACTTCGATGTTGGTGGTGATCCGGGTGCCCGCCAGCCGCTCAAAGGCGTCGCGCAACCGTCGGTACGCATCCCCCGAGGTTTCGCGCCCCGTGGCCACCAACAGATCATGGGCCCGCAGATGCAGCGTGCGCGCCGTGGCCCGCCCCGCATTGACCGCCGCCATCAACTGGCTGATGCAAAAAATCAGGATGTCCTTGTCGTGGATCGTCGCCAACCCGCGCACACTGGGGGTGACGGTGATCTCGGTATCATTATGCGTATAGTTCAGGATACGGCGGTCCGGCCGCGTGCTGAGTGAAAAAAGGGGATGCTCCATCGATGCGAGGTCATCCTTGGGGATGGCGCTCAAAACATCACATACGAAGAAGCCTCCGCCGGAAGCGGGGATTAGGGCGGTCACTGTTTGGCTCACTGCTCGGCCCCCTCTCTGACCCGGGGACCAAAGGGCGACTCATTATCGTGGTTTTAGTTACACACACCCTAGAGTTATCCACAACACCTGTGAACCCCGCCTCACCGCCTGCGTCAAAATCTATCGGGGGATCAGAGTCGCCTGTGCGTGGTTTCAGAGTCGCTTTAACGTGGGTTCAGAGTCACCCCCCCCAAAAAAATCTCAATAAGAATAATTCTTTGCACACCAGATTTAGAGGCGTAACACATAAATAACATAAATCTAACAGAGACTCTTTAGCCACACTCCAAGACCTACTGTTGGAATTTACTAAGAAAATCAGAGAAAATCTTTTCCACTTGCTCTCTTTTATTCCATGTGCGGTGTTTTTACGTATACTAGGCAAAACACAACACATTGGCGGGGCACGAGCATGTTACCTCCCTATTTCAATATCGACCCAGATGCGGCTTTGGCCGACCTCGACGCACCCGTAAGCAGCGCAGGTTTTGCCAATATCGCAGGCGCCTGTGCCCAAGGACGCAATGATCTGGCCTCCCGCGGGTTAAACGCCGAAGGGCAGAAAACTCTGCGCCTGTTTTCCACATGGGAGATCACGCGATATCTGATCCCCGTGGCGCAAGCGCATTTCCGCCGCGTGCTCAAAGCCAACCCCGATCTGCCCCAAGGCACCTCGGAAACCGAAGGCGGGGCCAAGTGGTTCACCCTTGATGAGGTTTTGCGCCTGCGCAGCCATTTCGCCCAAGAGGGATCGAAGGCCAAGGAATACCTCCCCTACCGCCCTACAGGCTTGCCCGCCAAGATGGTCGCTGTGGCCAACTTTAAGGGCGGCGTGGGCAAGACCTCAACGGCGGCGCATCTGGCGATGTCTGCGGCCCTTGATGGCTACAAGGTCCTTGTGGTGGATCTGGATAGCCAAGGCTCCATGACGTCGATCTTTGGCGGCAAGGTTGAGGACGAATGGCAGACTGTGTTCCCCCTGCTTGCGCGCCACTACGCCGAGCATCTGCAATCGGACAACCAACGCCGCGTGGACCGGGGTGAGGCGCCGGTCCCCATGGATGACACCCTGGCCGAAGCCTTGGGCATCCGCACGCAGGACGTGATCCAATCGACCCATTGGCCCAACATCGACCTGATCGGGGCGCAGCTGAACCTTTATTGGGCGGAGTTCCAGATCCCCGTCTGGCGTATGGCCGCGCGGGGATGGAAGCTGTGGGATGCGCTCACGGACCGGCTTGAGGCGGACGGTGTGTTGGATGACTATGACATCGTCTTTATCGATACGCCCCCTGCCCTTGGTTATCTGACGATCAATGGATTGGCGGCCGCCGATATCCTTTTGGTGCCTCTTGGCGCATCCTTCCTTGAGTTCGACAGTACGGGGCGGTTTTTCGACATGCTCCATTCCACTTTTGCCTCCATCGAAGAGGGCGAAAACATCGCCGCCCGCGCCCTTGGTCGGCCCGAGATGGCGTTTGAGTGGGATGCGGTGCGCGCCGTTCTGACCCGCCATGACGAAAGCCAGCAGGCGGAACTGGCCGCCCTCATGCAGGCCTATCTGGGCAAGACCCTCTCGCCGCACCGGCAGGGGTTTACTGCCCTGATCGGCCAAGCGGGCGAACAGGTGTCGGGCATCTATGAGGCCGATTACCGCGATTTTAACCGTGAAACCTATGCCCGGGGGCGCGAAACCTTTGATGCGACCTATGCGGCCTTTAAAAAGCTGTTGCTGGGGGTTTGGCGGCGGGATGAATTGGCCCAGCTGGAGGCGGCGGAATGATCTGTAACGTACCGCCCTCAACCAACGTGAGCCGATCCCATCCGTCAAACAGACCCTAACTAAGGTATTCTGAGGAGGAAGAAACCCCTAGGCGCAGTCTCTGCTCCCCGCTAGGCTCCGCCCCCGATCAAGGAGGACACCCATATGGCCAAACGCAAACGTCTCAGCCCCGCCGCCGCGCTATCCCCACAGGCAGCTCTCGCACCGGACGCCAAGGCATCGCCCTTTCCTAACCCCTCCATCGTGCCCCCGCCGATTGCCCAAGTCAGCGCTCAGGCGGCGAGCACCGCGGCTCTGACAGAACTCTCGGACATTGTCACGGAGGCGCGCACCACGGGGCGCTTGCTAGAGGCCCTGCCCCTTGATGCTATCGAAATGCACCACATCCTGCGCGACCGCATGGGGATGTACGGCGAAGAGTTAGAGGTCCTTGTGGCCTCCATGCGTGCGCGGGGGCAAAGCACCCCGATTGAGGTCACCCCCCTGCCCGATCAACCGGGGCGATATGGCCTGATCTCGGGATATCGGCGGATGGCTGCTTTGCGTAAATTGGCCCAAGAGGACCCGGCCTTTGGCACCGTAAAGGCGCAGGTGATTTCCCACGGCTCGGCCCAAGCCGCCTATGTGGCCATGGTCGAGGAAAACGAGGTTCGGGTTGACCTGTCGCCCTATGAGCGGGCCCATATGGTGGTGCGCGCGCTGGAAAACGGGCTGTTTTCCGATGAAAAGGATGCGCTGCAAACGCTCTATGAACATGTGACGCGGTCCAAACGGTCCCGGATCAAGGCGTTAATGCCGTTGGTGCGGGCCTTGGGCGACAGCCTGCGCCACCCCGCCCACCTGTCTGAGCGGACGGGCCTTGCGCTGGTCAAAGCGGTGAGCGCCGATGCTGCCTTGGGCGTGCGCCTGCGCGATCTGTTAGCCGCCCAAGCGGAGGTCAGCCCCGCCGAGGAAGCCGCCTTGATGGAGCGCGTCTTGGCCGCCAAACCCGTGCTGCAAAGCCAAGTAGAGGCCGCCGCAGAACAGGCCAAAGAGGCCAAGGAATTGGCCGAGGCGGTCGTTGTCAAACCTCGCCGCCCGCAGGTCAGTTTTGAGCCTAATAAAGGGCTTTTGCAGGTCATGGGCGCGGATGATGCGTTGTTTGAAGCGGTCAAAAGGCTGGTGCGGGACTTTGATGACGACTTCGTGGAATAGGTCAGTAATGTTGCCCCATTGTTGCGCGTGCGCAACAATGGGTCCGGTTTGATACCTATTTTTCAAGAGGAGCTCCCCGACCCTATTGCGTGTATCCCACGACAATCTCTGAAACGATTTGCTGGTCCGCACCATAGCTGCCACCGGGCTTGAGGTAGATCACAAGGCTGCCGTTATCCGGGGCCGTATAGGCCGCGAAACTTGCGGTCAGGTCCCGCCAGCCTTCGGACAAGGGCGCGTCGTCGACGCCAAAGATCAATGCGCGGGTGGTTTCGGCGTCTGTGTTCCAGGCATCCCCGTCGGGCGTATCGGGGCCGTGTTGGAAATAATGCCGCAGACTATAGCTGGTCAGATCCGCAGCCTCAGCCCCATCGGTGCGCAGACGGCCCAGACGGAAAGCTAACCATGCCGCTGGTGCCATCGACCTCAAGCCCGGTGAGCCACGTGGTCCCATCCGCGCTCACCTTGACGGAGAAATTATCACTGCCCGTCAGACCCATTTCCGCCCGCCCCGACCAATTGCTTTGGTACAAGAGGCTTGCGGTTTCGGCGGTGTCAGCCTTGTTGATTTTCAACTGGTGGCCTGCGCCTTCGTGGCTGAGCAGAGTGTTTGCGCCCGAGACCGCGAGGCGATTGGTGCTATCGGCGGTGGTGTTCACCCCCAAGGTTTCCACCGCGTTGCCGGGCAAAATCCAAGTGCTGCCGTTATAGACCCATTCGATCAGCGTATCTGTGGCACGGGTGGTCCAACCTGCCGAAGGCACAACGACGGTCCAGCCGCTGTCTTCCCACACTGCGATGGACCCATCGAGCCTGGCCCAATCACCCGTCCCACCCGTGCCCACCACGCAGCGCGCGCCTTGGACGGGGTCCTGGGGCGGGTCTGTGCGGCCAACTTCGGTCACAGTGGGTTGGACGATCACGTCGAGGGTGCGAATGGCTTCGTTATGGGTGACGTGTTTTTGGGCCTGTGCAGACTGAATATAGGGCAATGATAAGATGAGAGATGAGTCAGACAATGTGACCTCTACAAGGTTTTAAGCAGCATGTGCGTGTAATAAGAGGAGCGAAATGTCGGGCTGAGCAGTTAACAGAGTGTTAATTTTCGGCGTTTGCGCGGGTCGCGTGCATCCCATTTGCAGGGGCAATGTGGGGTTGTGCTGGAAAAGGCCGCCCGCCCACAGTACCAAGGCCCAAATGCGGTGGGTTCTTTCCGCCCATACCCCTGATCCCGTGCCCAAGGACCCTCGAGATGACCGACATGCCCAGCACCCCAAACCCAACCATCACCGTCGGCCCCAAGGCCGCACCGGTTGTGTTTGATAACGCGGCCCCTGTGTCGTTCATTTTGGGTCCGTGTCAGATGGAAAGCCGGGGTCATGCATTGATGATGGCGGGCCAAATCAAAGAGATCGCGGACCGCGTGGGCGTGCAGGCGGTGTTCAAAGCCTCATACGACAAGGCCAACCGCACCAGCCTATCGGGCAAGCGCGGCATTGGGATGGACGCGGCCCTTGAGGTCTTTGCCGAGATCAAATCCACCTTTGGGATGGCGGTCCTGACGGACGTCCATGAGCCGCATCATTGCGCCACCGTGGCCGAGGTGGTTGATATCCTGCAAATCCCCGCTTTCCTGAGCCGTCAGACCGATCTGTTGGTGGCCGCAGCCCATACTGGGCGGGTCGTGAACATCAAAAAGGGGCAGTTTCTGGCCCCGTGGGACATGGCCAACGCGGTGTCCAAGGTGGTGAATTCGGGCGCGCGGGATGTGATGTTGACCGAACGCGGCGCAAGCTTTGGCTACAACACGCTTGTGACGGATTTCCGGAGCCTGCCGGAAATGGCGAGCACCGGGGCGCCGGTGATCTTTGATGCGACCCATTCGGTGCAGCAGCCGGGCGGGCAGGGCGGAAGCTCGGGCGGGCAGCGCGAATATGTGTCGGTTTTGGCGCGGGCTGCGGTGGCTGTGGGCGTGGCCGGGGTCTTTATCGAGACCCACGACAATCCCGATGCCGCCCCCTCGGACGGGCCCAATATGGTGCCGCTGGACCAGCTGGAAACACTGCTGAGCCAGCTCAAGGCGCTGGATGCGGTGGCCAAGCCGATGATCGCGGGCGCGTAGGCGGCAGGGGTCAATTGACCTTGGTCCTGAGCGTGCCCATAACCGCGCCATGACGCATACAGCCCCCCTTGCCCCGACCGCCGCCGACATTGCCCGCGAAGTCCTTGAGACCGAAAGCGCGGGCCTGACGGCGCTTGCCGCAGACCTGCCCGAAGATTTTGCCGATGTTGTGGCCCTGATCGCAGGGGCCGAGGGGCGGGTCATCGTTTCGGGCATGGGCAAATCCGGTCATATCGGGGCCAAGATCGTGGCGACCCTGGCCTCGACCGGAACCCCTGCGCAATTCGTTCACCCCGGTGAGGCGTCGCACGGGGACTTGGGTATGATCACGCGGGCGGATGTGTGTCTGTTGCTGTCTAACTCGGGTGAAACCGCCGAGTTGAAGGATATTCTGGGCCATTGTTTGCGGTTCAATGTGCCGCTTGTGGCGCTGACCTCGAATGCGGGCAGCACGTTGGCGCGGGCGGCCACCTACCGTTTGACCCTGCCCAAACAGCCCGAGGCCTGTGGCATCGGTATGGTGCCCACCACCTCCACCACACTGGCCTTGGCCATGGGGGATGCGCTGGCGGTGGCCTTGTTGCGGGGGCGGGGGTTCACGGCCGAAGATTTCGCGGTGTTTCATCCGGGCGGCAAGCTGGGCGCGCAGATGGCCAAGGTCGCGGACCTGATGCATGGGGGCGATGAAATGCCCTTGGTGCAGGCCGGAACGCCGATGTCCGAGGCGCTGCTGGAGATGACCTCCAAGGGGTTCGGGATCACCGGTGTGGTTGATGGCGCGCGTCTGGTGGGGGTTGTCACGGACGGGGATTTGCGCCGCAACATGGCCGATCTGATGGGCAAAACCGCCGCTGAGGTGGCCACGCGCGATCCGCGCTCCGTGACGCCCGATACGCTGGCTGCGGCCGCTTTGGCCACCATGCAAAGCGCCAAGATCTCGGTCCTGATGGTGACGCAAGCGGATGCGCCGGTGGGCATTTTGCATATTCATGATCTGCTGCGGGCAGGCGTCGCCTAGGGCGGCAGGAAAGGACACCCCATGAAAACCAATATTCTGATCCCTGCGCGCTATGCCTCAACCCGGTATCCGGGCAAGCCACTGGCCGAAATGGTACAGGCCGACGGCAGCCGCAAAAGCCTGATCCAGATGACATGGGAGGCGGCCCAAGGGATTGCGGGCGTTGACGCGGTTTATGTGGCCACGGATGACGACCGGATCGCGGATGCGGCCCGCGGGTTCGGCGCAGAGGTCATCATGACCGCGCCCGAGGCCGAGAACGGGACTGCGCGCTGCGCCGAAGCCTTGAAAAACGCCGGTTTAGAGACTGATTTGGTGGTAAACCTGCAAGGTGACGCCCCCCTGACGCCCCCATGGTTCCTAGAGGCGTTGATCGCGGCCATGGCCGCCAACCCGCAGGCACAGGTCGCGACCCCGGTTTTGCGGTGTGATGCGGCCACCTATGGGATGTTCCGTGAGGATCGTGCGGCGGGGCGGGTCGGGGGCACTACGGCGGTGTTTGATACGCAAAACCGCGCTCTCTATTTTTCCAAGGAGGTGATCCCCTACATCGATCCGGGCAAAGTGCCGGAGCCGATCCCGGTGTTTCACCACGTGGGCGTCTATGCCTACCGGCCCACGGCCTTGGCGCAATATGTCACTTGGCCCGAAGGCACGCTTGAGGCACGCGAGGGGCTGGAACAGCTGCGCTTTGTGGAAAACGGCACGCCCGTGATGTGCGTAGAGGTCGACGCCCGAGGGCGCGTGTTTTGGGAGTTGAACAACCCCGAAGACGTCGCCCGTATTGAGGCCGTGTTGCAGGGCGGCTAAGGCGCGGTTTGCGTTTGGGTTAAATTTTGCCCGCTGGTGGGGCAGGGGCCTGCCGCCTCGCAAGTTGGATCAGCCTTTTGCGCCCTGACCACGCGCGTAGATGTCCTCATAGCGCACGATGTCATCCTCGCCGAAATAGGTGCCGGTTTGTACTTCGATCAGGACCATGGGTGCGTCGGTTTTATTGGCCATGCGGTGTTTGACCCCAAGGGGAATAAACACGCTTTCATTGGCCGGGACCTGCTTGATGGTGCCGCCGATCGTGACCTCAGCCACGCCTTCGACCACGATCCAATGCTCAGACCGGTGTTCGTGGCTTTGTAGGCTGAGTTGTGCGCCGGGGTTCACGTGGATGCGTTTAACCTGAAAGATATCGCCAATCACGAGGCTCTCGAACCAGCCCCAAGGGCGGTGATCCTTGGGAAATTCGGTCGCTTGGGGGGCTTTTTGCGCCTTAAGGGCGGAGACGGCTTGTTTGACCTCTTGGGCGCGGGCTAGGGGGGCGACCAGCACTGCATCGGGCATGGCCACGGCCACCATATCCTCAAGTCCGATCCCGATCAGCGTTTGCGCGGTGCTTTCGGCGCGCAGCAATGATCCGGTGCAACCGATGGCAGTGGCGGGCCCGTGAGTGGCGTTGCCTGCATCATCGATGCCCATTTCGATGCGCACGGCCTCCCACCCGCCCAAATCGGACCAGCCCGCAGAAAACGGCACAACCGACAGGTTGGGCGCGCGTTCCATCACGGCGTAATCGATTGAGATATCGGGCGCGGTTTCCCACGCATCTGGATCTAGCCGCAAGAACCCCAAATCGGTTTGCGCGGTATCAAGGGACTCTGTGACCGGGGCCACAACATCGGGGGCGTGGGCGGTAAAAGCGGCCTCAAGCACATCGGCGCGGGCCAAGAACAAGCCTGCGTTCCACAGGAAATTGCCCGCTGCCAGCATATGCGCGGCAGCCTCGGCGTCGGGTTTTTCGACAAAGCGGGTCAGGGGCGTGGCTTGGCCATTTGCAGGGGCGCTGGCGGCCTCCAGATAGCCATAGCCCGTTTCGGGGCGATCAGGGGTGATGCCAAAGGTGACGATCTGGCCCGACTGCGCGGCGGGCACCCCGGCTTGCACCGCGGCGCGGAAGGCGGCTGCATCTGGCACCACGTGATCGGCGGGTGCGACCAGCACCAAAGCCTCTGGGTCTTGGCGGTGGACATGGGCAACGGCGGCCAAAACCGCAGGGGCGGTGTTGCGCGCAGAGGGTTCAATCAGCACCGCACCGGGGTCGATCCCGGCCTGCTGCAGCTGTTCGACCACGATAAAGCGAAAATCACTGCCCGTGACGACAACGGGCAGTGCAAATCCCGTCGCATGGGTGCGCCGGGCAGAGGCTTGGAACAGCGTTTCATCTCCCACAAGGGGGACGAACTGTTTGGGGTAGCTTTTGCGAGACAGGGGCCAAAGGCGGGTGCCCGAGCCTCCACATAATAAAATAGGTGTAATCATATTTTGGCCCAATCGACGTTTGGCATTTACCTTTTGTTATGCCGCGCGGCCTAGAGCGCGCAAATGGTTAAGCTGTATGATGACGATGCGCAGCCATCATGTCACGCTTGTGGTCGCGATGTGAAGCTCGATTTGTGCGCCTAGACACTTTTGTACGCGCGGCTCACATTGGGATTATGAACACCCCCTCAACCAAACCTTCGCCTGATGCCAGCCAAATACACCGCCTTAAACGGCCGCCTACTGCGATTCTGACTCTGTTGTTGTTGATCGCAGGGGTTGAGATGTTGCTCTCACTGGCGGAAACTTTCGGGTATGGTAGCCTGCGGATTTTTTGCTTTGCCAAATTGGCCTTCAATTCTGCTTATCTGACAGGCACGCCTCCGCTCTATGAGGCCCAGCCGTGGGTGATGTTCTTTAGCCATGCTCTGTTGCATATTGGATCGGTACATATGCTGGGCAATCTGCTCACGTTGTATCTGCTGTGGTATTTGATGCCTTGGATGTATATATCTGATTTTGTTGTGGTATTTTGGGTGGGTGCCTTGGGGGGCGCGCTTGGTTTTTTGTGGCTCGCCCCGCCGGGCAGTTTGATGACCGGAGCCTCAGGGGCAGTGGCGGGATTGGCCGCCGTCTGGGGTTTGTACGAGATGTTCTTGGTGCAAAAAGGCCATATTCTGTCGATCCGCCCCAAATGGACGGCGGTTTTGATGGGCTTGGTGACACTGGGCCTGCTGTTGAGGCTTGATCAGCAGCTGGGTATGGCCTGGCAGACCCATTTGGGCGGCGCCTTGGCTGGGGCGGGCTTTGGCGCGGGCCTGATTATGCGCGCCATCCAGGAAGGGTGATACGGCCTCTTTGACCGCCTTCCGCCGTCGTCCTAATCTCTTTTTTCAGGCTCGCGCTGTTCGTCTTCGAGTTATTTTAAGCGAATTAAATCAATTTTTTATCTTCCCTAGAAATAAGAAAAAAGGAAGGCCTGTGGATAACTACACATTTATTCCGACATCTTGTGGGGTGGATAGCGTTTAACGTTAAAAGCACAAACACACTCAAAATACGAAACCACACGACGGCGTTTAACCCACACGATAGTTCCAATTATCAAAACTAAAAACTTGCGCCTGACGCAATATGATGTAATGATTGTGGATAGGTGCGCAATATATTGTAGCAATACTGAAACAATGCTATGCTTTCAGGATGCAAAGCCCCCTCTTCATTTTCCGTTTCAGCATCAAATGCTTATCCTGTGAACAGGCGCGGCCTCTCGCGCGCGTATCATTAGTAGGCGAATTTTAGGCATGGCGCAGACAGACAGGCGAAGGAAGTCTGCCGCTCAGCTCAAGAAGACAAAAGCTGACCGTTTAGCCCGCGCAGACATCGCACGACGACAACGTCGCTGGCAGATCTCGCAAGAAGCGGCAGCAAATGCTGGGTGCCCCATAAACGCACAAATCACGATCCTGGCAGGTGATGAAATACAAACAATCACCCGCACAGTATGGCGCAAACTTCGGAACATGATGCGTCAAGACGGTTCCTTGTTCATTGCAGTTCGCGCTCCAGAATTCACCCCAAAGAAACGTCAACACCTGCACATCGCGCTCAATCTGCACCCATCAAATTACAGTGACGTGGTGAAAACCTTAACTGAAGCAGTCAGTGAAGAGGTTGGCGGATGGGGTATTGACCCAAATGGACGAACAATGGGCAGCAATTACGGTGTTGTTGCGTCTTCCCTGCACGGCACATGGATGCTGCAA
>NZ_JHAK01000018.1:0-16381 GCF_000765485.1 Thalassobacter sp. 16PALIMAR09
CCGACTTCACCTACATCAAGGTCCTTGGTTGGGGTTGGTTCTATCTCAGCACGGTTCTCGACGACTACAGCCGCTACATCGTCTCTTGGAAGCTCTGCACAAATATGCGGGCTGAAGACGTGACCGACACGCTGGACCTCGCGTTGCAAGCATCCGGCTGCGATCAAGTTCATGTCGTTCACAAGCCTCGGCTGCTTAGCGACAACGGTTCAAGCTACGTCTCAGGCGACTTGGCTGAATGGTTGAAAGACAAAGGCATGAAGCACTCGCGCGGTGCGCCGTATCACCCTCAGACGCAGGGTAAGATCGAACGCTGGCATCAAACCTTGAAGAACCGCATCTTGCTGGAAAACTACTTCCTGCCCGGTGACCTCGAAGCCCAGATCGAAGCCTTCGTCGATCACTACAATCACCAGCGATATCACGAGAGTATTAACAACGTCACACCCGCTGACGTCTACTTCGGACGGGACAAAGCCATTCTAAAGCAACGGGAAAGGATCAAACGAAAGACACTCGAAACGCGACGCTTGCATCACCGACAGCACGCCGCATAATCAATCCAACAAGATGAGCCAAACGCTCTCTTAGGTTAGGCCGCTCTCGGTCCCAAAAACCCTGACGACGGACACTTGAACGAAATCATCCACAAGCGCCTACTTGGCCCCGCATAACCACGTAGTCACCCATCATCTCAACGATGGCAGATCCGTCCGGCAGCATCGCCAATTCTTCGGCCGCCTATGCTTGAAACTCCGTGCTGTATTCCACGACCGGCGGACATGCTGCCACGCCGTCACGAACAAAACCCGCTGTCGCGCAGCCCGTCAACCAGCTCGTCGCGATCACGAGGACGGCGATCGACTGACCTCCACCCCAACCACCCCCATCCCCGTCAAATGCCACACCGCCGCCATCATGATCCCCATATTGCATGCAAACTCGTTGGCGCAGCTCTGCTTGAAGAAGTCCCCCTCGAGGAACATGCAGGACCCTTTGCAGAGCTGAACGACGGGGCATGACATGCATTCCTCGCGGAAGGCAAAATGCGTCGCGGTGTCGAGCGCGATGGCGTCAAAGTCGGCTACATGACCGATCTTATGCGCCCCCTTAGCCCCAGTGTTCTGACAGGTCATGACGTTCCCGCGCAGATCGACCGCGATTGTGTCTTCGCGGTCCATGCCGCACTTCTGGCCGAGGGCCTCAATGGGGCGCTGGCGCTGGATCGAGGCGTAGAATTCATCGATCCGCTCCCCAAGCCCAAAGGCGTTCGGATCCTCGACCAGCGCCTCAAAGATTGACCGTGTGAGACTGTTTAACTCGGCTGGCGCAAACCGCCCGGTCCCGAGAGCGGTCGCCGCGTCATAGACATTCACCACGCCTTCGAGACCGACGTGGATATCCGGCCCGACTTTCCCTGCGAACCAGGCCTTGAGCTCCCCGAGCTCATGATGCTCGCGCGTGAGCACCGCGTTGAACCCGGTCTTGTCCGGGCGCTCTGCCAGCAAGGCCTCAATCCAAGCGCGCTTGTCGGGATCGTCTAGGGGGTCAGGCCCGCGCAAGTGCTGCCCCGGCCCATCGTGGCTGATCGTGATCGCGATGTCGTGCGCGGCAATGAAGTCCAGCTTTTCGCGATTGAGCAGCGATCCGTTGGTGATAATCGAGAAGCGCACAGCGGGAAAGCGCTCCTCCAGCGCCGGCACCAATCGCTTGATCTTGGCCCAGTACAGAAACGGCTCTCCGCCCCAGATCTCAATCCGCTCGGGCGCATCTGTGATCCATCCCTCCAATTGCGCCAAAAAATGATCCACATCCGCGAGTTTCGAGACCGTGGCATCCGCAATCTGGAAGGCCTGGCTGCAATAGCTGCAGGCGTAGTTGCACGACAGGCCAAGTTGGATCTTGAGCACGCGCGGTGCGCGGGATTTGCCCAAGGGTGCGTCCTTTGCCACCCGCGGCGCGGGCTCAAAGGGACGAGGCTCTACGGGCAGCGGCAGCCCCTCACACTCCGAGGTATGCGGGTTATAGCGCAGGGTGTGCCGGGCGCCGTCTCGCGCCTCGAGGGTCAGTTCAAACCACATCAGTCAAAGAGCCTTTCTTCCAGAGCGTCGGGCAGGGTGACGCGGAAGTTCGCGACCACCTGCACATGAGGGGTGCAGCCCTGATAGGGGTGCTGGTTGTGGGGAATATGGGAGGGGAAGATTACCGAGAGCCCGGGCCGCGGGTTGACGCTGTAGCCATGGCGGCCCTCATAAGGCAGGCGGCCCTCATCAAAATACCGCGAGGGATCCTCAATGACAAAGCGGGGAGTGCCGACAGAGTTCACTGGTTGACCTGCGCCGCCTCCGGTGAGGAAGTGTACGCAGGTCAGATCGCCCTCTCGACTGTCTTTGTGGGTCGAGATGAAGCCGCCAGGTGCAATAACCAAGGCGCGGTTCTCGCAATGGTCAGGGTCTAGGTAGGAAGACCAAGGTCCGAGCACCTCTCTGGCGCAGGCAAAGAGATGCGCCTTCAGGGCCTGACCGGCCTCGCTCCGCTCCAAGATCCCGCGCACCCGCCGCTTGGACGCGCTGAGTGCGTCTGTCGTCTCCACATCACCCACCGCCGCGATTGCCTCCTCCGCCAGCTGGTGGTTCACCGGCCAATCCACCGGCGTCTCAAAGAAGCTAACCCGGGTCGGCCAGAGCTCACAACTCGTGCTACGGACATCCATCCTCAGCACCGGCAGTTGCAGTTGCAATTGTAGAAGGCGCGATTGCCGGTGATGGTCACCGCGCCACTGGTGCCGCCGCCTGAGAGGCTGGTGACATAGCAATTGCCGGTGCAGGCGCAGTTCCCGCCACAATTGGTACCAAAAACACGGACGGGACCGGAGACAGGCGTCCCGTTCGTGACGGTCACAGACGTAATGTCGCCCGCACCAATGGCGGGCTTGTTGGCAATCCGCGACCAATCGACGGTGCCGCTGTCGCTGATCACGATGGTGGATCCGACCTTATAGGCCATGAGCATCTCCTTGTGCCTGATGGTCCAGAATGTCTGTGAGCCCGGCCTTGCAGTGAGAATTGGGAAGGGTGAGGGAACACAGGACCGGAATGCACATCCGTTCTTCTCCCTCAAAATATGTACTGTCATGGGGCACATGGCCCTCGAAGATCAGCATGGAGCCTGTGCGCGGCTCCACCGCATACCAGCCACCGACGTAAGCCTCCGGGTTGCGACAGGGCCAGAGCCGCTTGCCCACATTCGCGGGATCATAGAACCGCACCGCCCCGCGATGCAGCGAGGTTTCGGGGCAGGTGTCATCCAGCGTGACCCGCGGGTAGTAGGTACATACGATGTCGGTCTGGATATGGGTGTGGGTGTTGATGCCAACGTTTTCGCGCTGGTCGCGCCGCTGCCAGAAGGTGTCTGACATCATGGCGATCTCGCCTTGGTGATCATAGCCATAAGCCAGCTGCAAGTATTCCCGCACGCCCGCTGCCACCATCTGGGCCAGGGCAGCAATCGCCGGGTCTTGCCGGTCCATCAGGAAGTTGTGGCGCAGATGGCCGAGGTGGTTGGTCTGATCGCCGACGTTGCGCCCGTCACCGGCGTCTTGAATGCGATTGGCCACGGCATCCTCGGCCGCCAACGCGTAAAGCCGGTCGTTGAAGCCCTCGGGCATCTCCCAATGCTTGTGCATCACGAAGGCCGGATAGATCATCTGCAGTTCAGTGGTGGTCGCGATCTCCATTACACGACCTCCAGGAGGATCTTGCCGATGGCGGTGTAATGTTCGGTGTTCACCTTGACCGCGATCCGGTCGCCGGGGCGGAGGCCCAGAGCCTCAATAGCAAAGCTGCCGAGACCATTTTCATCCGTGTTCAACCGACGTTTCGCCAAATAGCCCGCGTCAGAATCGAGCTTTAGGGTCAGGGCATGAGCGCAAGGTGCTCCGTCTCCGTTCCAGCGCAAGGCAATGGGCACCTCAGTCCGGCCACCGGCCGGCACTGTAAGAGCCGCCCCACCTAATGCACCTGCGTGGAAGTAGAACTGCTTAAACCAGACCCCATCGTTGGGGATTGTCGCGTCATCGATGCGGCCAGCGACCGAGGTCCCGTTGAGCAAGATCGGGTCTTGGTCGCAGAGCAACTCAACGCGCGCACCAGACAAAGGCCCGGCGATGGGCATGAAGATTACTAGGGCGTTTGAAGCCTGTGTCCGTGCGCGGTGCCGGAAGGAATAGTCCACCTTCTCGCGCGCCGACTGGGCAAAGCGGTTGCGCCACGGCAAAGGGAAGCCCGCATTGTCGGTCATAATGTCGATGAGAGCGTAGTCGGTCAGCTCATCGTGCCCGACCATCCCGTCGAGAAAGATGTAGGAGCGGCCCTTGTAGACCGCGCCATGGGGGCAGCCCGGCAGGTCGGGTACAAAAGTGCCGTTGCCCGCGAGATCCACAAAGCCTGCTTTGTTTGCGGCACTCTCTGGAACCTCCAGCACTGCCTTGAGGTCTGCCCAAGGAAGAATGCCCATGGCGTCCCGCCCGCCTTGGCCTGGTTCGCAGGGCTCAAAGACGGCAAGCCCCGCGTAGGTCTCTTGGACGTCCACGGCATAATGCAGACGCGCGGTGGTGTTGTAGATGACGTGCAAGCCGGTTTCGATCATGGGGTGGTCCTTTTGAGCTGCTCGACCTCGGTCGCGAGATCCTTGATGGCCTCGACGAGGAGGCCCACGAGATTGCCGTAAGCCAGACGCAGAACGCCGTCGGTCTCGACCACGGCTTCTGGCGCGACAGCTTGGACGTCTTGCGCAATCAGACCCATCTGCCGTGTGTCACTGCCTGTCATGGCGAAGGTCACACCGGTCAGCGCTTGGAGTTTGGCCAGCGCCTCCCCGATTGGCACCACGTCCGACTTGAGCCGAGCGTCGGAAGACGAGACGAAGTTTGGGGCTGTGACTGTGCCGCTGAACGTGGCGCCAGACAGCCGGGCAAAGGCGCTGGCGTGGCTGCCATCCAACAGGTCGGCATCGATCCCGGAACCAGAGCCATCCACCGTGACCAGCTTTGCGCGCACTTGTGCGGCAGTATCAGGCGCGCCATTGGCACCCGCGGGACCTTGGGGGCCTGTCGCACCGGTTGCTCCCGTTAGACCCTGCGGGCCGGTTGGTCCTGCGGGACCAATGGCGCCTTGAGGACCCGCAGGACCGGTATTGCCGGTGTTGCCCTTGGGACCGGTGGCACCTGATGCACCGGTCGCCCCCTTCAGGTTCACATACCCACCCCAGGTTGACCCGGTGTAAAAGCGCAGACTGGTCCCGGACCATTGATGCGCGGGTGTTGGGCCAGTTGCGCCTGTTGGACCCTGAGAGCCGGTGGCACCCGTGTCACCTTTCGATCCAGTGGGTCCTGTTGGACCGGCAGGGCCTTGTGGTCCTGTGGGGCCCGTCGCGCCAGTGTTGCCGGCGGATCCTTGCGGTCCGGTAGCTCCTGTGTTGCCCGTTGCCCCTTTGAGGTTTACATACCCACCCCAGGTTGATCCGGTGTAGAACCGCAGACTGGTGCCAGACCACTGATGCGCAGGCGTTGGGCCAGTTGCGCCTGTCGGACCCTGAGAGCCGGTGGCACCAGTGTTTCCTTTGGGTCCAGTGAGTCCTGTTGGCCCGGTGGGACCTTGCGGTCCGGTAGCCCCAATGTCGCCCTGCGGCCCAGTTGGACCCGCAGCCCCTGTATTTCCTTTGGGACCTGTCGGCCCGCGCGCCCCCGTCGGCCCCACTGGCCCCTGCGGCCCGGTCTGCCCCAGCTCCACAACGGTTTCTGAGCCAGATATGCGTTTCAGGAACAGCTTGCCGTCGGCGATGTTCATCGCCAGCTCACCAGGGGCCAGCTGCGCCGTATTCGGCACCCGGCCCGCCACCGTCGTGCGTTTCACAAGGAGGGTGTTTGTCATGGCCTAGAACGTGCCCCCGTCAAGCGCGATCCCTGTGATCGATCCGCCAGTGATTGCGACAGACCCAGAGCTTTGAACGGCCATAGACCCCAACCCGAGGTTCGACCTTGAGCTTGATTTGTTCGGCAGGTCTGACAAGTTCGACGTCGCCGCCAGTTTGCCCGCCAGAGCATTGGTCACAGTCGTGGCAAAACTTGGATCATCCCCTAGGGCTGCGGCCAATTCATTGAGCGTATTCATGGCTCCGGGCGCCGCATCAATGAGCGCACCGATTGCGGCTGCAACAAACCCTGTTGTTGCGATCTGCGTCGTGTTGGAGCCAGTCGTTGCCGTGGGAGCGGTGGGCGATCCTGTCAGCGCAGGCGATAGAAGAGGCGCCTTTGCGTTCAGTGCGCTCTGAAGTCCCGTAACCTGTCCGATTGAATGACTATGACTGGAGGGCGCAAAGCTCGTCGGTTTACCAGTGATCCCGGACCAGGGCGCCGCATCGGCCACCTCCGCCGCATCCACCTTGCCATCATTGTCCGTGTCATATGTGGCAGCCGCCATGTCGCCGGCCCCGAAGCCTGCAATGGCGGCGTTTACGAAGGCGGTGGTCGCGATCTGCGTGGAGTTTGTCCCGGCCACTGGGGAGGGGGCTGTGGGAGAGCCGCTAAACTCGGGCGAAGCCAAAGGCGCTTTGCCTGCCAGTAACGCATCCACCTGGGACTTGCGCACCAGATCCATCCCGCCGCTCGCGTCCTGCCCAGACTTTGGCACAAGGGAGAAGGTCTTGGCCCCAGCGATGGTCTGGCTGCCCACGCGGGCAACAAACCCACCAGAGCCAGCCATAGGCACAATCGCCGTCGCATTGCCCGCGCCATCGTCGCCTTTTCCGACATAAAGCGTGTCATCGACCTCGTTGTGTGCCAGCTCGCCGGATTTCAGGGCGGCTGGCGCGCCTGCGATCCCTGAGATGCGGCGCTTGAGTTGAATGGTATTGGCCATCAGAAAAAGCCTCCATTGATAGGTGTGTCTGTGGGCAGGATGGTGATGCCGGGATCCCCCTGATCGCCCTTGTCGCCTTTAAGACCCTGCTTGCCGTCGGGGCCCGGCATGCCCAATAGCCGGATCCGGGTTGCCGCGGTGGCAATGCGGATTTTAATCGGAGCGGCGCCAGAGACCGCACCGGGGGCTGGGCCGGGAAACGGCGGGCGCGCACCAGTCGTGGCAGACGCACTCATAGCAGGCCTCGGGTCACGGGCAGCATCACGGGGATCTCCAATAAAAAGCCAAGGGGCAGGGCGGGACTGGCATCGATGCGGGCCATGTCCAGCACCACGGACCCCGGTTCAAAGCGGCTCGTGTCATGGGCTGGGATGGTTAGAGACAGCAGGCAATCACTTTGCCGCATCAGCGTGCCATCCTGTGTCCTTAAAGTCGCCAGCACGTCTGGGGCGGAAGGTTTCAATCGAACTTGGGCGACAAGCTCAGCCGCCTGTGGAAACAGCGGGGCCTCGGTTTCCAGGTCCAGCCGGTAGGCATAGCCAATGAGAATGGCGGGGCCTTCAACGATGGCCACACTCATGGGACCCACCCGCAGAGTTCTGCGCCCAATTCATTGTGGGCCAGGATTTGGGCCAGCGTCCGATCCGTCAGCACATCCTGGTGCGAGGGGCGAATGGGTTCTGCCCAATCGCAGTCTTGGCGCAAACCCGGCGGCTCAATCGCGCATCCAGCGCTCAGCCCGGCGCTTAAGATCAGCATGATCAGTACTCTGAACCTCATGGCGGATCTCCTTTGATGTTTGCAGGGCCCGAATGCGGGCATCAGCGCGGCGGATGGCGAGGTCGGCTTCAGCGGCGCGCCGCCCTTGGCGGAAGGCGATCCAGAGAGCGGCAAAGAGGGCAAAGACAATGGCGCCGTAAAAGGCAGCCCGACGGCCAAGGCCTGCCAGCAGTGTGGTGACGATACGGATCATAGCGTTTTGCCCGAGCGGTAATCTTCGATGCGGGCGGCTCGCGATCGCAGGGCGTAGTGGATGATCGCAAGAAAGACGGCGGCGCTGATCCACGGCAGAGCGATGGTGAGCCAGGCCTCAAGCCCGAACAAGGAGAATGCACGCGCAGCCATGTCTCGCGCTTGCTCCGCCTCAACCAACGCCGGTGCGATCTGCGAACCGATGGACCCGGCGGCACCCAAAGCACCAAGCCCGATCTGAGCATTGGCCGCCGTGACGATCCGGCTTTCAGCAGGCGCCCCAGATGCCCGCTCGGGGGCAACTTTGCGCGGAGAGGCTTGCGCGAAGGCCTCCACCAAAGCGGTATCAATCACCGGCAGAAGTGGCAAATACTGGTCATCGCGGAACGCCAAAATCGCGCCGCGCGTGCGCGGGCCGATGATCCCGTCAATGGAGCCAACCTCGTGATAGCCGAGAGCTTTCAACCGCCGCTGAACAGCCTCCACTGACAGAGTTACGTCCGGCGCAATATGGCCCGCTCTTCGGACCCCCAGCAGCTTTGAGACCGGATAGCGTTTGATGTTCACCGCATCAGATTGATTGCCGCCCAGACCCCAGACCCAGGCCCCCTCAATCCGATCGATGAAGAAGACATGGCCCTGCCAGCTTGAGCGGCCCCGCGGGATGATCCCGATGTCGCCAGGCTGCGCATCTGCGATCTCCACCGGGACACCCCAGTCGAGATAAGACCTCGCAGTGAGCTGACGGGTTGAGCGAATGCCGGCTTTCTCCAAGCAATGACCCACAAAAGCCGCGCACCAGGCCACGGTATCGTGCTCGACCCAGTCGTGACCGACCGAGGCGTACATCTCCATGATGACGGGATTGTTCTCGGGACCCGGGCCTTCAGGTGTGCCGATATAGCTGCGTGCGATGTCGAACGGTGTCATGATCTGTTCCCATGCAAATGCAAACAGCCGCCCCGAGGGGACGGCTGCGGTTTGAAGGTTAAAAAAAGGGGGGCCTTGAGTGGCCCCATGAGCGCTTAACGCGCCGCGGCGTCCTCAAAGACAGCGTCTTTGGCCTGCATTAGCCAGTCGTCGACGGCGGCGGCAACGGAAGGGCCGATGCCCGCCAGCCCCATAAGTTGGATTTCAAAAAGGCCGGTGGCGTTTTCGGGATCACACCAATCCCCGCCATGCGCGAGGACCAACCTGCGCACAGTTGCGAGGGGATCTGTTGATTGCTCGATCTGTGCCAAAACCGCTGCGATCTCATTCATAGTCTGATCCTCCCTTGGTCGTGTCTTGTGGGTGCAATTGGCCATTAGAGGCGGCCACTTCAAGTGGGCGTCATGATTGATCTGTGGTGTTATTTCTTACGACACAGCCAGGCGGCCAGCAGCGCCTCCGCCCCGCGGGGACCCAGATAGGCGAGGGTTGCCACAAAGCCGGTCGACACCGGCTGCGACAGGCCAATGTAGCGCGCGGCGGCCTCGCCAATCAGCGCCATGCCAACGGCGACGGGAATTTCCCACAATAGTTCCTTGCCGAAGAAACGGCGATTGCCGAGCTTCACCTCGCCTGAATGATACATCAGACGCCCCGTAAAAGCGCCGATCAGCGTCGTTACCGCGCCACCAAACATAGCGTTTATGGTGTCAATAAATCCGCTCTCGCTCATAGGCGCGCCTCCTCTAATTCCGCCACACGAGCGGTCAATTCTTTGACGGCCTCAATCAGCAGACCCGTGAGATTGCCGTAAGCAACGGAGAGCTGGCCACTTTGCGCATCCGCGTGGACCACTTCGGGAAGGATCGCCTCGACCTCCTGCGCGATCACGCCGATCTGGCGACTGCCATCCATGGTGAAGCGCACGCCGCGTAAGGCGCAGACCAGTGCCAGCGCATCCGCGATGGTTGCGACATCCGACTTCAATCGCGCGTCAGACGAGGAGACGAAGTTCGGCGCCGTCACCACCCCGGTGAACATCGCCCCTGACAGCGCCGCTTTCGCTGCGATCGCCACATCGTAATCCGCCGCTGATTTGGTCGCCATGGTTCCAAGCCCGAGGTTTGTGCGGGCCACGGCCGTGTTCGCGAGCCCTGCCAAATTGCCCGTCGCATCTAAGAGCGCATCCCAGGCGGTGTTGGTGGCGTTACGACGACGCAGAACCGGTGGCGAGGCCGAGGTATCGACCCAGAGCATACCCGCCGTGGTCGCTGTTGGCGCCGATGCTCCGGCACTGGTCGATTGCAGGGCGGCGATCACCTCATTGATCCGCCCCCGCACCGCGGCGCCCGCGTCGTTCGCGATCGTAAAGCTAGATGTCTGCACTTAGGCCACCTCATCGGCGTAAAGCCGCAATTGGCTGACGATCGGCGTATAGGACGCGTCCTTCGTCGTCAGATGCGCCCGCGCTTCCACCGCGCGGGCTTCGATTTCATGGTTATCGAGCCGGCCCCATGGACCCCAATTGGGCGTTC
Source organism: Thalassobacter sp. 16PALIMAR09 (assembly GCF_000765485.1). NCBI lineage: Bacteria > Pseudomonadati > Pseudomonadota > Alphaproteobacteria > Rhodobacterales > Roseobacteraceae > Thalassobacter > Thalassobacter sp. 16PALIMAR09. The sequence continues at coordinate 10,355 of NZ_JHAK01000018.1, forward strand.
CGGCCGGATCGTCATCGGTCTCGCGGATCTCGAAGATCACGTCGATTTCGGCTCCAGCTGATCCGTCAAAATCGGCCCATGTGTCCATCAAGGCCGTCTTCGCGTCGATCCGGTCGTTGAGCGCCAGCGCCGCAACACCGATTTCCGAGCGCAGGCGCACGCGTTTCACCGCCCCAAGGTCGAGCCCGGCCGTAAAGGTGTATTGGCCCTCCATCGCTGCCACTTGCGTGACGCTATTAATGGTTTCTGTGGCGAGCGTCAGGTTAGAACCCTTCACCTGCAGGCCGGTTTTTGCCCCAACAAAGCTGGGATCGGCTTGCAGGAAGTCTAAGGTCGAGAAGGCAAGCACTTGTGCACCTTTGGTCGTGACGCGGGTCTCAAGCCCGGCGCGACCGCCACTATCTTCAGCGCGCACCAGATAGGTGCCAGGTTTGAGCGGCACGACGGCAATCGCCTCGCCCCCCGAGACCCGGTCCATCGAATAGCTGTCGGCCCAGGTCGCGGTGGCTTCTTTTGAGTGCCGGATGACGATATTGCCACCGACCCGCACATCGGGATCCACCGAGCGGGTCCATTTGAGGATCGCCAGCCCACCCGCCGTTTGCAGCGTCACGTGTTTGAGCGGCGCGGGAGGCGCGGTGAGGCCGAGGATTTCGACCGCTGTCTCCTGCCAAGGCGAGGAAACGCCCAGAACCGAGATCGCTTTGACGCGGAAAGCCCAGTCTCCTGGGGCAATGTCTCGGATTTCGAGCGCGGTGCCATCGGTGCGTCCATAGTCTATCCACTCGGCCGCGCCCGCTAGTTTCCCCTGCAGCTGATATGCAGATACAAACCCAGACGGTGCAGCTTCCCAGCTGATCTTCGCGAGCACCTTCAGCCCGCCACCATTGCGGGTGACATAAAGGTCCTCAGTGACCTGCGGCGCGCCTGGCGCCGGGATATCGTAAGCGTTGGGCAGCGCTGTCCTCGGGGCGGCGGCGTAGATCTGCTCTTCCGAGGCCGACCAGTCGTAGACCAAGGGCGAGATTTCGCGGAGCACGAGCTCTGGCAAGAGGAGTGCGCCATCGCCGGAGGCGGTCAGATCAAGGCTCACCCCGTGCACCTCGAAGGGTTTGGCTGCAAAGCCCCAGCGCGCATAGGAGAGGGTCACCACATCGCCTACGGTGGCCGCCCAAGCCGACAGCTTTCCTGACAGCCGCACCGTAATCTGCCGACGCGCGCGTTCAAGCTCGATCTTCGCAAGTCGCTGCGCCATGGCCGCCGAGATCGTGAAGGGTAGGGAGATATCGCGCCATTTTCGCTCGCCGCCATCCTCAGCAAGATAGACATCCGAGGCATAGGCCGGGAAGTCATCCGGCTGCCAATCGTTCTCGGGGCTGACGAACTGGCCGCGCACGCCGTTGAAGTTTGACGACATCGTCACACGCGTGGCGAGTGTCAGCCCGCCCTCGCGGACATGGTCTGAAGTCAGCGCCACATCTGGTGCACGCCACGCACCTGCATGGATGCGCCAGGACCCGCCCGAGAAGGCGCAGCGGCCGGCAAAGCTTGAAAGCATCCCCTCGATAATGGTTTTCGGGACCTCGGAGAGAGTGATCACGCCGTTGCAGGCGTAACGCGGCTCGGAGCCGCCACCGGCCAGCGGGACACTCTCGTCACAGATGTTGGCGGCCTCGACGAGGGACATCTCGTCGATCCCGTCGGGCTCGCCAATCTGGGCACCGATGCCCCAGGTCGGATTACCCATATAGTCCGCAAGGCACAGGGCGGGGTTGTCCGAATAGCCGGCGGTTTGGGTCCGTGGGTCCCAGATGTCATCCTTACCCTCAATATCAACCGTGATGTTCGGGATCCCACCCGGGAAAGCATCCTGGTCATAGGTCAGCCGCAGCCGAATGGCCGCACAGCCCCGCAGCCGATGGTTCTCGGTCCATTTGTCCGGCAGTGCTGCCTGCAATCCTGCAAACGCTGTCTGGTCGGCAGCCCCCAGTGTCTTTTCAATGAGGACCTTATCTGCCCATCGGCTTTGGGCGGTCCCCGCGGCATTCACAGCCACTTCACCCTCAAAATAGATGGCCCCGATCGATTTGACGCGGTGCGTGGCCAGCACGATCACCAGATCGAGGAATGTGTTGTCCGATCCCGAGGAGTGCAGGAAGACAATGACCCCGCCCTTACGGGTGCGGCCATAGACAAGATCGCGGGGCACCACCGGCTCGCGGATCGTCACCGTCCGCGGCCGCATCGTGGTCTGGGGTTTTGGCATCAAGGCCCGTGCGGCGTTGGACAACAAAAGCGTGCCGCCAATCCGCAAAAGCGCGGCCCCAATTCCTCCAGCCGCCAAGGTCGCACTGACCCAACCCGCCGCAGCGGTCACAGCGGTCACAATGAAGGGCATGGTCTAAAATCCGGTTAAACTGGCCAGGCGAGCCGGCAGGAGGTGAGGGGGACTTTCACAAGACCTTCCGGCGCCATCCCGACGGCGCTGGCGCCCGTGCAAATGCCAAATCCAAGACCGGTATCGGCCAGAACAAGATCGCCGCGCTGCGCAAGCAAGACAGCCGGGCGTGGTTCGCCGAGCAAAGATCTCCCCATCTCTTCGAGAGAAGCCCAGCCCAGACGGCGCATCACACGCGCGCCACCGAGCGCCGTGGTATAGCGCCCGCGCCAGAGGGCCGCGATATCTTCGCCGCTGGTCAGTATCATGCGCGTCTCGAAGGCAAAGGTTGGACAGTCATGAACGCCCCAGACGAAGGGCTTTGCTCGGGCGGTATCAGTTGCTGCCGCAAGGAGGTGTTCCCAACCATAAACTTTCAAAGCATAGTCCTTTCAAGTACGTGATTTTTTGCGGGGATTTTTGAATGCTTAGAATACTGGGCAGCTTTTGGTTTACTCTGATGGCACTCCTGACCGTTGCATCCCTGTCGTTGAATATTGGGATCCTTGCCGTCGGCACGGTTGCAGCTAAAGCAAGTGTGGTCTTTGAGGCTTTGACCGGAACCACCTCAATGGTCACTGACTTACGTAACCAGCTCAAAGCCAAAGAGATGCGGATTTCGTCCCTATCGGATGAAGTGGCATCATTAAGGCAGCCCAAGGTAACGTATCGTGGAAAGCCACATCTTATCAAAGACGCAGTGTCTGACACTGCGGATCGAGTTTCAAAAAGAACGGCTATTGCTGCTTCACGCAGTGCCTCGTCTGTTGTTGCAGAATCGATACCCTATTTAGGTATTGCAGCGATTATAGGAGGCGCAGCTTGGGACATAAAAGACAGCTGTCAGACATTAAAAGATCTTTCTGAACTAGACTTAGCCTTCAACCCAGACAAAGAAATAAACGCTCAAGCAGCCGAAGTCTGCGGTATGGAATTGCCTAAACGCGAAGATATCTGGGCATCGGTTAAAGCAAACGCAGCTGAGAGTTGGCATCAAGCTGGAACCTATGTTCCAGACTTGCCGGACTTTGAATGGCCATCGCTTTCAACGCTCGCCTTCTGGCAGTAGCTTACCCACGTCCCCAAGTGATCTCACGATCTTGGATCGCAGTCACATATTCAAAGCCCAGATCGCCCGGGAACAGCACCTGCTGGCTTTCATGGGTGTAGCGCCAGGTCCGCGCTACGGTCAGGTCGATTAGACGGCTCTCATAGCTGATGGTGATCGTGCAGGTGTCGGCGTCATCCTTGATTTCGGGAACATCAAGCCGGCCCGAGAAGGCCTGAACGGGACTGGCGATAATGCTGCCATCTTCACTGAGCAACCCGAGCCAGATCCTGCCTGGCAGGCCTTGGCGCGCTTCCTCGATCGCCATTTGCACGAGATCCAGCGGCACGCCAGAAAGCGACACCGCCGTGCCGCCGGCAACAACCTCACCGGTCTCATCAAGCGCGCCAAGACCCAAGAGTGACCCAGCTCCTGCCCAGCTCTCGCCGTTCCAACTAACCTCTCCCAGCCCCGACCAGATCCGCACCCAGCCCGTGGCGAACTGACCTTCGAAGAAGATGACCGGTCTGAGGCTTTGATCAGCCAGCGCAGTGGAGAAGGCAGTGGTAATATCGCGGCTCATTTCACAAAGCCTCTCTGGCCGAGATCGTGAAGCGGTACTGATCCGCCCGACCGATGACCGAGGGGACCGGGGCTGTCAGTCGTAACAGAACCGAGGGGGCATTGAGACCGAGCAGCGTGCCGACCGGCACGGAAGCCCGAAGCTGCGGTATAAATTCCAATGTGGCCTCACTGCCCAAAGGCGTCACATCCTCGGTCAGCTGATAAAGCCGTGTGGTCGCATCCGAACCCAGCTGGAAGAAATCCCCCGCGCGAAGCCCAAGACCCCAACCTGCCGTGCGCAGGTTAGAGGCACCGGACACCTGCGCCTCGGTGACGTATGGATTACCCAGCCCTACCGGCACCTCAATCGAAGGATCGGGGAAGAGAAACCGGCCCCGCAATCCACCAAGGGCCGTGAAGAAGGCCGAGAGCCGCCGGGCCTTAGCCCCTTGGGTCACGGCCATCTCGAACTGATATTCCCACCACGACGCGCCCCAGTCCTGGATTTGCGAGGTTCCCGTAAAAGGTGAACGCGCCTCGGCGATGGACGTAACGAGCCGCCGCTCTAGGAAAGACACGAGCGTCAGCGGCAGGACAGGAATGGCCATCTCAGATCACCTGACCGCGGCGCCGCCCATCGGCTACGCTTTCTTTAGCGATCCGGGCGAGTTCCGGCATAGCTGCTCGCAATCTTGCGTCGATCTGCTCGGCCACGCCCATCTGCGCCCCGCGCGCATCGATATTCACGGTCACACCTGAACCTGGGCTGCTGCCCCCGCCATAACCGGCAGCTTCACGACTGTTTAACACCCGCTCTCCCCGCTGCAGGATCGTTGGGACCTCGTCAGGGCGGAGACCCGCCCAACCGCCGGAGTGCATCCTAGGTGCAGCGGCAAAGGCCATGGCTGGCACCTGCCGGGAATGCCCAGAGATCCCGACGATGCCACCCGCATGCGAGACAGCCGCCGCGACGGACCCGCCTCCAAAGATGCCAGAGAGCGCCGAGGCGATAGGCCCCAGCACTGCACGCTTGAACGACAGGACAGCCAAGTCCGCCAGGATCGAGCGCACGAGGCTCTTGAAGTCGAATTTTCCCGTTTCAACAAAGCTGCGGAACGCGCTTTCTGCGCCACTGAAAGCGCCGGTCAGGGTTTCGCCGAGGCCTTTGCCCCAGTTCAAAGCCTCTGTGGCATAGGCTTGAAGGGACTCCGAGACCGCACGCCACCCAGTGGCGATCCGATCCCCAGCGCTGCCCGCAGCCCCTCCCGCGCGCCCCATGGCATCCGACAACCGATCTGCTGAGACAGTCGCCTCATCCAGCGCCGCTGCGCCCTCTTCGCCTGTGCCCGCAACTGTGTCACGGAGCGCGCCCCAGGAGGTGAGCGGCGCCGTCGCGCCATTGGCGAGATCGGTTGCAGCCTGACGGTAGGTGTTTGCGGTGACCAGTGCCTCGGCAGCAATCCCATCAAGGCCAAGGTCAGGGGCCGAGAGCGGATTGTCCTCGAAGGCTCGGCGGAACGCCTCTGCCGCAGCTGTTCCCGCATCAGCGGAGGCGCCTGCAAAGGGGTTTTCAATGTCGCCGAGACTGATCTCGCCAATCTCGCCGAAGGTGGTCTCGATGCCGATAGCCGCCAGTGCATCGCGGATGTTCCCTGTGAAGGCATCGATCCTGCGGATCGCGCCGTTCAGCATGGCCTCGATCCCGTCGAGCATGCGGTTGGCCGCCGAGAAGACCAGATCCCCAATCACATCCGGCAGGCGCGACCAGATTGCGCGTACCGCGAGTAGCGCGCCCTCGAAGGTATTCGCGGTCGTATTGCCAAAAGCGACCACGCTTTCAATCGCTCCAGCCATTCCAGAAGCGGCATCGGCCTTAAGATCGTAAAACATCGCCGTGGCTGCAGCGCCAGCGGCCCCAGCACCCATCTTGATCCGGTCCCACACTTCGACCGCGACGTCCTTAAGAAGACCCATGGCC
>NZ_JHAK01000019.1:0-11298 GCF_000765485.1 Thalassobacter sp. 16PALIMAR09
CGTTAGGCGTCTCGGATGCAGCTGACCCGCTAGTCGAAGTGATGAACCGCAAGCTAACGCTCATGCGCCGCAAGCATGCTCAGACCCGCGAATATATGGAGATGAATGCGCTGCGCGGCATCGTGAAGGACGGCGCGGGCACCACACTCTATGATTATTTTAGCGAGTTTGGTCTGGAAAAGATCTCAGTCGACTTCGTCTTCGGTACCGCTGGAACGAATGTGCAGGGCAAGGTCCGAACCGTCCTGCGCGGGATCGAGGACAGCCTTCTCGGCGAAACCATGACGACAGCCCATGCGCTGGTGAGCTCGGAGTTTTTTGATAAGCTGATCAGCCACCCCAAGACCGAAGAAGCCTACAAGTTCTTCTCGGCGACCGGCGGCCAGCCCCTGCGCGAGGACATGCGCCGCGCTTTCCCCTTCGCCGGTATTCTCTTTGAGGAATACAACGGCTCAGTCACGCTCTCGAATGGGGCAACAGAGCGCTTGATCCCCGCAGGCGAAGGCATCGCTTTCCCTCTTGGGACCTTCGACACCTTCACCACCTATGGCGGCCCGGCCAATTTGCTAGAGACCGCCAATACTGTCGGCCTACCGCTCTACGCGCGGCAAATGATGGACAACAAGGGCCGCTGGATCGATCTCATGACCGAGGCCTCGATCCTGCCGGTGAACAAGCGCCCGCGGCTGGCCATCCGGCTCTTCAGCTCGAACTGAGGCACGAAAGCAATGACGGCATTTGCCGGGGCCCTCGATCTGCTCTTCGCCGATCCAAACCTCGCCCAAGAGGCCTGGCATCGCGACTGCGAGGGGCAGTTCACCCGCATCCGCGTCATCATGCGCCGCAATGATGATGTGACCACATTCGGGGCCGCGCGTCTGGTCTCAGAGATACTGCGCTTTGATGTGCGTGTCTCCGAACTCCCCGCACCCCGGCCCGATGAGCAGGTCCTTTTCGGCGAGGAAACCTTCCTGATCCAGGGCGAGCCGATCCGTGATCGTGAGCGCTTGATTTGGACAATCGAGGCAACGCCCGCGTGAAACTCGACCTCTCAATCGCAGGCGATATCGTCGCTTCCATGCAAGCCGAGATCCTTGCTGGTGAAAAGGCCGTGACCAAAGCCATGAAGGTGGCTGGGAGCAACCTAAAGTCAGACTGGCGCGCACAGGTCACGCGGGCTGGCCTGGGCCGACGCCTCGCGAATTCAATCCGGAGCAAAACCTACCCAAAATCTGGCGAAAGCCTAAAAGCGGCGGCGCTGGTCTGGTCGAATGCACCCCAGATCATTGGGGCGCATGACACCGGAACCTTGATCCGATCGAAGGACGGGTTCTGGCTGGCCATCCCCACGCCCGCGGCCGGTAAGGGCGCGCGCGGTAAGGCGCTCACGCCAGACGCATGGGAGCGGCGGCGCGGACTGCGTCTGCGGTTTGTCTATCGGCGCAGGGGGCCAAGCTTGCTGGTGGCAGATGGGCGGCTGAACAGCCGTGGGCTGGGCGTGGCGTCTCGGTCCAAAACGGGCCGTGGGCGGAGCACGGTGCCGATTTTCCTCCTGGTGCCGCAGGTGAAACTCGCCAAACGGCTCAATCTGGCGCGGGACGCTAAGCGCGCGGAGGCAGCGATACCGGGGCTGATTTTGGCGAATTGGATGGAGGCGAAGAAGCCACGATCGTCAATCACGGCTTAGAATAGAAGAGCAGCAAGCTCTTTTCGGAATTGCAGTGCTTGCATGGGGTTTGGGCGCCTATCTGCTCCAGCGTTAGGTTCAGAAGCTTGGCATAGTTTGCAGCCAGATTTGCAGCACTGTGCTTTGTTTTCTTCAGGCATTTTGGGTTCTGACAGAGCGCGTTCACATCGTATCCGTAGCCCGCCGCTTGGAGAACCGTTAGCGCCTGATCAACCGGCGGCGGTTTCTTATAGACAGTCCGAACCGTACTGCCGTTCCGATATCCGCCTTGTTGAGCAGTACTCCAACCGTGGCTTGGCTTTCGAGTCATCGCGTTCCCGCCCTTTTGCGAGTTTCCGCTAAATCTAAAGGTCAACAAGGCAGAACTCAACAATGCCCACAACCCGCGAAACCATCCTGACCGCCCTGGCGGACCTGCTTAGGACGATCCCGCATGTGCCTATTCTGCGCGGAGAAGTTCTACCGGAACGCATCCCACCCGCAGGTCTCATGATCCTGCGCGACGGCACCCCGGGAGAGCCAGGCGTGACGTTGTCACCGCTGACCTACCATTTCCAGCATCGCGCTGAACTCGAGATGATCGTGCAATCAGCAACGGATAGGGACGCCCTTTTCGATGCGCTTGTCGCTCAGGTCGCCGCTGTGATCGCCGCAGACCGGACTTTGCGGGGTCTATGCGATTGGGTCGAGCCGGAGGCTGCTGAACCTGTCGATCTTCCGGTTGAGGGGGCCGCCTCTCTGAAAGCCGGGATCATTCCGATCACCCTTCACTACGCGGCCAGTGACGCGCTGGGCTGAGCAGACCAATTCAAGGAGAAACACCATGGCACGAGCCCAAGGGGCGCGGGCGCAGATGGCGCTGGCGTTCGAAACGACCTATGGCACGCCGCCTGTGAGCGGCTACACCAAGATGCCCTTTGCCAGCACGACGCTGGGAGCCGAGCAACCGCTGCAGACCTCAGAACTCTTGGGCTACGGCCGCGATCCGCAGGCGCCGATCAAGGATGCGGTGACGGCGGATGGCGATGTGGTGATCCCCATCGATGCCGAGGCGTTTGGCTTCTGGCTGAAGGCTGCTTTTGGCGCGCCCACGACCACTGGCGCGGAAGCGCCCTATACCCATGAGTTCCCCTCCGGAAACTGGGCGCTGCCGTCGCTCTCGGTCGAGACCGGCATGCCCGAGGTACCGCGCTATGCCATGTATTCCGGCTGCATGGTGGACAGCCTGAACTGGCAGATGGCGCGCTCCGGGCTGCTGACGGCAACAGCCAGCATCGTGGCACAGGGCGAGGCCATTGCCACGACCAGTGCGGTAGGGACACCCGCCAATATCGCGCTGAAACGCTTCGGGCATTTCAACGGAGCGATCACGCGGAACGGATCAAACATCGGAAATGTCGTGTCCGCTGACCTGACCTATGCCAACAACCTCGATCGCATCGAAACCATCCGCCCAGATGGGAAGATCGACGGTGCAGACCCGTCGATTGCTGCACTGACCGGCAATGTTGTCGTGCGTTTCGCTGACCAGACGCTGGTGACACAGGCGATCAACGGCGAGGCCTGCGAGTTGGAGTTCTCCTACACGCTCACCACGGGCGAAAGCCTGACCATTACGGCCCATGCGGTTTACCTGCCGCGCCCCCGGATCGAGATCTCAGGCCCACAAGGTGTGCAGGCGACTTTTGATTGGCAGGCGGCGAGCGATCCGGTGGTGGGCCGGATGTGCACCGTCACACTCACAAACACCCGCGAGGATTACTGATGCTGCGATTAAATCTGTCCACAGAACTGCGCTGGCTTGACCTTGGCCATGGCGTCCGCCTGATGGTAGAGCCCCTGACCACCGCTATTATGTTGGCCGCGCGGAGCGATCCGACGATCGTTGCGGCAGCCGGTGATGCTGATAGCAGCGCTACTAACGATGACCTCGCCCGCATCGTGGCCAAGGCCGTCGCGCGCATCGTCGTCAAGGATTGGGAAGGCGTGGGCGACGAAGATGGAAAACCTCTGCCGCTGACGCCCGAGGGCATCGACGCACTGCTGGAGATCTGGCCGATCTTCGAGGCATTTCAGACCAAATACATCGCAGGCGCGCTCATTCTGGACGCGGAAAAAAACGGCTGACCGCTCTCGCCGACTGGGAGTTCGGCGGGGGCGGTGACTATTGCGCGGCGTGCTCCTACGAGGAGAGCGCCCATGCTTGCGCGGAATGCCCCAGAGCCCTTCATGCGCCATGCACACTTGAGGGATGGCAGATCTGGGATCTGGTTCAGCGCCTCGGCGGACAGGTGCGCGTTGCCGGCGGGATGAGCGGAGGAGCGGTCTTGGGCTGGGACATGGGCACAGCCCTGCAACTTGGGACGGCACTTGGGCTCCAGCCCCTTATCATCGCAGAACTGCTGCCGCCCATCGAGGCGGTGATGGTGCGCAAGGCAAACGAAGAGGTCAAACACCATCATGGTTGAAAAACGTGTCTCTGTCCGCCTCTCCGCGACTGGTGGACGCCAAGTGCGCGCCGAGTTGGAAGGCGTCGGTGCAGCCGGGTCGCGCGGCATGGGGCGCCTCAGCCGCGAACTAGACCAGGCAAACGCGCGGATGGCGGCATTCGCGCGCCGGGCCCGGATTGCGGCGACTGCTGCCGCCACGGCGCTCGCTGCTGCTGTTGTCGCGATGACCCGCTCGACCGTTGCTGCCGCTAATGAGAACGGCCAGCTCTCCCTGGTGGCGAATGCCAATCCGGAAGTGTTCCAGCGCTGGTCAGCGGCTTCGGCCACGGTGGGGATCGAGCAGGAAAAGCTCGCCGATATCCTGAAGGACGTGAACGACCGCGTCGGCGACTTCCTGCAGACGGGCGGCGGTCCTATGGCGGATTTCTTCGAGAACATCGCGCCAAGGGTGGGGGTGACGGCCGATCAGTTCGCCCGGCTCTCGGGGCCGGAAGCCCTGCAACTCTACGTCGACAGCCTGGAGCGCGCAGGTGTCAGCCAACAAGAGATGACCTTCTATCTCGAGGCCATGGCCTCGGACGCCACGCGGCTGATCCCGCTGCTGCAAAACGGCGGGGCGGAAATGACGAGGCTCGGGGCGCAGGCACGGGCGCTTGGCGCGGTGCTCGACGCTGATGCCATCGCCGCCATGCGCCGGTCGGAACTCGCGCTGGTCAGCATCGGTCAGGTCTTCGCTGGGGTCCGCAACCGGATTGCCGTGGCGCTCGCCCCGTCGCTGGAGGCAGTGGCCAATGCGTTTGTCGCCCTTGCGTCCAGCACCAGCCCGATCAGCAGGGCCTTTGAAACGGTGCTGGCCAACCTTGATCGGCTCGCGATTTACGCAGGCACCTTCACCACCTTCCTTGCTGGTCGCTGGGTTGCCGCGATGGCTGTCGCGGCACTGTCGGTGCGGGGTTTGGCCACCACCCTGGTGTTCCTAAAGGGCGCGCTCATCCGCACCGGCATTGGCGCGTTGATCGTCGGCGCAGGCGAACTGGTCTACTGGTTCGCCCGGTTGGCCTCCAGCGCAGGCGGCTTTGGCGCGGCTATGGGCCTCTTGAAAGACGTCGCGGTCGAGGTCTGGGACCGGATCAAGATGGGGGCATCAAGCGCTGGGGCTGCGGCCACGGCTATGTTCTACGATCTGAAGGCTGATGCCGCGAGTGGTATGTCCGGCGCCATCGAGAGTGTCGTGGCTTTTGGCAACACTACCGCCAACACATTTGAGGGTGCGCTTTTGGCCGTGCGCGAGATCTGGTCGCGCTTGCCGGATGTGATCGGTGATCTGGTCTTCTCGGCCGCCAACCGCATGCTCGATGGGATCGAGGCCATGCTGAACGGCGCGATCCGCAGGATCGACGCCTTCACGGGACGCATCCGCGATGCGCTTGCCGCAGTCGGCATCGAGACCACCTTCGGTCAGATCGGCGAGATCAGCCTCGGCGATATCCCGAACCCCTTCGCGGGTGCTTCCGCAGATGCGGGAACGGCTGCGGCGGAGGCGTTTCGCCGAGCCTTCGAGGACAACCCGCTCACGGCCCCTGACCTTGGGCTCGACGCAATCGCCGCCGAGGCGCTGGCCACTGCGAACACCTACCGTCAGGCGGCAACCGATCTCGCCAATGGCGCGACGGCACCGCTCACCTCGTGGGGCGCGCTGCGTGACGCCGTTGCAGGCACCGGCGAAGAGGGCGCAGCGGCGCTGGATGAGGCGACTGGATCAGCAGATCGACTGTCGGATGCCGTGGGGCGCGCGGGAGGGGCTGCGGGCAGCGCCGGGGATCGGATCGCCACCGGTTGGCGTGCAGTCTCAGAATCTCTTCAAGCCTATGCCACGGATGCGCTGAACTGGGGCAAGGGTCTCGGTGAAACCCTAACCAGCGCCTACAGTGGTGCTGAAAGCGCGTTCCGAAGCTTCGTCGAGACCGGCAAGTTCGACTTCAAGGGCCTCGTTCGCTCGATCCTGGCGGACCTTGCAGTTCTGTCCTTCAAGCGTGCGGTGCTGGGGCCCATCGCCTCGGCGCTCTCCGGCATCTTTGGCGGCGGGTCCGTTGCAGCGGCCGTCTCGCATGCGGGTGGCATCGTCGGGCTGTCAGGCCACAGTCGCTCGCTACCAGCGCTGGCTTTCGCAGCGGCGCCCCGGATGCATTCCGGCGGTTGGGCAGGTCTCCGCCCCGACGAAGTCCCGACGATCCTGCAACGCGGGGAACGGGTGCTGAACCGCCGCGAGGCGGCGAGCTACGGCCGAGTCAGCGCTGGCGCGGGCGTCACCGTGAACATCGACGCGCGCGGTGCGCAGATGAGCGTGGCTGAGCAGATCGACGCACGCCTTCGCGCGGCGATCCCAGAGATCGCCCGCATCGCCAAGGAAAGCGTGGCCGATGGCCGACGCCGGGGTCAGGTGATCTGAGATGGCCATTCCTGTCTTGCCGCTGACGCTCGTGTCCTCCCTCGAGCGGAGGCTGATTACGTCTGTGGCCGAGGCACGCTCGCCCTTTACCGGCACGTCCCAGATCCAAGATTGGGGTGCGTCGTGGTGGGAATACCAGATCGAGATGGCGGTGACCCAAGGGGCTAATGCTCGGCGGCTTTCGGCCTTCTTCACCGCCCTTGGTGGAGTGCGCGGCCGGTTCCTCTTCCCCGATCCCTCGATCGAAGTGCCGGTGGCGGCGGGCAATCCTTACGTGACCGAGGTGCAAGCTGCGGGAGCCTCCACCTTGCGCACGGCTGGTTGGGGACTTGGCCTTCGCGCGGGGGATTTCTTCCAACTGGGTTCGGATGCCACCACACGGCTTTATCAGCTAACGGCGGATGTGGTGCCCGTGGGCAGCGAGGCGACGCTCACCCTCGTGCCGCCGCTTCGGGCTTCCGTGCCGGTCGGCACGCTGCTCGGCCTTGAGACCCCGTCTGTTCTATTGCGCCTGACGGCCCCGGTCCCCTCGGTCATCAGCCGGGCGGATCAGCATCGCTTCACGATCTCCGCCCGCGAAGCCCTTTAACCAGCGAGGCCCTCTAATGAGTCGTGATCTCACCGTCGCCTTTGCCACCGCGCTGGCCGATCAAAGCCTCCGTCCGGTCATCTTCTTCGAGGGCCAGTTTGCGACCGGCTGGGTGCGTATCTGGTCGGGACTGGGAGAGGTTAGCTGGAACGGTCAAAGCTGGGCTGGGGCTGGATCGCTCTTAGGCCTTGGAGGCATAGACGAGACCGGGGAGGTGGTGGCAGGCGGCACGGCTGTATCGCTTTCCGGCGTGCCGCTGGACCTTGTGCAGATGGCAATCGATGAAGCGCGTCAGGGGCTGCCGGGCCGGATCTGGCTGGGGCTTCTGGCCGAGAATGGCAGCATCATCGCCGATCCGGTTCAGGCCTTCTCGGGCCGGCTCGATGTGCCAGAAATCAAGGATGACGCGGACACCTGCACGATCACCATAAGCTACGAGAGCCGTCTCATTGACCTGGCCGTGGCGCGGACCTGGCGCTACACGCACGAAAGCCAGCAGGTGCTGTTCCCGGGCGACCTTGGCTTCGAATATGTGACCGCGATCCAGGACCGCGAAATCACCTGGGGGCGCGGATGATGCTCCCCCGCGTTGACCACTGGGAACGCCTGCTTGCATCGGCGATCGATACCGCACGGGCAAAGCCCTTCGTCTGGGGCATTCATGACTGCCCGACATTTGCCTTCGAGACGCGCATGATCCTGACTGGCGGTGAGGATGTCGCGGCCCTCTGGCGCGGGCGCTACACCACCGCGCTCGGCGGCGAACGTGTGATGCGCCGTCTGGGCTGGGCCTCGCTCGAAGAAATGGGGCGCTCCCTTTTGGGCGAACCACGCCCGTCTGTCCTTCTTGCTGGGCGCGGCGACATCGTTCTGGCCGACACCGGTCTTGGCTTCGGCATATGCAACGGGGCCTCGGCAGTTGGCATGGCCCCTAAAGGCCTCGTGACCGTTCCACTGACCTCTTGCCGACTTTCCTGGCCCATCTGAACGCGGACCCAATCCATGCCTTTCATCGTGACAGCCGTCACCGCGATCGCGGGGGCGATCAGCGGCGTATTGGCTGCAGGCGGAATTGGTGCGGCACTTCTGCGGATCGGCGGCACGCTTCTGCTGTCCTACGCGGCGCAGGCCCTGATGCCAAAGCCGCAGACCACGATGCAGCCGCGGACGGTGACGATCCGCGAGCCCGTGGTGCCGCGCGACCTTGTCTATGGCCGCACCCGCAAAGGCGGCGTCATCGTCTTCCTGCATTCCTCGGGATCAGACAATAAATTCCTCGATCTGGTCATCGTGCTGGCCACGCATCGGGTCAAATCGATTGGGGCCATCTATTTCGAAGGCGAAGTGGCGGTGAGTGCCGCTGGGATCGCGCAGTGCCGCTGGGCCGGAAAGGTTGTCGTCGAAAAGAAACTCGGCGCCGCCAACCAGACCGCTTTCGCGGGCCTCAAGGCAGCGCTGCCGGACAAGTGGACCGAGAGCCATCGGCTTCGGGGCTGTGCCGCGATCCGGCTGCGCCTCACCTACGATCAGGACGCCTTCCCGGGTGGGATCCCGAACATCACGGTGGATCTCGAGGGCAAGGACGACATCTGGGACCCGCGGACCCAAACCGCGGGGTATTCCGAAAACCCCGCGCTTTGTCTTGCCGACTATATGGCCAACCCGACCTGGGGCATTGGCGCGCGTATCGGTCAGCCCGACGGGATCGATGAAATGTCCTTGGTCGAGGCCGCGAACATCTGCGACGAGATCGTTCCCCTTGCAGGCGGCGGGTCTGAGCCGCGCTACGCCTGCAACGGGGTGATCACGCTCTCTGAAGCTCCGAAGACGATCATCGAGGGGATGCTCTCATCCTTCGCCGGGCGCTGCGCCTTCTCGGGCGGGTCCTGGCGCATCCATGCAGGGGCATGGCGCGCGCCTGATGTGACGCTCACCTCGGAGCATGTGCGCGAAGGTGGGCTGACCTTGGCCACGCGCGTGACGATGTCCTCGAACTTCAACGGCGTACGCGGTCAATTTGTCAGCCCCGAAAACGATTGGCAGCCGGATGACTTCCCGGCCTATGCGAGCGATGTCTATCTCGCCGAGGATGGTGGTGAACGGAAATGGCGCGATATCTCACTGCCCTTCACGATCTCTGCCGCCATGGCGCAGCGGCTGGCCAAGATCGAGCTGGAACGCGCACGTCGACAAATGACGGTGCGGCTGTCGGGCAAGCTTTCCGCCTGGGCGGCCACCGTCGGGGATGTGGTGACGCTCTCCTACGCCCGGTGGGGCTTTGCCGCCAAACCCTTCGAGGTGCATGGGGTGAGCCTTGACCTGACCGCCTCGGGCGATGGGGCATTGTTGCTGCCGGAACTGGTCCTGCGGGAAACCTCGCCTCTCGTCTATGACTGGTCGGCGTCCGAGCAGCAGATCTACGCAGCTGCCCCACGAACGGCACTGCCCAATGCTTATGACATCCCGGCGCCCGGTGCACCGCGGGTCACGGAAAATCTCTATGTCACGCGGGACGGGGGCGGGCTGAAGGTTCTGGCCAAGATCAGCTGGGAGGCCGCACCTTCAGGATTTGTCGCGGCGTATCAGCTTCAGGCAAAGCCGGAAGATGGTGCCGACTGGGTCGACTATGGCCGCACCGACGGCGTGAGCTTGGACATCCGCGACATCGCGCCGGGGGCTTGGGCCTTCCGTGTCAAGGCGATCTCGGTTTTGGGTGTCTCTTCAAGCTGGCAGACGAGCACAGCCGAAATTCTTGGCCTGACCGCGCCACCCGCGCCGCTCGAACACGTCACACTGCAAACAGCGGGCGGCCTTGCGATCCTCAAATGGACGCGGTCGGTGGATCCCGATGTCCGTGTAGGCGGCAACATCGTGATCCGCCATTCTAAAGAAGCGACGGCCACTTGGGCCGACAGCTATTCGATGGACAGGGTCTCGGGCGGTGAGGCCATCGCTGTCGTGCCTCTAAAACCCGGGACCTATCTGGTGCGGGCTGAAGACAGCGGCGGCCGTGCGGGCCCGGAAACCCGTGTTTCGACCAAGGGCGCGCAGGTGCTAGCCTTCTCGACCTTGGACTTCTTGCAAGCTGATCCTGGTTTTGTTGGCTCAAAAACCAACCTGCAGGTGACAGGGTCAAACCTAACGCTTGCTACAGAAACCGCAAATGGCGTGACGCAAGTGACGGCGATGGAGGGGGAGTATGGCTTTGCGGCCGGGCTTGATCTTGGCGCGGTAACACGCGTGCGCCTGCGCTCGGAGATTGGCGTGGCGGCGCTCGCGCTCAATGACCGGATCGATGCGCGCACCGCGCTCATGGACACCTGGGCGGATTTTGACGGATCAGCTGGTGCCGAAATCGATGTCCTTTTTGAAATCCGCGAGACCGATGACGATCCGGCAGCTTCGCCGAACTGGGGCCCCTGGGGCCGTCTCGATAACCATGAAATCGAAGCCCGCGCAGTGGAAGCGCGGGCGCATCTAACGACGAAGGACGCGTCTTATACGCCGATCGTCTCACAACTGCGGCTTTACGCCGATGAGGTGGCCTAAGTGCAGACATCTAGCTTTGTCATTGCTAATGACGCCGGGGCCGCGGTTCGGGCGCGGATCAATGAGGTAATCGCGGCCCTGCAATCGACCAGTGCTGGGGCCTCGGCCCCGAGTGCCGCCGTCGCGGGCATGCTTTGGGTCGACACCTCAGTCTCACCGCCAGTGCTCAGGCGCAGGAACGCCACCAACACGGGCTGGGACGCGCTCTTGGATGCGGCGAGCAACCTGGCAGGGCTCGCGAACACGGCCGTGGCGCGGACAAACCTTGGCCTCGGGAGCATAGCGACCAAGTCCGCGGCGGACTATGACGTGGCGATCGCGGCAAAAGCCGCGCTGTCCGGCGCAACTTTCACCGGCGTCGTCACGGCCCCGAACTTCGTCTCCTCATCCGACGCACGGTTAAAATCCGAGGTCGCAACCATTGCCGACGCACTGGCACTGGTCTGCGCCTTGCGCGGCGTGCGCTTCACGATGGACGGCACGCGCCAGATCGGCGTTGTTGCACAGGAGGTCGAGGCAGTCCTGCCCGAAGTGGTGCAAGTGGACGCTCAGACCGGTCAGCTCTCGGTCGCTT
>NZ_JHAK01000020.1:0-9333 GCF_000765485.1 Thalassobacter sp. 16PALIMAR09
CCCTCGGCGTTTCAGACGCCGCCGATCCTCTGGTAGAGGTGATGAACCGCAAGCTGACGCTCATGCGCCGCAAACATGCCCAGACCCGCGAATACATGGAGATGAATGCGCTGCGCGGCATCGTGAAGGATGGCGCGGGCACCACCCTCTACAACTACTTCACTGAATTTGGCTTGGAGCCGATTGAGGTCGACTTCGTTTTCGGGACGGCAGGCACCAATATCCAGAGTAAAGTGCGCAGTCTTTTACGTGCCATCGAAGATAATCTCTTGGGCGAGACCATGACCACAGCCCATGCTTTGATCAGCTCCGAATTCTTCGATAAATTAATCAGCCACCCAAAGACCGAAGAAGCCTATAAATACTTCTCTGCAAATGGAGGTCAGCCGTTGCGGGAAGACATGCGCCGCGCCTTCCCCTTCGCGGGGCTGCTCTTCGAGGAATATAACGGCTCCGTTACGCTCTCGAACGGGACAACGGAGCGCTTGATCCCCGCAGGCGAAGGCATCGCCTTCCCCCTTGGCACCTTCGACACCTTCACCACCTATGGCGGGCCCGCCAACCTTCTCGAGACGGCCAATACCGTCGGTTTGCCACTATATGCGCGCCAGCAGATAGACAGCAAGGGACGTTGGATCGATCTCATGACAGAGGCCTCCACCTTGCCAGTGAACAAGCGCCCACGGCTCGCCATCAGGCTCTTCAGCTCGAACTGAGGCCGCTGAGACATGACGGCATTTTCCGGGGCCCTCGATCTGCTCTTCGCTGATCCGAACCTCGCCCATGAGGCCTGGCATCGCGACTGCGAGGGGCAGTTCATCCGCATCCGCGTCATCATGCGCCGCAATGATGACGTGACCACATTCGGGGCCGCGCGCCTGATGTCAGAGTCACTGCGCTTTGATGTGCGTGTCTCCGAACTCCCCGCACCCCGGCCCGATGAGCAGATACTGCTCGGTGAGGAAACCTTCCTGATCCAGGGCGAGCCGATCCGTGATCGCGAGCGGCTGATCTGGACCATAGAGGCAACGCCTGCATGAAACTCGATCTCTCGGTGACCGGCGACATCGTAGCGTCCATGCAAGCCGAGATCCTTGCTGGTGAAAAGGCTGTGACCCGAGCAATGCGGCAGGCGGGCTCGGATCTGAAACAAAACTGGCGGGGCCAGATTACGCAAGCTGGCCTTGGCCGGCGCCTTGCGAATTCAATCCGGAGCCAAACCTACCCAAAATCAGGCGAAAGCCTAAAAGCGGCGGCTCTTGTCTGGTCGAATGCACCCCAGATCATTGGGGCGCATGACACCGGCCCGCTGATCCGGTCAAAGGACGGGTTTTGGCTTGCCATCCCAACGCCCGCGGCCGGTAAGGGCACGCGCGGCAAGGCGCTCACGCCCGGCGAATGGGAGCGGCGGCGCGGTCTGCGACTTCGGTTTGTTTATCGGCGGGGAGGTCCAAGCTTGCTCGTGGCGGATGGGCGCCTGAACAGCCGAGGGCTAGGTGTGGCCTCGCGGTCCAAAACTGGGCGAGGACGGAGTACGGTGCCGATCTTTCTGCTGGTGCCGCAGGTGAAACTCGCCAAACGGCTCAATCTAGCGCGGGATGCTAAGCGCGCGGAGGCAGCGGTACCGGGGTTGATCGTGGCGAATTGGTTCTCAGAGAGGGTTTGAACGCCAATGTCAGCCAAGCGTCGCCCTGATATCTGCCATCGAAATATAAACCCGCTGCGGATTGTCGGGATCACCCAATGGTATAAAGCCAAGCCCTTTATAGAAGCGCCAGCGTTGCTCAAACTGGTTGTCCTCTAGAACATCGAGGACAACGGCAGCTGCCCCCATCTGATCCGCGATGCCAAGGCAACGCGTCATGGCATCAATGAGAAGCGCTGTGCCAAGGCCCTGGCCCTGCATGTCACTGCGCACCGCAACTGCACGGATATAGATTACCGGGATGTCCGGCACGCCGGCACGTTGCCATTTACCCGGACCGAGATTGGCGCGAATGGCCAGTGCGCCAAGAGTATAAAACCCCAAAACGGCTGGGTCGCCTTCAGCCGTGGCCATCCAAGCAGCGACCATCCCGGTCTTGATCTGATCCGAGAGCGAGGATTTTAGGAAATTATCGATCGGGCCAAAGCCACAAGAAAAGGCGCTACGATCATGCAGCGCCTTGTCGAATTTCGCGATCACAAGGGCGGGTTGATCCACCGGTGCTTTACTTGGCATCCGTCAGATGACCTTTGCTAGCGGCCGCAGCGCGCGCCAGCCCTGTCACGACTTTGCCTGGCGCCTCGATCGCGCTGCGAAATGCCTCAAATGCCTCGATGGGCAGGACTGAAAGCGACAAACGCTGTTCGACCTCCTGCGCACGTAAGAGCGCAGCCTGGCGAATGAAATCGGCTTCCTGCAAACCGGTTGCTGCTGCGGCGGCTCGGATGCGTTCTTCATCAGCGCGATGCAGGCGCAATTCCTTGCGCGCCTCCATCTTGCCAGAGGTCGGTGTGATGCTCTCAGTAGCAAACATGAGGGAACTCCTTTTTCCAATACGTACGGTATAAAGCCGTACATGTCAAGAAATGACCTAATGGCAAAGACCGAGATGTCCACCACCCGCGAGACCATCCTCACCGCTTTGGCAGACCTCTTGCGCACGATCCCACATGTGCCGGTTCAACGCGGTGAAGTTTTGCCGGAACGCATCCCGCCCGCAGGTCTCATGATCCTGCGTGACGGCAGCCCTGGCGAGCCCGCTGTGACACTGTCACCACTGGCGTATCATTACCAGCACCGTGCCGAACTCGAGGTCATCGTACAATCTTCAAGAGACCGCGACGGTTTGTTTGACGCACTTACGGCTCGCATCGGCGCTGTCATTGCCGCCGACCGGACATTGCGGGGGTTATGCGATTGGGTCGAGGCAGAGGCCCCTGAACCTGTCGATCTTCCAGTCGAGGGTGCGGCCAGTATAAAAGCTGCCATCTTGCCCGTGCTATTGCACTATGGGACGAACGATCCTTTGGCTTAAAGCTTGAACTTTCCTGCATCCACCCGGCTGTATGCGCCCTCGACTTGGGCCCCAGAGGCGATGTCGAGGCGATCGTAGGCCACACTGGCCATTACGCGCGCACCAGTTTTGATACTGACATGCATTGCGGTCACATCACCTTCTAGCTTGCCTTCAATGGTCAGCTGGCGGGCACGAACGCTACCCTTGACCCGAGCCGTAGGTGTCAAAACCACTGCATCAGCGGTGAGATCACCGGTCAGCTGACCGCCAAACTCTAGAATGCCTTCGCAGGTAATATTGCCTTCAATCCTCAGATCATCTGCAAAGGTGGAGCGCTTGCGCTCTGTCTGGCTTGGCGCGCTTGGGCTCGATGATGTTTTGTAATCGGCCATGAGGGCACTCCTTCGTTGAAACGTGGGGGCAGCTAGGGGCCCACCAACGCCGGCGTCAAGCCAGGCCCGTTTAATCTTTCGAAGCTGAGGAGAAATTACCATGGCACGAGCCCAAGGGGCGCGGGCGCAAATGGCGCTTGCGTTTGAGACGACATACGGCGCGCCGCCTGCGAGCGGCTACACCAAGATGCCTTTTGCCAGCACGACGCTGGGGGCAGAGCAACCGTTGCAGACATCAGAACTGCTGGGCTACGGGCGCGATCCACAAGCCCCGATCAAGGATGCGGTGACGGCGGACGGCAATGTGGTGGTGCCCATTGATGCTGAGGCTTTCGGCTTTTGGCTAAAGGCCGCGTTTGGGGCGCCCACGACCACGGGCGCCGACGCCCCCTATACTCATGCATTCCGCTCTGGAAACTGGGCGCTGCCGTCGTTCTCTGTCGAGACCGGCATGCCCGAGGTACCGCGCTATGCAATGTATTCCGGGTGCATGGTCGACAGCCTCAACTGGCAGATGGCGCGCTCTGGTCTGCTAACGGCCACGGCCAGCATTGTGGCCCAGGGCGAGGAGATCGCCACGACCAGTGCGGCAGGGACACCGGCCAACATCGCGCTGAAACGCTTCGGGCATTTCAACGGAGCTATCACGCGCAATGGGACCAACATCGGGAATGTTGTCTCTGCCGATCTGACCTATGCCAACAATCTAGATCGCATCGAGACGATCCGGGCCGATGGCAAGATCGATGGCGCGGACCCATCGATTGCAGCACTGAATGGCAACGTGGTTGTCCGCTTTGCAGATCAGACGCTGGTGAACCAAGCCATCAACGGCGAGGCCTGCGAGCTGGAGTTTTCCTACTCGCTAACCACGGGCGAGAGCCTGACGCTGACAGCCCATGCGGTTTACCTGCCGCGCCCCCGGATCGAGATCTCAGGCCCTCAAGGTGTGCAGGCGACTTTTGATTGGCAGGCGGCGAGCGATCCGGTGGTGGACCGGATGTGTACTGTCACGCTCACGAATGACCGCGAGGATTACTAATGCTTCGATTAAATCTGTCCACAGAACCGCATTGGCTTGATCTTGGCCATGGCGTTCGCCTGCTGGTAGAGCCCCTGACCACGGCCATCATGCTGGCGGCGCGCAGCGATCCGGCGATCGTCGCCGCCGCAACTTATGTTGAAGGCACTGCCTCCAACGACGATCTCGCACGCATCGTGGCAAAGGCCGTCGCGCGCATCGTTGTAAAAGACTGGGACGGCGTCGGCGACGAGGACGGCAAAATGCTGCCCCTGACGCTCGAAGGTATCGATGCCCTTCTGGAGCTCTGGCCGATCTTTGAGGCCTTCCAAACCAAATACATTGCAGGCGCGCTCATTCTGGATGCGGAAAAAAACGGCTGACCGCTCTCGCGGACTGGGAGTTCGGCGGGGGCGGTGACTATTGCGCGGGGTGTGGCGCTGTTTGCGCGGAATGCCCGCGCAGCCTTCATGCACCACAAACTGTTGAGGGCTGGCAGATCTGGGATCTGGTTCAGCGCCTCGGCGGACAGGTGCGCGTTTCCGGCGGCATGAGCGGAGGAGCGGTCTTGGGCTGGGACATGGGTGCGGCCCTGCAACTCGGGACGGCATTAGGGCTCCAGCCCCTCATCATTGCAGAACTGCTGCCATCCATTGAGGCGGTGATGGTGCGCAGGGCAACCGAGCGAACGAGTTCAGGCGGCCTCGAGGGGTTTGATGCCTGAGACGTCAATTGTCTCGCGAGCGCGCGCCAAATCCCAGGCGCGTTGAAGGTTCATCCAGTACTCTGGCGTCGTTGAGAAAAACCGGGCAAGCCGCATCGCCGTATCCACTGTTATGGCGGTTTGGCCTTTTACTAGGCGCTCGATCCGGGTGCGCGGCACACCAAGTTTTGCGGCAAGCGTGATTGCGCTCATATCGAGTGGGGTCAAGTACAGCTCTGCCAAGACGTCGCCGGCATGGGATGGGTTGGTCATAAGGCTCATGTCAGGCCCTCCTAGTGATAGTCCACGATCTCGACCTCGGCAGGTCCTTGATCGGTCCAAATAAAACAAATGCGCCATTGTCCATTAATGCGCACCGAGTGTTGTCCTGTCCGGTTGCCACTTAGGGCTTCAAGATGATTGCCCGGCGGAAACCGTAAATCTTCAAGCACGACGGCGGCATCCAGTGCTGAAAGTATAGCGCGGGTGCGTTTTATGATGTCCGCTGGAAAGCCTTTGCCAAACTGGTCCTGCACCGCTCCACCGGCCAGCTTTCCTTTTGTGCTTACAATCATGTACTCAAGTGTATCACGACGTGATACATCCTGCAAGGACCCATAATGGCTGAAAAACGTGTTTCCGTCCGCCTCTCCGCGAGTGGCGGGCGCCAAGTGCGCGCCGAGTTGGAAGGCGTCGGTGTCGCCGGGTCTCGTGGCATGGGACGTCTGAGCCATGAGCTGGATCAGGCTAATGCGCGAATGGCAGCCTTCGCGCGCCGGACCCGGATTGCGGCGACTGCAGCCGCCACGGCGCTTGCTGCTGCCGTCGTCGCGATGACCCGCTCGACCGTTGCCGCCGCCAACGAGATCAGCCAGCTTTCCCAGGTTGCTAATGCCACCCCGGAGGTCTTCCAGCGCTGGTCAGCGGCCTCGGCCACGGTGGGGATCGAGCAAGAGAAGCTGGCCGATATCCTGAAGGACGTGAATGACCGCGTGGGGGATTTCCTGCAGACGAGCGGCGGCCCTATGGCCGACTTCTTTGAGAACATCGCGCCACGTGTGGGCGTGACGGCAGACCAGTTCGCCCGGCTCTCGGGGCCGG
Source organism: Thalassobacter sp. 16PALIMAR09 (assembly GCF_000765485.1). NCBI lineage: Bacteria > Pseudomonadati > Pseudomonadota > Alphaproteobacteria > Rhodobacterales > Roseobacteraceae > Thalassobacter > Thalassobacter sp. 16PALIMAR09. Next base: position 6,220 of record NZ_JHAK01000020.1, read on the forward strand.
AAGCGCTACAGCTCTATGTCGACAGTCTCGAGCGCGCGGGCGTCAGCCAACAAGAGATGACCTTCTATCTCGAGGCCATGGCCTCGGATACGACACGACTTATCCCGCTGCTGCAAAACGGTGGGGCGGAGATGACGCGGCTTGGAACACGGGCACAGGCACTTGGCGCGGTGCTCGACGCGGATGCCATCGCTGCCATGCGCCGGTCGGAACTGGCACTTGTGAGCATCGGGCAGGTCTTTACCGGGGTGCGCAACCGGATTGTCGTGGCTCTTGCTCCGTCGCTGGAGGCGGTGGCCAACGCGTTTGTCGCCCTTGCGTCCAGTACCAGCCCAATCAGCCGGACTTTTGATGCTGTGCTGAGCAACCTTGATCGGCTCGCGATCTATGCTGGGACTTTCGCCACCTTCCTCGCTGGTCGCTGGGTCTCGGCGATGGCCGCCGCGGCGCTGTCGGTCCGAGGTCTCGCTACGACCCTGGTGGTTCTGAAGGGCGCGCTCATCCGCACCGGCATTGGCGCGTTGATCGTAGGCGCTGGCGAGTTGGTCTATTGGTTTACCCGTCTATCCTCCGGCGCAGGCAGCTTCGGCGAGGCTATGGGTCTTTTAAAAGACGTCGCGGTCGAGGTCTGGGACCGGATCAAGATGGGGGTATCAAGCGCGGGGGCTACGGCCACGGCTATGTTCTACGATCTGAAATCCGATGCCGCGACGGGCATGGCCGGGGCTATCGAGAGTGTCGTAGCTTTTGGCAACGCGACAGCCAACACCTTCGCGGGCGCGCTTCTTGCCGTGCGCGAGATCTGGTCGCGGCTGCCAGCGGTGATCGGTGATCTGGTCTTCTCAGCCGCCAACCGCATGCTCGATGGGATCGAGGCCATGCTGAACGGCGCGATCCGCAGGATCGACGCCTTCACAGGAAACATCCGAGATGCGCTGGCGGCTGTAGGTATCGAGACCACCTTTGGTCAGATCGGCGAAATCAATCTCGGTGACATCCCCAACCCCTTCGCAGGCGCCTCCGCAGATGCCGGAACGGCTGCGGCAGAGGCATTTCGGCGCGCCTTCGAGGATAACCCGCTCACCGTTCCCGAGCTTGGGCTTGAAACGATCGCCGCCGAGGCGCTGGCCACCGCAAACACCTACCGACAGGCTGCAACCGATCTTGCGGGTGGCGCGACGGCCCCGCTCACCTCCTGGGGCGCACTTCGTGACGCCGTTGCAGGCACCGGTGAAGAAGGCGCGGCGGCGCTGGATGAGGCGACTGTCTCTGCAAATCGGCTGTCTAATGCCATGGGGCGTGCCGGTGGCGCTGGGAGTGCCGGAGAACGGATCGCCACCGGGTGGCGTGCAGTCTCAGAATCTCTTCAAGCCTACGCCACCGACGCGCTGAATTGGGGCAAAGGCCTTGGGGAAACCCTGACCGCAGCCTTCAGCAGCGCGGAAAGTGCGTTCCGGAGCTTCGTCGAGACCGGCAAGTTCGACTTCAAGGGCCTCGTGCGCTCGATCTTGGCCGACCTTGCGGTTCTGTCGTTCAAACGGGCTGTATTGGGGCCCATCGCCTCAGCGCTCTCCGGCATCTTTGGCGGCGGGTCCGTTGCGGCGGCCGTCTCGCATGCGGGCGGTATTGTTGGGTTGTCAGGCCACACGCGGCAGGTGCCTGCGATGGCCTTCGCTGGTGCGCCGCGGATGCATTCCGGCGGTTGGGCGGGTCTCCGCCCCGACGAGGTTCCAACGATCCTGCAGCGGGGCGAGCGGGTGTTGAACCGGCGCGAGGCGGCTGACTATGGCCGGGGCGGCAGCGCTGGCGCGGGCATCACCGTGAACATTGACGCGCGTGGGGCCCAGATGGGCGTGGCTGAGCAGATCGACGCGCGCCTTCGCGCAGCAATGCCAGAACTGGCCCGTATGGCGAAAGAAAGCGTGGCCGATGGGCGGCGACGGGGCCAAGTGATATGATGAGCATACCGATCTTACCCCTTAATCTCGTGTCCTCCCTCGAGCGCCGCTTAGTGACATCTGTTGCCGAGGCGCGCTCGCCCTTCACCGGCACGTCCCAGATCCAGGACTGGGGTGCCTCCTGGTGGGAATACCAGATCGAGATGGCGGTGACCCAAGGGGCCAAGGCCCGGCGGCTTTCGGCCTTCTTTACAGCCCTTGGCGGAATGCGAGGCCGTTTCCTCTTCCCCGATCCCTCGATCGAGGTGCCGATTGCAGCGGGCAATCCTTACGTCATCGAAGCGCAGGCTGCAGGGGCATCCACCCTGCGCACGGCGGGCTGGGGGCTTGGTCTGCGCGCAGGCGACTTCTTCCAGCTGGGCTCGGATGTCACCACGCGGCTGTATCAGCTGACGGCGGATGTCACGCCCTTGGGCAGCGAGGTGACGCTCGCCTTCGTGCCGCCGCTTCGGGCTTCCGTGCCGGTCGGCACGCTCCTCGGTCTTGAGACCCCGTCGATTCTGTTGCGGCTGACGGCTCCGGTCCCTTCGGTGATCGGCCGGGCGGATCAGCACCGTTTTACGATATCAGCGCGAGAGGCGCTCTGATGAGCCGCGATCTTACTGGCGCTTTCGCCACTGCACTAGCTGATCAAAGCCTCAGGCCGGTCATCTTCTTCGAGGGTCAGTTTGCCACGGGCTGGGTCCGTATCTGGTCGGGGCTGGGAGAGGTGAGTTGGAACGGGGAGACTTGGGCGGGTGCTGGGTCCCTCCTGGGCCTCGGCTCGCTCGATGAAACCGGTGAGGTTGTGGCAGGCGGCACCGCCGTGTCGCTGTCCGGCGTGCCGCTGGACCTTGTGCAGATGGCTATCGATGAAGCGCGCCAGGGCCTGCCGGGCAGGATCTGGCTGGGGTTGCTGGAAGAAGAAGGCGACATCATCGCCGATCCGGTGCAGGCCTTCTCAGGTCGGCTCGATGTCCCTGAAATCAAGGATGACGCGGACACCTGCACAATCACGATCAGCTATGAGAGCCGTCTGATTGATCTCACCGTGGCGCGGACCTGGCGCTACACCCATGAAAGCCAGCAAGCGCTGTTCCCGGGTGATCTTGGGTTTGAATATGTCACGGCGATCCAGGATCGCGAAATCACCTGGGGGCGCGGATAGAAATGACCC
>NZ_JHAK01000021.1:0-6800 GCF_000765485.1 Thalassobacter sp. 16PALIMAR09
CTGTTGGATTTCAAACACGAAGACGATGCCGTAGGCGTGAAGTATTCCTGTTACGATGGTGAATACGGAAAGTGGGAAAAGCTCCAGAAACACACAAGGGATCCCGAAGGATCCCCTGAGGCGGTCGGCGTATAGCCTGACCCCGTGGCAGTGCCATGCCAGACGTCATACCCGGATCCTATGAAAAGGCAAGAATTTTCTTGTCAGCCTCCAAGCCAAGCAACGCCCTTCCCCGTATGGGTCTTTTAACAATTACAGTGACTTGTCGGCCACAACACAAGGATTGAAGCCGAATAGCCGCATCTTCATCCCAGCCGATTTTGCAAGGTCGCTATCTGCGCATTGCTGATCTTTTGGCTTCGCGCAGCGAATGACCGGTCTCCGCCGATTCTGTGGAAAAACAGCGTGCTGCTGGCGCAGAATTTAGGGTCTTGAATAGCGGTCGAGTGCCTTTCCTGTCATGCTTTGCACCTTTGCTGCGGTGCAGGAAAGATCTTAGCCAGTTTGCGGAGGTTTTGGGCGGTTGCAGCGAGGAGGAATTCGTCATTTGCGCCACATGGGCCACGTAATCGCAATCTTACCAGTCCAAGGATGCGCTTGAGATGCGCGAAGAGCATCTCGACTTTCTTCCGCAACCGCATTGAGATCGCATATTGCTTGGTTTTGGCGATGTCGCGAGCGACCTGACGGGCGTCTTCATGTTCTTCGCGGGTGATCTTGCGGGCATCAGCTTTTGGACAGCACTTCATCTTCGATGGGCAGGCTTGGCAGGTGTGTTTCAGGGCCTGATACTTGGCTACACCTTTGCCAGTGGGGCCACGGTTCGGGTCTGAGTAGTTGCGGCGGAACTGCTTGAGCGGCTCACCCTCTGGGCAGACATATTGGTTGTTCTTGGCGTCCCATTCGAAGTCGGTGCGAGACCAAGTGCCGTCGGTGCGTCCCGCTTTATCCAGAACAGGAATGTGGGGTTTGATATCGCGATCAACGAGCCATCCAAGCATGGGTCCTGATCCATAGGCGCTGTCAGCAATCAATCGTTCGGGATCCAAGTCATGCCGGTCCTTGATCCGGTCCAACATAGTGCGCACAGACCCGACTTCAGCCTGCCGGATCGATCTTGTGCCTTCGACGTCAACGATGACGCTGTGGTCGGTGTCGATCAGATAGTTGGTAGAATAGGCAAAGAATGCTGGCCCTTTACGTGCTGCGGTCCACTGGCTTGAGGGATCAGAGTGAGATGTGAACTTGGGTTCTACCTCCGATGCTGCACCAAAAGCGGCATCGTCTAAAACATCTAAATATTCCTTCACAGCACGGGGCGCATCGTTTGGATCAATGGCGCTGTGATCCCAATCTTCTTTTGGGGTGGAGTTCTGTTTGTTCGCATCAGCCTCAATTAAGCTGGCATCTGCGGCAAGGCGCTGGCCGCTCACCAAACCATCCGCAATGCAACGCGCGACGGTCTTCTCAAATAGATGCCGCAGCAAAGCGCTCTCACGGAAACGCCCGTGCCGGTTCTTTGAGAAGGTCGAATGATTGGGTATTGGATCAGACAGATCGAGGCGACAAAACCAGCGATACGCCAGGTTCAAATGCACTTCTTCGCACAATCTGCGCTCTGACCTGATACCAAAGCAATATCCCACCAAAAGCATGCGGATCAGAAGCTCAGGGTCAATCGAAGGGCGACCCGTGTGGCTGTAAAACTCAGCCAGATACTGGCGGATGTCGCTCAGATCGACAAATGGATCAATCGAGCGCAGAAGATGATCTTGCGGAACGTGGTCTTCCAGCGAGAACTCGTAAAACAACGCCGCCTGTGCTTCCTGCTTCGGTCCCATCATCGCCAAATCCCCCAATCAATAAAGGAATTGAATCAGCCTATGGCCATCCAATCAAGGGAGAGTTTTTCAAAAGAATTCGCCCCTTCACCACGCATAATCCCAACCACGCCCTAACTTGACATCACCCCATCAAATAGCCGAATTATTCGGAACATAAAGTGAACAATCGGAGAGTCGTGAATGCCCGTTGTCCCGATTAAAGCCCCTATTGCGACAAACAGCAGCATCGTCCCAGTTCAGTTGGCGCGCGTCAGCGCTGGTTTCCCCTCCCCCGCCGGCGATAATCTGGAGGATGAAATCGACCCCATTGCGTGGGTCGTGCGGCATCCATCGTCAACCTTTTGGTGGCGGGTGGAAGGTGACTGCCTTTGGGATGCTGGCATTCGAGATGGCGACATCATTGCAGTTGATCGCGCTGGTAAGCGGCGCCTCGGGCGTGCCGTGCTCGCTGTGGTAGACGGCACGGTGACTGCCAAGATATTGCGCAAGCGAGATGGCAGGTACTTCCTTGCGCCCGCTAACAGCCGGGAGGCCTTTCCAGAAATCGAGCTCACGGAAGACAGCGAAATCTGGGGTGTCATCGCTGGCGTTGTACGGAAATATGATCTGGCGTGACGCAACCGATCGCCATCAGCGACAGCGCCAATTTCTATGTAAGCGCAGAACGGATCTTTGACCCAAGTCTGAAGGGCGTGCCAGTGATCGTCCTGTCAAACAATGATGGCTGTGCTGTTGCACGCAGTGATGAAGCCAAGGCGCTGGGCATCAAAATGGGTGAGCCGTTACACCTGATCCGTGACAAAATCGAAGCACATGGTGTGCGTGTTTTTTCTTCCAATTACACACTCTACGGCGATATCAGCCGCCGCGTGGTCGAGGTTTACGAAGATTACACACCCAACGTCGAGATCTATTCAATCGACGAGTGTTTCCTGGATTTTGGTGGAGTCAAAGACCGGACGGCGCACGCCAAGGCTATGCGGCGGGATGTGCTGCTCCGTGTTGGCGTACCGGTGCGCGTCGGGATTGCAGCAACCAAGACGCTCGCTAAATGCGCCAACGATATCGCAAAGAAGAACCCAATTTTCACTGGCGTTCTGGATATGGCTGATCCTGCGCTGGTCGAGTGGCTGCTACCCCTCGTTCCAGTTGGTGACATTTGGGGCATTGGGCGAAAGACAGCCGCTAAACTACACGGCATCGGGGTTTGTACCGCAGCAGAGCTACGCGACCTGCCATCACGTCAAGCGCGCGCTCTGGGCACAGTCGTGCTGGAACGCACGGTCCTAGAGCTCCAAGGCGAGCCGTGCATCGCATTTGATGATGTGGAGCCTCCGCGCAAGGGCATGGCTGTCACACGATCCGCCGGGGTGCCTATGACTGACTTCGACACTGTGTTTCAAGCGATCACGGCGCACGCGACACGCGCGGCCGAGAAGCTCAGGCAACACGGGCTAGTCGCAGGAACGCTTACTGTATTTTTTCATACAAACCGACATCGCTCTGACAGGCCCCAGTACGCAGGGTCGCGCTCAACTCGCCTGACACCGATGTCATCCGATACATTTGAATTGGTCGCAGCCGCAAAACACTGCGCGCGCGCCCCCTGGCCGAAAGGTAGCGACAAGACGTACGGCTTCACCAAGGCGGGGGTTATGCTGGATGACCTTCTCCCGTTGGAAGAACGTCCGAGAACACTCTTCGATGCACCGCAAAAATCGCCTGACCTGATGGCAGCGCTTGATGCTGTTAACAGTCGGTTCGGTAAGAAAACTCTAGTGCTTGCAAGTGAGGGGATGTCGCGCTCCTGGCAGCTCCGTGCCAATCATCGCAGCCCACGTTACACGACCCGGATTTCTGATCTGCCAGTGGTGAGGTGAACGCGACTATAACACACGGGGCATATCACACCAGTAGTACGGACCCGCGTCTGGGCTAGGACATGACACTTGACAAGTTACCGATTTGGTAACATGTAGATTAAGGTTCCCAAAAGGGGAACATGATGAGGCAGCATGCGGATCCTATCGAGACGGACACTTGTTGATTACTGGACCAAGCATGCGACGGCTAAAGCCCCACTTCAGTTCTGGTACGCTGAAGTCGAGCGGGCACAATGGGAGCGCCCGCAGGACGTGAAGGACATGTTTGGTGCATCGGTGGATTTCGTTGGAGATAGCAGGATAGTGTTCGACATTGGTGGCAACAAGTTTCGGCTGGTCGCCCGCGTTGTGTACGGCCCGTACTACCGCGTGATGATCAAGTTCATTGGGACCCACGCAGAATATGACAAGATTGACGTAGCCAAGATCTAGGTAAATAGGAAAGAACACATGGAAGTCCGTGCCATTCGAACCGATGAAGATCTCGATTGGGCGCTTGCGGAAATCGAGCAATACTTCGATGCACCGCCTGCGCCTGGAACGGAAGAAGCCGACCGCTTCGACATCTTGACCGATCTCATCGAAGCCTACGAGACCCGTGAATACCCAATCGAAGCGCTCGACCCTATCGAGACGCTGAAGGTCTTCATGAACATCAAAAAGAAGAAGCAGAGCGATCTGGCAGAGCTGGTTGGCGGCAAGCCCCGCGCGTCAGAAATCATGAACCGAAAGCGTCCGTTGACCTTGCGCATGATCCAGAAGATCAACACCAGCTGGAAAATTCCTGCTGCATCACTGATCGCACCCTACCACCTCGAGGCCAACGGCGAGGGGGCCTGATCCCCCCTCCCATGGTTCCTCCCCGGCCTTTTGCGTATACGGGGGGGCTTAGCGCGCAAGTTTTCTAGCGACTTGGATTTTCACCGGGGAATCCACCTTGAAGCCAGCCGCAAGTGCACTGTAAAAATTAATGATAAATAACAGAAACTTGGACGCGTTCTGTCAATCACGAAGGTGGATTTTAGTATTTTAGTCAAGAATCCACCTAAGTCTGTTTTAGCCAAAAAAATCCAACGGGAAGCCACCCGAAAATCCACCCCCAAAAAAATGTGACTCTGATTCACATTTGGCTTTGACAATGCTGCCCCTCTTGACGTACCCCTTGATCATCGAAGAATTGTGCTCGGAGGATACCCCTCGCGGGCGCTTTCGTTTTCCTGACATTGCGATCGCGGGTGTGTCCTTAGACTAAGGACAGGCTTCAGTATGTGTCGCGCCTGCCCTAAGAGATACTCACCCCATGGATCTTGTCTTTGCGCCGCGCCAGATCGAGCTCTGGCCGATCGAGAAGCTGCGCCCTTATGCCAAGAATGCAAAGATCCATGGCGAGGCCCAGGTTGCGAAGATTGCGGCCAGCATGGCGAAGTTCGGCTGGACCGTTCCCTGCTTAGTGGCAGACGACGGCGAGTTAATCGCGGGCCATGGCCGTGTGCTGGCAGCCGGCGCGCTGGGCCTGACCGAGGCCCCGGTCATTAGGCTTGGCCATCTAGATGAAGCGGAGCGTCGCGCCTACCGCATTGCCGACAATAAGCTGACCGAGCTTGGCGAATGGGACGAGGCGATGCTGCGCGACGAGATGGCAGGGCTCTTGGCCGAAGACTTCGACCTAGATCTGCTGGGCTTCTCGGATGAGGATCTGGATGACCTGCTAAAAGATCCAGAGACGGTGGGCGATAATGGCGCGGTGGATGGCGAGGATGATGTTCCAGAGCCGCCGGCCACCCCAGTGTCAGTCGCAGGTGATCTTTGGCAGCTCGGTCCGCATCGGCTGATCTGTGGGGACAGCACCAGCGCTGACGTTGTCGGGAGATTGCTTGGCGCTGTGAAGCCGCTTCTCATGGTGACCGACCCACCCTATGGCGTTGAATACGACCCGTCCTGGCGTAACCAAGCGGGTGCCGCCAAAACCAAGCGCACAGGCAAGGTCCTGAACGACGACCGCGCTGATTGGCGCGAGGCCTGGTCACTCTTTCCCGGCGATGTGGCCTACATATGGCATGGCGCCCTGCACGCAGCGACTGTGGCCGACAGCTTGACCGCCGCGGGCTTCGCCATCCGCTCCCAGATCATCTGGGCTAAGGATCGACTGGTGCTCAGCCGCGGCGATTATCACTGGCAGCACGAGCCCTGCTGGTATGCCGTGCGCGCCAAGGGCAAAGGCCACTGGGCCGGTGATCGCAAACAGACCACGCTCTGGCAAATCGCGAACAAGGACCAAGATGCCGAAACCGTGCACGGCACGCAAAAGCCAGTCGAATGCATGCGCCGCCCAATCTTGAACAACTCGAGCCCCGGCCAGGCCGTCTATGAGCCCTTCATGGGATCCGGCACGACACTGATCGCCTCCGAGACCGCTGGGCGCATTTGCTACGGCGTCGAATTAAATCCGGTTTACGTCGACGTTGCCATAGAACGTTGGCAAGCCTTCACTGGTGAAGAGGCTGTTTTGGCAGACAGCGGGGAGAGCTTCGCAAGCCTCAAATCCAAGCGGCTGGCAGCGTGATGCAGTCGCGGCGCCAATCACTTATCGAGGCGGTCACCAACGTCGTGGTAGGCTATGCATTGGCAATCTTAACACAGATCGTGGTGTTCCCATGGTTTGGACTGCAAGTCAGCCTTGGCGACAACCTTGCGATCGGTGAACTGTTTGTGATGATCTCCTTGCTGCGCAGTTATGCGCTACGCCGGCTGTTCGAGCGATGGTTATGATGGGCTGGCTCAGGCCGCGTCCAATTTGTAAACAGTGCCGCGTTCGGGGTGTCTCTCGGACGTGATTGGTAGGCCAAGCTTTTTCTTCAGTGCGCTCGAGATTACACCTCTCGCAGTATGCGCTTGCCAAGATGTCGCCTCAACGATCTCGGTGATCGAGACACCTTCGGGGCGTTGCAGCATGTCGATCAACAGGGCCTGCTTGGTACCTTGCCGGATAGAGACCAGCCTAGGGCCTTCGCTTGCCTCTGCGGCCGCTTCTGCAGGTTTACCCGCCGGTCGGGCCTTGCGGATGTTGCTAACT
>NZ_JHAK01000022.1:0-6524 GCF_000765485.1 Thalassobacter sp. 16PALIMAR09
GGTCTCGCGCCAGAGCGGCTCTTTGCGGCGGAGATTGGCATCGACCTCTTCGAGCCAACCGCGCTCGATCATCTTGCCGACGGTCATCTTGGCCGCAGCGCCTGCCAGCCCCTTGGGCAGCGGCATGGCCAAGTTGCGAGGGCGGGATGCGGCGCGCGTGAGGATAATGGCTTGTGTGTCGGTAATCTTCGGCATCGGTGCCTCCATATTTTTGGCGTTGCTGTGTGCCGTCAGTCGGCGGTGTCATTCACGCCCAAGATTACAAAGTGCTGCACCCAGCCCGTGAGGTATGGCAGCCCCGCGGGGATGCCCTCCTCTCGCTGGGTCTCCGCGCTGATGGTCGAGGCCTGCCATTTCTCGATGGCTTTAATGATCGCGATTTCATTGTTTATGGTGCGACCTTGCAGGGCCTCAATCAGATCATCGGCAAAGTGCCGTCCCATTGGGCTATCCAAGAAATCCCTGATGCCGCGCATCTCATTTTCGGTACCGGCACCTGTCGCCAGACCGATAAAGGCGCAGGTCACCGCCCAGATCCGATCCGTCGGCCTGTCCCGCAACGCGCAGGCGCTCATCTGCCCGTAAAACCCGTGAGCCTCGTTTTGACTGGGAAGAACCAGCTCGCTCATTGTGCTGCCTCCGCTTCTGCCCACGTGCCGTCGTGCCAAACATACAAATGGCCAAAGGCGCGGGTTGGTCGCGGCAAGACCCGCGGCGGCCGCGGCGGATCAAAACAGTCCAGCGCCTCGGCGCTGACTTGCCGGATCTCGCGGGCGGCCAGGATGTCCTCGGGCGTCCAAGCGTGAAGTGCTGCCAGCATGTGCTCGGGGTAGCCGTCGTAGTGGACGTAGACGTGCGCCCATTCTTCGGGTCCGGTCTGTATGGCAATCTGTGCGCGGGTGCTCATGGGCTCTCTCCAATCAGGCTGTTTGCTTGATGTGAGAGTCGCTCGACACGGAAGTCTAATCAACTCAAATAGACGTATTTATCCGTTTAATAACAATGCCCTGAGGCTCTGGAACAGGTCATGGAAGGACTATCTGAACGCGCCTACGCCGAACACGCTGGGATCTCCCGTGGGGCCGTGCAAAAAGCCCGTAAAACTGACCGCCTGGTGCTTTTCGCCGATGGGTCAATCAACGCTGCGGCGTCCGATACTCGCCGCGGTTCAGCGACGGACCCGGATCAACAGATACGGGCGCGAGGCGGACTTAGTGCAACCGGTGACGGACCGGCGGCCTCGGGCTCGGGCTCGGGCTCGGGTGACAGCACGTCCTATATCAAGGCGCGCACCGCGCTAACGGTCTACCAGGCTCAGGAACGGCAGCTGTCGATCCAGAAGAAAAAGGGCGTGCTGGTCGATCGCGCACGGGCCGAGACCTTGGTGTTTCGTTTGGCCCGTCAGGAGCGGGATCTTTGGGTCACCTGGCCCACACGTGTAGCAGCCCTGATGGCCGCACAATTGTCCGCAGATATGGAGAAGGCATCCGACAAGGCGGTAACGATCGAGACTGCGATCTTGCAGAGGGTGTTGGAAACCCATGTCCGAGAGCAGCTCGACGCCCTCGCAGACCTCAGGGTCTCGCTTGAATGATGAGGAGAACACATCTGATCTAACTGAAGGCTTCGACCTCGCCTTTGACGGCGCCGAGGATGTCCTGCGCGCATGGCGCCGGGGCATGCGGCCCGACCCAGACCTCACAGTCTCCGAATGGGCAGACAAGCATCGCAAGCTGTCCTCGCGGGCCTCAGCTGAACCTGGGCAATATCGCACGGCCCGCACGCCATACCTACGCGCGATCATGGATGCGCTGTCGCCGAACCATCCGGCACAGCGGATCTCGTTCATGAAAGCCGCACAGGTCGGCGCGACGGAAGCAGGGAATAACTGGGTCGGCTTTGTCATCCATCATGCGCCTGGCCCGATGCTGGCGGTGCTGCCCACGGTCGAGATGGCCAAGCGCACGTCGCGCGGGCGGATCGACCCGCTGATCGAGGACAGCCCGGCGCTGAAGGAGCGCGTGCAGCCAGCGCGCTCGCGGGATGCGGGCAATTCGATGCTGTCGAAGGAGTTCCCCGGCGGCATTCTGGTGCTGACCGGTGCGAACTCGGCTACGGGCCTGCGGTCGATGCCTGCGCGCTACGTGTTTCTGGACGAGGTCGATGCTTATCCGGCTTCAGCTGACGAGGAAGGCGATCCGGTCAGCCTGGCAGAAGCACGAACCACGACCTTTGCCCATCGGCGCAAAGTGTTCATGGTCTCGACGCCAACGATCCGGGGGCTCTCTCGCATCGAGCGGGAGTTTGAGGCCAGTGACCAGCGACGCTACTTCGTGCCCTGCCCACAGTGCGGCCATATGCAATGGCTGCAATTCGAGCGGCTTCGCTGGGACAAGGGCAAACCAGAGACGGCAGCCTATGCTTGCGAAGGCTGCGAAGCTTCGATTGCTGAGCATCACAAGACGCAGATGCTTGAGCGTGGTGAATGGCGCGCGACGGCGACCATCACTGATCCGAATGCGATCGGGTTCCACCTCTCAGCACTCTATTCGCCGATTGGCTGGAAAACTTGGGAGCAGATCGCGCGGGACTGGCTGGCGGCCCAAGGATCAGACGAGATGCTGCGTGCAGCGCGCAACATGCTTCTGGGCGAGACCTGGGTTGAAAGCGGCGACGCGCCGGAATGGCAGCGACTTGCAGATCGCAGAGAAAGCTTCCCAGCACAGGTGCCGTTGGGCGGACTGTTCCTCACCGCCGGAGCCGACGTGCAAAAGGACCGCATCGAGGTCGATGTCTGGGCTTGGGGCCGTGGCCTCGAGAGTTGGCTGGTTGACCACATCGTGATTCCGAGCGGCCCTGGAGATCCTGCCTGCTGGCAGGCGTTAACGGACCTGCTTGGCCAGACTTGGGTGCATGAGAACGGCGCCGTGATGCCGCTGGCGAAGCTGGCCATCGACACCGGGTATGAAACCTCTGCCGTCTACGCCTGGGCGCGGGCCCAAGGCATTGCGCAGGTTGCACCTGTGAAAGGTTTGGAGGGGTTCAACCGCGCGACGCCCGTGTCGGGGCCAACCTTTGTCGATGCGACCGTCAATGGTCGGAAACTAAAGCGTGGGGCGCGGCTCTGGACCGTGGCTACGGCCACCTTCAAGGCGGAAACGTATCGCTATCTGCGGATAGAGCGGCCGTCCGAGCCAGAGGCGCCGGTACCGGCAGGGACGATCCACCTGCCCGACTGGGCGGACAGCGAATGGCTGAAGCAGCTGGTGGCTGAACAGCTGGTCACCATCCGCGACCGACGCGGCTACGCCCGCCAGGAATGGCAAAAAATGCGCGAGAGGAACGAAGCGCTGGACACACGGATCTATGCGCGGGCCGCCGCGTGGATCCTCGGCGCCGACCGCTTTGATGAGCGGATGTGGCGCCAATTGGAGAAGCAGGCCGGCGTAGAAACAGTCGTCACCTCGCACACAGACGCTCCTGAGAAACCGGCCGAACCTCAAGCAGGGCGGATCGCAACGCCCCGGCGGCGCGGCTGGAAGATCAGCACGCCCAAATACATGGAATGACGAATGACCCTAGATGAGCTGAAACTCCGCCACAGCGCGCTTTTGGGCGCGCGCTACAGCGGCACGCGATCGGTCAGCTATGACGGCAAGACCGTGAACTACGGCACCGACGCTGAGCTGGCCGCTGCGATCAGCGATGTCGAAAGGCGCATGGCCAAGCTCGAGCGCGGCGCTGGGCGGGTGCTCCGCCCCTTCGCTGTGAAGGATCTGTGATGAACTGGCGTCAGCGCCTTGGGGCGTTTATCGGCGGGTTTGACGGGGGTCAGCATCACCGACGCCTGCGCGGGTTCCAAGCGACCCGGGCGCATGTGAATGCGCTAATCGCTGCATCTGGTCCCGACATTACCGCCCGTGCCCGTTGGCTCGTGCGCAACAACGGCTATGCGGTGAATGCGGTGGAAAGCTGGGCGGCGAATACCGTGGGCGATGGGATCAAACCGATCTCGAAGATCGCGGATGCCACCCAAAAGGAAGAGTTGCAGCGGCTGTGGCTCGCCTGGACGGATGAGGCCGATGCTGAGGGGCTGACGGATTTCTACGGGCTGCAGCGCCGCGCAGCCCGCGAGGTGTTTCTGGCGGGTGAGGTCTTTGTCCGGATCAGGCCCCGGCGGGTTGAGGATGGGCTGACGGTTCCGCTCCAACTGCAGATGCTGCCCTCGGAAATGCTGCCACTGCATGAGACCGGTGTAGCACGGAACGGCAATGCCATCAGACAAGGGATCGAGTTCGATCGGATCGGGCGACGTGTTGCCTATCACTTCCTGCGCCGCCATCCGGGCGACAGCACCGATCCTGGACTGTCTGGCGAGATTGTCCGCGTGCCAGCTTGGGAGGTGATCCATGTGATCGACCCCGTCGAGGGTGGTCAGCTCCGCGGCGTCTCAAAGCTGGCCCCGGCGATCGTGAAGCTCTTCCTCTTGGATCAATACGATGATGCCGAGCTCGACCGCAAAAAAGTGGCAGCCATGTATGCGATGTTCGTGACCTCACCCGCCCCGGAGAACCCGCTGGCCCCCTTGGACGACGAGGAGATGCCCGCAGGCGTCGAGATCAGCCCCGGCCAGATCGTGCGCTTGGATCCGGGTGAGGACGTCACTGTCGGCCAGCCAGCAGACAGCGGGGCAACCTATGAGCCATTTCAGTACAGAACTCTGCTGCAAATCTCGGCCGCACTTGGTATCCCCTACCCTTACCTCGCCAATGACATGGTGAAGGGGAACTTCTCGAACTCACGCCTTGCCCTGATCGAATTCCGCCGCAGGGTCTCAGCCTGGCAGCACTCAGTCATGGTCTATCAGCTCTGCCGGCCCGTCTATGCGCGCTGGCTAGATTTGGCCGTGTTCTCGGGCGCAATGACGCTTCCAGGCTATGAAGCGGATCGCCCAAGGATGCTCGCCGCGGATTGGCTTCCCACGAAATGGGACTGGGTCGATCCGCTCAAGGACGCCAATGCTGAAATCGCCCAGATCGAAGCAGGCCTCAAGTCCCGCACCCAAGCCATCGCCGAGCGCGGCTATGACGCTGAGCAAGTAGACAGGGAGGTTGCCGCGGAGCGCGCACGCGAGCGCGCGCTGGGTCTCGACTTCCGCCGGCCAGGTTCGCCCGCGCAAGGTGTGCAGGCAGTGCCTACCGCGGAAGAAAACACGGAGACTGAAGATCCAGATCCCGAAGACCGACCAAACACAGCGGCGGAGGAAGGATAGTCGTCAATCCACCAGCAGTCGGACACCAGGCAGTCTTGCTGCCTTGCGATCGAAAGTCACCAGTCCGGCGGCTCCTGCGCGTCTGGCAGCAGCGGCAATCATTAGGTCAGCAAAGCCAAACCCATCGTTGCGATAGAGTTCAAGCGTGGGAGCAACCTCATCTGAGCCTTCGATGTCCAGCTCGGTTGCCGACAGCAAACCATCGAGGGCAACGGCGATTTCAGCGCGGCTAAGCTTGTAGGCGCGCTCAAGCACCCAAACGAGCTCAATCAAGACCTCTCGGCTGACAAAGCCCCGCACGTCATCGGTCAATTGCTCGATCACACGAGTTGCCAGCTCTGCCTGTTCAGGATCATCCTGCACCAGAAAGCGGACCAGTACATTGGTGTCGAGCGCAATCACTGAGCACTATCTGTTGCGCCAGCCGCAATCGCCTCATTCATCTCGTCTAACGTCACGGGCTCCTGACCCGCTTTTGAGAGGATGCCCCGCAATTCCTTGACGGAGCACGCTTTCAGGATCCGCACCTCACCATCAAGGATCACGTAGCGCACTTTGTCCCCACTGGTCAGGCCAAGCGCGGCCCGGACGTCTCTGGGCAGCGTTGTCTGACCTTTTACTGTCACCGTCGATTCATGCATCGGCGCATTCCTTACATATTATAAATTCTCCTTACTATGTACGGATCGGAAATGCAAAGCCAAGCCAAGGACCAAGCCTGATGCTTCATGCCCGGATCGCCGCGCGCGCCTTTAATACGCCGCTACTTGTTGAGCCCTCCAAGGCCATGGCGTTTCTGTCAGGGCTCGGGCCGCGCATATTAGGAAGGTCAGTTGAGCTACTAGAACCGGATAGCCCTCTAGACGGCTCAGCCACCCTGCCCGCCCGCGCCAGCATTTTGGCCGGCAACCTCGCCGACCACCTGCAGCAAAATGGCAATGCGCCCTACGCGGTCGTAGACGGTATCGCGGTGATCGAGATTTCCGGGGTGCTTATCCATCGCGGGGGCTGGATCGGGCAATCCTCTGGCCAGACCAGCTATGAGGGGATCGCGGCTCAGATCGAGGCAGCCGCACGCGATCCGTCCGTTCGGGCTGTAGCGCTCGAGATTGATAGCTTTGGCGGAGAGGTGGCGGGCGTCTTCGACCTAGCTGACCAGATCCGCGCCCTACGCCGCAACAAACCCGTCTGGGCCTTTGTCGCTGAACACGCTTTCTCGGCTGGCTACGCGTTGGCCTCCCAGGCTGACCGC
>NZ_JHAK01000023.1:0-2500 GCF_000765485.1 Thalassobacter sp. 16PALIMAR09
GGTTGCGGGAGTAGGATTTGAACCTACGACCTTCAGGTTATGAGCCTGACGAGCTACCGGGCTGCTCCATCCCGCGCCAAATCGCGCCCTATTACTGTTGGTAGGGCACATCGAAGAGAGATACACGCTCGAGAGCTTTACTAGGTTTGGCGATGACCTACTCTCCCACGCCTTAAGACGCAGTACCATCGGCGCTACGGCGCTTAACTGCCGGGTTCGGAATGGAGCCGGGTGTTTCGCTCGCGCTATGATCACCAAACCGAGAAAAGCTCTCGAGTGTATTCCAAGTAAGACTGTGTGTAGTTGGTGTATGTATCTGATTGTTCCATTGAAGCATGGCTTCTACTGGATCAAATCAAGCCTATCGAACAATTAGTACCAGTCAACTGAACGCATTGCTGCGCTTACATCTCTGGCCTATCGACGAGGTGGTCTACCTCGGTTCTCAGGGATACCTTGTTTTGAGGGGGGCTTCCCGCTTAGATGCCTTCAGCGGTTATCCTGTCCGTTCATAGCTACCCAGCACTGCCATTGGCATGACAACTGGTCCACCAGTGGAACGTTCACCCCGGTCCTCTCGTACTAGGGGCAACTCCTCTCAAGTATCCTACACCCACGGCAGATAGGGACCGAACTGTCTCACGACGTTCTAAACCCAGCTCACGTACCTCTTTAAACGGCGAACAGCCGTACCCTTGGGACCTGCTCCAGCCCCAGGATGAGATGAGCCGACATCGAGGTGCCAAACGGTGCCGTCGATATGGACTCTTGGGCACCATCAGCCTGTTATCCCCGGCGTACCTTTTATCCGTTGAGCGATGGCCCTCCCACTTGGGACCACCGGATCACTATGGCCGTCTTTCGACTCTGCTCGACTTGTCAGTCTTGCAGTCAGGCTGGCTTCTGCCATTGCACTCAACGAGCGATGTCCGACCGCTCTGAGCCAACCTTCGCGCGCCTCCGTTACGATTTAGGAGGCGACCGCCCCAGTCAAACTACCCGCCACACAGGGTCCCGGATCCGGATAACGGACCGCGGTTAGACATCAAGCAGAACAAGGGTGGTATCTCAAGGATGACTCCACAGGAACTAGCGTTCCTGCTTCAAAGTCTACCACCTATCCTGCACATGTTGTGCCTGATGCCAGTGTGAAGCTGTAGTAAAGGTGCACGGGGTCTTTCCGTCTAACCGCGGGAAGCCTGCATCTTGACAGGCAATTCAATTTCGCTGAGTCGATGTTGGAGACAGCGGGGAAGTCGTTACGCCATTCGTGCAGGTCGGAACTTACCCGACAAGGAATTTCGCTACCTTAGGACCGTTATAGTTACGGCCGCCGTTTACCTGGGCTTCAATTCGGAGCTCTCACCCCTCCTTTTAACCTTCAGGCACCGGGCAGGCGTCAGACCCTATACGTCGTCTTGCGACTTCGCAGAGCCCTGTGTTTTTAGTAAACAGTCGCCACCCCCTGGTTTGTGCCCCCAGCTTCCAGTTGCCTAGAAACCGGGCCTCCTTCTCGCGAACTTACGGAGGTATTTTGCCGAGTTCCTTCAACATCGTTCTCTCAAGCGCCTTGGTATTCTCTACCAGTCCACCTGTGTCGGTTTAGGGTACGATCTTATGTTAGAGCTATTTCCAGGAACCTCTTAGCAGCCCATTCAATCCAATAAGGATGAACTACCTTCGAGATCCGTCACTTCTAACTGGCCCAGGAATATTAACCTGGTTCCCATCGACTACGCCTTTCGGCCTCGCCTTAGGGGTCGGCTTACCCTGCTCAGATTAGCTTTAAGCAGGAACCCTTGGACTTTCGGCGACAGGGTCTCTCACCCTGTTTGTCGCTACTCATGTCATCATTCTCACTAGTGATCTCTCCACCGGATGGCTCACGCCCCGGCTTCATCGAAAGTTCTCTGCCTCCAATACATCCCGGAGGATGCTAAGGAGGCGTAGAACTATGTCACACTACGCTCCGCTACCATGCACTATGTGCATCCTCAGCTTCGGCTCATGGCTTGAGCCCCGGTACATCTTCGCCGCAAGACAACTTAATTAGACCAGTGAGCTGTTACGCTATCTTTAAAGGATGGCTGCTTCTAAGCCAACCTCCTGGTTGTTTTGGTCGTCTCACCTGCTTTCCCACTTAGCCATGAATTAGGGGCCTTAGCTGGAGGTCAGGGTTGTTTCCCTTTTCACTACGGGCGTTAGCACCCGCAGTGTGTCTGCCGTATATTACTCTCGGGTATTCGGAGTTTGGTTAGGATCAGTAAGCCTGTGGGGCCCCATTACCCATCCAGTGCTCTACCCCCCGAGGTATTCGTACGACGCTCTACCTAAATAGATTTCGCGGAGAACCAGCTATCTCCGAGTTTGATTGGCCTTTCACCCCTAGGCACAACTCATCCCGACCTTTTTCAACAGGTGTGGGTTCGGACCTCCAATTAGTGTTACCTAATCTTCATCCTGGTCATGCCTAGATCACTCGGTTTCGGGTCTAATCCGA
>NZ_JHAK01000024.1:0-5629 GCF_000765485.1 Thalassobacter sp. 16PALIMAR09
TCTCCGGGTCGCGCTTGAATAACTACTTTGACTATGACGAGAACAACGCCTATATCTAGCCAGGTACCTAGCCAGGAGTTAATTTTATGTGGACTCTTCAGAATGCCAAGAACAAATTTAGCACGGTGGTTGACGCGGCTCTTGCAGGCACGCCGCAGGAAGTTACGCGCCGCGGCAAGCCAGCAGTCGTGGTCCTCTCTGCGTCTGAATACCACCAACTCCTTTCTGAAGCGCAGCATTCGCGAGGATCTTTCGTTGAACATTTACTTGCCTTCCCTGGCAATGACCTTGAGCGCGCAAAGGCTAAGCCTCGAACGGTCGACTTTTGATGTATTTACTCGACACAAATGTTCTGTCTGCGTTGCGCCGACCTGAGCGCGCAGCAACTGTCAGCAATTGGCTACGAACAAAGCCTGAGGAACAACTTTACATTAGCGCAATTACACTGGGCGAGATTGAGCGCGGTATCGTCTTGCAAGAGGACCGCAATCCAGGCTTTGCCGCTGATCTACGACGCTGGATCGATCGGACGAGCCTACTTTTCTCCGACCGTCTCTTACCATTTGGGACTGAAGACGCCCGGATTTGGGGAAAACTTTCTGCACACATTGGAAACAATGGCGCTGATCTTCAAATTGCGGCAACAGCACTCGCACATGGTGCAATCGTAGTAACGGGCAATGTGAGTGACTTCGAGCCAACGGGCGTAGAGATCAAAAACCCCTTCTGAGCATTGCGCCGTGCCCTAAAACGCGCCCCGGAATGATACGGGATGCACGGCATGACCGCAGCCAACCAGCTTGACACTGACTTAACCGCGGACCTCGATCTCACCTTTGATGGCGCCGAGGATATCCTGCGCGCCTGGCGCCGGGGCATGCGGCCCGACCCAGACCTCACAGTCTCCGAATGGGCCGACAAGCACAGGAAACTGTCCTCGCGGGCCTCAGCTGAACCCGGGCAATATCGAACCGCCCGAACTCCATACCTACGCGCCATCATGGATGCGCTGTCGCCAAACCACCCGGCACAGCGGATCAGCTTCATGAAGGCCGCCCAGGTCGGGGCCACGGAAGCCGGCAACAACTGGATCGGCTTTGTCATCCACCATGCCCCTGGCCCGATGCTGGCCGTACTGCCCACGGTCGAGATGGCCAAGCGCACCTCGCGGGGCCGGATCGACCCGCTGATCGAGGACAGCCCGGCGCTGAAAGAGCGCGTGCAGCCAGCACGGTCGCGAGATGCGGGCAATTCGATGTTGTCCAAGGAATTCCCGGGCGGGATCTTAGTGCTGACGGGGGCGAACAGCGCTACCGGCCTCCGGTCAATGCCTGCGCGTTATGTGTTTCTGGACGAGGTCGATGCCTATCCAGCTTCGGCTGACGAGGAAGGCGACCCTGTGAGCCTCGCCGAGGCGCGCACCACGACCTTTGCACACAGGCGCAAGGTCTTCATGGTCTCAACGCCCACGATACGTGGGCTCTCTCGCATTGAGCGGGAGTTCGAGGCCAGCGATCAGCGACGGTACTTTGTGCCGTGTCCGCAGTGCGGCCATATGCAGTGGCTGCAGTTCGAGCGCCTGCGCTGGGACAAGGGGAAACCAGAGACGGCGGCCTATGTTTGTGAAGGCTGCGAGCGCTCCATTGCCGAGCATCACAAGACGCAGATGCTTGAGCGTGGTGAATGGCGCGCAACGGCGACCAGTTCTGATCCCAATGCGATCGGGTTCCACCTCTCGGCACTCTATTCGCCGATTGGCTGGAAGAGCTGGGAGCAGATCGCGCGGGACTGGCTGGCGGCCCAAGGCTCAGACGAGATGCTGCGTGCGGCGCGCAACACGCTTCTCGGCGAGACCTGGGTTGAAAGTGGCGATGCGCCGGAATGGCAGCGGCTTGCGGATCGGCGTGAGGCATATGCTGCGCAGATCCCCCTCGGCGGGCTGTTCCTCACCGCCGGAGCCGACGTCCAGAAGGACCGCATCGAGGTCGATGTCTGGGCCTGGGGCCGTGGCCTCGAAAGCTGGCTCGTCGATCACATCGTGCTTCCGGGCGGTCCTGGTGATCCGGCCTGCTGGCAAGCACTGACAGAGCTGCTCGGTCAAACCTGGGTGCATGAGAACGGCGCGGTGATGCCGCTTGCCAAGCTGGCCATCGATACCGGGTATGAAACCGCCGCAGTCTACGCCTGGGCGCGGGCGCAGGGGATATCGCAGGTCGCGCCCGTCAAAGGGCTTGAAGGCTTCAATCGAGCGACGCCGGTGTCGGGCCCGACCTTTGTCGACGCGACCGTGAATGGGAGGAAGCTCAAGCGCGGGGCACGGCTCTGGACGGTGGCCACAGCCACGTTCAAGGCGGAAACCTATCGGTATCTGCGCATCGAGCGGCCAACAGACGAAGACACCGCGCGGGGCGTGGCTGCGCCGGCAGGGACGATCCACCTGCCCGACTGGGCGGACAGCGAATGGCTGAAGCAACTGGTGGCTGAACAGCTGGTCACGATCCGCAACAAGCGCGGCTATGCCCGCCAGGAATGGCAAAAGATGCGCGAGCGCAACGAAGCGCTGGACACACGGGTCTATGCCCGAGCCGCAGCCTGGATCCTCGGCGCCGACCGCTTCGATGAACGGATGTGGCGTCAGTTGGAGAAGCAGGCCGGCGTGGAAACCAAGATCAGTGATCAGACGGAGCTGCCAGAGAAGGTTGCAGAACCGCAAGCCGGGCGGATCGCAGCGCCCCGGCGGCGTGGCTGGAAGATCAGTACGCCCAAATACATGGAATGATCAGAAGCCTGAGAATACCATATCAAGAGCGCCACGGATTTCATAATCAGAGGCGGAAAGGTTCGCGACAGGCGCCCCCTTGAGCAACGCCGATGGGATTGCAGCCATCTCAGCGGTGTGCAGAACAAATGATGCATCCTCTATCTTGAAGATAGGCTCAAGCCGTCCAATCGGCCTTGGCCCAGATGCGACCGGGAGGAGTGGAGCCACAACCCGCGTACCGGTCTCGATCAAATCTGTCTGGAGGTCGAGTACGAGCCGATCACCGGCAACCCGATACACATGAAACTGCGCCATTAGTCGATTTTCAACACCTGAAGATCCGCCAGTGGTGTCCCATTGGCTTCAATCCAGGCTCGACGCTCTGTGATAGCCGTCGCATTCTCTTGTGCCCAGGCTTCCGCCTTTGCCAAGCGGACAGCATCTGCAACTGCGGCGTCGCTGATGGCTGACACATTAAGGCCCAACTCGCGAGCGGCGGTCAGGTTGGTGGCCGTCAAAGTGATGTTCGTACGTTGCTTTTCACTCGTTGCGTGCTGCATTGAGCCCTCCTTCTACGCATCAAGAATACACACTCTAGGTGTGTAAAGCAAGAGAGCATCATGACCCTAAACGAGCTGAAACTCCGCCACAGCGCACTCTTGTCCGCGCGCTACAGCGGCACGCGATCGGTCAGCTATGACGGCAAGACCGTGAACTACGGAACTGACGCTGAGCTGGCCGCTGCGATCGGTGATGTCGAACGGCGCATCGCCAAACTCGAGCGTGGCGCTGGGCGGGTGCTCCGGCCCTTCGCTCTGAAGGATTTATAATGAACTGGCGTCAGCGCCTTGGCGCTTTCATCGGCGGATTTGACGCGGGCCAGCATCATCGCCGTCTTCGCGGGTTCCAGGCGACACGGGCACATGTGAACGCGCTGATCGCGGCATCTGGTCCCGACATCACCGCCCGTGCGCGCTGGCTGGTGCGCAACAATGGCTATGCCGTAAATGCAGTGGAAAGCTGGGCCGCCAACACCGTGGGCGACGGGATCAAGCCGATCTCGAAGCTGGCCGATGCCAAACGCAAGGAAGAACTCCAGCGGCTCTGGCTTGCCTGGACTGATGAGGCCGATGCCGAGGGGCTGACGGATTTCTACGGTCTGCAGCGCCGCGCCGCGCGGGAGGTGTTCTTAGCCGGTGAGGTCTTTGTCCGGATCCGGCCGCGGCGGGTGGAGGACAGCCTCACGGTTCCCCTCCAACTCCAGATGCTGCCCTCGGAAATGCTGCCGCTGCATGAGACCGGGGTGGCGCGGAATGGCAATGCCATCCGCCAGGGCATCGAGTTTGATCGGATCGGCCGGCGCGTCGCCTATCACTTCCTGCGGCGCCATCCGGGCGACAGCACCGATCCTGGACTGTCTGGCGAGATTGTGAGGGTGCCCGCATCGGAGGTGATCCATGTCATCGACCCCGTCGAAGGCGGCCAGCTCCGCGGTGTGTCGAAACTGGCCCCGGCGATCGTGAAGCTCTTCCTACTGGATCAATACGATGATGCCGAGCTCGACCGCAAAAAGGTCGCCGCAATGTATGCGATGTTCGTGACCTCGCCCGCCCCGGAGAACCCGCTCGCACCCCTTGATGATGAAGAGCTGCCCGCAGGCCTGGAGATCAGCCCCGGCCAGATCGTGCGCTTGGATCCGGGTGAGGACGTCACTGTCGGCCAACCAGCAGACAGCGGGGCAACCTATGAACCGTTCCAGTATCGGACCCTGCTGCAAATCTCCGCAGCACTTGGCATCCCCTATCCGTATCTCGCAAATGATATGGTGAAGGGGAACTTCTCGAACTCGCGCCTTGCGCTGATCGAGTTTCGCCGCCGTGTCTCGGCCTGGCAGCATTCGGTCATGGTCTACCAACTCTGCCGGCCGGTCTATACGCGCTGGCTAGATTTGGCCGTGCTCTCGGGCGCAATGACGCTGCCAGGCTATGAAGCGGATCGCCCGCGTATGCTCGCCGCGGATTGGCTTCCCACGAAATGGGACTGGGTCGATCCGCTCAAAGACGCCAATGCAGAGATCGCCCAGATCGAAGCGGGCCTGAAATCCCGCAGCCAAGCCATCGCCGAGCGCGGCTATGACGCCGAGCAGGTTGATCGGGAGGTTGCCGCGGAGCGGGCCCGCGAGCGCGCGCTGGGTCTTGATTTCCGACGGCCGGGTTCGCCCGCGCAAGGTGTGCAGGCAGTGCCGGTCAACGACGGCAGCGCCGATGACGATGGCAGCGATGACACAGCCGATGACGTAACAGCGCGTTCACGCACCGAAGAGGACCGGCCCTAATGCTCCACGCCCGCATTGCAACACGCGCCTTCAACACGCCGCTCTTGGTGGAACCCTACAAGGCCATGGCGTTTCTGTCAGGGCTTGGACCACGTCTTCTGGGACGGCCGGTCGATCTCTCTGATCACGACGACGCTTTAGACAGCACCGCAGCACATCTTCCCGCAAAGGCCAGCATTTTGGCCGGCAACCTCGCCGACCACCTGCAGCAAAATGGCAATGCGCCCTACGCGGTCGTAGACGGCATCGCGGTGATTGAGATCTCCGGCGTGCTGATCCACCGGGGCGGTTGGATCGGGCAATCCTCCGGCCAGACCAGCTATGAAGGGATCGCGGCTCAGATCGAGGCAGCCGCACGCGATCCGTCTGTTCGGGCGGTAGCGCTCGAGATTGATAGCTTTGGCGGAGAGGTCGCAGGTGTCTTTGATCTGTCCGATAAAATCCGAACCCTGCGTCGCGATAAACCCGTCTGGGCTTTCGTCGCTGAACATGCTTTCTCGGCCGGTTACGCGTTGGCCTCCCAGGCTGACCGG
>NZ_JHAK01000025.1:0-3443 GCF_000765485.1 Thalassobacter sp. 16PALIMAR09
TACCACGGCACTCGGCGGCGCGCGTGTCATGCGCCGCTTGGGCTGGACCTCGCTCGAGGAGATGGGTCGAGCTCTTTTGGGTGAGCCACGCGCGGCCGTTCTTTTGGCTGGGCGCGGCGATATCGTTTTGGCCGATACCGGCCTCGGCTTTGGCGTCTGTACCGGGGCCCAAGCGGTTGGCATGGCACCTGAAGGCCTCGTGACCGTACCGCTGACCTCCTGCCAGTTTGCCTGGCACATCTGATCCGACACATTTTGCCCGGACCTGTTTCATGCCCTTCATTGTGACAGCCGTCACCGCCGTCGCGGGGGCGATCAGTGCAACCTTGGCTGCAGGCGGGATTGGTGCGGCCCTTCTGCGGATTGGCGGCACGCTCCTGCTGTCCACCGCAGCGCAGGCTTTGATGCCCAAACCGCAAACCAAGATGCAACCGCGCACCGTGACCATTCGCGAGCCCGTGGTGCCGCGTGATCTGGTTTATGGCCGCACCCGCAAGGGCGGGGTCATCGTCTTCCTGCACTCCTCGGGGTCGGACAACAGGTTCCTCGATCTGGTGATCGTGCTGGCCACGTATCAGGTGCAATCAATCGGAGCCATTTACTTCGAGGGCGAAGTGGCCCTCGATGCAGCGGGCGTGGCCCAAGGCCGATGGGCCGGAAAAGTCCTCATTGAGAAGAAACTCGGCGCCGCCAATCAGACGGCCTTTGCGGGCATGCAGAGCGCGTTGCCGGACATATGGACAGAAGATCACCGCCTTCGGGGCTGTGCCGCGATCCGGCTGCGGTTGACCTATGACCAGGATGCTTTCCCAGGTGGGATCCCGAACATCACGGTGGATCTGGAGGGCAAGGACGACATCTGGGACCCGCGGACCCAAACCGCAGGCTATTCGGAAAACCCCGCCCTTTGCCTCGCGGACTATATGGCCAATCCGACCTGGGGCATCGGCGCGCGCATTGGCGAGCCCGACGGGATAGATAAGATGTCGCTCGTGGAGGCCGCCAACATCTGTGACGAGATCGTTCCCCTTGCAGGTGGTGGATCCGAGCCGCGCTATGCCTGCAACGGGGTGATCACGCTTTCAGAGGCGCCCAAAACCATTATTGAGGGGATGCTGTCGTCCTTCGCCGGTCGCTGCGCTTTCTCGGGTGGATCCTGGCGTATCCACGCGGGGGCCTGGCGTGCGCCTGATGTCGCCTTGACCTCGGACCATGTCCGGATGGGCGGACTGACACTCGCCACACGCGTAACGATGTCGACAAACTTCAACGGCGTACGTGGCCAGTTCGTCAGCCCTGAAAACGATTGGCAGCCGGATGACTTCCCGGCCTATGCCTCTGATGCTTATCTCGCCGAGGATGGCGGCGAACGGAAATGGCGGGATATCTCGCTGCCCTTCACCATCTCGGCTGCCATGGCGCAGCGACTTGCGAAAATTGAGCTCGAGCGCGCACGTCGGCAGATGACGGTTCGGCTCTCGGGGAAACTGTCGGCCTGGGCAGCCACCGTCGGAGATGTGGTGACACTGTCCTATGCCCGCTGGGGCTTTGCCGCCAAACCCTTTGAGGTGCACGGGGTGAGCCTGGATCTGACGGCCTCGGGCGATGGGGCATTGTTGCTGCCTGAGCTCGTTTTGCGCGAGACTTCGCCCTTGGTCTACGACTGGACGGCAAGTGAGGAGCAAATCTACGCAGCCGCCCCGCGAACGGCGCTGCCCAACGCCTATGACATCCCGGCGCCCGGCGCGCCGCAGGTCACCGAGGACCTTTATGTGACGCGGGATGGCGGCGGGCTGAAGGTTCTGGCCAAGATTAACTGGGAGGCGGCCCCCTCGGGATTTGTGGCGGCCTATCAGTTGCAGGCGAAGCCGGAAGGTGGTGCCGATTGGATCGACCACGGTCGGACGGATGGCACCACGCTTGAAATCCGCGACATTGCCCCAGGAGGCTGGGCTTTCCGCATCAAAGCGATCTCGGTTCTGGGCGTCTCCTCGGCTTGGCAGGAGACATCGGTCGAAATTCTTGGCCTGACCGCCCCACCTGCGCTGCTCGAACACGTCACATTGCAAACAGCGGGCGGCCTTGCGATCCTGAAGTGGACGCGTTCGGCCGATCCCGACGTCCGCGTGGGCGGCAACATCGTGATCCGGCACTCGAAGGAAGCGATGGCAACTTGGGCCGACAGCTATTCGATGGATCGGGTCTCGGGCGGCGAAGCCATCGCCGTCGTGCCGTTGAAACCCGGCACTTATCTCGTGCGGGCTGAAGACAGCGGCGGCCGCGCAGGTCCTGAAACCCGCGTCACCACCAAGGGCGCGCAGGTTCTAGCCTTCTCGACCTTGGACTTCTTGCAAGCTGAGCCCGGCTTTGTTGGCTCGAAATCGGACCTACAAGTGACAGGATCAAACCTGACTTTGGCCACGGCAACCGCCAATGGCGTGACACAAGTGACGTCAATGGAGGGGCAATACGGCTTCGCGGCTGGACTTGATCTGGGCGCCGTGAAACGCGTGCGGCTTCGCTCTGAAATTGGCGTGGCCGCGCTGGCACTCAATGACCGGATCGATGCGCGCACGGCGTTGATGGATACATGGGCTGATTTTGACGGATCAGCCGGTGCAGAAATTGATGTCCTTTTTGAAATCCGCGAGACCGATGACGATCCGGCAGCTTCGCCAAACTGGGGCCCCTGGGGCCGTCTCGATAACCATGAAATCGAAGCCCGCGCAGTTCAGGCGCGGGCGCATCTGACGACGAAGGACGCGTCCTATACGCCGATCGTCTCACAACTGCGGCTCTATGCTGATGAGGTGGTCTGACGTGTTCACTGCAATTACTCCCATGACCACAACTGGAAACCGCTGAGATGACGCAAACCTCCAGCTTTACGATTGCCAATGATGCGGGTGCCGCGGTTCGGGCACGGATCAATGAGGTAATCGCCGCCCTGCAATCGACGAGCGCAGGGGCTAAAGCCCCGAGTGCTGCCGCCGCGGGCATGCTCTGGGTCGATACCTCGGTCTCACCACCAGTTCTGCGCAGGCGGAACGCCACGAACACCGGCTGGGACGCGCTCTTGGATGCGGCGAGCAACCTGGCGGGGCTTTCGAATACGGCCGTGGCGCGGACAAACCTTGGGCTCGGGAGCATGGCGACCAAGTCCGCGGCGGACTATGACGCGGTGATTGCGGCGAAGGCGGCACTGTCGGGAGCGACGTTCACCGGAGTGGTGACAGCCCCGAACTTCGTCTCCTCATCCGATGCGCGGTTGAAATCTGACGTCGCAACCATTGCTGACGCGCTGGCGCTCGTGTGCGCCCTGCGCGGGGTGCGCTTCACAATGGATGGCAGCCGCCAGATCGGCGTTGTTGCACAGGAAGTCGAGGCAGTCCTGCCCGAAGTGGTGCAAGTGGATGCTGAGAGCGGTCAGCTCTCGGTCGCGT
>NZ_JHAK01000026.1:0-2991 GCF_000765485.1 Thalassobacter sp. 16PALIMAR09
GTTACGGTGCCGGAAAAGGTGGCACTTGAGAGCCGCGCAAAGGCGCTGGCGTGCAGGCCATCTAGCTTGTCAGCATCGATGCCAGAACCAGAGCCGTCCACGGTTTTGAGCTTGTCGCGCACTTGAGCGGCCGTGTCGGGCGATCCGTTTGAACCCGCTGGCCCTTGAGGACCGACCGGCCCAGTCGCACCAGTCGCTCCCGTAAGCCCTCCCGCGCCCGTTGGTCCGGCTGGACCTGTTGCACCTTGGGGACCCGCAGGACCGGTGGCGCCGGTGTTCCCCTTTGGACCAGTAGACCCTGTCGCGCCCTTGAGGTTTACATACCCTCCCCAGGTCGACCCGGTATAAAACCGCAGACTGCTCCCAGACCACTGATGCGCGGGTGTTGGGCCGGTTGCGCCCGTCGCGCCTTGCGGCCCCGTGGCGCCGGTGTTTCCTTTTGAACCCGTAGGCCCTGTTGGACCCGCAGGACCCTGTGCTCCGGTCGGTCCAGCATTTCCCTTTGTCCCTGTTGCGCCAGTCGCCCCCGTATTGCCTTTGGGGCCAGTGGGACCCCGCGCACCCGTCAGCCCTGCCGGTCCTCGCGGTCCGGTCTGCCCCAGTTCCACCACGCTTTCTGAGCCAGCGATGCGTTTCAAAAAGAGTTTGCCGTCGGCGATGTTCATCGCCAGCTCACCGGCGGCCAGCTGCGCCGTACTGGGTATCCGTCCAGCAACAGTGGTGCGTTTCACAAGCAGCGTGTTTGTCATGGGTTAGAACGTGCCTCCATCCAGGGCGATCCCTGTGATCGACCCACCAGTAATCGCGATATTGCTGGAGGCTTGCGTAGCCATGGACCCCAGCCCGAGGTTCGAGCGCGCAGCCCCCTTGTTCGGCAGGTCCGACAGGTTCGACGCTGCCGCGAGTTTCCCCGCCAGAGCATTGGTCACAGTCGTAGCAAAGCTTGGATCATCCCCCAGGGCTGCGGCTAATTCATTGAGCGTGTTCATGGCACCAGGCGCCGCATCGATCAGCGCACCGATTGCGGCGGCAACAAACCCCGTGGTCGCAATCTGTTTGGTGTTGGTGCCTGTGGAGGCCGTTGGCGCCGTCGGTGTTCCCGTAAAAGCTGGCGACGTTAGTGCGGACTTACCATTCAGCGCGCTCTGCAGCCCCGTAATCTGGCCGATTAAATGGCTATGGCTTGAGGGCGCAAAGCTCGTCGGCTTGCCTGTGATCCCAGACCAAGGCACCGCATCGGCCACTTCTGCGGCATCCACCTTGCCGTCATTATCCGTGTCATAGGTGGATTTTGCCATATCGCCGGCCCCAAAGCCCGCAATGGCCGTGTGCACGAAGGCTGTCGTTGCGATTTGTGTGGAATCAGTTCCGGCCACAGGAGTTGGGGCTGTGGGTGAGCCGCTAAACCCAGGCGAAGCCAAAGGCGCTTTGCCCGAGAGCATAGCATCGACCTGGGACTTGCGCACGAGGTCCGCACCACTGCTTGCGTCTTGGCTCGACTTCGGCACCAAAGAGAAGG
Source organism: Thalassobacter sp. 16PALIMAR09 (assembly GCF_000765485.1). Lineage (NCBI taxonomy): Bacteria > Pseudomonadati > Pseudomonadota > Alphaproteobacteria > Rhodobacterales > Roseobacteraceae > Thalassobacter > Thalassobacter sp. 16PALIMAR09. The sequence goes on from NZ_JHAK01000026.1 coordinate 1,520, forward strand.
TCTTGGCCCCACCAACTGTCTGGGTGCCCACGCGGGCAACAAACCCACCAGAGCCCGCCATGGGCACAATAGAGGTCGCATTGCCCGCGCCATCATCACCTTTGCCGACATAGAGCGTGTCATCGACCTCATTATGAGCCAGCTCTCCAGATTTAAGTGATGCAGGCGCACCAGCGACCCCTGAGACGCGGCGCTTGAGTTGAATGGTATTGGCCATCAGAAAAAGCCTCCGTTGATGGGTGTGTCGGTGGGCAGAATGGTGATGCCGGGATCCCCCTGATCGCCCTTGTCGCCTTGAGGACCTGGCTTGCCGTCCGGGCCCGGGGTGCCCAGAAGCCGGATCCGCGTGGCCCCCAAGGCGATGCGGATTTTAATCGGGGCGGCACCTGGGGCCGCACTTGAGCCTGAGCTGGGGAATGGCGGGCGCGCACCATGTGTAGGACACGCACTCATGACAGGCCTCGGGTCACGGGCAGCATCACAGGGATCTCCAAGAAAAAGCCCAAAGGCAGAGCGGGACGGACATCCACACGCGCCATGTCCAGCACAACAGAGCCCGGTTCAAAGTTTGCGGTGTCGGGGGCAGGGATCACGAGAGACAGCAGGCAATCACTTTGGCGCATCAGCGTGCCATCGGCGGTCGTGAGCGTGGCCAGGATATCGGTGGCCGAAGGTTTGAGCCGCACTTGCGCGATGATATCGGCCATCTCTGGAAACAGCGGCGCCTCAGCCTCCAAATCCAGCCTGTAGGTATAGCCAATGAGAATGGCGGGGCCTTCAACGATGGCAACACTCATGGCACCCACCCGCAGAGCATCGCTCCAACCTCATTATGAGCCAGGATCTGAGCCAGGGTTTGCTCACTCAGGACATCTTGGCGTGAGGGCCGAATGGGCTCGGCCCAATCACAATCTCCGCGCAGGCCTTGCGGCTCAATCGCGCATCCAGCGGTCAGCGCGGCGCTTAAGACCAGCCCGGTCAGTGTTGTGCACCTCATGGCGGATCTCCTGTGATGTTTGCATCGCTCGAATACGGGCTTTCGCGCGACGAATAGAAAGCTCGGCCTCTGCAGCGTGGCGACCCTGGCGGAAGGCGATCCAGAGCGCGCTCAAAAGAGCAAAAACAATGGCGCCGCAAAACGCAGCCCGCTGGCCAAGGCCTGCCAGCAATCCGGTGATGACGTGGATCATGGTGTCTTTCCCGTCCGATGATCGTCGATCCGAGCAGCGCGGGATCGCAGGGCGTAGAGAATAACGGCGAGAAACACAGCGGCGCCAATCCACGGCAGAGCGATGGTGAGCCAAGCCTCAAGCCCGAACAATGAGAACGCACGGCCGGCCATGTCTCGCGCTTGCTCCGCCTCAACCAACGCTGGCGCGATCTGAGAGCCGATGGAGCCGGCAGCACCAATCACGCCCAGCCCGATCTGCGCATTGGAGGCTGTGACGATCCGACTGTCTTTTGGCCCCCCA
>NZ_JHAK01000027.1:0-2974 GCF_000765485.1 Thalassobacter sp. 16PALIMAR09
GGGGGCGCCAAAAGACAGTCGGATCGTCGCCGCCTCAAATGCGCAGATCGGCCTTGGGGTAATTGGGGCGGCCGGATCCATCGGCTCTCAGATCGCACCGGCATTGGTTGAGGCAGAACAGGCACGCGATATGGCCGGCCGTGCGTTCTCATTGTTCGGGCTTGAGGCTTGGCTCACCATCGCCTTGCCGTGGATCGGTGCCGCCGTGTTCCTCGCCGTTATTGTCTACGCCCTGCGATCGCGCGCCGCCCGGATCGAAGATTACCGCTCGGGGAAAACACCATGATCCGTGTCGTCACCGCACTGCTGGCAGGCTTTGGTCAGCGGGGTGCGTTTTGCGGCGCCATTATCTTTGCCCTTTTGAGCGCGCTCTGGATCGCCTTCCGCCAGGGTCGCCACGCTGCAGAGGCTGACCTCGCCATTCGCCGCGCGGAGGCCCGCATTCGCGCCACGCAAACATCACAGGAGATCCGCCATGAGGTGCACAACACTGACCGGGCTGGTCTTCAGCGTCGGGCTGACCGCTGGATGCGCGATTGAGACAGGAGGGTTGCGCCGAGATTGTGATTGGGCCGAGCCCATTCGGCCCTCACGCCAAGATGTGCTGAGTGAGCAAACCCTGGCTCAGATCCTGGCTCATAATGAGGTTGGAGCGATACTCTGTGGGTGGGTGCCATGAGTGTTGCCATCGTTGAAGGCCCCGCCATTCTTATTGGCTATGCCTACAGGCTGGATTTAGAGGCTGAGGCGTCGCTGTTTCCAGAGACTGCCGATATCATCGCGCAGGTGCGGATCAAACCTTCCGCCACCGATATCCTGGCCACGCTCACGACCGCAGATGGCACGCTGATACGCCAAAGTGATTGCCTGCTGTCTCTGACCATCCCGGCCCAGTACACCGCAAACTTGGAACCGGGCTCAGTTGTGCTGGACATGGTTCGTGTGGATGTCAGCCCCGCTCTGCCCCTTGGCTTTCTCTTGGAGATCCCCGTGATGCTGCCCATAACGCGAGGCCTGTCATGAGTGTGTGTCCTCCACAGGGCGTGCGCCCGCCCTTCCCCAGCTTGGGCCCCGGCGGGTCTTCCGGCGCCGCGCCCATCAAGATCCGCATCACTGTGGGGGCCACACGCATCCGGCTTTTGGGCGCCCCAGGTCCAAACGGCCAAACTGGTCCGCAAGGGGACAAGGGCGATCAGGGGGATCCCGGCATCACCATTCTGCCCACAGACACACCTATCAACGGAGGCTTCTTCTGATGGCCAATACCATTCAACTCAAGCGCCGCGTCTCAGGGGTCGCTGGTGCACCTGCATCACTTAAATCAGGCGAGCTGGCTCATAATGAGGTCGATGATACGCTCTATGTCGGCAAAGGCGATGATGGCAGCGGGAATGCAACGTCGATTGTATCTGTCGCGGGGAGTGGTGGCTTTCTGGCGCTGGTTGGCAACCAGACAGTTGGTGGGGCCAAGACCTTCTCTCTCGTGCCAAAATCCGGCCAAGATGCCAGCGGTGGGACTGAGCTTGTTCGTAAGTCGCAGGTCGACAGTCTGCTATCGGCGAAAGCGCCCTTGACGTCACCCAGCTTCACGGGCTCACCCACGGCGCCGACGGCGGTCACGGGCACGAACTCAACCCAGATTGCAACGACAGCCTTCGTTAACCAGGCTATTGTCGGCTTTGGCGCCGGTGATATGGCCCGCACCACCTATGACACGGACAATGACGGCAAGGTGGATGCCGCAGAAGTGGCGGACGCGGCACCTTGGGCTGGGATCACGGGCAAGCCGACGAGCTTTGCGCCCTCAAGTCACAGTCATGCTATGGGACAGATTACGGGGCTGCAGAGTGCTCTTAACGGTAAGTCTGCGCTAACGTCTCCAGCTTTTACGGGAACACCGACAGCGCCGACGGCCTCTACCGGCACCAACACGACGCAGATTGCAACAACAGGGTTTGTTGCCGCCGCAATCGGTGCGCTGATCGATGCGGCGCCTGGTGCAATGAACACGCTTAACGAATTGGCCGCAGCCCTGGGGGATGATCCAAGTTTTGCCACGACTGTGACCAATGCGCTGGCTGGCAAACTGGCCGCGGCCTCGAACCTGTCGGATCTGCCCAATAAAGCAACGTCGCGCTCGAACCTTGGGCTGGGGTCCATGGCTTTGCAGAACTCTGGATCTGTCGCGATCACTGGTGGCTCAATCACAGGGATCGCCCTCGATGGGGGCACGTTCTAACCCATGACAAACACCCTTCTTGTGAAACGCACCACTGTTGCTGGACGGATACCCAGTACGGCGCAGCTTGCTCCTGGTGAGCTGGCGATGAATATCGCTGACGGCAAACTCTTTTTGAAACGCATCGCTGGCTCAGAAACCGTTGTCGAGCTGGGCCAGACCGGGCCGCAAGGACCGGCAGGGCCAACGGGTGCGCGAGGGCCGACAGGCCCCAAAGGAAATACGGGGGCAACTGGCGCTACCGGGCCACAGGGGGATGCTGGACCGCCAGGTCCTGCGGGTCCAACTGGATCCACTGGCCCGAAGGGCAATACCGGGAGCACTGGGCCGCAAGGCGCGACGGGCGCAACCGGCCCAACACCCGCACATCAGTGGTCTGGGACCAGTCTGCGGTTCTACACCGGGTCAACGTGGGGAGGGTATATAAACCTGAAGGGTGCGACAGGGCCTACTGGTCCAAAGGGGAACACCGGTGCCACAGGTCCAGCGGGTCCTCAAGGCGCAACCGGTCCAGCCGGACCAACGGGCGCGCGCGGGCTTACAGGAGCGACTGGCCCGGTCGGTCCTCAAGGGCCAGCGGGTTCAAACGGATCGCCAGACACAGCCGCTCAAGTGCGCGACAAGCTCAAAACAGTGGACGGGTCTGGTTCCGGGATCGACGCGGATCGCTTGGATGGCCTGCACGCCAGCTCATTTGCGCGGCTGTCTGGGGCGACGTTTAGTGGGACGGTGACC
>NZ_JHAK01000028.1:0-1973 GCF_000765485.1 Thalassobacter sp. 16PALIMAR09
GTAGTCTCAAACTGCTATGCGCTTACTTCAACGCTTTCGAGACCGTATCGAGGGCGACGCGGTTGTGCACCTGAACCGATCTAGGCTTATGATTGATTGGTGCGCTGTTTCGCCAGTCAGCGCTCTTTATTCGCGGCGACTCAGGTTCATCCGGAGTCAATTGAAGTTCTGTTTCCATGGTTGACCGCGAAGGGTCAGAAAACGGTTCGATTAAGCGAAGAGACATGACCAGTTCTGTAGCCCCTAATCGAGGCGCAAATGTGGTTTTGTCGGGCGTTTCTTGCTTTGAATCGATGTTGAGATTACAGCGCTGTCTCCCTGAGCGGTAGTACAGACAGGATCATCGGCGAGGTGCGCGTAGTGGAGTGTAGTTTGCAACTGTGAATGTCCCAAAAGTTCCTCCACTATTTGTATCGGCATCCCACTGGACATCGCTGTCGAGGCATAGGTGTGGCGTAAGTCTTGAATCCACAGGTCATCGAGGCCAGCCAGCTTGCGGATACGTCGCCAAGAGCGCTGCAGGTCTGTAATGTTGATGTTCTCCCCGCGGCCTTCGATGATGAAGGGATTGCCAACGGTGCGCGGCAGATCGGTTGAAATGAAGCGTGCTATCATCGGGAGGGGTATAAACCTCTGATGTACCTTGCTGTTCGGCAGTTCAAGCCCGCGATCCGTGACATATTCCCATCGTGCAGTATAGACTTCACTCACTCGACATCCCGTCAATAAAAGCAAGCGGAAGGCGGCGGTAACGTGCGGGCTTTCGCTACCGTGCGCTTCCTACTGTGCGAGGGTCTTCCCTAGATGTTTGTTCTCCGCTTGAGCCAGATATCGCTCACGTTTGTTTTCTTGATGTTTCGGAACGTAACGGCACGGATTGATCCCGTCCGGATGCAAGCTCCAGAGCTCCGCCATGTTGAACATCTTCGACAAGACAGTAAGCATTCGATTGGCTTGGGTTGGCATCGCACGGTGACGGTAGTGCTGGTTCGCGATATCTTTTCGTAGGACTTCGTTCACTTTGAATGTGGCGAGGGCAGGGGGGGATCATCTTGCAGATAGCGGGACGGAAGTCGCGAGTAGTATTGGGCTTAGCATGTACGTGGACATGGAGTTGGGTGCAGCGGTCACATAGATCTGAAATCGTGGGGGCTACACGCTCCAGTGCAATCGCCTCTACCGGACCATATCCCTCAGCAGTTTGGCGGACTATCGTTAAGGCGCTTGCACGCGCTTGATCTCCTGTAATCACACCATGGCGCCTAGGTGATGCCTCACGGGTGCGTTTAACTTTCCAGTATTGTTCCTGAAAGGTCTTGGTTCTGAGTGGTATGATGCGAATTCCGAAGCCTTTTAGAATACTGTCCCAGGCGAAGTAGCAGGTACTTCTGGTTTTGCGTGCGTCTACATTATGCTTCGATTGAGCCTTCCTCATAAGAGTTATGTCGAGATCGTTTCCTAAACACTTTCGTATGACAGCCAGCTAAGTTCCCGCTAGCGGAAAGGGCGTCTTTGTAGCGACGGTGCTTGCTCGTGTTATCATGCTACTTGTTTACGGGGTATAGTGGGCTGCTTGTCGGGCGAGGGGGCTAGGTTGTCACATATGGGGAGGGATGCGTCACCACATCGTGCAATAAAGCAGACGGGTCGAAGCCGGACTGGCGATGTTTTTTTCCCTTGGCTTCAGTAGATAGACGGCCTGCCGAGACAGTGCTAACCGTGGGGGCATACATGCCTCAAGAGCAGTCCAACGATGAGGATCGTAACTTACAAGTTGATCCGACCGAAATTAGGTCTCTGATCCAAATTGTACTTCAAACACTCTTGTCTGTTCCTGTGGCTGTCCTCAGCTGCGCCAAGTGGAGGGGGCGGTGAATAGAGGGTTACCATCATCGAGGGACGTCGCGAGTCGGGCTGGGGTGGTGTTGGCCAAGCTGATTCACCCCGAATTTGCTGTGAAATGGCGCTCAACC
>NZ_JHAK01000029.1:0-1712 GCF_000765485.1 Thalassobacter sp. 16PALIMAR09
GGGCGGAAGCCGAGAAATCGGCCTGATCGCTCAGGACGTCCAAGCCGTCACACCTGAGGCCGTCGTCGAGACCGAAGGCCTGCTGCGGCTGGCATATGGCAACCTCGTCGGGCTTCTCGTCGAGGCCATCAAAGACCTCTCGGCCGAGGTCGAGCAGCTGAAAGGCAAAAACCGATGATCGAGACAGGATTGCACGTCATCTACAATACGACAGCGCGGCTGCATTACGCGGTGGATGTTCAAGATACCTACGCCGGCATCTGTGTTTTTGAGCCATGCCAAGAAGGGCAAGTCGCGCCTGACTATATTGGCGAGATTGCTTGGCAAGACTTAAAGGAGGCCCTCGAGAAGCCGCAGGAAAGCTTCAACAAGGCCGGCTTTGTCGATCTGGAGGGCAATGGCGTCTTTGTGCCCGACCTGCCCGGGTGCCCCCATGGCGCGGTCTACAAAGGCCGCTCCTACATCTTCCTCGACGGCATGGTCGGACACGACGAGCTGACTGACTACGCCCTGATCGATATCATGACCGACAACAATGGCTTCCCTTTGCCGTGGCGCAACCGATTTGCCCAATCTGCGCGCGAGAAGGTGGACACTTCCTTCCGGCACCGGGCACGGACACAGGCGTCAAACGCCCTTGTGATCTTTATGCCTATCGCCGGGCCATTGTCTGGCGCGCGCGTTGAGCTCCTCTGCGATCAAGACCCGATCCTGCTGAACGGGACGACCGTGGCAAGCCGCATAGATGACGCGACAATCCCCAACGATGGGGTCTGGTTTAAGCAGTTCTACTTCCACGCGGTGGGAACGGAGACCGTGAGCCTGCCCGCCGGTGGCAGAGTAGAGGTACCGATTGCGTTGAAATGGAACGGGGATGGGGCGCCCTGCCCCCATGCTCTGACACTGAAGCTCGAGAGCAATGCCGGCTATTTGCCCAAGCGGCGATTGGCGACAAATGAAAATGGTCTCGGCAGCTTTGCGATTGAGGCTCTGGGCCTCCGCCCCGGCGACCGGATCGCGGTCAAGGTGAACACCGAGCACTACACCGCCATCGGCAAGATCCTCCTGGAGGTCGTGTAATGGAGATCGCCACCACCACCGAGCTGCAGATGATCTACCCGGCCTTCGTGATGCACAAGCATTGGGACATGCCCGAGGGCTTCAACGACCGGCTGTACGCGCTGGCCGCCAAGGACGCTGTGGCCAACCGGATCAATGACGCAGACGACGGCCGCAACGTTGGCGACCAAACCAACCATCTCGGGCATCTGCGGCACAACTTCATGATCGATAAGCGAGACACGGCAATTGCAGCCCTAGCCGAGATGGTGGCTGCGGCTGTGCGCGAATATCTGCAGCTGGCCTATGGATACAAGCACACCGGGGATATCTCGATGATGTCCGACACCTTTTGGCAGCGCCGGGCTGACAAGGAAAACGTGGGGATCAACACCCACACCCATATCCAGACCGACATCGTTTGCACCTATTATCCCCGGGTGACGCTGGACGCGGACTGCCCCATGACCTCGCTGCATCGGGGGTCGGTACGCTTCTACGATCCGGCAAACATCGGCAAGCGCCTCTGGCCGTGCAACAACCCCGACGCCTACGTCGGCGGCTGGTACGCGGTCGAGCCCCGCACGGGTTCCATGCTCGTCTTCGAGGGCCACGTGCCCCACGACAGCACGTATTTTGAGGGTGAGGAGCGC
>NZ_JHAK01000030.1:0-1712 GCF_000765485.1 Thalassobacter sp. 16PALIMAR09
CCGCTCCTCACCCTCGAAATACGTGCTGTCGTGGGGCACGTGGCCCTCGAAGACGATCATGGAGCCCGTGTGGGGCTCGACCGCATACCAGCCGCCAACGTAAGCGTCGGGGTTGTGACAGGGCCACAGACGCTTTCCGACGTTTGCCGGATCGTAGAACCGAACGGCGCCTCGATGCAGGGACGTGTCTGGGCAGTCCGCGTCCAGCGTCACCCGGGGATAATAGGTGCAGACGATGTCGGTCTGGATATGCGTGTGGGTGTTGATCCCCACGTTTTCGCGCTGGTCGCGCCGCTGCCAGAAGGTGTCCGACATCATGGCGATGTCGCCGGTGTGATTATAGCCATAAGCCAGCTGCAAGTATTCCCGTACGCCCGCTGCCACCATCTGGGCCAGGGCAGCAATTGCTGGGTCTTGCCGGTCCATCAGGAAGTTGTGGCGCAGATGGCCGAGGTGGTTGGTTTGATCCCCCACATTGCGCCCGTCACCGGCGTCTTGAATGCGGTTGGCCACGGCATCCTCGGCCGCCAGCCCATAGAGCCGGTCGTTGAAGCCCTCGGGCATGCCCCAATGCTTGTGCATCACAAAGGCCGGGTAGATCATCTGCATCTCGGTGGTGGTGGCGATCTCCATCACACGACCTCCACAATGATCTTGCCGATGGCGGTGTAATGTTCGGTGTTCACCTTGACCGAGATCCGGTCGCCGGGGCGGAGGCCCAGAGCCTCAATCGCAAAGCTTCCTTGCCCCTGCGCGTCAGTCGTCAATCGCCGTTTGGGCAGATAACCGGCGTCGCTGTCGAGCTTCAGCGTCAGCGCATGGGGGCAGGGCGCCCCATCCCCGTTCCACTTTAACGTAATGGGCACATCTGCTCGGCCGCCGGCGGGCACACTCACGACCTCCGTTCCCACCGCGTGGAAGTAGAACTGCTTAAACCAGACCCCATCATTGGGGATCGTCGCATCATCGATGCGGCTTGCCACGGTCGTCCCGTTCAGCAGGATCGGGTCTTGATCGCAGAGCAACTCAACGCGCGCCCCGGACAATGGCCCGGCGATCGGCATAAAGATCACAAGGGCGTTTGACGCCTGTGTCCGGGCCCGGTGCCGGAAGGAATAGTCCACCTTCTCGCGCGCAGATTGCGCAAAGCGGTTGCGCCACGGCAAAGGGAAGCCGTTGTTGTCGGTCATGATATCTATCAGGGCGTAGTCGGTCAGCTCATCGTGCCCGACCATGCCGTCGAGGAAGATGTAGGAGCGGCCTTTGTAGACCGCACCATGGGGGCACCCAGGCAGGTCGGGTACAAAGACACCATTGCCTGCGAGATCGACAAAGCCAGCTTTGTTAAAGCTGTCCTGCGGCTCCTCGAGTGCCTCCTTTAAGTCTTGCCAAGCAATCTCGCCAATATAGTCCGGCGCGACTTGTCCCTCCTGGCATGGCTCAAAAACAGAGATGCCGGCGTAAGTATCCTGAACATCCACCGCGTAATGCAGCCGCGCTGTCGTGTTGTATATGACGTGCAATCCTGTCTCGATCATCGGTCTTTGCCTTTCAGCTGCTCGACCTCTGCCGAGAGGTCTTTGATGGCCTCGACGAGAAGCCCGACGAGGTTGCCATATGCCAGCCGCAGCAGGCCCTCGGCCTCGACGACGGCCTCAGGTGCGACGGCTTGGACGTCCTGAGCGATCAGGCCGATCTCCCGGCTTCCGCCA
>NZ_JHAK01000031.1:0-1552 GCF_000765485.1 Thalassobacter sp. 16PALIMAR09
ACGTGACGATGATCCATTCCGGTGATCATAAGGTTGATGGCAATCCCTATGCGCCGCTGCCCGAGAGCGTGCGCAATGACATCCAGCGCGAGATCGATGTCTTGCGGTTCCTCTTTTCTGAGACCGTCGCAGCTGGCCGCGCCGGGCGGTTGAGCCAGGACGCGGCGCTAGCGACCGAAGCCGCGACCTATCGCGGAGCGGAGGCTGTTGCAGCTGGTTTGGCCGATGAGGTTATCGATCTCTCCCGCGGCTTTGCCCGCTTCCGTGAAAGCCTTTCCGCCCCATCGCCCGCCGCGCGACTGCCGCGCGTAGACCATTCCCGAGCAAAGGAGGCCGCCATGAGCGCCAAAACAGATACCGAAGAGGCAAATACAGAAATCACCGATGCCGAAGACACGGTGCTATACGAAGCAGAACAGCTATCCGACGCCCCAGACGATATAGAAGAGATGCTGCAAGAAGACAAAGGGACCGCCTCAGACGCTGCCGCGGCATCACCTACAGCGGCCGGCACGAAACCTTCCAATCTGGCAAAGATCTCCGCGCAGCTTCGCGAGTCAGCAGCCGAGATTGCCGAGATCACAGCCCAGGCCGCTCGCCTCGGGATCGCAATCGATGCGGCGAGAGCGCTCCGCGACGGCACAGCCCCAGAGGCTTTGCGCCGGTTGGTTTTGGATCAAGCGAGCGTCGCCGCAGATGCACGCGACATTGTAGCGGTAGCTCCGTCCCCCGTTCTGCCCAAATCCGCTGAAAGCCCGATTGTGGCTGCCGCGAAGAAAGCTGCCTCGGCGGGCAGCAGGGGCTGAACCGTTCACCCCAATAGCTGCCGCCCACCTGATCCCCCGCCGCTCCTCCCCGGCGGGGGATTTCTTTTTGACCCCCAATCTTTTGGAGATTGCCCATGTCCGTGCTCACCCAACCGCCCACCATGGGCGATGTCCTCAAATACGAGCTGAACCCCAACTACACCCGCGAAACCATCACGCTGCTGGCCGGCGCCAATTATCCCGTTGGGGCTGTCCTCGGACGCATCACAGCGAGCGGCAAGATGAAGCTCAGCACTGCAGCAGGCAGTGATGGCGCACAGAATGCTGCCGCCGTGCTTCTCTACGCCACCGATGCCAGTGCCGCAGACCAAAAGGCCGTCGTCATCGTGCGCGGTCCGGCCATCGCCTCACAAGCGGCCCTAGTCTTCGACGCCAGCGTAGATGACGCCGCGAAAACCGCCACGAAACACAACCAGCTCGTGGCGCTCGGCATCATCCCACGCAACGCCGCCTGATCCTACCGATCGCCCTATGATCCCAAGCGCGCAGCTGCGCAGTCCCCTCATTCCACGGAGTTCCCCATGACCATCACACGCAACCCGTTTGACGCGGGCGGCTATTCGCTCGCTGAGATGACCCAGGCCATCAACATCCTGCCCAATCTCTACACCCGCCTTGGCCAGATCGGCCTCTTCCGCTTTGAAGGCGTCACTCAACGCTCAGTCGTCATTGAGCAGCGCGAAGGCGTCCTGAGCCTCCTGCCCTCGGTACCACTGGGCGCACCC
>NZ_JHAK01000032.1:0-1550 GCF_000765485.1 Thalassobacter sp. 16PALIMAR09
GCGTGACGATGATCCATTCTGGTGACCATAAGGTTGATGGCAATCCCTATGCGCCGCTGCCCGAGAGCGTGCGCAATGACATCCAGCGAGAGATCGATGCCCTACGCTTCCTGTTCGCCGAGACTGTTGCCGCAGGCCGAGCTGGGCGTTTGAGCCAGGACGCGGCGCTTGCGACCGAGGCGGCAACCTATCGCGGGCCGGAGGCTGTTGCAGCTGGTTTGGCCGATGAGATTATCGATCTCTCCCGCGGCTTTGCCCGGTTCCGCGAAAGCCTATCCGCCCCATCGCCCACCGCGCGACTGCCGCGCGTAACCTATCCCAGACCAAAGGAGGCCGCCATGAGCGCCAATCGAGACATCGCTGAGGCAAATACAGAAAATACCGACGCCGAAGACTCGGTGCTACACGAAGCAGAACAGCTATCCAACGCCCCAGACGATATAGAAGAGATGCTGCAAGAAGACACAGGGACCGCCTTAGACGCTGCCGTGGCATCACCTACACCGGCCGGCACGAACCCTTCCAATCTGGCAGAGATCTCCGCGCAGCTTCGCGAGTCCGCAGCGGAGATTGCCGAGATTACAGCCCAAGCTGGCCGCCTCGGGATCGCAATCGATGCGGCGAGAGCGCTCCGCGACGGAACAGCCCCAGAGGCTTTGCGCCGGTTGGTTTTGGACCAAGCGAGCGCAGCCGCAGATGCACGCGATATTGTAGCGGCACCGCCGTCCCCTGTTCTACCCAAATCTACGGAAAGCCCGATTGTGGCTGCCGCGAAGAAGGCTGCCTCGGCGGGCAGCAGGGGCTAACACTTCCCACCCCCAACGCTGCACCGCTCCCCTGATCCCCCGTCGCTCCTCCCCAGCGGGGGATTTTTTTGCCCCCATTCTGGAGATACCCCATGTCCGTGCTGACCCAACCGCCCACCATGGGCGATGTCCTCAAATACGAGCTAAACCCCAACTACACCCGCGAGACCGTCACGCTACTGTCCGGCACCGACTACCCCGTTGGCGCGGTGCTCGGCCGCATCACGGCGAGCGGCAAGATGAAGCTCAGCACTGCAGCAGGCAGTGATGGCGCACAGAATGCGGCCGCTGTGCTTCTCTACGCCACCGATGCCAGTGCCGCAGACCAAAAGGCCGTCGTCATCGTGCGCGGTCCGGCCATTGTCTCAAAAGCTACCTTGGTCTTTGACGCCAGCGTCGATGACACGGCCAAAACGGCGGCCAAGCACGCCCAGCTGACCGCGCTCGGCATCATCCCGCGCGACGCCGCCTAATCCGGCGGATTGCCCGTTCCAATCACCGCGCTTGTGCGCGTCACCCCCTCATTCCCCGGAGTTCCCCATGACCATCACGCGCAACCCGTTTGATGCGGGCGGCTATTCGCTCGCCGAGATGACGCAGGCCATCAACATCCTGCCCAACCTCTACACCCGCTTGGGCCAGATCGGCCTGTTTCGCTTTGAAGGCGTCACCCAACGCTCCGTTGTCATCGAACAGCGCGAGGGGGTGCTGAGCCTCCTGCCCTCGGTGCCGCTTGGCGCGCCT
>NZ_JHAK01000033.1:0-1471 GCF_000765485.1 Thalassobacter sp. 16PALIMAR09
AGTCTCGCGCCAGAGCGGCTCTTTGCGGCGGAGATTGGCATCGACCTCTTCAAGCCAGCCGCGCTCGATCATCTTGCCGATGGTCATCTTGGCCGCAGCGCCTGCCAACCCCTTGGGCAACGGCATGGCCAAGTTGCCAGGGCGGGATGCGGCACGTGTGAGAATAATGGATTGTATGTCGGTAATCTTCGGCATCGGTGCCTCCATATTTTTGGTGTTGCTGTGTGCCGTCAGTCGGCGGTGTCATTCGCGCCCAAGATTACAAAGTGCTGGACCCAACCAGTGAGGTACGGCAGCCCGGCCGGGATGCCTTCTTTCCGCTGGGTTTCAAGGCTTATCGTCCAGGCTTGCCATTTCTCGATGGCTTTAATGATCGCGATTTCATTGTTTATGGTGCGGCCTTGCAGCGCCTCAATCACATCATCGGCAAAATGCCGTCCCATGGAGCTGTCCAAAAAATCCCTGATGCCGCGCATCTCATCTTCGGTACCGGCACCTGTCGCCAGACCGATAAAGGCGCAGGTCACCGTCCAGATCCGATCCGTCGGCCTGTCCCGCAGCGCGCAGGTGATCATCTGGCCATAAAACCCGTGAGCCTCGTTTTGACTGGGCAGAACGAGCTCGGTCATTGCTCTGCCTCCGCTTCCGCCCACGCGCCGTCGTGCCAGACATACAAATGGCCAAAGGCGCGGGTTGGTCGCGGCAAGATCCGCGGCGGCCGCGGCGGATCAAAGCAGTCCAGCGCCTCGGCGCTGACGTCCCGGATCTCGCGGGCGGCAAGGATGTCCTCGGGCGTCCAAGTGTGAAGTGCTGTCAACATGTGCTCTGGGTAGCCGTCGTAGTGGACGTAAACGTGGGCCCATTCTTCGGGTCCGGTCTGTATAGCAATCTGTGCGCGTGTGCTCATGGGCTCTCTCCAATCAGGCTGTTTGCTTGATGTGAGAGTCGCTCGACACGGAAGTCTAATCAACTCAAATAGATATATTTATCCGTTTAATAACAATGCTCTGAGGCTCTGGAACAGGTCATGGAAGGACTATCTGAACGCGCCTACGCCGAACACGCCGGGATCTCACGCGGCGCCGTGCAAAAAGCCCGCAAGACCGGTCGCCTGGTGCTTTTTGCAGACGGGTCTATCAACGCTGCGGCGTCCGATACTCGCCGCGGTTCGACGACCGACCCGGATCAACAGATGCGCTCACGTGGTGGTTTCGGTGCAACAAGCGACGGGCCGACAGTCTCAGGTCCCGGTGACAACACATCCTATATCAAGGCGCGCACCGCGCTCACGGTCTACCAAGCTCAAGAGCGCCAGCTGGCGATCCAAAAGAAGAGGGGCGTGCTGGTGGATCGCGCCCGGGCCGAGACGTTGGTGTTTCATCTGGCCCGTCAGGAGCGGGATCTTTGGATCACCTGGCCCACGCGTGTCGCGGCCCTGATGGCTGCGCAATTGTCCGCAGAGATGGAGACA
>NZ_JHAK01000034.1:0-1232 GCF_000765485.1 Thalassobacter sp. 16PALIMAR09
TGGACCTGTCACGGTTTGATGCCGCTCCTTTGATAGCATTTACTGCAACAAAGGAGATGAACTATGGGACTGAAACGGACAGACGAATTTCGACAAGATGCGGTGCGCATCGCATTAACCAGTGGGCTGACGCGTAAGCAGGTGGCTGACGATCTGGGTGTTGGCATGTCGACGTTGAACAAATGGATCACTGCACACCGAGACACAGACGTGGTTTCCAAAGAGGATTTGAGCCTGGCTCAAGAGAATGATCGACTTCGACGGGAGAACCGGCTCCTGAAGGAGGAGAGGGAGATCTTAAAAAAAGCCACCCAGTTCTTTGCGGGCCTAAAGCAATGAGATTTAGGTTTGTCGAAGAACACAGGGGCAGCTTTCCAGCCGCCCGGTTGTGCGAGGTCGTCGGTGTCAGCGCACGCGGGTTACGCGCATTCCGCAGTCGCCCAGCCAGTCGTAGGCAGCGATCTGATCTGGTCACGCTGGCTCATATCAAAGAGCAGTCGCGGCTTAGTTTGGGGAGCTATGGCCGCCCACGAATGACCGAAGAGTTGAAGGAGATCGGTTTGAACGTGGGCCACCGTCGTGTTGGCAGGTTGATGCGCCAGAACGGGATATCTGTTGTCAGAACACGCAAACACAAGGTCACGACAGACAGTGACCACAAGTTCAATATCGCGCCGAACTTGCTGGATCGAAACTTCTCAGCTGACCTGCCAAATCAAAAGTGGGCGGGGGATATCAGCTATGTCTGGACCCGCGAAGGCTGGCTGTATCTGGCCGTGATCCTCGATCTGCATTCAAGGCGTGTTATCGGCTGGGCCGTGAGCAATCGGATGAAACGCGACTTGGCGATCCGGGCGTTGAATATGGCCATCGCGTTCCGGCAGCCGCCCAAAGGCTGCATCCATCATACGGATCGCGGGTCGCAATATTGTTCCCATGACTACCAGAAAATCCTGCGCCAGAACGGCTTCAAAGTATCGATGAGCGGTAAGGGTAATTGTTACGACAACGCCGCCGTCGAGACGTTCTTCAAGACCATCAAAGCTGAACTGATCTGGCGGCATCCTTGGGAGACCCGTCGGAAGGCTGAAATGGCGATCTTCGAATACATAAACGGGTTCTACAATCCACGCCGCCGTCACTCAGCACTGGGCTGGAAAAGCCCTGTCGCCTTCGAACGAAAGGTGGCTTAAACGAGCACTTGGGGCGGCACTAAAACGCGACAGGTCCAA
>NZ_JHAK01000035.1:0-1096 GCF_000765485.1 Thalassobacter sp. 16PALIMAR09
GGAGGCCACCCATGGCTAAGGAAAAGTTTGAACGTTCTAAACCGCACGTTAACATTGGCACGATTGGCCACGTTGACCACGGCAAGACGACCCTGACGGCAGCGATCACGAAGTACTTTGGCGACTTCCAAGCGTATGACCAGATTGATGGCGCGCCCGAAGAGAAAGCCCGCGGTATCACGATTTCGACCGCACACGTTGAGTATGAGACCGAAGGCCGTCACTACGCCCACGTTGATTGCCCCGGCCACGCCGACTACGTCAAAAACATGATCACCGGTGCGGCTCAGATGGATGGCGCAATCCTGGTTGTGAACGCAGCCGATGGCCCCATGCCCCAAACACGTGAGCACATCCTGCTCGGCCGCCAGGTGGGTATCCCCTACATGGTCGTGTACATGAACAAAGTCGACCAAGTGGACGACGAAGAGCTGCTCGAGCTGGTTGAAATGGAAATCCGTGAGCTGCTGTCCTCGTATGAGTATCCCGGCGACGACATCCCCGTTGTGCCTGGTTCGGCTCTTGCAGCCCTCGAAGGCCGCGACGAGAACATCGGTGAGTCCTCGATCCGCAAGCTGATGGAAGAGGTTGACGCCTACATCCCAACGCCTGCACGTGCTGTTGACCAGCCGTTCCTGATGCCCATCGAGGACGTGTTCTCGATCTCTGGCCGCGGGACTGTTGTGACGGGCCGTATCGAGCGTGGCGTTCTGAACGTTGGCGACGAGATCGAAATCGTTGGTATCCGCGACACATCGAAAACAACCTGTACCGGTGTTGAAATGTTCCGCAAGCTGCTGGACCGTGGTGAAGCTGGTGACAACGTTGGCGCCCTGCTGCGCGGTGTTGACCGTGAAGGCGTTGAGCGTGGCCAGGTGCTGTGTAAGCCCGCGTCCGTGAAGCCCCACACGAAGTTCGAAGCTGAGGCCTACATTCTGACCAAAGAAGAAGGTGGCCGTCACACGCCATTCTTCGCGAACTACCGTCCCCAGTTCTACTTCCGTACAACGGACGTGACCGGCACGGTTGAGCTGCCCGCAGGCACCGAAATGGTGATGCCCGGCGACAACCTGAAGTTCAACGTTGAGCTGATCGC
>NZ_JHAK01000036.1:0-1038 GCF_000765485.1 Thalassobacter sp. 16PALIMAR09
TGGGGCCGTGACCACGCTGATCGGCGCCTTTACCGGCCGGCTGATGTGGCATTCGGGCGAAGTAAAACTCGGCAATCGCCGCTTTTTTGGCAAGGAGCTCCTGTGGGAAATTCCCGTCGCCGTCGGCATGGCGCTGATCGGGGAGGCGGCGGCGCGCTACATTGGGCTGTCGCAGCCTGTCTCCACCGGGTTTGTGGCCACGCTCGCTTATTTGGGCCCGCGCGGTACCGAGGCTCTCCTTGCCGCGTGGCTCAGTCGCAAGAAGTAGCGACGCAGATTGGGCGCGCACACTTGAAGCGGCCAATCACGACGACCATTTGGGGCTCAAGAAACGACTAAGGAAGGATCAGATTATGAATGAGATCGCAGCTGTTTTGGCGCAGGTACAAAACGCGCCGGATCCCGTGGCAGCGGTCAAGCGGTTGGTGCTCGCCCATAGCGGCCATTGGTGTGAGCCCGAAAACGCCCACGGCCTCTTTGAGGTTCAACTCATGGGTCTGGCGGGCATTGGTCCTTCCGTGGCCGCCGCGGTTGATGATTGGCTGTTGCAGGCCAAAGACACTGTCTTTGAGGATGCCAAAGCGAGCTAAACGCTCAAGACCATTCAAGAGCCAATTTTTATTTACCGTCAAACCGCAGCCGTCCCTTGGGGCGGCTGTTTGCATTTGCATGGGAGCAGATCATGACACCGTTCGATATTGCCCGCAGTTACATCGGCACAACCGAGGGCCCGGGTCTCGAGAACAATCCCGTTATCCTGGAAATGTATGGGTCTGTTGGTCACGATTGGGTGGAACATGACAGCGTCGCCTGGTGCGCAGCCTTCGTCGGGCACTGTCTCGAGCGGGCTGGGATCCGCTCGACCCGTAAACTGACCGCACGGTCTTATCTCGACTGGGGTGTCCCGGTAGAGACCGCGGATGCCCGGCAAGGAGACATCGGGATTATCCCAAGGGGGCGATCCAGCTGGCAAGGCCATGTCTTCTTCATCGATCGGATTGAGGGGGCCTGGGTCTGGGGCCTTGGCGGCAATCAATC
>NZ_JHAK01000037.1:0-1031 GCF_000765485.1 Thalassobacter sp. 16PALIMAR09
CGGGGCCGTGACCACGCTGATCGGCGCCTTTACCGGCCGGCTCATGTGGCATTCGGGGGAGGTAAAGCTCGGCAACCGCCGCTTCTTCGGCAAGGAGCTTCTCTGGGAAATCCCCGTCGCCGTCGGCATGGCGCTGATTGGGGAGGCGGCGGCACGCCATATTGGCCTGTCGCAGCCAGTATCCACTGGGTTTGTCGCAACACTCGCCTATCTCGGCCCGCGTGGGGCAGAGGCACTTCTTGCTGCTTGGCTCAGTCGCAAGAAGTAGCGACGCAGATTGGACCGCGCACTTGAAGCGGCCAATCACGATGACCAATTGGGGCTCAAGAAATGACTGAGGGAGGATCAGATTATGACTGAGATCGAAGCGATTTTAGCACAGATCGAGACATCGCCAGATCCCGTGGCAGCGGTCAAGCGGTTGGTGCTCGCGTATGACGGGCATTGGTGCGATCCCGAAAACACCAAAGGCCTCTTTGAAATCCAACTCACGGGGCTGGTAGGTCTTGGCCCGTCTGTTGCCGCCGCCGTGGATGATTGGCTGATGCAGGCCAAGGACACCGTCTTTGAAGGGGCCGGTGCCGGGTGAGATCGCCCGCCTGAAGCCCGAAAATCTAACACTATGATCGCAGCCGTCCCTTGGGGCGGCTGTTTGCATTTGCATGGGAGCAGATCATGACACCGTTCGACATTGCGCGCAGCTATATCGGCACAACTGAAGGCCCGGGCCCCGAGAACAACCCCGCCATCATGGAAATGTATGGGTCTATCGGTCACGATTGGGTGGAACATGACAGCGTCGCCTGGTGTGCGGCCTTTGTCGGGCATTGCTTGGAGAAAGCTGGGATCCGCTCTACTCGCAAGCTGACCGCGCGGTCTTATCTCGACTGGGGTGTCCCGGTGGAGACCGCGGAATCCCGGCAAGGAGACATCGGGATCATTCCCCGGGGCCGCTCCAGCTGGCAAGGCCATGTCTTCTTCATCGATCGGATTGAGGGCGCCTGGGTCTGGGGGCTTGGCGGCAACCAGAG
>NZ_JHAK01000038.1:0-586 GCF_000765485.1 Thalassobacter sp. 16PALIMAR09
CTTGAAGCAGGTGTCCCCACCAAGACACACATCCTGAACCTGCTGCACCGATTGATCGACCGCAGACCGACAGATCACCCAGAGGTCGATCCGCCGAACGCGCTGGCATTGCAGACGACACCAGAGGCCAATGTAGATCGCTATGACGACCTGAGACAGACTGGGGAGAAGCGTCATGCGTCATGATCCAGCCGGAGCGTCCATCGTCATCATGCTGCGCAGCCTCAAGCTCTATGGCATGGCAAATGCGGTCGAAGACTTGGTCGCACAAGGTGCGCCAGCGTTTGAAGCGGCGACACCGCTTCTATCACAACTGCTCAAGGCCGAGATCGCAGAACGGGAGGTACGGTCCATCGCTTACCACACAAAGGTGGCGCGCTTCCCCGCATACAAAGACCTCACCGGCTTCGATTTTGCGTCCAGCGAGATTAACGAAGCGACGGTGCGGCAGCTGCACCGCTGCGAGTTTATCGAAGCGGTCGAGAATGTCGTGCTTATTGGTGGTCCAGGCACAGGTAAGAGCCACACAGCTACAGCAATCGGCGTTCAGGCCATCGAGCACCACAGGCGCAAGGTCCGCTTCTTC
>NZ_JHAK01000039.1:0-586 GCF_000765485.1 Thalassobacter sp. 16PALIMAR09
AAAGAAGCGGACCTTGCGCCTGTGGTGCTCGATAGCTTGTACCCCGATTGCGGTGGCCGTGTGGCTTTTGCCCGTTCCGGGACCGCCGATCAGCACGACATTCTCGGCCGCTTCGATAAACTCGCAGCGGTGCAACTGCCGCACTGTCGCTTCGTTGATCTCACTGGACGCAAAATCGAAGCCGGTGAGATCTTTGTATGCGGGGAAGCGGGCGACTTTGGTGTGGTAAGCAATGGACCGCACCTCCCGTTCTGCGATCTCGGCCTTGAGCAGTTGTGATAGAAGCGGTATCGCCGCTTCGAACGCTGGCGCTCCTTGGGCGACCAAGTCTTCGACCGCATTTGCCATGCCATAGAGCTTGAGGCTGCGCAGCATGATGACGATGGACGCTACAGCTGGATCATGACGCATGGCGCTTCTCCCCAGTCTGTCTCAGGTCGTCATAGCGATCTACATTGGCCTCTGGCGTCGTCTGCAATGCCAGCGCATCCGGCGGATCGACCTCTGGATGATCTGTCGGTCTGCGGTCGATCAATCGGTGCAGCAGGTTCAGGATATGTGTCTTGGTGGGGACGCCTGCTTCAAT